>NZ_KI914634.1:2218-3472 GCF_000520495.1 Arthrobacter sp. H14
CCCATGCCGTCGGCGCCGTCCGGGCGGGAACGGACCGCATTGAGGATCCGGTTCCGCGCGTTCTTCGTACCTGCGGCCCCGGCCCGGTTCTTCGCCTCATCCATCGCCAGGCCGGTATAGGGCACGAACACGTCCGTGCCGGAACTTTTGCGGTGGTTCCACCGGCGGCGCTTGACCCACCTCTGCAGCACCGAGCCCCGGTGCGTGCCCATCGTCACCAGATACACCAGCAGGCAACCGGCGACACCGGTGATCAGACCGGGCACGCCGTTGAACATCATGACGAACACACCGATACCGGCCATCACCAGTAAACCCACCGTGCGGGGACCGCCACGGTTTCCGCCGAAGAAGCTCCGGTGCCCGGCCTCACCACCAATAAAGCGACCCATCACTTGAGCCTCCTAATCATCATCGCCGGGTCGGGCATCGGGCATATCGGAGGCATTGGCGTCCATCGCATCCGCCGACATATGCGCGCCGGACTCCGCCGCATCGGCCCCCTTCTTCAACGCCATCACGCCCACCGCCGCGGCGCCGCCAGCCACCGAGGCAGCACCGGCAGAGGCCCCGGCCCCCGAAGCGGAAGGCGCAGCGGCACCCGATCCGGCGGCACCGGCCGGCCAACCCATGCCGTCGGCGCCGTCCGGGCGGGAACGGACCGCATTGAGGATCCGGTTCCGCGCGTTCTTCGTACCTGCGGCCCCGGCCCGGTTCTTCGCCTCATCCATCGCCAGGCCGGTATAGGGCACGAACACGTCCGTGCCGGAACTTTTGCGGTGGTTCCACCGGCGGCGCTTGACCCACCTCTGCAGCACCGAGCCCCGGTGCGTGCCCATCGTCACCAGATACACCAGCAGGCAACCGGCGACACCGGTGATCAGACCGGGCACGCCGTTGAACATCATGACGAACACACCGATACCGGCCATCACCAGTAAACCCACCGTGCGGGGACCGCCACGGTTTCCGCCGAAGAAGCTCCGGTGCCCGGCCTCACCACCAATAAAGCGACCCATCACTTGAGCCTCCTAATCATCATCGCCGGGTCGGGCATCGGGCATATCGGAGGCATTGGCGTCCATCGCATCCGCCGACATATGCGCGCCGGACTCCGCCGCATCGGCCCCCTTCTTCAACGCCATCACGCCCACCGCCGCGGCGCCGCCAGCCACCGAGGCAGCACCGGCAGAGGCCCCGGCCCCCGAAGCGGAAGGCGCAGCGGCACCCGATCCGGCGGCACCGGCCGGTGTG
>NZ_KI914635.1:0-20774 GCF_000520495.1 Arthrobacter sp. H14
GGTCTTCCTTCGTAGTGAAACGGGTGCCCGGCCAGACTACGCGTCTGTCCGGGCACCCGTCAGGGGGTTTACTTCTTAGCGGCGGCCAGCAGGTCCGCCGTGCCCTTGGCATCCGCCGCATCAATATCGTGCAGTGAGACGCCGCGGGTTTCCTTCAGGGTCAAAACCGCAATGGCGGTGATGATGCAGGCACCCATCAGGTACAGCGCCACCGGTGTGGAGGATCCGAACTCGTCCAGCAGCGCGGTCGCGATAATCGGCGCCAGCGAACCAGCGACGATGGACGTGACCTGGTAGCCCAGCGAGACGCCGGAGTAGCGCATCCGGGTGGGGAACATTTCCGCCATGATCGACGGCTGACCGGCGTACATCAGCGCGTGGAACAGCAGTCCGATGGTGATGGCGACCAGGATGACGAAGTCATTGGCGGTATCCATCATCGGGAAGGCGAAGAAGCCCCAGGTGCCACCCAGTATTGCCCCGGCCAGATAGACCGGGCGGCGGCCGAACCGGTCGGACATCTTGCCGACCATCGGTACCGCACAGAAGTGGATGGCGTGCGCGAGAAGCAGCAGGAGCAGGATCCTGGAGGTGTTGGTGCCGACGACGACGGCCAGGTAGGTGATCGAGAAGGTCACCACCAGGTAGTACAGGATATTCTCCTCGAACCGCAGCCCCATGGCGGTGAAGACACCGCGCGGGTAGCGGCGGAAGACCTCTGCAACGCCGTAGCCCTTGTTCTCCGCTTTAACTTCCTTGCGGGACTCGAGGAAGATGGGAGCGTCCTGGACCTTCGTGCGGATGTAATAGCCAATGATCACGATGACGGCGGAGAGCCAGAACGCGACCCGCCAGCCCCAGCCCAGGAAGTCTTCGTCGGAGAGGGTCGCAGAGAGGACGAACAGCACACCGGTCGCCAGCAGGTTACCCATCGGGACCGCGGACTGCGGCCAGCTGGACCAGAATCCGCGGGACTTGCTCGGGCTGTGCTCGGCAACGAGCAGCACCGCACCGCCCCACTCGCCACCCACGGCGAAGCCCTGGACGAAGCGCAGAACGACCAGCAGCGCCGGAGCCCAGTAGCCGATCGAGTTGAAGGTAGGCAGGCAACCCATCAGGAACGTGGCGACACCGACCATGATGATGCTGATCTGGAGCAGGTGCTTGCGGCCGTACTTGTCTCCAAAGTGGCCAAAGACGATACCGCCGATCGGCCGCGCGATAAAGCCGACCGCGTAGGTCAGGAATGCGGCCAGGATGCCGTCCAATTCCGACTCAGCACCAGGGAAGAACAATCCGCCGAACACCAACGTGGCGGCCGCCGCGTAGAGGAAGAATTCGTACCACTCAACGACCGTACCGGCCATCGACGCTGCTACAACCTTCTTCAGCCCAGACGTTTTGGGGTCTGGTTCCTCCCGCGGTGTCGACGTTAGATTCCCTGTACTCATCTGGAACTCCTTCAGTGTCTTCTCTGACACAGTGCGAACGGTTGAAACATACTTTTGTGACAGGCACCACAAAGCGCGCCCTATCGAGTATGTCCGCACAAGAGAAGCAGCTCAAGTTCAATTCCTGCAGAGCGCATCTGCAGAAATGCACAAAACAGTCAGGCCCTACGAATCCTCGTCGGTAGGACGTTCTCCAAGCTCGATTTCGACGCCCAGGCTTCCACCGTCGCGGATCAGCTCGGCATTGACCGTTTCGCCCGGATTGAGCTGGCGCAGTGCTGCCAGCAGGTCCTCCGAGTTCTCGAGTGGTTCACCATTCAGGGACACGAGCAGATCGCCGGGCTCAATGCCCGCCTCGGCCGCAGGAGTACCGGCCCCCACCGAAAGGACAACCACGCCGGATTCCTGTTCCACACCCAACTGCTCGGCGATCTGCGGCGTGAGCGTCCTCGGCACCAGGCCAAGGTAGGCGTGTTCGGCAGAGCCGTCCTCGATGAGTTCCTCAGCCACTTCGACGGCGGTGGCAGCCGGGATGGCGAATCCGAGCGAAACCGCGCCTGTCTGCGGCGGGATGTAAGCCTCGCTGATACCGACGACCTCGCCCTGGCCATTGACGACCGCGCCCCCGGAGTTCCCCGGACTGATGGCGGCGTCGGTCTGGATCAGGTCGACCAGCGACTGGCTGTTGGTGGCCGAACCGGGGATTTCACGGTGCAGGCCGGAAATGATGCCGGCGCTGGCGCTGTTCTCGAAACCCAGAGGACTGCCAATCACAACGGCGAGTTCACCGACGTCGGGCAGGTCGGTTTGGAATTCGGCCGCTGGAATGTTTTGGCGGTCCGCCTGGACGAGAGCCAGGTCGGTGACCGGATCGGTGGCGACAACCAGTCCCGCCACGCGCTGTCCGTCGGCGAAACCGATCTCCACATCCCGGGCGTCCCCGACCACATGCTCGTTGGTCAGGATCAGTCCATCGTTGCTGTAGATAACGCCGCTGCCGAGCCCGTTTTCGGTGAAGATGGTGACAACCGAGGGTTGCACCTCATCGATAATCCCCGGGATGTCGGCGAAGCCGATCTCCTCGCTCGTCGGGGTAGGTGTCGGCGTGGGAGTCGGCGAGGCTTCAGCAGTGCTTGATTCAGGTGCCGGGCTTGGCGAAGGCTCCGGGTCCTCTCCGGTGCAGCCGGTCAGGGCCAGCGCAGCGACCGCTCCAGTCGCTGCCAAAAAACGAAACCGGTGGGATGGACGGCTGGCTGAATCGGATTTGCTCACTGCTGACTCCTTTGTCCGGCCTCTGGCAGTTCTGTATTGAGCTGCTTACCGGTTCGAGGGTTTGCGGCGGTTCACGGTGAAGACGACTCCCTAAGGACAGGAAGACTCTTCGCTTCATTCTTGCCTACTTGGTATTCGATTTATAGCGGAAACCAAGTCCTTGTCGGAATTGTGACTTGCCCGGGCCGGTCAGGAGTAGCGTTGGAACTGTTTCCCGAGGGCAGGAGGCCGCAGTGTCCGGACAGATTGAAAGTACCGATGTGCTCGTTGTCGGCGCCGGGCCGACGGGTCTGATGCTCGCGAACTGGCTGGTCAAACTCGGCATCGATTGCGCGCTGATCGACTCGAAGAGCGGGCCAACACGCGAATCCCGCGCCCTCGGGGTCCAGGCCAGGACCATGGAGATCTACGACCAGCTCGGCATCGCATCCGAAGTGGTTCGAGCGAGCCAGGTCGCCGAAGGTATCGCCCCGGGCTACGAACACAAACCGTTCGGCTATGTCCGCTTCCTGACCCTCGGCGCCGGGAGCACTCCGTATCCTCATATCTACATCTTCGAACAGAGCCGGAACGAAGAACTGCTCAGCGGGAACCTGCAGCGGCTGGGCTCCGGCGTCCGCTGGGAACAACGGATCACGGCATTGCAGGATGAAGTGATGGACGACGGCGGCACAGGAGTGAGTGCCACAGTCGAGGGCCCCGGCGGCCAGACCGGGATTCGCGCACGGTATTG
Source organism: Arthrobacter sp. H14 (assembly GCF_000520495.1). Classification (GTDB taxonomy): domain Bacteria; phylum Actinomycetota; class Actinomycetes; order Actinomycetales; family Micrococcaceae; genus Arthrobacter_C. The sequence continues at coordinate 3,457 of NZ_KI914635.1, forward strand.
CGTCGGGACCGACGGCACATCGTCGGCCGTGCGGAAACTGCGGCAGATTCCTTTCGAGGGCCGCACCAACCAGCACACCTTCTACGTCGCCGACGCGCACGGCGTGACCGGGCTTATGCCGGCGTCGATCAATCTGCGGTTCGGTGCTGAATATATGCTGCTGGGATTTCCCATGGGCACGGGCGGACACGACCGGTTGCTCGGCATCGTCCGGCAGCAGTCCGGGCGGGAGGACGACGAACCTGTCGAATCATCCGTCCGCCCGATGCTGCGGCGCGTTTTCGGCGTGAGCTATGAGTCGTCGTCGTGGTTTTCCACGTACCGGGTGCACCACCGGGTGGCTGCCGGCTTCCGCGATGGGCCGGTGTTCCTTGCCGGGGACGCGGCGCACGTGCACTCCCCCGTGGGCGCGCAGGGGATGAACACCGGGCTGCAGGACGCGCACAACCTCGCCTTCAAACTCGCCGCGGTACTCAAAGGCGAAGCGCCGGATTCCTATCTGGACCGCTATTCCGCGGAGCGCCGGCCGGTCGCACTGCGGCTGACCCGCACCACCGACCGCCTCTTCGGCGCCGTCACCTCGGACAATTTCTTCCTCCGCCAGGCCCGGCGTTTCCTACTGCCGCTGGCCGCGCCGGTGGGCATCCGGGTGATACCCAGGCTGGCCGGTGGATCGCGGCTCTTCGAGTACATTTCGCAGGTGCGCATCCACTACTGGATGAGCGAGCGGGCGCGGGAGGATGCACGCGGGCGCCGGGGACGCGTCGTCGGGCGCCGGCTGCCGTGGACCGGGCAGAATTTCGAGGCGCTGAAGGCCACCCGATGGCAGGCCCATGTGTATGGGGACATCAATGCCGTCCGGCTGGAAGCACTCCGTTCCGAGCTCGATGTCGAAGTCCTCACCTTCCCTGCCAATCCACGGAAAGGGCTGGCCGGCGGCAAGGTATTCCTCATCCGGCCGGACGGTTTTGTCGTCGCGGAAGCCTTCGCCGATCAGGCCGCGGCGGCCTTCCAGGAGGCCATCCGTGAGCATGTCGGTACCGCGGATTAGCGCCGGCTGACAGGATTAGCGGTGGCCGGCAGGTCAGACCGCCGAATACCCGCCGTCGATAAGCATGTTCTCTCCGGTGACCATGCCGGCGTCGTCGCTGGCCAGATAAGCGATCATGGCGGCCACCTCTTCCGGCTGGGCGAAGCGGCCAGCGGGGATTAGTTGCTTCATCGCCTCGCCCTTCTCCCCTGCCCATGCCTTCTTACCCAGAGCGGTTTCGACGACGGTCGGCGAAACCGCGTTGACGGTCACCCCGCCCCCCGCCCACTCCATGGCCAATACGCGGGTCATGCCGACGATCCCGGCCTTGCTCGCGCAGTAGGCTACATGCTGGTCCAGCCCGACCACGCTCGCCTGGGACGCCAGGTTGATGATCCGCCCAAAACCCCGTTCAGTCATGGCCCGTCCGGCCGCCTGAGCCATGGTGAAGCTGGCCGTGAGGTTGATGGCAATCGTTGCGTCCCACTTGTTCCGGGGAAGATCCACCGCCTTGTCCAGCAGAGCCACACCCGCTGAATTGATCAGGATGTCCACCGCACCGGCTGCCTCAATCGCCTCGGCAACGACTTCCTCCGCCGCTGCATCTTCGGTCAGGTCCTTTTGGATGCCGTGATGTTCTCCGCCCGGCAGCGCACGCATGGTTCCCTGCACCGAATCCGCCATGTCCACGCCGATAATGCGGGCGCCCCGTTCAGCGAAGTACTGCGCGACTGCATTTCCAATGCCGCTGGCCGCGCCGGTGATGACTGCTGTGCGTCCGTCGAAGCTGTTGACCATTACTCCTCCTCGTAGCTGCAGATAACGTCCACCTTGCCAGCGGAAGCACTGGCCTCATCAAACGTATAGGTCAGCCACTCGGCCGCGAGCCTCCGCGCCAGTTCAAGCCCGATGACCCGCTCACCCATACACAGCACCTGCGCATTATTGCTGAGCACCGCCCGTTCCACGGAGTACGGGTCGTGGGCGGTCACGGCACGAATGCCCTTGACTTTGTTGGCCGAGATGGCGACTCCAAGCCCGGTTCCGCAAACCAGTAATGCCCGGTCAGCTTTGCCTTCAGCCACCATCCGGGCGGCGTCGACGGCGATATGCGGGTAGTCGGTTTGACCGTTCGCGTCCACGCCGGCGTCGAAGACCTCCGAAACGAGTTCGTTGGCCTCAAGGTCAGCCTTCAGCGCTTCCTTATAGCTAAAACCGGCGCTGTCGCCGCCGACCACGATTTTCATTGACATCTCATCAGTCCTTTCCAGCACAAATTTTTCTGTCCGTGGGGTTCTATTCAGCACGCGCATACATTTTCAGGTCAGCCAGTCCTGACACGATCAGGGCCAACGAAGTAGCCCCCGCGTCCGGAGTGCCGACGCTTTTCTCCGCCAAAGGACGTGCCCGGCCGACCTTGGGACTCAAATGTGCGGTGGCCTTGGCCTGTTCCGTCGCCACCACAGCAGCGCCTCGCCAGGCTGAAGCGAAACCGGCTCCATCGATGTTTTCTTTCAGTGTTCCGACAAAAGGCACCAGCGCATCCACCAACGTCTTGTCGTGGAGGACAGCGCCGCCCAAGTCCGTAATGGCCGAGCAGAACGCTTCCGCTGCGGTCACATAATCCGATGCCGTGTACGTGCTCCGGCTGTCGGTCAAGGACTGACCTGCCGCCTCCAGGGCTGCGCCCCAGAGCACGCCCGATGTACCTCCTGCATGCTCGGCCCAGGCACGACCCGCCTGCTTCAACGCCCAGGCACCTCCTATTGGTCCGGCTTCGGCCGCACGACGGGCTGCGTCGAGGGCAGCATCCACACCTTTGACCATTCCCCGGCCGTGGTCACCGTCGCCGGCCACCGCGTCGATATCGCCAAGTTTCTTCTCATGGCTGTGCAGAGTTTCTGCCATGTTTTCCAGCCCATGGACGACGACGACTGCCAGTTCCCGGGCGGCCTCAGTGGCCTCCGGCGCAGCCTCCATCTGAACGGCGGAGGCTTCATCTTCCACGTCGGATTCCGCCATTGCCGCGAGAGGGGCTTTCTGCTTGCGGTAGGCGGGCGTATACGTATCGGCCTTCCAATGTTCCTCAAGCTCCCCGTCCAGCCACATCAAGGTGAGGGAGGCACCGCCCATGTCCAGACTGGTAACCAACTCGCCGACCTCCGGCTCCACCAGCTCCAGACCGGCAGCGCGCAAACGGCCGGCTATGACGCCCCACAGCAGGAACAGCTCTTCATACTTGGTGGTGCCCAATCCGTTGAGGATGGCGCCGACCTTGATCCCGGCGTCGACCGGCGCATGTTCCAGAACATGGTCCGCCAGCATCGAGCCCAGCTCCGACGCGCCGGGCATCCGTTCGTCTCTAATACCCGGTTCGCCATGAATTCCCAGGCCCAGGCCCAGCTGTCCGTCCGGAACGGTGAAGAGTGGCGCCGATGCACCAGGCATAGTGCAGCCGGAAAAGGCGACGCCGAGCGTCCGGGTGGCGGAGTTGGCAGCCCGCCCCAGCCGTTCGACGTCGTCAATGTCCTTGCCTGCCGCGGCGGCGGCACCCATCACTTTGAAGACGGTGAAGTCTCCGGCGATGCCGCGGCGCTTCTCTTCGTCGGCTGCGGAGGCGACATCGTCTGTAACCACCACAATGCGGGTCTCGATGCCGTCTTTGCGCAACCGTTCGGCAGCGAGGCCGAAGTTCATGTTGTCGCCGGCATAGTTTCCAAAGCTGAGGACCACTCCTTTCCCCTGATCGGCTGCTTTAGCAACGGAATAAACCTGGGCCGCCGACGGCGAGGTAAAGATGTTGCCCACCACGGCACCGGCGGCAAAGCCTGGGCCAACGAGCCCGGCGAAAGCAGGGTAATGTCCGGAACCACCACCGATCACCACGGCGACCTGTGGGTCGGTGGTGCGGCGTGCAACCACGCCTCCTGCTACTGCGCGGAGCCGGTCGGCGTAAAGGTCCACGAAACCAGCCAACTGGTCATCGGCGAACTCGTCCGGGCGGTTGAAAATCCGGGTCATGGATCAGGTCTCCTGGCTGGAATTGGCATGGTCGCGGACCGTACTTGACCTCGCTGGTTGCGGGTCCGGCTCCTCTGCGGTGTCTTCGGGAACCTGCAGGAACTTCATCAGGTAGAAAGCGACTCCATACAGAGCCACAAACGCCCAAACAACCGCTTCCGGTCCGCCCCAGGGCAGCACCGCGGCCACGACAGCCCCGCCGAGGAAGGCCGCGCCGCCGGCAGCTGTGGTGTACATGGCCATGGCCGCACCCTTATGCCCGGGCGTCAGTGCCGGCATGATCGCGCCCATCGGAACGAAGCCAGCCAACAGGATTCCGAAGGCCACGCCGGCAATAACCGAAAGCACGTAGCCCCAATCGGACCCGGGCTCCACCCAGTGCGGCACGTACCACCAGGCCAGCAGCCCGAGGGCGGAGCCCATCACGCCGTACCACTTGACGGTGCGCTGCCAGCCCCACTTGTCACCGATGGCGCCGAACACGGCGTTGAAGGCGATGTTGGAGGCGTAGACGATCACCGTCATCGCGAGCCACTGGGTCTGCGACCAGCCCAGGGATCCGCCGATGATGGTCGGCAGAATGATGAACATTCCATACTGCGGCGCAGTGTTGATCAACCGCACCACAAACCCGATGAAGATCTTCGGTTGCTTGAAGCTCAGCCGGATGCCGCCGAAGATCACCTGCGAGGAAGATTCCCCTTCCGGCGCGAGCCGCCGGGTGCCGGTCTTTTCCCGGATACCGAAAACCGTGATGAGGTAACCGGCTGCCACCAGTGCCGTCGACGCCAGCATGGTGGCCGACTCGCCACCGCTGCCGCCGCCGAACACCGGGATGAAGATGAGGGCGAAGAGTGAGCCAAAGGTGGGAAGACCGCCAGTGAACATCACGTAGAACCAGCCAACGGCCGTGCCGTTACGTTTGCGTGGGACTATTGCGTTGATCCACACCAGGAACGCGAAAGCGAACAACGGATAGCCGAAACCGCGCGCGAAGTAGGTAATGAATACCCCCACCGTCGATCCGGTCGCCAGGCTGATCAGGAACAGCCCTTCAAAGGCCACCCAGATGGCGAAGCCGAGGGTCATCACCTTCCGTGGTCCCCAGAGGTCGGACAGCGCGCCCGACAGGTAGGAGGACACCAGCACCGCCACACCGTACATGGTGATGATGGTCGGTACGAGGTTGTTGGAGCCGAGCGCGTCGGCCATATGCGGGGCGATGAAGTTGGACTCCACCCCGTTGCCCGTCATGAACACCAGTACGCCGAGGAAGCCCCAGCGCAGCGAGTGCGGAATACCAATCCGGTCCAAGCGGGTTTCCCGCCCGGATCCTGTAGCCGCTGTTGCAGTCACGATTTATCTCCTCTCACGCCATTGAGCGAGGATGTCAGTTGGGCAGGATGGATACTTTGATGGAAGCTCCGGAAGTGTCCGAAACCATGTCCAGCGCTTCCTGGAACTGCTCCAGGCCGAACTGGTCGGTGCAGATCTCGTCCATGGGCAGGATGCCGGATTCGATCATCTTGATCGCGGCCGGCCAGCAATGCGGGCCGAGGTGGGCGCCGAGGACGTCGAGTTCCTTGTCGTCGCTGATGATGGACCAGTCGACGGACACATCCGAACCGAAGACGGAGTATTCGACATAGGTGCCAAGCTTGCGCAGCAGGTTCAGGCCCTGCCCGACGGCGGATGGGTGGCCGGTGCTTTCGATGTAGACATCGGCGCCATAGCCTTCGGTCATGTCCTTGATCCGCTGGACTGCATCTTCCTTGCCGATGTTAATAACTTCGTCGGCGCCGCACTTTTTGGCCAGTTCGAGCTTGTCTTCGACCATATCCAGAGCGACCACCTTGAGCGGTCCCTTTGCCTTGGCACCGGCGATCATCCCCAGTCCAATGGGACCGCACCCAGCCACCACGACGACGTCGTCGAACTTTATGTTGGCGCGCTCGACACCGTGCAGTGAACAGGACAGCGGCTCGGCATAGGCGGCATGGGCCGGAGGGAGTTCTTGGGAGACCTTGTGCACGCGTGCCTTGGAGGGAACGATCATGTACTGCGCCATCGCACCGTTGTAATTGCGGAAGCCGAACATGTCGTGCGGACCGCACATCCAGTATTCGCCTCGTTGGCAATAGCGGCATTCGCCGCAGGGAACAATCTGTTCGCAGACAACCCGGTCTCCGATACCGGCGCCGTGGATATCTTCCGCCGCCTGATCGGACTGAACAATAGTCCCCACGAGTTCATGTCCGGGAGTAACGCCCTTCTGCGCCCAGGCAGGACGGTTGGCATCGCCCCAAAATTTTGCCGCTCCGTGATAGCACTTCAGGTCGCTCGCACAGACCCCGACCGCTTCGACTTTCATGAGCATCTCCCCCGGTCCAGGTTCCGGTACGGCGAGTTGTTCAAGCCGGTAGTCCTCTGGGCCGTGGCAGACGACTGCCGCCATTGTTCGGGGCGAGGCCCCGGCAGTTGCATTCGAGTGTTCCAGTGATGTTGTCGACATCGGTCCTCCTTGGCTGGTATGTGATCTGCGTCAACATTTAGTAGCCTAGTCGATCGTGAACATATGTCAAGAACATAATTTCAAGCTCAATCCCTGTATGAAATTTTGTTCAAAGACTGAGGTAGAATCGAAATCGCTTGGGATAGAGTCGCCTAGGTCACCGGAGTACAGTCAGGGAGGCATCATGAGTTGGACGGCGGATGCTGAAGCCACCCCGGACAGCAAATTTCCCTTGACCACGCTCTACGAAGCGGCGCGGATGTATTACATCGAGGACGCGAACCAGGTTCAGATTGCGGAATCCATGCAAATCTCGCGGCCAACGGTGAGCCGCCTGCTGGCTGAAGCAAGGCGCGTCGGACTCGTGAAGATTGACGTCATTAATCCCATCGAGCAAGAGGGACATCTCCTGGCGGACGAGCTGGCCGAACGCCTGGGCCTGGAAAAGGCCTATATCGCCGACGGCGACCAATCGGCTCGAATGCGCACAGGGCTGGCGCCCCAGGTCGATGCTGCCTTCAGGGATGTCGATCTATCGCCGGGCGACATACTGCTCGTCTCTTCCGGCCGCACGGTGTACGAAATCATTGAAGGTGTGCTGCCCAAGCTGCCCGGCGTCGTCGTCGCCCCGACGGTTGGCGGGCAGGCGGAGCCGGAACCTTGGTACCAGACCAACGAAATCGCCCGCACGATGGCAGAAAAAACAGGCGCCCACCCGGCCTTCCTCTTCGCGCAGGCACTGCCATCAGAGGACATGTATTCGAGCATTAACCGGGACCCCTCATTCCAACGGATTCAACGGCTATGGGAAAACGCGACCATGGCATTGTTGGGCATTGGCGCTCCGCCGTCGAGTCGCGGCTCCATTTCCCGGTTCATTCCGGCCGACGATGATTCTCTGTTGCGGGCGGTTGGCGACGTTTGTCTGAACTTCTTCGACAATAAAGGCGCCGACGTTCATTTTCCCGGCAGCTCAAGGATGGTGAACACCCGTCTGGAAACGCTCAAGCAGATACCCCATACAGTCGCGGCCGCCGTCGGAACGCACAAAGCCACCAGCATTGCGGCAGGGGCAAGGGCCGGCTACTTCCGACGCTTGATTACGGACGCAAAGACTGCTCGGGCAGTTCTCGAATCTGTTCAGGGCAGTTAGCGGTATCACGCTGTATTGCAGCCAATTCGTGCATCTGTCCGCGAATGGCCGGATAGAGGGTGGAGTAAGTCGCGAAAAGGCTCTCATACACGGCTGCGTTGTCTTGATCCGGTTCAACGACATGGTCCGGCTGGGCCCACACCGTACCTTCCGGCACAGCCCCCGTTCCTATGGCTGCCATCAACGCGTCGCCGTAGCTGGCGCCGATGGTTTGACGCGGCACAATCTGCGTTCTCCCGGTAATATCGCTGACAACTTTCGTCCACAACGGCGCATTGGTTCCGCCACCGACGGCCACCAATCGCCGGACAGGCTCGCCGGTGCTTTCCAGCAGTTCCAGGATCTGCCGAATACCGTAGGCCATTCCTTCATAGGCCGCCCTGAGCAGGTGGGCCCGACCATGCCGCATCGTCAATCCAATAATGGTGCCGCGTGCATCGGGATCGAGAATGGGAGACCGCTCCCCGGCAAAGTGAGGCAGGACCAGGAGTCCTTCGGAGCCGGCGGGAACGGATTCCGCCTCCTGAATCAAGTCCGCCAAAGGAACATCCCCGAACAGGTGCTGCATCCAACTGACCAAACTTCCGGATGTGGACATCCCTGCCGCCAGTGTTAAGGCACCTTCGGTGACTCCTGAGCATGCCCATAGTTTGTGATGAGTCCGCGGCTCGCTAAGTATGTGGACGAAAAACATTGTCGAGCCATACATCAGCATCAGGTCCCCGGGTTGCTCGACTCCTGCGCTGAAGGCTTCGGCCCAAGCATCAACGGTGCCGGCACATACTGGCGTTCCCACCGGGATACCTGTGAATTCAGCTGCGGCCGGTGTCACTTTCCCGACTACGTCCGTTGACCATACGAGCCGGGGCACCTCCAAATGGCCTGCAACAGCAGTCACCGCGTCCGTGGCCCAGTCGCAGCCGGCCACGTCGTAGAGCGGATCGCACTGGCTGGCAGAGTGGTGATCCTGAACGTATTCGCCAGTGAGCTTCGCGACTATGTAGGAATTCAAACCGAACCAGTGAGTAGCCTGCGCGAATGTGTCGGGTTCGTGGTTCTTCAGCCATCTCAGTTTTGGTCCGACAGATTGGGACGAAAGTTCCTTGCCGCAGGTATCGAATATCCATTGTGGCCCAAACTCTGCCGTCAGTTCTGCGGTTTCCTCTGTCGCCCGGGTGTCCACGCCATAAAGGATCGCTGGCCGCAATGGTGTGAACGAATCATCCGTAACGACCAGGCACGGCCCCATGCCGCTGACGCATACACCTTGCAGATCCCCGGCATCGTTGCGGGATAGAAGCTCACGTGTCAGCTTGGACACCTCGGACCACCACACCGCATCGGCGTCGAATTCGACCCATCCGGGTCGCGGTAAATCGGCAGCGTGAGTGATGCTCGCCCGATCCAGGATGCGACCGCCCGGACTGACGAGCACGGCCTTGCTGCTGCCGGTACCTATATCAATTCCCAGAAACATCGCGCTACCCATCCGTCACAGTATCCGTCCATGGTAGCCGGGCGGCCAATCCGGTGTGCCAGGATGCGGCCGGCCTGCGAACCGGAATCACAACCAGCGGAAATCCACTATGAGGAGGCGGTTCGCACCATGTTGCCGTTACTTAAGTGACTTAAGTGGCCTGGGTGAACAATTGATTGAATCTTGTGCGAAACCTGCGCGAATCCCACCGCGGAAGCCAGGCAGGTACGGGTAAAACGGAGATAGGCGCCTCGGGCGGAAGTGGACCCCCGGGGCGCCGACACTATCGCCAATTCGAACCGTGGGGGTTTTTACAATGGCACCCAGACCAGCTGCTGGAACCATCATTTCCGGTCTCATTCTCCTGTTCATCGGTGGTCCTGTTGTCATGGCCACCTGGTTCGCCGCGTCACAAACATTCTTCCTGTCCGAGCATTCCATCTGGGCAGCCTTCATCACCGGAACCGCCGTCGGGATCGCCGGGGTGGGCATGCTGGTTGCCGGCATCCGACGCGCGATTGCGCGCCGCGAATACCGGCTGGCAATGTTCGGTCCCGTGGGCCCGCTGGCCGGCCGGACCAAGCTGAACCAGTCCGTCTGGCCCAGCGAACAGTAGGCCATCCCCAGCAGCTCTGCCCCCCGCTTCCACCGGCGCATTTAATGCGAGTAATGTTGGAATGTAGAGGGCAGCCATCTGTACGGGAGGTTTGAAATGAGCAACTCAGTGCCCGATCCCCTTGACCCAGATGCACCGGGAGCCGATGTACTCGAGCAACGGCGAACGGCCGCCTGGGAAGACGAAGCAGACCGCCGCCGGGACACTCCGGCTGAAGCCAACGAAGCCGATGTGGCTGAACAGAACCTCGACGTTGATGACGATGACGAGGAGTACCCCCGCGACGAGTAGGCTCCTTCCACCGTCGAGCAGCCCTGCGGACAGGTCAGTATCTCCCGGCGTACGTTCTTCCATTACTTTCCCAGTAAAGACGACGCCCCCGTCGGCCATCACGAAGACGGCGTACCCGATCATGTCGCCGAGGGATGGAAGCTGTTAAATGAGAATGGTGCCGGTGAACGGTCGGAGTAGTTGGGGGAAACACTCCAATTGTTCACCGGCACCGGGACCAGTCCGGGGGAAGACCGATCCTCATCACTCGCACCTAACAAGAGGTAATTAAGAATCTACGGAACGAGTCAGGGAAAAGACCCGGTAGAACCTCAACGCCAGCCATGAATATTGAATCCTCCGACAGCGATGCTGTGTGCGGACGTTCTTGCCGCTAACCCCCGGCGATGCCATTGAACAGCCTTAAATGAGAATGGTGCCGGTGAGCGGTCGGAGTAGTTGGGGGAAACACTCCAGTCGTTCACCGGCACCGGGACCAGTCTGGGGGAAGACTGATCCTCATCACTCGCACCTTCATGAGGTAATTAAGAATGTACGGACCGAGTCAGGGAAAAGACCCGGTAGAACCTTAATGCTAGCTGTGAGTTTTGCGGCCGAACCAGAGCCGCTGAATCGGGGCGCCGAATCAGCACTGCAATCTGGCTGGCAGGTACGTCGGACTGGTCACCACGGGCCCCACATTGTCTGTCCCCCGATAGGCCCGGCAAACCTGCAGCCCCCGGGCGCCGAGACCGGACTTCATCCGGGCCAGCGCCGTCGGATTGAAGCCGTTCCACTGCATGTGCATCAGCACCGTACTGCCGCGGTATGCATTCTGGACGGTATGGGAGACGACCGCTGCCTGTGTCCGTCCGGTCCAGTCGCGGGTATCGACATTCCACAACCATGGCCTCATCCCGGCGAGCCGGTAGCCGCAGGAGACCGCCGCGTTCATAGCCCCATAGGGCGGCCTGCCATAGTTGGTCACCACCCCTGGTGCACGTAGCTGACGGGCGACACCGGCACAACTGAGGGTACGCAGGTCCGGATGGCTGATGCTGTGATTGATCGCGTACTGCCCGTTTTGCCGGGCAGCTGTCGCGAGGTGCACCCCGGTTTGCGTCCGAAACTTGCGCTGACAGTCGCCGGTCGGCGCAATCACCAGCCCGGTATTGGTTCTCTTCGCCCAGGCCATGACGTTCAGGAACGCTGTCACGGTCCGCGGGCAGTCGTCGAAGGTCAGCACCACACGGCTCGTGTAGTTGGGCCCGCGGTTTATGTTGTAGGTCGCGGCCGACGCCGAGGGCGCGGCCGGTATCAGGACGCCGACGGCAAGAGCCAGCGCAGACAAAGAAGATAGAATGACATGACGGTAACGCATCACAAACCGGCTTTTCCCCAACCCCATGTGTACGGGCGGGAATTACGGCTGCAATTCGGTGCCCGTGCAACTGCCTACAGTGTGTGCCCGGCCGCGCCCCCTGTCAACGCCTTTTTCATAACAGTTCGATACCGTGTCGGATGCACGTGGAAGGATGATTTCCGTGCCCTCCTCGAACTTTCCCCTAGTGGACGTCAACGAGATCATCCGCCTGGTCGGTGGTGCAGCTTTCGCGCGGGCACAGGGCTACACCAAGGGCGGCGCCATCGCAGACATGGAGTGGGATGAAGGGTCCGGACAACTGCGCAGCACGGTGCACGGAACCGCCGCGGTCCCCTACCGCTGCAGGATCCAATTAATCCGGCTGAACAATGGCCGCTACCGCACGGACTTCAGCTCGTGCAGCTGTCCCATGCGTTTCGACTGCAAGCACGTTGCCGCGACTCTGCTCTACGGCAACACGGCGCACGTCATGGCCGCCAACTCATTCCATGAGCCGGAGCCGGAAGCTGTCTCCGGACCTGATTGGCAGCAGTCGCTCACTGGTTTGATCAGCGGGAACGACGACGGCTCCCGGGCTTCTCCGGCAGCTGCCCCGGAAACCGGCCCGCGCCAAACAGCAACCACACGGCTCGGCTTGCAGTTCGATCTGGCCGCACCGCCGTCGCGCGTCCCCTTGCCGTGGCGCTCGGGAGGTTCCCCGGAACGGGACACGACCGTGGACCGGCTCCGGCCCGCCGTCCGTCCGGTGATGTGCAACAGCAAAGGCCGCTGGGTCAAGAACAACCTGCGCTGGAACACCATCAGCTACAAGACGTATGGCCTGAACTTCGCTCCGGAGCAGCATCGCTGGTTCAGCCAGTTCGCGCCGCTGCACCGCGCCAACGGACTTGCCTACTACGGCGAGGACAACGACTGGCTCTATCTCGACGAATTCAGCAGCCCGCTGCTGTGGCAGCTCTTCGCCGAGGCGGAGCGGCTCGGAATCGAGCTGGTGGGGGCGCGCAAGGACCTGACTATCGTCGTCGGACAGCAAGCCGTGTTGGGACTGGACGCGCGGAAAGAACAAACAAACGGCGACGACGGCGGCCTCAGTCTGACGCCGACCCTCGGGATCGACGGACACAGCCACCCACTGGAAACCTCCGGCGCCATCAACCATCACGGCGTTTACAGCTACACGCCCGCCAACCCCCGTGTCATCACCCTGGCACCGACCGCGAAATCCATTTCCGAGCAGGAACGCCATTTGCTGCTGAGCGGCAAAACCGTGACAATCCCGGCACCCGAGGTGGAAAAGTTCCTCGAGGATTTCTACCCGCCGTTGAGCAGGACCGTGGAGATCACCAGCAGCGATTCCTCCGTTGAGTTCCCAGAGATCGTTCCGCCGGTCCTGGTCCTGACTGCCACCTACGGGCCTGCCCACACGCTGGAAACCAAGTGGGACTGGGGCTACGTCCACGGTGGAACCACGGACCGCAAGGGTCTCTATCCCGAACCGGGCGAAACCGGCTACCGGGACGCCGCGGCAGAGGCTGAATTGACCGCAGCAGTGTGCAAAGCCCTGCGCAGCAACGAACTGCCGGCCAAGTCCACCTTCCAGAATTTCGACGCAGTGGACTTCACCGAACAGACCCTGCCGCGGCTTGAAGAGCTCGACGGCGTCCGCGTCGACATTGTTGGCGAGCGCCCGGACTACCGGGAACTGACCGAGACGCCAGAACTCACAGTGAGCACCGTCGAGACCGAGCAGAGCGACTGGTTCGATCTGGGCGTTATCGTCACGGTTGCCGGGCGGAAAATCCCGTTCAATGACATCTTCAAAGCGCTGACCAAGGGGGCGAAGAAACTGCTGCTGGTGGATAAGACGTACCTGTCGATGGACCAACCGGTGTTCGACCGGCTGCGCGGCCTGATCGACGAGGCGCTGACCCTGCAGGACCGCAAGACCGGCCAGCTGCGCGGTGTTCGGGGCGAGGAACCAGGTGCGGACGTGGAGAACGGGCTTCTGATCAGCCGGTATCAAGCAGGACTGTGGGCGGAGCTGGAGGAATTGGCGGAGGAGACCGAGCAGGCGCGTGCCTGGCGGGCTTCGGTCACCGGGCTCCTGGAACTCGAAGCGGTGGAGCAGACCCCGGTTCCGGAAGGACTGCACGCCGAACTGCGCCCGTACCAGCTGGACGGCTTCAACTGGCTGGCGTTCCTCTGGCATCACGGCCTGGGCGGCGTGCTGGCCGACGATATGGGCCTCGGCAAGACGCTGCAGGCGCTGGCGCTGCTGGTCCACCGCAAGGAACTGGCGGCAGAGACTGCCTCCGCGAACACGGGAAAGCAATCAGAAAGCCCGGAGCAGCCAGTCCTCGTCGTCGCACCGACGTCGGTGGTGCCGAACTGGGTTTCCGAAGCCAACCGCTTCGCGCCCGGGCTCAACGTCGTCGGCATTACCGACACCCAGGCACGCGGCCGCCGTCCGCTGGCGGACATCGTTGCCGGGGCCGACGTCGTCATCACTTCCTACACGCTGTTCCGGCTCGATTTTGCCGCTTATCAGGAACATGGGTGGGGCGGGCTGCTCCTGGACGAGGCGCAGTTCGTCAAGAACCGGACGGCTAAGGTGCACCGCTGCGCCAAGGACCTGGACGTGCCGTTCAAGCTGGCGATCACCGGCACGCCGATGGAGAACAACCTGATGGAGCTGCATTCGATCTTCTCCATCGTCGCACCCGGGCTCTTCCCGATCAGCACCAAGTTCGCCGAGCTGTATCAGCGCCCGATCGAACGCAGCCAGAACAAGGAACTACTGGGCCAACTACGACGCCGGATCCGGCCGCTGATGATGCGCCGCACCAAGGAAGCGGTCGCCTCCGACCTGCCTGAGAAGCAGGAGCAAGTGCTCGACGTGGAGCTCGGGGCGAAGCATCAGAAGATCTACCAGACACACCTGCAGCGCGAACGGCAAAAGATCCTGCGCCTGGTCGAGGACATGGACAAGAACCGGTTCACGATCTTCCAATCCCTGACCCTGCTGCGGCTGCTCAGCCTGGACGCGTCGCTTGTGGATGAGGAGTATGCCGCCGTTCCGTCCAGCAAACTCGATGTGCTGTTCGAGCAGCTCGAGGACGTCGTCGCCGAGGGACACCGCTCGCTGATTTTCAGCCAGTTCACCAGTTTCCTGAAGAAGGCCGCCGAACGGCTCGACGCAGCGGGCATCGACTACTGCTATCTGGACGGCTCCACCCGGCGGCGGGCCGAAGTGATCGCCAAGTTCAAGGACGGCAAGGCGCCAGTGTTCCTGATTAGCCTCAAGGCCGGCGGATTCGGCCTGAACCTGACCGAAGCCGACTACTGCTTCCTGCTGGACCCGTGGTGGAATCCCGCCACCGAGGCCCAGGCCGTCGACCGGACCCACCGGATCGGGCAAACCAAGAACGTCATGGTCTACCGAATGGTCGCCAAGGACACCATCGAGGAAAAGGTCATGGCGCTAAAGGAACGCAAGAGCCAGCTCTTCTCCTCCGTGCTCGACGACGATGCGGTCTTCTCCACACAGCTCACGGCCGAGGACGTGCGCGGCCTGCTCGACAGTTAACACCACCGTTCAAAGCGGCCCCCGCCACTGGACAATCACAGGCTGCGCGCTGCCGGCACCGGACCTGGTCAACAACATCAGCCCCTCCCGTACCGCGTCATCGGTTTGACGCCATAGGTCGATATAGGTAAGGCTTACCAAAGTAAGGCTAACCTATCCTGCCCATCTCCCCTTTGGGTACTTCTTGTCGATCACAGTTATTGAGGGAGTCACATGACCTTGAACTCCGCTACAGAAACCCGCGAGGACTTCGGTTCCGGGGTTGAGTTGGCGCTTGCTGCCGGAAACCAGCTCTTCAACCAACGCAATGTGTCCCGGTACGCCGACGACGTCCAACAGGGGGTGGATCTCGTGGCCAATAAGATTTCCCGCACGGAAAAGCCCTTCACCGGGATCACTCCGGACGGGTTGGCACCGCTCGTGGAGGCGGTGGACCTGGACTCGCCCATCGAGGACATGCCGGCCGCCCTCGCCGAGCTGGAAGAGCTTTATCTGCGCGATGCGGTCTACTTCCACGACAGCAAATACGCCGCCCATCTGAACTGCCCCGTCGTCATACCGGCCTTGGTCGGTGAAGCCATCCTTTCCGCGGTGAACTCCTCGCTGGACACCTGGGACCAGAGCGCCGGCGCCACGCTGATCGAGCGCCGCCTGATCCGCTGGACGGCAGACCGGCTGGGCCTCGGTGCCGCGGCCGACGGCGTCTTCACCAGCGGCGGCAGCCAATCCAACCTCCAGGCATTATTGATAGCCCGCAATCAGGCCGTCGCCACGCTTCGGCGGGATCCAACCCTCCGGGCCGCCCGCCTTCCGTCGCTCTTGGGGCGCCTGCGTATCTTCACCTCTGACGTCAGCCACTTCAGTATTCGGAAGTCGGCGTCACTGCTCGGTCTGGGTTACGACGCCGTTCTCCCGGTCGAATGCGACGCGAATCAGCGGATGAAGCCGGCAGCCCTGGAGTCCGCGATGGCGGCCAGCGCCAAGCGCGGCGAGGTTCCCATGGCGGTGGTGGCGACAGCCGGAACCACCGATTTCGGCAGCTTCGATCCGCTCCCTGACCTCGCCCGGCTCAGCCGCGAATACCGCAGCTGGCTCCACGTCGATGCTGCCTACGGCGGCGGGCTGATGACCTCCCTGCGCCACCGGCATCTCCTGGACGGGACCGGCGAAGCCGACTCGGTGACCGTGGATTACCACAAGACGTTCTTCCAGCCGGTCAGCTCAAGCGCCGTCCTGGTCCGCGACCGGACGATGCTGAACCATGTCACCTACCACGCCGACTACCTGAATCCGGAAAGTGCGGCGCGGGAGGACATTCCGAACCAGGTGGATAAGAGTCTGCAGACCACCCGTCGTTTCGACGCGCTGAAACTCTGGTTGACCCTGCGCACCCTCGGCGCGGACGGTATCGGCGTGCTCCTGGATGAGGCCATCGATCTGGCTCACCACGCCGGCCGGATGTTCGCCGCCGACCCCGGATTCGAGTTGGCCGCCCCCGTGCAGTTGAGCACGTTGGTCTTTCGCTACTGCCCGGACGGGCTCGACGGCGACGCCGCCGACGCCGTCAATCTGCACATCCGCCGCACGCTGGCCAGCTCCGGTGAAGCCATGATCGCCGGCACCAAGTCCGGTGGCCGGCACTATCTGAAACTGACGCTGCTCAACGCCGAAACCACCCTGGGCGATGTGCGCGAAATCCTCGGCATGATTCGACGCGCCGGCGATGACTACCTTGCAGGAGGGACACGATGAGCAACCACGTTCACGACTTCATCGGTATCGGTGCCGGTCCCTTCAACCTGGGGCTGGCTGCCCTGACTGCACCGATCACCGAACTGGATGGCGTCTTCCTCGATGAAGGTGCCGGCTTCGACTGGCATCCGGGCATGATGCTGGACAGCGCCCACCTGCAGGTCCCGTTCCTGGCAGACCTGGTGACGATGGCGGATCCCACCTCCCGGTATTCCTTCTTGAACTATCTGAAGGAATCCGACCGGCTGTACCGCTTCTACATCCGGGAAAACTTCTATCCGCTGCGCGCCGAGTTCAATAAGTACTGCCAGTGGGTCGCCGCGCAGCTGCCCAACGTGAATTTCGGCGAGCGCGTGACCGGTGTGCAGTACCGGAACGGCGTCTACGAAGTCCGTTCCATGCGTACAGCAAACGCGGACGACGGCGGCGCTGTTGGCAGCGCGGAACGTCCCCGTGCTGCCTCCAACGGTTCGTTCGGTACCGAAACGGTGCGCTATGCCCGCCGGCTCGTGCTCGG
>NZ_KI914635.1:20874-21719 GCF_000520495.1 Arthrobacter sp. H14
GCCGGCTCGTGCTCGGCACCGGCACCCAGCCGCATCTGCCGTCGTCGTGCAATTCAATCCTCAATGCCGGCGGTCTGGTTCTGCACACTGCGGACTACCTTGCCCGCAAGGAGGAGTTGCAGCGCCAGTCCAGCATCACCGTTGTCGGCAGCGGCCAAAGCGCCGCCGAGTTGTACCGGGATCTGCTGCAGGACATAGATGTGCACGGGTACGAGCTGAACTGGGTCACCCGCTCCGGACGGTTCTTCCCGCTTGAGTACACGAAACTCACGCTCGAGATGACCTCGCCGGAATATGTCGACTACTTCCACGCCCTGCCCGCCGACGTCCGCGGAGCTGTTAACGAGTCGCAGAAGAACCTCTACAAGGGGATCGACGAGGACCTGATCAGCGAGATTTACGACCTGCTCTACATCAAGAGCCTGGATGCTCCCCCGCGGACCCGGTTGCTGACCCACTCCTCGCTGGAATCCGCCCGGTACGATCCGCTCACGGGCACTCACACACTGAACCTGCGGCACGGCGAACAGGACCGCGGCTTCACCCTGGAGACCGGCGCCGTCGTCCTCGCCACCGGTTACACCTACCGCGAGCCGCCGTTCCTGGCCGGAATTGCGGACCGGATCCTGCGCGACGACGACGGCAGGTTCGACGTCGGCCGCGACTACAGTATCGGCGTCGAACCCGGGGAATTGTACGTACAGAACGCCGAACTGCACACGCACGGCTTCGCGACCCCCGACCTCGGCATGGCCGCCTACCGGAACGCGTGCATCATCCGCGAGATGCTCGGCTGGGAGTACTACCCGGTCGAGCGCTCGATTGCGTTTCAGCAATTCGGCGCT
>NZ_KI914635.1:21819-39538 GCF_000520495.1 Arthrobacter sp. H14
CCTGCCGGAAGGGCACGAACTGGCCGGTGCAGTGGCGGAGGTGCCGCAATGAATTTCGCCTTCATTCCCGTCGATCCAGCCCGGCATTCAACCCTGCTGCATGGCTGGATGATCCAGGAGTATGCGCGGTTCTGGGGCATGGCTTCGGCCACCGTCGACGACGTCGAGCAGGAGCACTCCCGTATCGACGCCGACCCGCATCACGAGGCCTGGCTCGGGCTCGACGCTCCGCAGCTCGATGACTCCGCCGCGGATGCTGGGCCGGGGAACGGTACGGAGATGCCCCACCTCAGCGGGAATCCCGAACCGGCTTTCCTGATGGAACGCTACGCCCCCGGACACTCCCCCCTCCGCGACCACTATGCAGTCCAGATTGGCGACGTCGGCATGCACCTGCTGGTTGCTCCGGCCACCACTCCGCGCCCCGGCTATACGACGGCTGTCTTCACCGCCGTCCTGAACTTCCTGTTCGCCGATCCTGACGTGAACCGCATCGTCGTCGAACCCGACGTCGGCAATACGAAAATCCAGGCGCTGAATGCCCGCATGGGGTTCGAAAAGGACCGCGTTATCCACGTCGATGGCAAGGACGCCTGGCTGTCTTTCTGCACCCGCCAACAATTCGCCGCCGCCGTTCCGGCCGGCGTTCCCGAAGGAGCACATCTATGACCGCGACGACCACCATGGTCCCCACCTACACCATGTCCCCCGCGACCACCATGGCTTCAACCGCCATTCTGACCTCCCACCTCACTCCCGCACGCTGGGCCGCGGCCAACCGGCATCTGGTCCGCAAGGCCATCGCAGAGTTTTCGCATGAGCGGCTTCTGGCGCCGAAAGCCTTGGATAGCGGCGTTTACCACCTGGAATCCGACGACGGCGGCACCGAGTACCGCTTTTCCGCCCGCCTCCTGAAGCTCGACCATTGGAGCATCGACGCCGCCAGCATCACGCGCACCATCGAAGGGCAGGAGCACCCGTTGGACGCCTTGGAGTTCATCATGGAATTCCGGCTTTCGCTTGGCATTCCCGGCGACATGCTGCCGGTCTATCTTGAGGAAATCAGCAGCACACTGGCCGGATATGCCTACAAGAACGCGGCTGGCCCGGCCGGCTCCGGCGCCCCGCTCAGCTCCAACAAACTCGCAGCCGGCATCACCGGCGAGTCGTACCCGGCGGAGGATTTCCAGGCCATCGAACGATCCATGACCGAAGGCCACCCGTGCTTCGTCGCAAACAATGGCAGGCTCGGCTTCGGGATCGGCGACTACCATGCCTATGCCCCCGAAACGGGAGCACCGGTCCAACTGCACTGGTTGGCCGTTCACCGGGACAACGCGGTTTTCAGTTCGACGCCGTTGCTTTCGTACCGCAAGCATCTCGAGTCGGAGCTTGGAACGGAGATGCTGTCGGCTTTCGACGCCATGCTCGAAGATCTGGGCCTCGCTCCGTCCGACTACCTCTTTATGCCGGTCCATCCGTGGCAGTGGGAGAACAAACTGGCAGTGACCTTCGCCGCGGAATTGGCTCAGCGGCGGATCGTCCACCTCGGCACCGGCGACGACACCTACCAGGCGCAGCAATCCATCCGCACCTTCTTCAACCGCAACCGGCCCGACGCCAGCTACATCAAAACCGCCCTGTCGGTCCTCAACATGGGGTTCATGCGCGGTCTCTCCCCCGAGTACATGCGCGCCACTCCGGCGATCAACGACTGGGTGCACAACCTGGTCCACTCCGACGACACATTGCAGCATCACGGCTTCAGCATTCTGCGCGAGACCGCCGCCGTGGGGTACCACAATCACTATTACGAAGCCACGGCGGAGAGCGGATCCCCCTACCGGAAGATGCTTTCGGCGCTGTGGAGGGAGAGTCCGCTACCCTCACTCGAATCTGGGCAGCAGCTCGCGACGATGGCCTCGCTCCTGCACCGCGACGCCGCCGGCGACTCTTTCGTGTCGGCGCTGATTGACCGGTCCGGAATGGATGCTGCCGACTGGTTGCGGCAGTATCTGGACGCGTACCTCGTTCCGCTGCTGCACTGCTTCTACCGCCATGAACTCGTCTACATGCCGCACGGCGAGAACCTGATTCTGGTACTGCGGGATGGCATCCCGGAACGCGCCATCATGAAAGACATCGGTGAGGAAATCGCCTTCTTCGGCGATGCATCCACGCTGCCCGGCGACGTCGCCAGGATCCGGGTCGAGGTGCCCGACGGAGAGAAAATTCTGTCCATCTTCACGGATGTCTTCGACTGCTTCTTCCGTTTCCTGGCGGCAACACTGGACGAGGACGGCCGTTTGGAGGAGAAGGACTTCTGGCGGACGGTCGCCGCCGTCGTCGTCGATTATCAAGGGCAGCACCCGGAATTGGCCGAAGCCTTTGCCAAATACGACCTGTTCGCAGACGAATTCGAGTTGTCCTGCCTGAACCGGCTTCAGTTGCGCAATAACCAGCAGATGGTGGATCTGGCGGGCCCCTCCGGTGCTCTGCAGAAATCCGGTGTCCTGGGCAATCCAGTAGCCGGGTTCAGCGGCCGGCGGCGGAGCAAAACGGCCGCGGCCTGACATGTTTAAGACCCATGGATGCGGAACGTAGACACCCCGCAGGGGCTCCTATAGGCTGACAGCGCTGACAGCAGTCAGTGATCGCTCATTCGCATCACCAGGGGAAAACTATGACCAACAATCCATACGGCACGCCACAATCAGTCCCGCAGCATCCCGGCTACCACCAGTCGTTCCAGCAAGAGCAGTCCCGCCAATACATGGAAGGCTCCAAGCACGCCCAGACCTCGCTCGTTTTCGGCATCATCGGGCTGTTCTTCCTGGGCATCGTTTTTGGCCCGCTGGCCATCGTCCAGGCGAAGAAAGCCGAGGCCCTCAACGTGCCATCATCGGCTGGCAAAATCCTTGGCTGGATCGACGTCGTCTTCGGCATTCTGAGCATCATCATCTTCATGGTCCTGATTGGGACCATGGGCATGAGCATGGCGCCGTAGAACCACACGTCGAAAAGGGGCTGTCCTCCCTCCCGGAGGACAGCCCCTTTTCGTTACTGACTACACCTTCCCGAGCCCCCGGAAAATAGTCAGAATTTGTCTATACTGGTCAGATAAAGCCTGAGAGGTGCAGCATGAAGGAATGGCAGACGCAGGAAGCCAAGGCGAAGTTCAGTGAAGTTATCGCGTGTGCCCTCACTGATGGCCCACAGTCGATAACACGGCATGGAAGGGATCTTGCAGTAGTCCTCAGCCGGGAAGACTACGACCGGCTCCGTAGCTCCAAGGGGTCCATGGTCGATTACCTCCTAAGTGCCGACGTCGACGTCGAACTCGATCTGGCGCGCGACAGTGACCACGGGCGGGACATCGCTCTGTGAAAGGACATGCGGGAGATGCCCCATCCCGTGGATACCTGCTGGATACCAATGTCGTGTCCGAGGCCCGGAAGCCGCGCCCGCACCCTTCGGTACAGGAATTTCTCATCTCGGTCAGCGATTCCCATACTTATATCTCGGTGCTGACCATCGGTGAACTCCGCAAAGGAATTTCAAAGCTTGGTGCTGATCCACGAGCCCATGACATTTCACTCTGGGTTGACGGTCTCATCGAGCAGTATGCCGATAACATCCTTGGCGTCGATAGTGGCATCGCCACCCTGTGGGGCCAACTGAGCGCCGACCGTTCCAGACCCATGACGGACACCCTCCTGGCCGCCACAGCGATACACCATCAACTAACCTTCGTGACCCGTAACATAGCCGACTTCCGGGGACTGTCAATCCGCATAGTCAATCCGTGGGAATCGATCAGAGAGCCAGGCTGAGGCCGAGCACGCAGAGCAACGAGACGACAGAGGCGATCGAGGTGATGATCGTGCAGACCTTCAGGGTCCCCTGCGTGGAAAGGTTCAGCAGTTTCTGCGTCATCCAGAAGAAGTTGCTGTTCACGTGCAGTGCGAACAGAGCACCGGAACCGGCGGCCAGGGCAATGAGCAGTGGCGAGACACCGATCTGGCCCATAACGGGAGCCAGGATACCCGCCGCAGTAATCGCAGCGACCGAGGTGGAACCGATAGCCGCGTGCAGAATCACGGCGATCAGCCATGCCAGAATCAGGGGTGAGAGTGCGTTGACCGAGAAGTAGCCGGCAAGGATGTCCTCGAGTCCACTCTCGCTGATAACGGCGCCGAGGGCTCCACCCAATCCTGTGATGACCAGAATCGGACCTCCATCACGGAGCGCTTTATCCAACGCCTTGTTGATAACGTCGTTGCCCAGCGACCGCCACGCAATGAAGTACGCGAACAACAGTCCGAGGAGAAGCGCCACCATCGGATGACCCAGGAATGCAATGACTCCGGTTTCAATCCCCGCCGCCGCCGCGATGCCTCCCATGGCGATGAGAGCGACGGAGATCAGCAGTGGCAACAGGAGAACTGGCAGCGGGAGTCGCGGCTGCTGCTCATCATCGCGTTCCACGATTACATCGTCGGTGGCTGCGGGAATCTCGTCTTTTTCCGCGTTCCACAGTCCACGCTTCAAGAGCCACCGGTAGACGAAAATGCTGACGAAAGCCGTCGGCAGCGCAACAACCAGTCCCCAGAGGAGCATCTGGCTCAGCGGCACATCCAGCAGACCTGCAACGGCCAGCGCTCCTGCGCCCGGCACGACCAGGACGAGTCCCAGCTCAGAGCCGAGCACCAGAGCCGCAGCCATCGAGGGCGTGCCGTTTCGCTGGATCCGAGGGGCAATCTTGTTACCCAGCGGAGCGGTGAGAACCAGCAGCACATCGGTGTAAATGGCTGGAAAAACGCTGCTCATCGACATGCCGAATACGTACGGTGATCGTTCCGCTCCGAACACTCTAAGGAGTGCAGAGGTAAGTCTTTCCAACGCGCCGACGGCTGATAGGAGGGAGCCCAGCAGCACGCCGAAGACGATCAACAGCCCGATATCCGCCATGATTTCGCCGAATCCGGCAGAGACAGTTTCGGCTGTATTGAGGAAACCTAATCCGGTTGCGACACCCAAATACAAGGCGCCGATGGTGATCGCGAGGATCTCGTGCATTTTGATGCCGAGAATCAACCCGACGATAATCAGGATGGAGATGGCGGTATGGATCAATATCAATGTGTCACTCAACGTGCGTCCTTACGTCCGGAATCCGGCAGGGTTGGCCTTACTACTTCAGCCACCATGTTGCTTGAATCAGTGACGACCATCACGCTTGAGTTCATAATGTTCATGGCGCAACAGAAGCGCCCTCATGAGAACGGACCTTTTTCTTGCATTCCTGGAGTATCGCCCGCCGGTTTTTCGCTGGACAGTTGATCTTCGTCCTGTGCCTGACCGCCGGTGTCGCCTGGGCGATGTACGAGGATGCCGAACGCCAGCAGTACGCCGAATCCACCGGCCGCATGCACGCCATTTCCAGCACTTTGGCGAACGACCCGTACGTCATAGCCGCGGTTCAAACTGAGGATCCGAGCAAGGCCCTGCAGCCATACGCGCGCACAATAATGGACGAGACCAGAGCGGATTTCGTGACCATCATGGCTCCGGACCGCACCCGGTTTACCCACCGCAACAGGGCGGAAATCGGCGGCGACTATATCGGCTCGACCAGCCAGGCCCTGTCCGGAAAAACGTATACGGAAACCTATACCGGAACACTTGGCCCATCCGTGCGGACCATCGCACCCGTCCTGGACGACAATGGCGAGGTGATCGCGATGGTTTCCTCCGGCGTCACCATCGCGAATGTCAGCGAGGCACTTCAGGAACAGCTGCCGTTCCTGATCCTGACCGCGGCCGGCACCCTTGCCCTGGGCAGCTTGGTGTCATGGTGGATCAGCCGGCGGCTCCAGCGTCTGACTCTCGGACAGGGGCCGGAGAATCTGTCCCAAATGTATGTCTTCTACGATTCAGTGTTGCATTCTGTCCGTGAAGGAATGGTCCTCGTCAACGCCTCAGGCGAACTGGTGCTCTACAACGATCAGGCGGCTGCCCTGCTGAACCTGCCGCCGTCGGGCCGTGACCATTCGACGCCCGTGGCTGACCTGACGCTTCCGCCCTCGCTGCGGGAGTTGTTGTTGAGCGGGCGCCGCGCCGGCGATGAGTTGCACCTGACGAATGACCGCGTCCTGGTGGTTAATCAGGAGCCCGCCATTCCACCCGGAAATCCCCGTGCGCCACGCAACAGTATGGGGACGGTGACGACGCTGCGCGATCACACCGAAATCCAGGAGTTGACCGGTGAACTTCAGTCGATGAGAACGGTGACGGACGCCCTGAAGGCGCAGACGCATGAGCACTCCAACCGGCTGCACACCATCGTCTCCCTGATCGGGCTGGGCAGAAGTGACGACGCCGCGGAGTTCGCAGCAGCCGACCTGCAGCAGTCCCAGCAACTGACGGACAACGTCGTCGGCTCCGTCGACGAGCCGTATCTTGCTGCGCTGCTTGTAGGCAAGGCCGCCCAGGCCAACGAACGCGGAATCAGGCTGGAAATCAACTCCGATAGCGGGTTGGGGATCGAAACATTGAATCCCGGGGACCTGGTAACGATCATGGGAAACCTGCTCGACAACGCCTTCGACGCCGTAGCTGCCGTTGACGATCCGCTGATCACCGTGAGCATCTCTGCCGCAGGACCACAGCTGCAGATACGTGTCTGGAACAACGGCACTGGGCTGGACATGGACCGGATCGAGCGGATTTTCGACCTCGGATTCAGCACTAAGTCAACCGATGGACGGGGCATCGGATTGGCCTTGGTCAGGCAGGCCTGCAACCGTCTCGGTGGAGAGGTAAAAGCGCAAAATTACGACGACGGCGCACTCTTCAGTGTGCGCTTGCCCCGCACCGCCGGCCCGGACAATGCCGCTCCCGCCCGGAATGCCCTGCCTGTTACGGGAGAAGGTTCGGTATGAGCCATATCCGGGTACTCGTGGTGGAGGACGATCCAATTGCTGCCGCCGCGCACGCCAACTACGTCGGGCGGGTGGAGGGTTTCGAATTGGCCGGAACCGCCGGCACCGGCGCCGAGGCGCTCGGACTGATGGGGGCATCGGTCAAGCCGCAGGGAGGAGCGGATGGCGCCGGGGCCATCGACCTGGTCCTGTTGGATATGAATCTGCCCGACATCCACGGTCTGGACATTATCCGCCGGATCCGTGGCGCTGGCCTGCCAATGGGAATCATCGCCGTCACGGCTGTCCGCGAACTGCCGGTCGTCCAGAAAGCGGTGAGTGCCGGCGTCGCGCAGTACTTAATAAAACCGTTTACGTACGCCACCTTCAGCGAAAAACTCCTGCAGTTCAGGCAGTTCCACGACAATCTGACCCGGCAGGCCTCGACGACCAACCAGTCCGAGGTGGACAAGACCCTGGCAGCATTGCGCACTCCCGGCACGGTGGACTTGCCCAAAGGGATGTCGGAACCGACCCTGGCGGCCGTCGTCGAACTCTTGCAAAGAGACTCACGGCCAATTTCCGCCAGCGAAGTCGTTACCGAACTCGGCATATCCCGCGTGACGGCGCGCAGATATCTGGAGCACCTGGCGGACGACCGCTCGGCGATCCGGGCTCCCCGCTATGGGACTCCGGGACGTCCCGAATACGAATACCGTTGGCGCTGGTAGGAGCGCGCTCCCCCGACGGCGTTGCTAGGAGCGCGCTCCCGGGTGAGGATGCAACGTTAATGCAACCTTCGACGTCGTACGCTGGTCTTGAGCCTTTACCCGCCCCGGGATACGGCGCGCCTCCCCCGGAACGGGATCAGGCCTGTGTCTTTCGGTGCAGGGTTCCGCCATCCCGACGGGATCCACCGGGGAAAGGGAGGAAACAAATGTCAGGGAACAAAGCAGTTGCCTACAAGGGGAAGGGAAAAGTCGAGGTCATCGACATCGACTATCCCAGTTTCGAACTCAAGGACGGACCGGGGGTACATCCGGACAACGTGGGCCGCCAGGTCCATCACGGCGTGATCCTCAAGACCGTCACCACGAATATTTGCGGTTCCGACCAACACATGGTCCGGGGCCGTACGACTGCACCGGAGAATCTGGTGCTGGGCCACGAAATCACCGGAGAAGTGGTCGAAGTCGGCCGGGATGTGGAATTCATCAAGGAAGGCGACATCTGCTCGGTTCCGTTCAACATCTCCTGCGGGCGGTGCAAGAACTGCAAGGAACGCAAGACGGGGATTTGCCTGAATGTGAACCCGGAACGGCCGGGCAGTGCGTACGGCTACGTTGACATGGGCGGCTGGGTCGGCGGGCAGGCCGAGTACGTGTTGGTGCCTTATGCGGACTGGAACCTGCTGAAGTTCCCGGACCGGGACCAGTCGTTGGAGAAGATCATGGACCTGACCATGCTCTCCGACATCTTCCCGACCGGATTCCACGGCGCGTACAGTGCCGGCGTCGGACCCGGATCCTCGGTATATATTGCCGGAGCCGGACCGGTTGGCCTTGCCGCCGCCGTTGGGGCAAAACTGCTCGGAGCAGGCGTCATTATTGTGGCAGACCTGAACGAGGACCGACTCAAGCAGGCGCGCAGTTTCGGCTGCGAGACCGTGGATGTTTCGAAGGGCGATCCGAAGGACCAGATCGAGCAAATCCTCGGTACACCGGAAGTGGACTGCGGCGTTGACGCGGTTGGTTTCGAAGCGCGTGGGCACGGTGAAGGATCCAAGACGGAAGCGCCGGCGACGGTGCTCAATTCGCTGATGGAAGTCACTTCTGCCGGTGGCGGGCTCGGCATTCCGGGACTCTACGTCACGGGTGATCCAGGTGGCATCGACGAGGCCGCCCAAAAGGGTTCGCTGTCACTGAACCTCGGGCTTGGCTGGGCGAAGTCGCTGTCGTTCGTGACCGGGCAGTGTCCGGTGATGAAGTACAACCGCGGACTGATGCAGGCGATTCTGGCCGGCAAGGTCAACATTGCCGACGCCGTCAATGCCAAGGCAATCGGGCTGGAGGATGCGCCGAGAGGTTATGAGGAGTTCGATGCCGGCGCAGCCACCAAGTACGTGCTCAATCCAAACGGGTACGTAGCCGCCTAGCGGCACCCTGCCCTCCCCTGGGGAGCGAGCAAGCTGTGGCGCGGCACCGTGGGGGTTGTCGCGTCACTTGCTTGTCGGCAGGTAGTCCGTCGCAAAAGTGATTGCAATGATTGCACGATCCCTAGAATCCGCCCCGCCGTGATTGCAGTGCAATCACTTTTGAAAACGATTATCTTCGGGTGCCGCCGGCGTCTCACCGGCGCTTTCATCTCGTCGGCATACCGTCTACACACCTCATTGTCGGCATCCCGCCGGCGCATCATCCTGGTGATGGAATATTGGCTCTGCTGAACTGTTACACCGGATATGCCGTCGCCGAAGATTCCGCTCTCCATTCTCGACAGAGCCAACGCCAGGGAAAACGAGACTGAAGTTGAGTCGCTCGGCACCACGATCCAGCGTGCTCAGAGAGCGGAAGAGCTTGGTTACCGGCGCTTTTGGGTGGCAGAGCACCACGGAGTTCCAGGAATTACCGGTTCAGCGCCGACCGTCCTGATGGCGGCCCTCGCGGCCAGGACTGATCACATCCGGATCGGCTCCGGCGGCGTCATGCTTCCCAACCATCAGCCGCTGATTGTTGCCGAACAGATTTCAACCCTGGAGGCGTTGTACCCCGGGCGGATTGACCTGGGCATCGGACGGTCGGTTGGCTTCACTTCCGGGGTGCGGAACGCCCTGCGCCAGGATAAAGAAGCCGCCGACCGGTTCGAAGAAGATCTCGCTGAACTCATTGCCTTCCTGTCCGGAACAGCTTCCATCACCGCCCGGCCACGCAATCATTCGCGGACACCCTTGTTTGTGCTTGCCACCGGAAAGGGTATCGACATTGCGGCCCGCGCCGGCCTTGCCGTGGTCCTTGGTGGACCCGCGCTCTTTCGAGAGGACGGCAGTGGTGGCCATGCAGGCCTAACCCGGTACCGTCAGAGCTTCCAGCCGTCAGGCTGGTATGAGGAACCTTATGTGATCGCGTCGGTGAACGTCGCCGTCGCCGACTCGACCGATGCTGCCAGGGAACTGCTGCTGCCGGAGGCTTGGGCGTTGGCCCGCTCACGCACGCGGGGCGAGTTTCCGGCTCTGGAACCGGCGGACAATATCGACGGCGACAAGCCGACCGACCGGGAACGATCCCTCGTTGACGACAACCTGGCCTCATCGATCTACGGCACAGCACAAGAGGTGGCCGATCAGTTGGAGAATTTGATCCGCTTCACGGGCGCCGACGAGTTGCTGGTGACTGGCGGCGCCTTCGATACGGCGGCCCAGGACGCCAGGCTGATCGAGCTGCTCTAGAAGTTTGGAAGCCGTCGAGTGCGGCTAAGTCGACTGCGGTTAAGTCGCATGCGGATAAGCCCAGTGGCGATAAAATGGAGCCGATGACCGATTCGCTCACGCCGGAACACCGCAGCTGGAACATGTCCAGAATCCGGGGCAAAAACACCAAGCCGGAACTGACCGTCCGGCGGATGATTCACGGCGCGGGCTACCGCTACCGGCTGCATGGAAAGAACCTTCCCGGCAAGCCGGACCTGGTATTCGCCGGCCGCCGCAAGGTGATTTTCGTCCATGGCTGCTTCTGGCATTCACACACCTGCCGCGTTGGCGAGCGGGCGCCGAAGCAGAACGCTGAATTCTGGTCGGCGAAGCGGCTACGCACCTTCGAACGCGACGCCAGTCAAATCGAGCAGCTACGCGCGTCGGGGTGGGAGCCGCTGGTGATTTGGGAGTGTGAGTTAAAGGATCAGCCGGGGCTGCTCAATAGGGTCAATGACTTCCTCACGATGGCCGAAAAGTAGGCTCGCACTCTGGCGGCCTCCCGCCGTCGTCGCTAATTTCCTGACTGGCCGAAGTCTATTCCCAGGCAGACGGCGGTGGCACCCGCACCCGAGGCGCTGTTTTCCGAGACCGTTTCACCATTGACGACGACCTTGCAGCTGACCGTCGCTGAACCGTCCGACGAATCGGCAGCCCGGACCGTCAGCGCACTCAAGGGCGGGCCAGTGAAAGTGATTTCCTCGCTCCAGTCCCCCGGAATCTGTTCGGTCGTATCACCGTCGCCGTCGAAGTACTCCACCGAAGCTTCGCCGCTGGTGGTGGCGCTGTACTCGACCACGCGCTTTTCAGATGCGGACTCAACGCCGGCGCCGATCAGCATGATGGACACGATGGTGACAATCACTGCGAGAATGGCGCCGATCGCACCGAGGACTATGCCCGTGATCGCCATACCCCGGCCGGGCTTGCCCTTCTTGAGCGCGATGATGCCGATGACGACGGCGGCGATTCCGCCAATGATGCTAATAAAACCGATGAACGGGATCAGACACAGAACAATGGCGACAATTCCCAGGACCATGGCGGTGATGGCCATGCCTTTGCCCGGTTGCGGACCGCGCTGGCTGGGATACTGCTGGTGGCCAGGACCGCCGTAGGCCTGCTGCTCATAAGGGTCCGGCCGGGCGTACGGATTGTTGTGTGCCCCGTGCTGCGGTTGCTGCTGGCCATAACCATACTGATTCCCGGCCGTCTGCGGGGCGGAATTGTCGTCGTCGGACGGGTTGTGGCCTGGATACTGGTTGGACATGACGCTCCCTCATGAGTTGCGATTGCCGCGATACACCAGGTGCGGCCCGGTACTTCAATCGTAACGAGGGTAGGTCCGTGAGTCCTACGTCTTCAGGACGATACTGACCCTGACTTTTTCCTGAATGGCTGCCTGTGCCGCCGGCCGGCGTGCCAGACTATGAGCAACATTCATCGTGGAGGGGCGGGGTCATGCGCAGTGCACTTTTCAGCGAACAGAACCAGGAAATGCAGACGAACGAGCGGTGGGCTCTGCAGTCGCCGCGGATGCTGCGGGCGGTGCTGGGCGAGGACATGATTGCCACCAAAGGCGCGATGGTCGCATTCCAGGGGCAGATCCATTTCCATCATGAGGGGTCAGGCAGCATCGGCAAGCTGGTGAAGAAGATGCTGACCAGCGAGGACGCGCCGATGATGCGGGTGTCCGGGCAGGGCGAGGTCTTTTTTGCGCGGCAGGCCAACAATATCTTCCTGATGCAGCTCGAGGGCGACTCGATTTCCGTTGCGAGCAAGAACCTGCTGGCGATGGACACCACGATTAACTGGGACATCCGGCGGGTCCAGGGTGCGGGCATGGTCAGTGGTGGCGTATTCAACCTGCTGCTGCAGGGCCAGGGAACAGTCGCGATCTGCTGCGAGGGCGAACCGCTCATTCTGGATTGCAGCCAGCAGCCGACGTTCGTGGATGCGCAGGCGGTGGTTTGCTGGTCGGGGAATCTTGCCCCGCAGGTACACAGTTCCATGAACATGCGTTCGATGCTGCGTGGCGGGTCGGGTGAGGCATTCCAGTTGGCGTTCCACGGGCCGGGCTTCGTCGTCGTCCAGCCCAGTGAAGGCAAACCGGTTCCCCAGCAGTCATGATGGAGACGGTTCGGCCGGGGAGACATCCCACGGCTACGTCTGATTGAGGCGTGGGTCCGCGCGACTAGAGGTGGGTCGGCTCGAACATCTTCAATAAGGCCTCGACGACGACGACGTTGGGCCCGTCAGCGGCGAATGACTCCTCGAGCGCTTCCTTGATGCCTTCGGGAGCGACCTTCCGTGCCGGCACACCGAATGCTTGGGCGAGCGCGACGAAGTCGGGCCGGCTCAGTTCGGTCGCGGTGGCCTGCCCGAAGGCGCCTTCCATGTATTCGCGCAGAATGCCGTAGCCGCCGTCGTCGACAATCAGCCAGGTGACCGGTGCGTTGTGCTGCTTCGCGGTCGCGAGTTCGGAGATGGAGTACATCGCGGAACCGTCGCCGGATACGGCCAGGACGCGTTCGTCGAGTCCGACGGAGCCGCCGATTCCGGACGGGTAGCCGTAGCCGAGGCCGCCTGCTCCTTGCGCGGAGTGGAACTGGCCGCCGCGGGCATCCCAGCAGGACCAGCCCCAGTACGCGGCAATCGTCATGTCCCAGAAGGTCTGCATGCCAGATGGAACAGCGTCACGGATGTCCGTCATGAACTTCCGCTCCATGGACAGATCCTGCGCGTCGAGCCGGCCGGTGATCTTCCGGAGGGTTTCGACGACGACGTCTTCGGCGGACTTGCCGTGCCAGCTGTCGGCTCGCTGCGACGGAGCCGGAACGGGCAGCGCCTCCGCGAGCGCGGTGAGAGCGAGGCCGGCGTCGGCGTGGATGCCGAGCGCTGGATGGTTCGATTCGAGGACCCGCCACTCGGCGTCTATCTGGATCATCTGTCCGCGTGGGGCCAGCGTGAAGTAGTTGGAGGTGACTTCGCCCAGCGACGTTCCGATCACGAGCAGGACGTCGGCGTCCTCCATCACCTCGGTGGCGTAGCGGTCCTCGGCCCAGCTCTGCAGCGACAACTCATGGTCACGGGGGAAGGCGCCGTTGCCACCGGGCGAGGAAAGGACCGGTGCGCGGAGTTTCTCGGCGACCTGGAGCAGCGCCGCCTCGGCATTGCCCCGGCGGACGCCGCCGCCGGCAATGATCGCCGGCCTTTCGGCTTCGGCGAGCTGCTTGGCGGCAGCTTCAATCAGTTCCGCGCGGGCGGGCACCGGAGCAGGCGCTCCGGCGACGTCGCGGACGGCGGGAATCCGGTGTTCGGCAAGCAGGATGTCCTGCGGGATTTCCAACCAGACCGGGCCCATCGGAGCGGTCAGCGCTTCCGCCCAGGCTGCGGCGATCGCCGACGGGATGGCGGAGGGATGCTGGATGAGCCGCTGGCTCTTGCTAACGTTCGCGGCCGACGCCTTCTGATCATCCAGCTGGTGCAGCATGCCCTTCCGGCGGGCGCCGAGTCCTTCGGAAGGGATCTGCGACGAGATGACGACCATCGGAACGGCCGAAGCGTACGCTTCCTGCAGCCCGGACAGGGACGTCAGTGCTCCCGGTCCTGTGGAGAGGAAGACGACGCCTGGCTTGCCCGTCGCGCGGGCGTAACCATCGGCGGCGAAGGCAGCGTTGTTCTCCACGCGGGAGGACACGAAGTGCAGGTTGCCGCGGCCCATCGCATCGAACAGCCCCAGCGCGTGCTGGCCCGGTATGCCGAAAACTGTGCTGGCACCTAGAGCGGTGAGGGTTTCGACGACGAGATCGCCGCCGTTGCGCTCGGCCGGTGCGTCGGCCGGATCCGCAACTGCTGACTGGGAAATCGAAGCCTCACTCATACGAGGTCCTCCTGCTGGCGCGCCGCCGCGATGTCGACCCTGCCGCCGTCGTTCCCCGCCTGCTCCTGATCCGAAGCCCCCAAGGCCATCAAGGAAACCAGATCGTAGGCGACGTGGGACGCGGCGATGCCTGTGATTTCTGCGTGGTCGTAGGCCGGGGCAACTTCGACGACGTCGGCTCCAATGAGGTTGAGTCCGCGGAAGCCGCGCAGGATTTCGAGCAGTTCGCGGCTGGTCATCCCGCCGGCTTCCGGGGTTCCGGTGCCCGGTGCATGCGCCGGATCAAGCACGTCAATGTCGACTGAAATGTACAGCGGACGGTTTCCGATCCGGTCGCGAAGCCTGGCCACGACTTCGTCCACGCCCTGCCGGAACACGTCGGCCGAGGTCAGGATGCCGAAACCGAAACGCCGGTCATCCTCGAGGTCCTTCACCCCATACAACGGGCCGCGGGTGCCGACATGCGAAAGCGCCTCGGTGTCGATGATGCCCTCTTCGAAGGCGCGGCGGAACGGGGTGCCGTGCGTGTATTCGGCGCCGAAGTAGGTGTCCCAGGTGTCGAGGTGGGCGTCGAAGTGCAGCAGCGCCACCGGTCCGTGTCGTTCGGCCGCGGCGCGCAACAGAGGCAGCGCGATTGTGTGGTCACCACCGATCGTGACGAGCTTGCCGCCGTCGGAGGTTAAATCCAGGGCGGCCGCCTTCACGGTGTCCAGTGCCTCTTCGATGTTGAACGGGTTGACCGCGATGTCGCCGGCGTCGGCCACCTGCACATTCTCGAATGGCGAGACGTCCAGAGCAGGGTTGTATGGGCGGAGCAGGCGTGACGATTCGCGGACATGATTGGGGCCAAAACGCGCGCCGGGCCGGTAGGAAACTCCGGTGTCAAAGGGGACGCCGACGACGGAAACATCCGCCTTTCCGACCTCGTCCAGCCGCGGCAGCCGGGCATAGGTCGCTGGACCTGCATAGCGCGGCACCCGGGATGAATCGATGGGTCCCACGTTGCCGTTCGGGGCGGTAATGCGCATATCAGTCATGAGGTCCTCTTCGTTGAAGGTCCGTGTCTCTTTCGGCAATGCTACGTCAATGTTTTCTGTCACGCATCAAAAGTTGTTCAACGTTTACCGCCCGGCACCAGCGTCCAGATCACGACGACCTCGTCGTCGGTGTCATTGGACCAGCTGTGCGGTTCACGTCCTGGGAATGTCATGGTGTCGCCGGGGCCAAGGTCGTAGGACTCGTGCGTCATAATCAAGGTCAACCGGCCGCTGACCACATGCAGCACGTCCACCTCGCAGTCGACGCTGTACAACTCGGATTCGCCCTTACCGTGTGGCGCGATGACGGCGCGGATCATCTGGATACGGTGCTCCGACCGGACGGTCAGCAACTTCTCCGCAATACCCTCGCCGCCCAGGCTGATCCGCGGCGCGGTCTCGAGCCGGACTAGGTTGGTCTCTGGCGCCAGGAAAAGGTCTCCAATCGAAACCGAGAGCACTTCACACAAGGTGACCAGCGAAGCGACCGACGGCGAGGTCAGATCGCGTTCGATCCGGCTCAGAAAGCCCTTGGTAAGTCCGGTGGAATCCGCCACCTGCTCGATCGTCATCCGTTGGGACTGGCGCGCGGCTCTGATCCGCGAGCCAATCGCCACCTGAGCATGGCTGGGTTCTACCGGAAGGGCTTTCATTCTCTCTCCAAATATCCTCGATGCGGACGCGGCGCCTCTCCCCCGGGCGTTCCACCGGCGAACCGGCGGCATGTAATCCACGTCACAAAGAGCCTACCGGAAAACGATTGTTGCATCGCATGCAATGGCTGCCGCTCGAATACAGCTCGATAACGATTGACTGTTGTACACGTCACAGCCTACGCTTAAGAAAACATAAGTTGTCATACAGGCAATTTTACTTTCAAACCATATCAACGACGACGGCGTCCCGCCCCTTCCGTACTGGGTGCCGTCTAACCACCGCACCGGAGGCCCAGTGGACCTGAACGTCATCATCGTCATCTTGTATTTGCTCGCCATGCTCGCGTTTGGCTGGTGGGGCAAGCGCAGGACCAAGAATGCCAGCGATTACCTGGTCGCCGGCCGGCGGCTTGGGCCGTTCCTGTACACCGGAACCATGTCCGCACTGGTGCTCGGCGGTGCTTCCACGGTCGGCGGCGTCGCCCTCGGTTTCGAGTTCGGCATTTCCGGGATGTGGCTCGTGCTCGCCATCGCCTGCGGCGTGCTGGCCATCAGCCTCTTCTTCGCCGGCACCATCCAGAAACTGAAGATCTTCACGGTTTCCCAGATGCTGACCCTGCGTTATGGCGCGCGTTCCACCGAGACGTCCTCCATGGTGATGCTCGGCTACACCCTGATGCTTTCGGTCACGTCCACCACCGCGTACGCGACCATCTTCACGGTGCTGTTCGACATCGATCGGTTCTGGGGCGTGCTGATTGGCGGCGGCATTGTCGTGATCTACTCCTCGATCGGTGGAATGTGGTCCATCACGCTGGCCGATATTGTCCAGTTCGGCCTGATGACGATCGGCCTCTTCGCGCTGATGCTGCCCTTCACCTGGAACGCAGCCGGCGGTTACCAGGGAATAGTCGACCGCCTTGGCCAGACCGCCTTCGACCCAGCCGCCATCGGCATGCAGACCATCATCACCTTCTTCGTGATCTACACGTTGGGACTGCTGATCGGACAGGACATCTGGCAGCGCGTCTTCACCGCCCGCTCTCCGCGCATTGCCCGCTGGGGTGGCGCCGCAGCCGGTGTTTACTGCATGCTCTACGGTGTCGCCGGTGCCTTGATCGGAACCGCTGCCGCATCCTTTATGACCGGGATTGAGAACAGCGACGCCGTATACGCCGCCGTTGCCCAGAACATCCTGCCGGTTGGCCTCGGCGGCATCGTCCTCGCAGCGGGTGTGGCAGCCATGATGTCCACCGCTTCCGGTGCACTGATCGCCTCCGCCACGGTGGCCCGCGCCGACGTCGTTCCGCTGGTAGCGAGCTGGTTCGGCCGGAAGCCTTCCGAGGACTACACCAAGCAGGATCACGAGTCCGATGTGCGCGGAAACCGCTGGTTCGTGTTGGGACTCGGCATCGTCGTCGTACTTCTAGCCGCAGTGATTGAAGACGTCGTGACCGCCCTGACGATCGCCTACGACATTCTGGTGGGCGGCTTGCTGGTGGCCATTCTTGGCGGATTGTTCTGGAAGCGCGGTACCGGGTATGGCGCCGCGGCATCCATGGCGGCCGGTGTTGTCACGACGCTTGTCACCATGGTGATCGTTGGCGATGTGCTGGCCAACGAGCCGATCTACTTCGGACTCGGCGCATCCCTGGTCGTCTACTTCGTGGTTTCGTTGATCACCAAGCCCACGCCAAAGCCGATCATGGCCGCATGGGAGCGGCGGGTCGCCGGGCAGTACACCGATGAGGAAG
>NZ_KI914635.1:39638-44431 GCF_000520495.1 Arthrobacter sp. H14
AGTACACCGATGAGGAAGCCGAGCCGGCCGGCGCCGGAACCAACGGGAGGTAGCGCTTCGGCAACCGTGCGATACTCCTGACATGGCCACCTTCGTTGCTGCTGCGTTCATCGATCCGGTCCACCGCGGCATGATCTTCAGCCGTGGCGCATGGCCGCTGCACATCACGCTGACGCATTTCAGCTCTGAACTTCCGCCGGGTCGGCTGGCCGAAATCCTCGGTCAACCAGCCCGCGCCGCTTTGGGGACTGAACTCCGCATCGGCAAAGACGACATGTTCGGGAGCCGGCGGACGGTTCCGGTGTCGCTCGTGGAACACAGCGACGTCCTTCAGCGGCTGCATGAGGACACCGTCCGGGCGCTTTCCGAAAACGGCGCCGCCATCACCAGCCCGCACTTTTCCGGGGAGAACTACCGCCCACACGTGACCGTCACAGATGGCCGGCGCGTGAATCGCGGTGACGCCTTCCGAATGAACCAGATAGGTTTGGTTGAAATGCGCCCGGATGGCGACGCGACCATCCGCCGGATCCCCGAACTGTGGGAGGACAAGTGACGTCGGTGAATGGACTACGGCTCCGGGCCCTGGATGCGGCCGATGAGAAGCAGGCGTTGCTGTCCCATGAGGAACTCGAACGGGAGGATTTCACCTTCCTCCTTGGTTTCCAACAGGCGGACTCTTGGACCGACTATCTGGTGCGCTTGTAAAACGCACGCCGGGGAATCGATGTCCCCGAGGGCCGGGTGCCCGCAACCTTTCTCGTCGCCGAAGCCGAAGGACAATTGGTCGGACGAGTCTCGATCCGGCATTGCCTCAACGACTTCCTCCTTCAGGTCGGGGGTCATATCGGCTATGCGGTCCGGCCCGGGGTTCCGCCGCAAG
Organism: Arthrobacter sp. H14; assembly: GCF_000520495.1. GTDB lineage: Bacteria > Actinomycetota > Actinomycetes > Actinomycetales > Micrococcaceae > Arthrobacter_C. The sequence goes on from NZ_KI914635.1 coordinate 40,522, forward strand.
GGTTACGGTAGGCAAATTCTGCAGCGGTCGCTGGATGTTGCACGCGGGCTGGGGATTGGCCAAGCCCTGGTTACCTGCGACGTGGACAACCTTGGATCGATTCGAATCATTGAGAGCGCCGGAGCTCTACTCGAGGACCCCGAAGCACCAGGGAACGGTACACCGCTCAAGCACCGATATTGGATAGCGACGTAAATGACGCTGGGCACGAGCGAGTGGTGGATGTTGATGTATTTGCCACGCCGAACTCGTCGAGTCACTGGCTTGGACATTCAATCCGGACGAGGATGAGAGCATGAAGCTGACAGTTACTGAGTTTTTAAGCCTGGACGGCGTATCGCAGGGACCAGGCTCGCCCGAAGAAGACACCAGCGACGGATTTACCCAGGGCGGATGGTTCGTCGACCACATGGATGAAGCGTTCATCCGCCAGGCCTCGGAATGGCTCGACCAGGCCGACGCTCTCCTACTCGGCCGACGAACCTATGACGCCTTCGCGAGGGACTGGCCACAGATAACCGACCCGGGCGACCCCTTCACCTTGCTCATGAACAGCCTGCCGAAATACGTCGCCTCCCATACCCTTACAGCGGGAACATGGGACCCAACCACGATCCTCTCCGGCGATGTCCCAGCCCAGGTCGCAGCGCTCAAACAGCAACCCGGACGGGAACTCCAGATCCACGGAAGTGCCAGGCTTACCCAGTCCCTGCTGGCAGCAGGGCTGATCGACGAATTTCGGCTCGTGGTCGCCCCAATTATCCTCGGATACGGCCGACGTCTCTTTCCCGACGGCGGAGCGCCGGCGGGGCTGAGCCTTACCAGCAACCAGACCACCCCGCGCGGACTCGCAATCCAGGTTTACGAATGGGCAGGACGCCCCGGCTATGCGACGTACACGGGTGTCGCAGACGTGCCTAAGTAATCGCGCCCGTGCTGTGCATTAGTTTCCGCCGGGGACCTCGCCGTTCTAACGCAGTATGACGGTCCGGCCACCTGAGAGGATGACCCGTCCCTCGCAATGCCAGCGAACGGCATTGGTCAGCGCCCGGCACTCGGTATCCCGCCCGGCGGCGACCAGGTCCTCCGGCCCGTAGGTATGGTCGACGTCGATCACCTGCTGGGCAATAATCGGGCCTTCATCCAGCTCCGCGTCGACGTAATGCGCGGTCGCCCCCACGGTTTTGACGCCGCGTTCGTACGCCTGGTGGTACGGCTTGGCCCCTTTGAAGCTGGGCAGGAACGAGTGGTGAATGTTGATGCATCTACCGCTGAGTTTGGCGCTGAGTTCATCGCTGAGCACCTGCATATAGCGGGCCAGAACAATGAGTTCGACGTCTTTCTCGTCGATCACCTCCAGCAATCGCGCCTCCGCGTCCGCCTTGGTATCAGGCGTGACCGCCAGGTGGAAATACGGAATGCCGTGCCAGTCCACCAGTGCTTTGTGGTCCAGGTGGTTGGACACGACGGCGACAATTTCGATCGGCAACTCGCCGCTCCGGGCGCGGAACAACAGATCATTGAGGCAGTGTCCGAATTTGGACACCATGATCAGCACGCGCTGTTTCCTGCCGTGCCGGTCCAGGTTCCAACGCATGCCATACCGTTCGGCAATCGGCTCAAAGGCGGCGCGCAACTGTGCCGTCCACTCGTCGGCAGCAGTACCGCCGGCAGTTGAGGTGACATGCACGCGCATGTAGAAGCGGCCAGCGCGCCGGTCTCCGAACTGCTTGTTGTCGATGATGTCGCAGCCGTGCTCCACGAGGAATCCGGATACGGCATGGACAATTCCGGGGCTTTCGGCACAGTCCAGAGTCAGGACGTGTTCGACGGCGGTCCCGGTCGCCGACGCTGCTGGCTTGTTTTCGGTGACGGTCATGTCAGCACGCAATCACGTTTACGGCCAGACCGCCACGGGAGGTTTCCTTGTATTTCGATTTCATGTCGGCTCCTGTATCGCGCATGGTCTTAATAGCCTGGTCGAGCGACACCGTGTGGCGGCCATCGCCCTTGAGGGAAAGCCTAGCTGCATTAATCGCCTTCGAACTGGCAATGGCGTTCCGTTCGATGCACGGAATCTGCACCAGTCCGCCCACCGGATCGCAGGTGAGCCCAAGGTTGTGCTCGATCCCAATCTCGGCGGCGTTTTCCACCTGTTCCACCGTCCCACCGATGACTTCGCACAAGCCGGCTGCCGCCATCGAACACGCGGATCCCACTTCGCCCTGGCATCCTACTTCCGCTCCGGAGATTGACGCGTTTTCCTTGAACAGGATTCCGATGGCGGCCGCGGTCAGCAGGTAGCGGACCACGCCGTCGTCGTCGGCTCCGGGAATGAACTTGGCGTAATAATGCAGCACCGCGGGCACGATGCCGGCCGCCCCATTGGTTGGTGCGGTGACCACGCGTCCGCCGGCAGCGTTCTCCTCGTTCACCGCGAGCGCGAAAAGGTTGACCCAGTCCATCGCGCGGATCGGGTCCAGATCGTCTGCTTCCTCGGTCAGCTGCCGATGCAGTTTGGCGGCCCGCCGCTTCACCTTCAGCCCGCCGGGAAGAATAGTCTCCTCGGTGGTGCAGCCGTTGTTGACGCATTCCTGCATAACGGCCCAGATGTGCAGCAGCTCCGCGCGGACTTCCTCCGCCGGGCGCCAGGACTGTTCATTGGCCATCATCAATTCGCTGATCGACAACCCGTGTTCGCGGCACTGCTGCACCAGTTCGTCCCCGCTACTGAACGGGTATGGCACTTTGGTCTCGTCCTCGACGATGCGGTCCTGGTCGGCGGCTTCCTCGGTGACCACGAAACCGCCGCCGATCGAGTAGTATATCCGCTCGTCCAGCACCGTGCCATTTTCATCGAAGGCGCGGAACGCCATGCCGTTGGGGTGCGCGGGCAGCGACTTGCGGCGGTGCAACGTGACGTCGGTGGCCCGGTCGAAGCGCACCGGGTGCGTTCCGTTCAGGGCGAGTTTGCCTTCGTCGCAGATCTGCCGCTCCGCCTCATCGGCACCGAGCGCGTCGACCGTTTCGGGATCCTCGCCCGTCAGCCCAAGGATCACCGCTTTGTCGGAACCATGCCCGACGCCGGTGGCTCCGAGCGAGCCGAAGAGTTCAGCCTGAACACGTTTCACCGCATCCAGGCCAAGCTCTTCGGCGACAGCGGCAACGAATTGCTTCGCCGCCCGCATCGGCCCGACGGTATGCGACGACGACGGCCCGATGCCGACCGAGTACAGATCCAGCGCGCTCAGTGCCATTTCAGTCCGCCTCTGGCCTGTTCCCTGCTGCAGCCGACGCGGTCCGGCGTGCGGCCGGAACCGGCTGTGCGCCGGGGATCTCCGGCGCGGCGAATTCGGCCATGCCATCGACCAGCCAGCGGCCCAGGTAGTCCGCGAACGACGCCCGCGGCATCAGCCGGTAGGTGGGTGCGCCGTCGAGTTGCCACAGCACGACCGGGACTCCGGCGAGCACTGTGGATACTGCAGTGCCCGGAGCAAAGGCGCGTGGATGCAGATCCAGTGCGCAGCTCTTCTCCAGCACGGCGCGGGCGGAGGGTCCGGACAGCTCCAGCGTGGTCCGGTTCGCCGAAACATCGACCACCGATCCCGGGTTACCCTCCAGGTTGCCGGCGAGCGCCTGCACCAGCGGACCGGCGTCGTCGTCGCTGATTACCAGGAACTCATCCGGTCCCTGCCATAGCACGGTGTGGCCTTCTCCCGTAGCGGTTTGGCCGCAGCGGGCAGGCAGGGTTGTGCCGAGGACTTCTGCCAGCTTGGCTGCCACGTCGCTGGATGGGTCCACCCGCAGGCTGATCATCGTCACGAACGCGACTTCCCGCAGCCGGACGCCGCGTTCACCGGTAACTTCCGCTTCCGCGAAGGCGTCCGCCAAGTGCTCGGCGGGGCTGTGC
>NZ_KI914635.1:44531-59022 GCF_000520495.1 Arthrobacter sp. H14
CCGCCAGTCCGCCCGCGGCCGGTCCGCCCGACGACGGAGCCGCCGTCGACGCTCCCGTTTCAGAAGCAGCCTCAGCCTCGCCGGCTCCCGGTGCGCCCGGCCGGGACATCCCGCCCCTTCCCTGCTGCTCGTGTCCGGTTCCGTATTCCAATGCCGTACTAACCATCCCGCTTACTTCCTTCCCGGTCATACATAACGGTGTCCGTCACTTCGACTTCGATCAACCTTCCCTGCAGCGGAGCGACCAAAGTCTGGCCAATCCGCTCGCGTCCGCCCTTAATCAGCGCCAGCGCGAACGACCTGCCCATCGCCGGACTGTAGTAGCTGGAGGTCACGTGTCCGACCATCGGCACCGGCCCGTCCTCCGGAGTGATCGGTGTTCCCTGCTCGACGATCTGCGCGCCTTCGGGCAACCGGAACGTCTTATCCACCGGCAGCAGTCCGACCAGCACCTTTCGGTCCACCCGCGAGTGGTCCAGCCGCGTGTAGGAACGCTTGCCAATGAACTCCTTGCGCTTGGAGATCACCCATTCCATCCCCGCATCCTGCGGCGTGACCGTCCCGTCCGTGTCCTGCCCGGAGATGATGAAGCCCTTCTCCGCGCGCAGCACGTGCATGGTTTCGGTGCCGTACGGGGTGATGTTGAATTCCGCCCCGGCTTCGGCGACCTGCTCCCAGACACTGAGCCCGTACCAGGACTCGACGTTGATCTCGAAGGCCAGTTCACCCGAGAAGGAGATCCTGCAGATCCGCGCCGGAATGCCGGAGGCGAGTGTGGTCTGGCGGAATTCCATAAACTCGAAGGCCTCCTGCGAGACGTCCAAGTCCGGAGCCATTTTGGCAATCACATCACGGGATTTAGGCCCGACGACGGCGACTGTGCTCCACTGTTCGGTCACCGATGTGCACTTCACGTCCAGCTCCGGCCACTCGGTCTGGGACCATTCCTCCAGCCACTCCAGAACCTTGGCGGCACCGCCGGTGGTGGTGGTCATGAAGTACCGGTTCTCGTCGATCCGCAAGGTCACGCCGTCGTCGAAAATCATTCCGTCCGGGGTGCACATGAGCCCGTAGCGGCCCTTGCCCGCGGGCAGTTTCTTGAACGCGTTGGTGTAGATACGGTTGAGGAATTCGCCGGCGTCGGCGCCCCAGATTTCGATCTTGCCGAGCGTGGTCGCGTCCTGGAAGCCGACTCCTTCGCGGGCGGCGCGGCATTCGCGTTCCACCGCGGCGTCCATGTCTTCGCCTTCCTGCGGGAAGTACCAGGGCCGCTTCCACTGTCCGACGTCCTCGAATTCCGCACCGTTGGCAACGTGCCAGGGGTGGATCGAGGTGAGCCGGGCAGCGTCGAAAAGCTTTCCGCGTTCCCGTCCGGCGAGCGCCGCGAAGGCGACGGGCACGTAGGGTGCGCGGAACGTCGTCGTGCCGACTTCGCCTGGCCCCTTGCCCTCCAGCGCCTCGGCGATCACGCCGATCGCGTTCACCGCCGACGTCTTGCCCTGGTCGTTGGCGGTGCTCAGCGAGGTGTAGCGCTTGACGAGTTCCACGCTGCGCATGCCCGCGCCGGTGGCACGGAGGACATCGGCGACCGTCGAGTCACGCTGCAGGTCGACGAAGTGCGTGTTCCAGTCGACCGGCTCGCCTTCCGCGGCCGGGGTCAGCCACAGCGCCCGGGTAGGTGCGGCACCGGCGGCGGAATCGGACAGGACCGGCAGCGCAGAGTTGCCGAAACCGGTCAGCGCGGCGGCTCCGGCACCGGCCATGGCGCCTTCGCCAATGCACGCTGCCAGTTCGTAGTTGCCGCGGGCCGAGCCTACAACCTGCTGGTCTTCCACTGTATCCGCGGGGACGAATCCGACCAGCGTGTCGTCGAAGCGGAGCTTGCCCTGACGCTGGCTGTGCAGATGGACGACCGGGCTCCAGCCGCCGGACACCGCGAGCAGGTCGCAGTCGATGCTCTCTGGAGTGCCGGTGAGGGCGTCGTCGTCGCTAATCGCGCTGATGGTCACGGAGGTGATCCGGCCACCGTTGTCGGTGGAACCGTCACTGGCGCCACCGGCCTCTGCGGACGTGTCGATGACCGCACTGCCGGTGATGATCCGCAAGCCGTCGATGGATTGCGCCGTCTCCGCTGCCTTGGCCGACAGGTCCTGCCGTGCATCCACTACCGCAGCCACTTCGACGCCGGCGGCGGCCAGCTCGGTGACGACGTCGTAGGCACTGTCATTGGTGGTGGCGACGACGACCCGGGAACCGGCCGCAACGGCGTAACGATTCAGGTAACTGCGCACCGCGGAGGCGAGCATGATGCCCGGCCGGTCGTTGTTCGCGAACACCAGCGGGCGCTCATGCGCACCGGTGGCGATGACAACCTGGCCGGCCCGGATGTGCCAAACCCGCTGGCGGGAAACACCGGCCGGGGCCGCGTCACCCAGGTGGTCGGTGCGGTGTTCGAGGGCGAGCATGAAGTTGTCGTCGTAGCTGCCAAAGGCGCTGGTCCGCTGCAGGATGGTGCACTCTTCGGCCGCTTCGAGTTCAGCCCGCGCGGAGGCGACCCACTCGAGTGCCGGTTGTCCATCGATCCGCTCACCCGGGGTCGAGAGCAGCGAACCGCCCAGCTCCGGCTGGTCATCGATCAGGATGACCCGCGCACCGGTGGCGGCGGCATCCCGCGTGGCGGCCAACCCCGCCGGGCCGGCGCCAACCACCAGCACGTCCGTGTGCACATACTTCTTGTCGTAGATGGCGTTGTCGTCGGCCGGATCCAGGCGTCCCAGCCCGGACAGCAGCTCTGCTTCCAGCCCCTCGATCGCCGGCACCATGGTGGACTGCAGCATCGATTCGGCAACGCCACTGCCAGCAGCGGCAACCCGGATCAAGGCGTTGGGCTCTTCGACGCCGGCGGAGAAGATGCCGCGGGGCCGCTTCAGGTACAGGGACGGGCCGGCATCGATCCGGCCCGCGGCCAGCAGTGCCGAAGCCACGGTGTCGCCCGGATGCGCCGTCAGTTCGCGGCCATCCACGCTCAACCGGACCGTCGTGCTCCGGTCGATCCGGCCGCCGTCGGACAAGCGCTGTGTCGGGGTGCTCATGACTTTCCTCCAATTGCTGCAGCCGTGGTGTTGGTGGGAATTTCCGGGGGTGTGGCGCCCATCGGATAGGTGGCGAGCACCTTGTAACTGCCGGTGTCGCGGATCGCGTTGAACCAGCGGCGGCAGCCGACGCCGTGCATCCAGCGCTCGGCGAAGCGGCCAAGTGGATTCGCCCGGTAGAACAGGAACTCGGCCCATTCATGGTCGGACAGCTCGTCCGGATTTTCCGGGTACGGCACATGCGCCTCGCCGCCGTAGGTGTATTCGGTCTCGTTGCGTGGCCCGCAGTAGGGGCATTCAATGAGCAGCATGCTGTCCTCTCAGTGCGCCACGGCCGCGGCGCCGTGCTCGTCGATCAATGCACCGCTGACAAAGCGGTCCAGGGCGAATGGTTTGTTCAGTTCATGCGCTTCGCCGGTGGCAATGGTGTGCGCGAAGGTGTAGCCGGCCGCCGGCGTTCCCTTGAAGCCACCTGTGCCCCAGCCGCAGTTCACGTACAGGTTGTCCACCGGCGTCGTGCTGACAATGGGGGACGCGTCCAGGGTGACGTCCACGGTCCCGCCCCAGGTCCGCAGCACGTGCGCCCGGGCGAAAATCGGGAAAAGTTCGACGGCGGCAGCCATCTGTTCCTCGATCTTGTGGAAGGAGCCCCGCTGGCCATAACCGTTGTAGGCGTCGACGCCGGCGCCCATCACCAATTCGCCCTTGTGCGCCTGGGATACGTAGACGTGAACGTGGTTCGACATCACGACGGTGGGATGGACCGGTTCGTGCAGTTCCGAAACCAGGGCCTGCAGCGGGTGCGACTGGATCGGCAGCCGGAAGCCGGCCATTTCCGCCAGCAGCGAGCTTCGTCCGGCGGCGGCCATTCCGACCGAACCGGCGTTGATCCGGCCCAGGTTGGTTTCGACGCCGGTGACCCGGTTGCCGTCCTTGATGAACCCGGTGACCTCGCAGCCCTGGATGATGTCCACACCCATCGCATCGCAGGCCCGTGCGAAGGCCCAGGCGACGTGGTCGTGCTTGGCGATGCCGGCCCGCGGCTGCCAGGTGGCGCCCATCACCGGGTAGCGGATGTTGTCCGAGGTGTTCAGCACCGGACACAGTTCCTTGATCTCGTCCGGCTCGACCCAGAATGCGTCGACGCCGTTGAGCTGGTTGGCGTAGACCCGGCGGTTGCTGTCCCGGACTTCCTGCATGGTGTGCGCGAGGTTAAGGACACCGCGCTGGCTGAACAGGAAGTCGTAGTCCAGTTCCTCCGGCAGCCCTTCCCACAGCTTGAGCGAGTGCTCGTAGATCGCCGAGCTTTCGTCCCAAAGGTAGTTGGAACGGATGATGGTGGTGTTGCGGGCCATGTTCCCGCCCGCGAGCCAGCCGCGTTCCAGGATGGCGATATTGGTCATGCCGTGGTTCTTGGCCAGGTAGTAGGCCGTGGCCAGTCCGTGTCCTCCGCCACCGATGATGACGGCGTCGTAGGAGGACTTGGGCTCGGCGTTGCGCCACAGGAATTCCTTGTGGTCGCCGAGTGAATCGTGTTCGGCGGTCCTGGTGCTCATCGGGTGGCTCCGTTCTGGTACAGCGGGAACTGGTTGGCGAGCTGTTCGACGCGTCCGCGCAATTCGTCCAGCACGCTGTCGTCGAGCAGGGCTGCGCCGTCCAGGTCCGCGTCCTGCGGGGCGGAACCCTGTGCAGATGAACCATCGACGGCGGCAGGCACGGATTCGACGGCGCGTTCGGCGGCCGCGGCGGCAGCGCAGAGCGCAGTGGCGATGATGTCGGCGACCTCGGCGAAGTCCGCCGCGCCCAGACCGCGGGTGGCCAGCGCCGGTGTGCCGATGCGCAGACCGGAGGAGATCATCGGCGGGCGCGGGTCGAACGGGATCGAATTGCGGTTGACCGTGATGCCGATCCGGTGCAGCAGGTCCTCGCCCTGCTTTCCGTTCAGTTGTGAATTCCGCAGGTCGACCAGAACCAGGTGAACGTCGGTGCCGCCGGACAGGACGCTGATCCCGGCCTGCGCGACATCCGGCGCGGACAGCCGGTCGGCCAGGATCCCGGCACCTTCGAGGGTCCGCTGCTGCCGCTCCCGGAACCCTTGCGAAGCGGCAATCTTGAACGCGACCGCTTTGGCGGCAATGACGTGTTCCAGCGGTCCACCCTGCTGACCGGGGAAGACTGCGCTGTTGATCTTCTTGGCGTGCTCGGCCTTGCTGAGGATGACGCCGCCGCGGGGTCCACCCAGCGTCTTGTGCGTAGTGGTTGTGACGACGTCGGCATACGGCACCGGGCTTGGGTGCAGGCCAGCCGCCACCAGACCGGCGAAGTGGGCCATGTCCACCATCAGGTAAGCACCGACGTCGTCGGCAATCCGGCGGAACTCCGCAAAGTCGAGTTGGCGCGAGTAGGCGGACCAGCCGGCGATGATCATCCGCGGGCGGTGCTCTTGCGCGAGCCGCTCGACCTCCGCCATATCCACCCGGTAGTCGCCGTCGTTCACGTGGTAGGGAACCACGTTGTAGAGCTTGCCGGAAAAGTTGATCCGCATGCCGTGCGTCAGGTGGCCGCCATGGGCCAGGTCCAGTCCAAGGATGGTGTCCCCCGGGCTGAGCAACGCGAACATGGCCGCTGCGTTGGCCTGTGCGCCGGAGTGCGGCTGCACATTCGCCGCTTCGGCACCAAAGAGCTCCTTGATCCGGTCAATAGCGAGCTGCTCGACCACATCAACGTGTTCGCAGCCGCCATAGTACCGACGGCCCGGATACCCTTCGGCGTACTTGTTGGTCAGAACCGAGCCCTGTGCTGCCATTACGGCGGGGGGGGCGAAGTTCTCGGAAGCGATCATTTCCAGCGTCGACTGCTGCCGGTGCAGTTCATTGTCGATGGCGGCGCTGACTTCCGGATCGGCTTCCGAAAGCGGCTGGTCCAGGACTGAATCGGACGTATCGTCCAGGAATGTGGGTTCGGTCTGCAGGGCGGTATCCATACGGTCCCCTTGGGTTGAAGTATTCGGTAATACGAAACTGATATATCAGTACTGGTGATTACGATATGCTGTAGCTCACAGAGAGTCAACAGCCTTCGAAAAAAACTGCAGGCGGAAGGGGATCGCCATCCCGATGAACACCATGCCCGATCTGATGGACACCCATAACGCCGGCCTTTCCATGGCCGAAAGGGCCTACCGCCAGGTCCGCGATAAACTCATCACGCTCGAAATCCGGCCCGGCGATCCCATCAACGAGGGCAAACTTGCTGTCGAACTCGAAGTAGGACGGACACCACTGCGGGAAGCCCTCAAGCGGCTCGAGAACGACCATCTGGTGGTTTCGTATCCACGGCGCGGCACTTTCGCCACCATGGTGGACATCACCGAACTCGCCCAGATCTCCGACATCCGGCAATCCCTGGAGCCGCTGGCCGCACGCCGCGCCGCCGAAGCCGCGACCTTCGAGGCCCGCGCGGAGCTCCGCGAACTGGCCGGGTCGATTGCCGAACTGGACGCCGCCGACGTTGATCCGCGGACGCTGATGCGCTTCGACATCATGGTGCACCGCGCCGTGTACCGCTCCGCCGGCAACGAGCACCTCGAAGATGTGCTGATCCGCTACGACAACCTCGCGGTGCGGATCTGGTTCCTCGTACTGAACAAACTCCCGCATGTTTCGGAGCACATCACCGAACACATCCGGCTATTGCATGCAATTGCCGACGGCGACGCCGACCAGGCAGCGGAACTGGCCTATAACCACGTCCTCGACTTTGAACGCTCCATCCGCACTGTGCTTTAACAACCCCACAAAACTTCCAGCCTCAGCGATATGTTGGTGAAAGTCCAGCCATTCCGCGTTACCTACTCAAGGTCAAACGCAGCTTGAATGGCGTCGCTGAGGATCGCCTCCTGAGGAGGCAGCAGGAAGCCGATCTGACGACCGATGACGTCCTTGGGAACCGTGACAATGTTGTCGCAACTGACGACTGACCCCTGTTCCAGTCCATTCGGAAGACCTACTGGGACCTCGGTCGACAACCCCCGGATAGTGCTCGTAATAGGAGCGACGGTTACCCGATTCATGTGAGGTCGGACGAGTTCACGGGTCAAGATGAGCACTGGGCGTGCCTTGTCCAGTTGCGCGATATGAATAGGCCGCATCAGGCAAGTTCGATAGGCAAGGTCGCAGCATATTGGGAAACGGCATGAAGGTCATCGTCAGATGGCGCCTCCGCCAGGATGCGTGCATCATGGGCGGCACGCTCCCTGCGCCGCTCCCGTTCAAGGGCCTTTGAGACGACCGCCGCCCGGCTCGCCACTCCACCCTCTTCAACCGTACGGTCGATGAAGTCAACTATGTCATCGGGAAGCCGCACAGTAATTTGCTTCGTCATACCGAAATTATACCATTTTGGGATTTCAGCCGGCTGCCCTCGATCTCGACGCCCGGCCAATCAGGTGCCGCGGTGATTTACGTAGCGCGATGTGCCCGGGCAGCCTTGGCTGAGCCAAACCCGGACCAGTCCGCTTCGCCAGGTTTTCCCCAGATCACCAGTACCTTGAGCGGATCGGCGCCGGTATTGCGCAGGTCATGTTCCACGCCTTCGGATGCCAGCACGGAATCCCCCGGTCCGATTTCATAGACGTCGTCGCCGACGCGCATGGACCCGGCCCCTTCCAGGACAAGGTACATTTCCTCCAGCGGATTCTGGTCGGCCAGGTGGGCATGCATACCTTCGCTGCCGCCGGGAGGCAGTACCCATGTCTGGACAGCCACCGGCAACTGGGATTTATCCAGAAAGTGCCACTGCATTTCTACAGGACCATTCCCACCGTGCAGTCGATACGGAAACTTGTTTTCGTGCGCTTTCTCCAGCATGGCACCGTCCCTTGTCGTATTAGCTTGGCTTACCGCCAAGACGAAGCGTGACTTGCCGGGCGGCCTGGATACAGGAACGGCCAAGCTCCTCCAGATCGTCCTCTGAGACCCGGAACTTCGGCGCCGGAGTCATGACAGCTGCAACGGTAGAGCCGCGGTGGTCGTAGACGGGGGCCGCAACGCCGACTTCCTGCGGCGACGTCTCGCCATAATTGACGGCGTAGCCGCGCTTGGCGACCTCCTGCAACCGCACCAGATAATCCGCCCGCGCCCCCGTTCTTTCCGGCAGGCCCGCGATGGTGCCGCTCTCGAGAAGCGCCTTGGCCTGCTGCTGGCCGTCCGCCGCCAGGAACACCTGCACGGAGGAACTCAACGCAGTGTTGTACCTGGCCCCCAGATTGGAGGTGTGCTTCACCTCGTGCCTGCTCGGCACCTGTTCCACCGAGATAGCTTCTGATCCATTCCAGACCAATAATGCACTTGTCTCGCCACTGTGCTCGGTCAGTTCCTGCAGGACCGGATATGCTGCTCGGCGCACGTCCATATCGGCGAGCAACGGGCCTGCCAGGGCGATGATTCCCAAGCCCAAACGGTAACGTCGGGTCGGATCCCGCTCGACGATGTTTTCGCGGTCCAGCGACGCCAGGATCCGTGACACCGTACTCTTGTGCAACCCAACCTTGGGCGCTATCTCGGTGACCCCAAGCAGCGGTGTCTCGGGGCTGAAGCAGCGCAGTATCGCAATCGTGTTTTGGATGACGGACGCCCCACGGCTGTCGCCCCCGGAGTTGCCCTCTGTGTCGGTATTTGCGCTCATAATAGCTTCATCGTAGCCGGGCGCTCCAGGCACACACGGTTATCACCGGCGTCGGGCCTGGGCCGTTGTTGATTATTTCTCACGCAGTGGCTCCCGGGAAGTTTCACGAGCACACAGCACTGCGCTGAGTGCTATCGCGGCCGCCGCCATGAGGTACCAGCCCGGGGCGAGGCTGGTGCCAAGCATTCCGATGAGCAGCGTCGCCATGAAGGGAGCGGTACCGCCAAAGAGGGCGTTGGACAAGTTGAAGCTGACGGCAAATCCGCTGTACCGGATCCGGGTGGGGAACATTTCCGCCAGGAAGCTGGGAAGCGTTCCGTCGTTGAGCGTCAACATGCCGCCCAAAGCGATCTGCACCAGGATGACAACCAGGAAGCTGCCGGTGTCGAGCAGCATGAATGCGGGAATGGTGAAAACAATGAACAGTACGGACGCACTGACAAGCAGCTTCTTCCTGCCGAAGATGTCTGAAGCCAGTCCTGCGACGAAGATGAAACCGATGTACGCGACCAGCGCGAAAGTGGTCGCAAGGAATGACTCCGTCTTGCTAAACCCGAGCTCCTCCGACAAGTATGTCGGCATATAACTGAGCAGGACATAGAATCCGACGGCGTTCAGCAGCACGGCTCCGACGGCGATGAGCAATGTGCGCCAATGGTCCCTGAACATCGTCCGGACCGGAGACGCAACAACTTCTTCGTCGTCGGCCAGATTGCGGAAGGCCGGCGTGTCTTCGAGCCTGGTCCGGATGTAACGGCCGATGATTCCCATCGGTGCAGCGAGGAAGAACGGAAGCCGCCACCCCCAGCTCTCCATCTGATCCGTGGACAGGACTCCATACAGCAGTCCGGCCATCAATGAGCCGAACAGCAAACCGGTCGCTGTGCTGGCCGGCACGACTGCGGCAAAGAGTCCGCGCCGGTTTTTGGGGGCATACTCGACCAGGAAGGCGGATGCTCCGGCATACTCGCCGGCTGCTGAGAACCCCTGCACGATGCGCACGAACAGAAGCAGGAGTGGAGAAAGCAGTCCGACCGCTTGGTAACTCGGCAGCAGACCGATCGCAAAAGTCGACAGCGACATGATCAGGATCGAAAGGGACAGCGCCGTCCGCCGGCCGACCTTGTCGCCAATGTGTCCCCAGACAAATCCGCCGATTGGGCGGACGACGAAGGAAACGGCAAACAGTCCGAAGGTCGCCAACAGCGCCGTCTCGCCCGCAGATTCAGGGAAGAAGACGACGGCGATAGTTGCCGCCAGGTAGCCGTAGACGGCGTAGTCGAACCATTCCACGAAATTGCCGATAAAGCTTGCGGCAACGACCCGTCGCCGTGTCTTCGAATCGACATCTTCGGTGCGCATTTGTTCTGGCTGGTCCTTCATTGCCGTTACGGAACTGGTCTCGTCAATCATGTTTGCCCATCTTCGCCGTTGTTGCACTCGCCGCAACTGAGTTGCATCAACCGTAAATGTGGTCAGGGTCACTGTCAACAGCTCATACTAAGTTTCTTCGACCTGGCTCGACGGCGTAACCCGTCCTCCCAAAACCACTTATTGACAGTGACCAGCATCACCCATAGGCTGATGCAACCGAGTTGCGTTCAATGCAACCGACACAGTTTTCCCGCTCGTACCGGAGTATCAGCAGGGAAGTCACTCAACAGACAAGGAAGGGTCCCGACATGACCGCAGTGGACGAAAGAATGACCAGCGTTTCAGAATTGGAGCGTTTGAAGGTTCTGCACAATGGAGCCAAGGAGACGCTGACGTTTTCCGATGCCGAATTCGAACGCCGGCTTTCAGGACTGCGCCGCATCATGGCCGAAAAGCAGCTGGACGCTGTTGTCCTGACGTCGTATCAGAGCATCAAGTACTACTCTGATTTCTTGTTCACCACCTTCGGCCGCTCCTACGCCATGGTTGTTACCGACGAAGACACCGTCACGGTAACCGCCAATATCGACGCCGGCATGCCGTGGCGCCGCAGCTACGGCGAAAACATCGTCTACACCGACTGGCGCCGGGACAACTACATCCACGGCATCCAGGAAGCACTGCGCCAGCGCGGAGTAACCGTACGCCGGCTGGGCGTCGAGGACGACAGCCTCCCGCTGGATAACCGGAACAAGCTCCAGGCCGCCTTCGAAGGCGCGGAGCTGGTCGACGTCGCACAGGCGGCCATGCGCCAGCGGATGGTCAAGTCCGCCGAGGAAATCGCCGTCATCAAGCATGGCGCGCGCATTGGCGATCTAGGCGGCGAAGCCATCAAGGCTGCGATCCGCGAAGGCATCAGCGAATACGAAGTGGCACTGATCGGCACCGAAGCCATGGTCCACGAGATCGCCCGCACCTTCCCGGACAGCGAGATCCGGGACACCTGGGTCTGGTTCCAGTCCGGCATTAACACCGACGGCGCACACAACTGGGCCACCACGCGTAAACTTCAGCGCGGAGACATCCTGTCGCTGAACTGTTTCCCGATGACCTCGGGCTACTACACCGCCCTGGAGCGCACACTGTTCCTTGGCCAGCCGGACGAACGCTCACTGGAGCTGTGGAACGTCAACGTCGAGGTCCACCGCCGTGGACTGGAACTGATCAAGCCCGGAGCCGTCTGCAAGGACATCGCCGCCGAGCTGAACGAAATCTACGTTGACCACGGGCTGCTGGCCAACCGCACCTTCGGCTACGGACACTCCTTCGGCGTCCTCAGCCACTACTACGGCCGTGAAGCCGGGCTGGAACTGCGCGAAGACATCGACACAGTTCTGGAGCCGGGCATGGTCGTGTCCATGGAACCGATGATTACGGTTATGGACGGTCAGCCAGGCGCCGGCGGATACCGCGAACACGACATCCTCGTCGTCGACGAAACCGGCTCCGAAAACATCACCAAATTCCCGTTCGGCCCCGAACACAACATCATCGAGGCCTAAGAAATCAGCAACAGCGGCGGCGCTGTCCTTTTCCGGGCAGCGCCGCCGTAAACCTCTCACTCGAGGCCTGCAGGCATTGCCGCAACAGTGCTTCATCGGATAGCTGCCGGCCCAGGATATGGAGAATCGCAGGAATGCTTCGCAACAGCGTGTACATGGAAGAGCTCGACGCCTTCACTTACCGGGAAAAGATTGCGGATGAGGGCATGGTCCTCATCCCTGCAGGAGCAATTGAACAGCATGGGCCGCACATGCCCATGAACGTCGACGTGCTGCTGTCGCGGACGATGGCAGGGGCGGTAGCCCAGGAGATTTCCGCCGTCGTCGCCGCTCCTATTGTTTATGGCTATAAATCCCAGCAGCGTTCCGGTGGAGGGAGCCACCTGACCGGTACAACGAGCCTGGACGGCGCCACGATCATCGACATCGCCAAGTCGCTCACACTGGAGTTTGCCGACCATGGCGTCCGCAGAATCGGTTTCGTCAATGGTCACTTCGAGAACTACCAATTTCTGTATGAGGGCGTCGACCTCGCCATCAGGGAACTCAAAAAGAGCGGGGTTGAGGACATGAAAGTAGTCCTGCTTTCCTACTGGGATTTCGTCGACGACGCCACAATCTCAGAGCTGTATCCGGAAGGCTTCACCGGATGGGACCTCGAGCATGGCGGAGTGCTCGAGACCTCCTTGATGCTGCACCTTTACCCCGGCATGGTCGACATGAGCCGGGTCGATGATATTCCGCCCGCTACCCTCCCCAACTACGACGTTTTGCCTGTGCGGCCTGAGCTCACCCCGGACTCCGGTTGCCTGTCGTCCGCCGCCAACGCCACGGCGGAAAAAGGCGAAATCCTACTTAAACGGGCGTCCGCCGGCATGGCCGAAGCGCTCCAGAATGAATTCAGGATGTGATCAACGATGATCGAAAATCAAGAACCGATGCAAGCAGAAGTTGTAGTACCCAAGACCGATCGACCGCCGGTTGACGAAGCGGGCGTGGAAACTCCCAAGGAAGCAAAACGCCGCATGTTCGACGACGGCATCATCAAATGGCTGTCCGTGGTCTTCGTCGTCGCTATCCTGGCTTTTGCGGTTGCCGTTCCAGATGCGGCGGCCGATGCCATCGGCGTCGCCCGTACCTTTGTCACCGAATACTTCACCTGGTTCTTCGTGCTGTATTCAATCCTTGCCCTGGGTGTCTGCGGATGGCTGGCATTCGGCCGGTTCGGACGCACCCGCTTGGGCGGTCCGGGCGCGAAGCCGGATTACAGCAAGTTCGCCTGGTACTCGATGCTCTTTGCCTGCGGACAAGGTATCGGCTTGATCTTTTGGTCCGTCGCCGAACCGATCATGCTCAAGGAGGAGAGCCCGCTGTTCAGCGGTGCTGCCGTTGACGTCCAAGATGGGGCGATGGCCTGGTCCTATTTCCACTGGGGTCTGACTGCATGGGCAATGTATTGCATCGTTGCGATCTGCCTGGCCTACTCACACTTCAACCTCGGCAAGAAGCTGACGTTCCGTGACGCCGTTGTCGACTTCTTTCCGCTGAAGTCCCGCCGGGCAATCGGCGTCGTCGTCGAATTGCTCGCTATCCTGGCCTGCGTACTTGGCCTCGCGACGTCATTCGGCTTCGCCACGCTGCAATTCACGTCAGGTCTGACTTCCTTTACCGGCATCGAGGCCAGCATGCCGGTGTGGATCGCCGTCGTCGTAGCTTTCGCGGCCCTCGCTGCCGTGTCCGTCTACTTCGGAATCAGCAAGGGCATGAAGCGCATCAGCGAGATCAACTCCATCCTGAGCATCGTCCTCGTCGTGGCGGTCTTCGTCTTCGGACCGATCGTCTACCTGGCCTCCACACTCCTGCAGACCTTCGGCGTCTTCGGCCAGAACTTCATCTCCATGAGTCTGTGGGCCGAATCCGGCGTCGCCGCACAAGGAATCAGCAGCTGGGAAGACAGCTGGAACGGCTGGTGGACCGTCTTCATCTGGTGCTGGGTGATCGCATTCTCCGCGTTCGTCGGACCCTTCATCGCGCGGATATCCAAAGGCAGGACGATCAAGGAATTCGTGCTCGGCGTGACCGTGGTTCCCTCCGTCATCGTGATGGTCTGGATCGGCATTCTGGGCGGCGCCGCCCTTTACTATGACAACAACGACGACGGCGCGATCTCAGGAGAGGTCGCGGAAAGTACCGAGAGCGGTCTGTTCGCGATGCTCGACTACGTTCCCGTTGTCGGGACGGTGCTGCTGGTCGTGGCCACTATCCTGGTCGCCACGTATTACATCACCTCGCTGGATTCCGGGGTGCACGCCCTCTCCGGGTTCGTGGCCTCATCCAAGACTCCCAGCCGGGGCTTCCGCGTCATCCTGGTGGTCAGCATTGCCGCCATCACCGTGGCCTTGTTGACCCTGGGCGGGATTTCGGTGATCGGCACGGTACAGACCGGAACCATCATTGGGGCGTTCCCGCTGGCATTCGTGCTGATCATCATGATCGCCAACCTGGTCAAGCGACTGAGAAAGCATGAACGGCCTCAGCGGAACGAAGCGATGACTTTGGAAGATATCGCCGTCGACGAGAACCACGAGGAACCCACCGGCAGGCGTCCGTAACGTCACTGGTTCCGGCCAAAAGGCGGGGTCACGGCAATGTGGCCCCGCCTTTCGCCGTCGGGCCGCGGATCTAGAATGATTGAACTGGTGCCGCTCAACTGGCGCAGGCACTAATCGGCACTGGAGTACGCCGGAGGTGGCTGGAACCGATGACGAAGAAGCGCAA
>NZ_KI914635.1:59122-68852 GCF_000520495.1 Arthrobacter sp. H14
ATACCGTGCCGCCCGCCAGGCGGAGGAGCGCCCGGTTGAGGAAGGTAGTCAGGCCGAGGAGGGCGAACCGGACGCGCCGGCTCAATTAGCCCGCTCGGCTCAATCGGCCGAATCGGTTCAGCCGACCTCATCCGTTCAAGAGGGCCTGGAGTCTGATTCCGGCTCTGAGCCTTTATCCCTCGCCGGCATGCCTCTCCCCCGATGGGGCACCAGCTTCGACCCCGACTGGTGGGTCAAGGGCCTGATCGAGCGGGAGCAGCTTACGGGGCTCGGACCGGCCGCATACCTGCTCCGGACAGAAGACGCCGAACTCGACGACCGCCTTGACGAGCAGCCATCCGAGCGCGGCGTCCGGGAAACGGTGGCGGATTTCAACGCGCGGGTGATCGAAGCACGCCGCCAACTGCTCGGCGGCCCACCGGTGGTCACTCCGATCCGGGATATAGAACGGGAAGTGGCACGGTGGCGTGAACGCCGGACGGCCAGGACCGGCGCATCCGCGGACCATACCGGAAGCCAGGCCCAGCGCCGTCCGTGGTGGAGACGGCTGCGCAAGGATCAGCGGAACGCACTCGGTGAACACGGTTAGGTATTCGGCGTCCTTCCGGCGACACCCGCAGCGCGTAACACTTCGCAATCCGTGACGGAAGCCGCCGTCGTCCGCTAGAGTTCTAGACAGCTTCACGAGATGTGGCCGCTCCACCGAGCAACAAGCTCCGACTTGGCCACGCACCAACCCCATGTTCTTGGGTGGTTCGGATGACGAAGCGGCCTGCATCAACCGTTGCGGGCAAG
Source organism: Arthrobacter sp. H14 (assembly GCF_000520495.1). Taxonomy (GTDB): domain Bacteria; phylum Actinomycetota; class Actinomycetes; order Actinomycetales; family Micrococcaceae; genus Arthrobacter_C. The sequence goes on from NZ_KI914635.1 coordinate 59,918, forward strand.
AGCAACTCCGAAAGGAGCTGGCCATGTCCAGCGATACTTCCGTCCTCTCCCCCGAAACTTCTGCCGACTACTGCATTGACCCGGCGGACCTGAATGTTCCGGAACCCACTCTTCCTCCACAGGCTACGAAACGGATCAGCGTGCTGCCTGCCATCGATTTGCTGAATGGAACCATCGGCTTCGCCGTTCCGCGCGGCTGGGAGGAACACTTCCACCCGGAGCCATGGCGGATCGAGGATGCACTGCGGCAGGCGATCCGGCCGGCGCAGTGGAACCCCCACCTGGAGGTCCTGACCATCACGGTCGCCAGCCATGAAAACCGTGCCGGCGAACCCGTTCATTTCAGTCTCATTCCACTGACGCAGGCCCAGGCGGGCTGAACGGTGGCAGCGGATCTGATCGAGTAGCTGCTGAGCCAGCCCACTGTTCGATGCTGAATCATGGGCACAGGCTGTTTGTGCCCATGATGGGATAGCGAATATTGAGCTGGCGTGCAGAGCGGGCGCCGGGAGGCATGTAATCCGCATAGCGGGCGAGGCTTAACAGGTGCGACGGCGGGTGGAATGGCCCTCCGTCGTGCCGGTCCTGTAGAATGGAGGCCGCGAAGGGGAGTAGCTCCCACTGCCTGAAATCCGGTCCGCCGAAACTCAGGCGCAGCGGTCTGTCGACATACTGGTAGCCCTCATGGGCCGCCCGGCAGCCCACCCGGGAATCCTGGGCGAGCGAGACCTTCGGTCAGAACGAATAGAGCCGGTTTCCGCCGGCTTTTGACTGGCCGGAGTGTAGCTAATTCACCACGGCCGGTCCGCCGATCAGGAGCAGAGCTGTGACCGACCCGCAATCCACCGCACCCGACAGACCCGAGCGGCATAACCAGCCGGGCCCCGGAGATACCCCCGAGCTGCACCATCACCACGGACGCCAGGGCGCAGCCGAGCGGTCCGAGCCGTCCGCGTCGGATGTCCGCCGCTGGGAGCAGTACCTCGCGGATGAACGGGCCGAAGCCGCGGTCTACCGGTATCTGGCCCGCAAGCGCAAGGGTGAAGAACATTCCATTCTGCTCGCTTTGGCCGAGGCGGAGGGCCGGCACGAACAGCATTGGCTGGACCTGCTCGGCGAACACGCCGGCACTCCCCGCCGGCCGTCGGTGCGCAACCGCGTCCTCGGCTACCTCGCCAAGCGATTCGGGTCCGTCTTTGTCCTCGCCCTGGCCCAGCGCGCAGAGGGCCGTTCACCCTACGCCAACGACGACGACGCCACGGCCGCCATGGCTGCCGATGAGCAGATCCACGAGGAAGTTGTCCGCGGCCTTGCCACCCGGGGGCGGAACCGGCTGTCCGGTTCATTCCGGGCGGCCGTCTTCGGCGCCAACGACGGGCTGGTTTCCAATCTGGCCCTCGTCATCGGAATGAGCGCCACCGGTGTCGGTAGTGGAATCGTGCTCGCTGCCGGCGTCTCTGGTCTGCTCGCCGGAGCGCTGTCCATGGGCGCCGGCGAATACGTCTCGGTCCGCTCCCAGCGGGAATTGCTGCGCGCATCGAGGCCAACCCAGATCACGCTGAAGGCTGCATCCCAGCTGGATATCGACTCAAACGAACTCGTTCTCGTATACCGGGCACGCGGCATGTCCCAGGAGGCCGCCGAGCACCGGGCCGCCGAACGGATGGGGATCTACAGCTGCGATTGTGATCCGAGCCTGTCCCTGCAGGAGCCCGAGGTTGAAAGTAACCGCGAGGAACACGAAGCGGTCGGAACCGGCTGGGGCGCCGCCATTTCCAGTTTCTGCTTCTTCGCTTCCGGCGCCATCATGCCGGTGCTGCCATACATTTTCGGCTTGGAGGGTCTCATCGCCGCGATTGTCGCCGCCGCCCTGGTCGGGCTGGCACTGCTGGCGACCGGCGCCGTCGTCGGGCTCCTATCCGGGGCCCCTCCCATCAAGCGGGCGCTGCGGCAACTCGGCATTGGCTATGGCGCCGCGGCGGTTACCTATCTACTGGGTTTGCTCTTCGGCGTAACGGTTGCATAGTCACGTAGGATTGAGCCATTAACAGTCCTTGGGGGACACATGAGCGAAGGGCCATTGCAGCCGCCCGACCGCCTGCACGGACGCCGCTCGTCCGGAGCAGCGGACGATCAGCCACGTGCGGACACGGAAAACGGGTCCGACGACGGCGAGGCACCGATCCCTTTCGACGGCGTCCGCCGCTCCCCCTCGGGACGGATTCCACAGTGGGCACTGGATGAAGCCGTCGGCGTCGAACCCGAACCACCGGGCCCTTGGAGCGATTTCCCGCACCAACATCCGCGGGGTCCCCGAGGTCCTTCCTTCGGATACAACCCAACCACCGGGACGGGAAACCGCGGGCGCTACGGCTCCACGAAATCCGGACGTAACCTGCCGCCCAGCTATGGTTATGGTTACCAACAGCCCGCCAGGCCGCGCCGTCGGTTCCGCGGACTAATGGTAATGCTCACCGTCGCGGCGCTGACCATCGGTGCCTGGTTCTACTCGGGTCAATCGCTCATGCCCCAAGCGGGCTTCGGCACGGCGCCGCAGGATCCGGGCGCCGCCAGCGGTACGTTGGATACTTTCGACTCCGACGGGACCACTTTCCAGGTCGATCCACCGTCGCCCGGGTACGAGTTGCAGGAGGAACCGTTGGGAACTCCTGCGCCACTGGATGTGCAGAGCGACTCCTACAGCTTCATGAATCCGGGCCGTGGCTCACAGGGGTATGTTGCCTACGACCCGTGCCGCCCACTGCACTACGTGATCCGCGACGAGAATATGCCCGACGACGGCGAGCGGATGATCACCGAAGCCATCGCCAGCGTCTCCGCGGCCACGGGACTGCAGTTCGTCTACGACGGCTTGACCGAGGAAGATCCATTGGAACGCCGGGACCTCGTTCAGGAGGACCTGTATGGCGACCGCTGGGCGCCGATGCTGATCGCGTGGGTCACGCCGGAGGAGGAACCCGAGGTCGCCGGGGGAACCATCGGCCTGGGCGGAAGTTCCTTTGTCTCGTCCAGCGGCTCGCCGACGGCGTACGTCAGCGGTGCGATGATGCTCGACGCACCCCAGATCGAGGACCTGGCCGGATTCCCCGGCGGCTACGAGCAGGCCCGCGCCATCGTCATGCACGAGTTGGGCCACGTCGTCGGGCTGGACCATGTGAACGATCCGTCCCAACTGATGTATGCCGAATCCAACCTGGAAGTAACGAGTTTCGGCGCCGGCGATCTGACCGGCCTTGCCAAACTTGGCCAGGGGATCTGCGTTCCGCAGCTGTAAACGTCTGCCTGCTGTGGCTCCGGCCATCAAAGAGGAGGCCCGTGAGCCAGCTGCTGCCTGATCCGGTCTGCGGCCTCCAGTGTCTGAATGGAGGCCTCCAGAGGGCGCTTCCGGGTTTCTGTCTCACCGCGGACAATACAGCGGGCGACGTCGGCCGCCTCGTAATGCAGCCCTTCAACGTGCCTGCCGTGTGCTTCCTCATAGCGGAGCACGGTGTTGTCACTGAAGCGGACGTGCAGCGGGCCCGGCATATTGAAGAGCCGTTCGATGGTCAGCACGCCCCTCGTTCCCACAACGGTCGCCGTCGTTGGGGTGAAGTTGTAGAGGTTGGTGGACATACTGCCGTGAACACCGGCGTCCGACGTCATGAGCGCCGATATCTGACCGTCTACACCGGAGGGATGTTTGCTGCCGACAGCCATGATGCGGTCCGCTTGGCCCAGAACGGAGAGAAGGAAAGACAACGGATACGTGCCAAGATCCAGCAGCGGACCACCGGCCAGGGCAGGATCGAAAATGCGGTGTCCGGGTTCGAAATGTTCGCCATAGTCGGCGACGGCGGATCGGATTTCACCAAGCATGTTCTGCTCAAGAATCTGCCGCACCACATCGAATTTCGGCAGGAACACAGTCCACAATGCTTCTGCCGCGAACAAGTCCTGTTCCAGGGCCACCCGGGCGACCCTGGCCGCCTCCAGCGCGTTGACGGCAAGGGGCTTTTCCACCAGCACATGCTTGCCGGCGTTCAAGGCCAGTACGGCGCATTCACAATGCTGATTGTGCGTGGTGGCAATGTAGATGATGTCGACGCCGGGCGCTGCCGCGAGTTCTTCATAACTGCCGTAGGCATCCGGAATCCCATAGCGCCGGGCGAATTCTTTTGAGCGGCTTACTGATCGGGAACCGACGGCCACTAGCTGCTGGCGGGAATACTTCCGTACGGATTCGGCAAAACGGCTGGCTATCCAACCGGGCCCCATGATTCCCCAGCACAGCGGGGGAGCGTCCATCGAATTTTCAACTCTGGCGGCAGGCAGCCGGGCCGGGAAAGTCATGCGATGCGGCCGACGGCGGTCCAGGCGCCACCGTTATGCATGGAATCGATAACGGAATCGGCGACAATCGAGGCCTGCAGCCCGTCGCGTGCCGTGGCGAGTGTAGAACCACGGTCAACTCCCGGCCCACCCTCTGCACCGGGCACGAGGGAGGAAATCCATGCCTGCAGCTCAATCCTGTAGGCGTCAGCGAAACGCGGCCGCCAGTCGCGGGCGTAACCGGTGGAGCGTGCGCGTTCGACGTCGACCGCCACCGAAACCGGTTCCACCAAACTGAGGGCACCATGCTCACCCACGATCTCGCAGCGGGTGGAATAGCCGTACTCCGCGTTGAGGAAGAGCTCAAGGGTGGTCAGGACTCCATTTGCCGTACGAAACAGCATCAGTTGAGGGTCGGCCAACCCCGCTGGGGCACCCGGGGAAGGCTTCCCTGCGTGCCAACTGACCTCGGTGATCGGCGACTCCAATAGCCACGGGATGATATCCAGCTCATGAACGGCGGAGTTCCTTACCGCGGATTCGGACGTTGCGCCCGGAGCCGAAGCCGAGTTCCGGCTTACGCAGTGAACCAGCACGGCGTCACCCACCCGCCCGCTTGCGAGAGCGTCCTTCAACTCCACATATCCGGGATCAGAGCGGCGCATGAAGCCCAGGGACAGAAGTGAGGTGCCGGTCGCCGCAATGATCTCCTCGTCCGCCTTCACGACCCGGCGCCCCTCCTCAACGCTGGGAGCGAGGGGCTTTTCGCACAACACCGGTTTGCCCGCCTCGAACGACTCGAGAATGAGTTCCGCATGGGTGGAATCATGCGAGGCAATGAGAACGGCGTCGACGTCGCCTGACGCGATCAGCTCACCCGGGTCGGTTGTTGGGTTGGCACCAGCGACTGCCGCAGCGCTTTCCGCCCGTTGCCTGTCGACGTCGGCCACATAGCTGACCTTGGCGCTGCCGATGTTCCGGGACAGATTCCGGATGTGATCGGCGCCCATGATTCCGGCACCGATCACTCCAACCCTGATCGTCACGTCCGGGCCCGTTTTCCCTTGGTGGCTGCGAGCTCGGCTTCCACTTCCCGTTCCTGCTCGTCGTGCCCGCCCATGCTGGAGAGTTCGTGCGCCAGCTCCTCAAGCTCGGCACCACCGGCCATCATGCCGGTGATTTCGTCCAGGGTTACTTCGTTCTTTTCGTAGTAACCCAGGGGCCTGCCCCGCTTCAGCAGCAGAAAACGGTCCCCCACCGGATAGGCGTGGTGCGGGTTGTGGGTAATAAAGATGACGCCCAGGCCACGGTCCCGCGCCTGGAGGATGTATTTCAGGACCACGCCGGACTGCTTCACGCCGAGCGCCGCGGTGGGCTCATCGAGGATGAGCACCTTCGCACCGAAGTGGACCGCCCGGGCGATGGCCACGCACTGGCGCTCGCCCCCGGACAGCTGGCCGATGGGCTGATCCACGTCCCGCAGGTCGATCCCCATGTCTGCCAGTTCCTTCTTGGTGATCTCCTTCATCTTCTCGACGTTGAGCCGGCGGAACGGTCCGAACCCGGTGGTGATCTCGGAACCGAGGAAGAAATTGCGCCAGATCGGCATCAGGGAGACCACAGCAAGATCCTGGTAGACGGCGGCGATACCGGCGTCGAGAGCGTCACGCGGAGATCCGAGTTTCCGCACAGCACCCATGACTTTCAACGTGCCTTCATCGTGCTGGTGCAGTCCGGCGATGATCTTGATCAGGGTCGACTTTCCGGCTCCGTTGTCGCCAAGTACGCATGTGACCCGTCCATTGTCGACGGCCATGGTGACGTCCGCCAGCGCAGAGATGTTGCCATAGTGCTTTCCGACGCCGTCCAGTTCCAGCAGGTGCGCGTCGCCTCCAGCAGGCGTTTCATCTTTTTCCAGTGTCCGGGTTTTCATTTACTCGACTCCGCTCGGCGCTTGACGACGATATTGATGATGGTCGCGAGAAGAAGCATCAGCCCCAGGAAGAACTTGAACCAGTCGGGGTTCCACTGCGCGTAGACGATGCCCTTGTTGGCCATGCCGAAGATGAAGGCACCGATCGCTCCACCAATGGCGGAACCGTAGCCGCCGGTGAGCAGGCATCCGCCAATGACGGCGGCGATAATGTAGAGGAACTCGTTGCCGATGCCTTCACCGGACTGTACGCGGTCGAATGCAAAGAGATTGTGCATTCCCAGCACCCACCCACAGAAGCCGACGCCCATGAACAAGCCGATTTTGGTCGCGTTGACCGGTACGCCGACCGCCCGGGCGGCGTTGGCGTCGCCGCCGACCGCGAAGATCCAGTTCCCGACTTTCGTCCGGACCAGGATCCAGGTTGCGACAGCCACCATGGCGAGCCAGATGAAGACAACGATCCTCACGTTGACGCCGGCGACATTCACCGAGGAAGCAAAGATCAGTTTCGCCGAATCGAAGCCGTCCAGCGTGGAAATCGATGGCGAGGCCACGCTTCCGCCAATCAGCCGGGTCAATGCCAGGTTCAGCCCGGTCAGCATCAGGAACATGGCCAGCGTCACGATGAAGCTGGGCAGTTTCGTCTTGATGAAGATCCAACCGTTGATAAAGCCGATCCCCAGTGACACCACAAGAGCCAGCACGACGCCGACCCAGACGTTTGTCGCAAAGTACCAGCTGAACAGCGACGCCGACAGTGCCGAGCTGATCACCGCGACGCCGGTGGAGAGATCGAACTCCCCGCCGATCATCAGCAAGGAAACGCCGACAGCCATGATGCCAATCGTCGAAGCGCCATATAGGACCGTGGCCAACGAGGCCGGTTCCAGGAAGGCATCAGCGACGAGTGCGAAGAAGATAAACAGTGCAAGGGCTCCGACGAGGGAGCCGACCTCCGGCCGCCCCAGCGCCTGTTTGAGGAAGCTGCGTTGGCCGATGCGCTCATCGCGCTTCGTAAGTACGGCAGTGGTCATGAAATTACTCCTATAGGCGGTGTCCATGGCGCGGCACGCCGTACCATGGATACCGGTGAACGGTCTTTAGCGAAGGCCTTCTTCGGCGTACTGCAGTACTTCTTCAGCCTGTTCCTGGTCCACGACTGCAGGTCCGGTGAGGACCGGCTCTCCGCCACCAACGGTGAAGCCGCCCATGTTGTTCAGCCAGAGTGAATCAATGGCCATGTAACCCTGGACGAATGGCTGCTGGTCCACGGTGAACGCCACGTTCCCGTCGACAATCTCTTGCGCCAATTCGCTGTTGAGGTCGAAAGAGGCCACCGTAGCGTCGCTTCCGACGTCCTCAACTGACTGCAGGATTGTCATGGTGAACGGTGCACCCAGACCGATGATGGAGTCAATGTCGCCGCCGGTTTGGAGCTTGGCAGTAACCGTGGACTGCACCTGCGTCATGTCCGTACCTTGGACGTAGAGAATCTCCGTTTCAGGGATGATTTCCTTCACGCCGGCGCACCGGGCTTCAAGGCCAACGTGGCCCTGTTCCTGGATGACGCAAACAGGATGCGATTTGCCCAGCTCTTTCAGCTTCTCTCCAGCTGCCTCCCCGGCAACTTCTTCATTCTGGCCGAAGTGCGTGAATGCCCCCAGCTCTTCGTAGGAATCTTCGCCGGCGTTAAGGCTTACCACCGGAATGCCTGCCTGCTCCGCCTCTTTGAGCGCCGATTTGAGGGCATCCGGCTTAGCGAGCGTGACAGCGATCCCGTCGACGCCCTGATCCACAGCTTGGGCGATCAGTTGCGCCTGGCGCCCACCCTCAGGATCGGATGTGTAGAGCAACTCCACATTGTCTTTTTTAGCTGCCGTCTCCGCACCCTTGCGGACGATGTCCCAGAACGTGTCTCCCGGAGCGGCATGGGTGATCAAAGCGATGGTCATCCGTTCGGTATCAGCAACCTGGCCACCACCGCCGGTACCCTCGGCGGCAGGTTCCCGCCCGCCCTCGCTGGAACAACCGGACAGGGCCAATGCGGAACCCATAATCAATGCAATTGACGCTCTGCGCCAGGAAAATTTCTTTGCCACCCTAATCTCCTTCGTTTACGTGCAGCGTCCGGCCAGATGCCGGTCCACGAGCCCGCCCCTTCGTCGCGCCACACCCCAATGCGTGGCCATGTGGACTCAATCATCGTGACATGATTCACAAATGTCAATAGTATGTCAGGACATACATACATCAGTTGCAATTTTGTTATGCGATCAAACGCAGAACCGGGATCACCCAGCCAAGCTAGGCATGCGCGGACGGCGCTGTTACGCTGAGAAGCAAGTTTTCTTGTCCTATCAACCAGACAAAGGCCGGCACAGCTGGCTGGAATCTATCAGGAGACCATCGTGGCTTTCCCGCTGAACCTGCATATCGACCGGGCCTCGCCCGTGCCGCTCTACCACCAGGTGGTGCAGGGAATCGAGCAGGCCATTCACAGTGGTGACCTGGAACCGGGCACCAAACTGCAGAATGAGATCGACCTGGCCAAACAGCTGAGCCTGTCCCGGCCTACCATGCGCAAGGCAATGGATGAACTCGTCCGTTCCGGGCTGCTGGTCCGCAAGCGCGGAGTTGGAACGCAGGTCGTGGCGGGGCAGTTCCGCCGGC
>NZ_KI914635.1:68952-73651 GCF_000520495.1 Arthrobacter sp. H14
CGCCGGCCGTTGGAGCTGTCGAGCCTGTTCGATGACCTGCACCGTGGCGGCGCCAAACCAGCAACAGAGATTCTGGCTTTCTCACACGCGGAGGCGGACAAGCGGGATCTGGAATTGCTGCACGTGGAGCCGGGCGCGTCGGTGTACCGGTTCACCAGACTGCGCAGCGTGGGCGGCAAACCGCTGGCCCTGATGGATAACCAGGTGCGGGACGACATTGCCGAACTGGACGCCGACACCTTGAAGGAGCACGGCCTTTACGAACTGCTGCGCGCCGCCGGAGTGAACTTCCGGTTGGCGCAGCAGCGGATCGGCGCCGTGATTGCCAATGAATACCAGGCCGAACAACTCCAGGTCGAGCCCGGAGCAGCCTTGGTGACCATGGAACGCACGGCGTTTGATGACACCGGCCGGGTGGTTGAAACCGGGCAGCACGTCTACCGGGGCGACTCATACAGCTTTGAAATGACTTTGGTCCAGCGCTAGGCGCTGGACCAAAAAGAATCGACACTAACTGAAAGGCAGCACTGTGACGAATTGGGTTTACCCTGCGGGAAGTGCCGCGGACGGAGACTGGGCCGTTTCGCTGGGTACGGAAGAATCGGCCGTCAAGGTCGAGGGCTGGAAGCATACCGGCATCCGGGTGGCCGAGATGACAGCCGGGCAGAGGATTGAACTGGGGTCGAAGGCCGAGGAGCGCATCGTCATTCCGCTCAATGGCTCCTTCACCGTTCAGGCCGGCGGAGAGGAATACGCACTCGGCGGCCGCGACTCCGTCTTCACCGGCCCCTCGGATGTTTTCTACTCCGGAACCGATGCGGCCATCACCATTGGAACCAACGACGGCGGCAGGGTCGCCATTGCCTCGGCGCCGGCAAAGAATGCCTATCCTCCCCGGCTGATCATGGCAGATGAAATACCGGTCGAGCTGCGTGGCGCCGGAAACTGTTCCCGCCAGGTGCACAATTTTGGCACTCCGGCTGCGTTGGAAGCCGACCGGTTCATTGTCTGCGAGGTGCTGACTCCGGCGGGCAATTGGTCCTCCTACCCTCCGCACAAACATGATGTGGAGGCCGAGGGGGAAACGAACCTCGAGGAGATCTACTACTTTGAAACCCAGGTCGCGAAGGATTCACCGGCCCCAGCTGAGGCGGACGCCATGGGTTATCAGCGGGTGTATGCCTCCGACGAACGTCCCATCGACGTTAGCGCGGAGGTGCGTACCGGCGACGTCGTGCTGGTTCCATACGGCTGGCACGGACCGGCAATGGCGGCACCGGGCTACGATCTTTACTACTTAAACGTCATGGCCGGACCTGGGCCGGTCCGGCAATGGTTGATCAGTGATGATCCGGCGCACGGCTGGATCCGCCAAGTCTGGGATGAGCAGGACATTGATGCCCGGCTTCCCTTCAAAGGCTGATCCAGCCGTGCTTGCGGAATCTATTTAGCGAATCCAGCGGGGGCTGTTATTGCGGGCCAGTACTGAGCCCAGTCCCCAGGTGTTGCCGGCGTGCGTCGCGGCGAGGGCGACCATGACAGCAGCGTAGATGACGTGCTCATCAAGGATGGGGTTGTTGATCAGCGGCAGGGCCGTGAGCCACAGCATGCCCATCATGATGACGCCGCCGACGGCAGCCAGGCGCAGTCCGATGCCGAGGATGAGTGTGACGCCGAGGCCGAGCATTCCGAGCATGAAGCCGAAGTCAACCAGCACGTTTCCCGCCATGGCATGGAACATCGGGGCGAAGGAGCCTTCGAGGCTGCCCAGGAAGCCTGCTGTCGGCGATGCGCCGGCAAGGACGGACGCTTCCGGCGTGGTCGCGAAGCCCAGGCCGAACATCTTGTCGAGGAACGCCCACAGGAAGACGGATCCGAGCAGGATCCTCACTACGGCAAGGGCCTTACCTGCAGTCCGATTGTCGGAAACCGGCTGTGCGGAGGTGGTCTGCTCGGTGGTGGCGGTATGCTGGGCGCGGGTGGCCTCTAGTAATGACATCATTTACCTTTCGAATATGTGACCGGCCAAAGCACCAAGGCTCCGGCTTCACCTTTGCCCAGGGGGGACGCAGGTGCTTGATCATGATTTGGCCGGAGACACCCCTCAAGGACATGCAGATACAACGCAGCGCATTTATTCTGTGTTGTAATGCTTCCTCTAGCCGCTTATTGTCGCGACGGGGATTCGCCCAGCCGGGCGAGCCGCTCACCGCTCGTTCCTGAAACCATGATGGCCAGACCCTTGCGGGAGCAATTCTGCTGGAGTGCTCTCTTCGAGCGTTTATTCAGCGATGGACTCCGAAGAAAAACGGACGGGTGTGTCCTTCCTTCCGTGCACCTCCAACGTATCACAAAACACTTCCCAAGTTACAAACCGGTAACGGAACCCGCGTAATTCCGATGTAATCCGCCTGTTCCCGCCGCCTCGGAAGGAGACAGAACAACTCAGGATGTTCAGTAGCCGGCCGGGATATTGAAGGGTGTAATGACGTCGGTTTTGGAGACTTCGCCGTCGTCGGGCTCCGGCAACGCGCCATGGGCTCCCATAATGATGCGGCAACACCGGTCAACGTCAATCCGGAAGTCGTGGTGGAGCAGGGCATTCATCACTCCCGCGCGCAGCAGTGCCACATTTTCGGGAAAGAGGTCATGGCCGATGAAGACCTGCAACGGCCTGCCAGCTGCCTCGAAGGCGTCGACGATTCCGTTATTGCCTCCTCCAATGGAATAGACGCCGGCAATCTCCGGATGCCGTTCCAGCGACTCCGACATTAACGCGTTGACGGTCCGGTCAAGTCCGTCACTGCCCGGCAAGTACAGCACCTGGCGCTGCGGATCCATCGAGCGGATAGCGGAGCGGAAGCCCATTTCCCGCTCTTCCTCGCCCCGGAAAAAGTCGTTGCTCACGGTCACCGCCACCGTGCCGGCAATGTCTCCCAACCACTGTGTCATCAGGTAAGCCGCCGTTGCTCCCGCCGAACGGTTGTCGATGCCCACGTACGCCACCCGGGCACTGACAGGCAGATCCGTCACCAGCGTAACCACTGGAATGCCTGCCGCCTCCAGACGTTCGACGGCGTCGCACACCTCCGGAAGGTCCGGCGCCTTGAGGATCACGCCATGACTCCCCCGCTTGACGATTGCATCCAATTCGGCGACGCACTCACCGCCGTCCCACTGCTCATGCAGGTGAAAGCGAGCCCGGATGACGGCAGGGCGCAGCCGTGGCAGGACGGCCTCCAGCGCATGCCTGACAGCAGCGGTGAACCTGTCTGGGGCATCCGCGACGAGGTCGACCATGAACCGGCGGCCGGAGAGTTCGAGCTGCGTCCGCTGAGCATCCAGGTCCTTGATCGCCTGGCGTACCTGTCCGGCGGTGTTCTGCCGGACCCCGGGACGGTTGTGCAGGACCCGGTCGACGGTCGCATCGCTGACGCCGGCCTGGCGTGCGATTTCCCGGACGGTATAGGTGTGTGGCATTCAGGTCCTTCGGGACGCTTTTAGAGTCGGGAGTCGGTTGATCGATGATGGTTGCATGATGGTTTTCTGATGGACTTTATCGTTGCACATATCCCTTCGTGAGACCAGAGTGGAGACTACGCAGATACGCAATCCGCCATGTTCATGAAGGAGCAACGAGATGACAACGACCACCAGTCCGTCAGCAGCAACATCAACCGTCCGGCAATGGCTTAGCGATAGCGATTGCAGTCTGGACGACTTCATCGCCGTCGTCAACGAAGAAACGCGGCTGTCTGACTATCCACATGCGGAAACGGTTGAACAGAACGTGCCCATTTACGGCAGCCGGCTGCTGGAGAAGGCTGGAAATGACCAGGACCGCGCCGAGGTCCAGGCGGAACTGATCCGGGCACTGACTTCCGGACCCGGCATCGTCGTGTTCAAGGGCGCGTTCGGCGATACGTCAACGGTGGACCGCGCCACGGATGCCTTCAATGCCATTATCGCCGAACAGAAGGCCGCGGGAACTGCCTCAGGCGATCACTTCGCCAAACCGGGCGCCAACGACCGGGTCTGGGGAGCCCTGGACAAGTTCGCGGTTCGGACTCCTGACGTATTTGCCGACTACTACGCCAACGACTTCCTGGCCCTCATCGCGGAGGCCTGGCTCGGACCGAACTACCAGGTGACATCGCAGGTGAACGTCGTCAACCCGGGCGGTGCCGCGCAGACTGCCCACCGCGACTACCACCTCGGTTTCATGTCCAGCGGGCAGGCCGCGCGCTACCCTGCCCATACGCACCTGCTCTCCGCGGCGCTGACTTTGCAGGGCGCCGTCGCCCACTGTGACATGCCGGTCGAATCCGGCCCCACCTTGTACCTGCCGCATTCGCAGAAGTATGACGCCGGCTACCTCGCCTTCCACCGGCCCGAATTCACCACCTACTTCGAGGAAAACTACGTGCAGCTTCCGCTGGAAAAGGGCGACGCCGTCTTCTTCAACCCGGCGCTGTTCCACGGAGCGGGGCACAACAAGTCGCAGGGCATCCGCCGGATGGCGAATCTGCTGCAGATTTCCTCCGCGTTCGGCCGGGCGATGGAATCGGTTGACCGGACGGGAATGTCGAAGGCGCTGTTTCCGACGCTGCAGGAGCTGAAGACCGGTGGTGCCAGTGAGCGGTCGCTGCGCAACGTCATCGCCGCGTCGGCGGAGGGATATGGCTTCCCGACGAATCTG
>NZ_KI914635.1:73751-81071 GCF_000520495.1 Arthrobacter sp. H14
AATCTGGACGAGGACCAGCCGGTCGGCGGCATCGCGCCGGAGTCCCAGGCTGAGCTGGTGTGGCGCTCACTTCAGGAAAGCGCTTCCGCCGACGACGTTGCCCGCGCCTTGGATGCGCAAGAGCAGCGCCGGCTCACCGCGCACGAAAGCCGGTGATGACTGTGGGTAATCCGGAAACGCCTGCGCCGGAACCTTGCATGCGCGATACGAAACTGCGCGTCGCCATCTGCGGGTCTGGCCGGATCGGCAGGGTCCATGCAGCGAATATTGCGGCAGATTCCAGGCTTGAATTCGCTTGGGTGGCCGACCCGCTGCTGGACAGTGCCAACGAACTCGCGGTCCGGTACGGTGCCACGGCGACCGGGTCAATGGATGAGGTGTTCGCCGACCGAACCCTGGGCGCCGTCGTCATTTGTTCACCAACTCCCACCCATACTGACCTGATCCAGGCTGCGGTGGAGCGTGGCGTGGCGGTGCTCTGCGAGAAGCCGATCGATCTGGACGTGCAGCGCGTTCTGGACTGCCGGGCCGCGATCAAGGGCAACACCACGCCCCTGATGATGGGATTCAACCGTCGCTTCGATCCGGCGTTCGCCGCCATCCACAACCGGGTTTCGGCCGGCGAAATAGGACGGTTGGAACAACTGAGCATCATCAGCCGCGATCCGGCGCCTGCCCCCGAAGCGTACATCCGGACATCGGGCGGAATCTTCCGGGATATGACGATTCACGACCTCGACATGGCCCGGTTCTTCCTCCCCGACATTGTGGAAGTGACCGCGACCGGGTCCAACCTGTTCTGCGATTACATCGAGGACGCCGGCGACTACGATTCCGTTCTCGTGACCCTGCGGAGCCGCGGCGGCGAACTGGTCTCGATCACCAATTCCCGGCACAGTTCCTACGGCTATGACCAGCGGCTCGAAGCATTTGGCAGCACCGGCATGCTCAGCGCCGCGAACCTCTCCCCCACCACGGTCCGCAAATACGGGGCCGACGGCGTCGAGCAGGCAGATGCTTACGAACCGTTCTTCCTCGAACGCTATGCGGATGCCTACCGGCTGGAACTGGGCCACTTCGTTGAGTCCGTCCAGGCCGGCAGGCAATGTTCACCCGGGTTCGACGACGGCGCTGCAGCCCTGGTGCTTGCCGACGCCGCAGTCGAATCGGCGGCCACCGGTAAAACCATTTCCATTGAAGGAGTTTTATAGATGACATCTGGACAACTGCTCGACGGCAAAATCGTATTAATCAGCGGCGGAACCCAGGGCCTCGGCGCCGGGATCGCCGCGGAGGCAGCGGCGCAAGGAGCGGCCGGAATCGCCATCACAGGACGGACCGCCGACGCCGGGGAGAAGGTGGCCGCTCAGCTCTCCGACAGGGGAACACCGGCCATCTTCCTCCCGGCCGACCTGGCGGACAGCGGACAGGCGGCGGGCACCGTGACCAGGGCGATTGAATACTTTGGCCGGCTCGACGCCGTCGTCAATGCCGCTGGGCTGACCACGAGGGGCACCATGCTGGACACCACGCCGGAGCTTTTCGACCAGCACGTCGCCGTGAACCTGAAGGCGCCGTTCTTCATCATGTCCGAGGCCATCAAACACCTGAAGGAACGCGGTCAGCCAGGCAATATCGTCAACATCATCACGATGTCCCAGCACGGCGGACAGCCCTTCCTTGCGCCCTACGTGGCCTCCAAGGCCGGGCTTGCGGGCGTGACGCGCAACGCGGCGCACGCCCACAAGTGGGACCGGATCCGGATCAACGGGCTCAACATTGGTTGGACCGCCACCGAAGGTGAAGACTCCATCCAGCGGCGTTTCCACGGAGCCGGAGACGACTGGCTCCAGAAGGCGAACGACTCTGTCCCGATGGGCAAGCTGGGCCAGGTGGACGAGATCGCGGAGTTCGTCGTGTTCCTGCTCTCCGACCGGAGCGGTGTGGTGACCGGCTCCGTCATCGACTGGGACCAGAACGTCATCGGCGGCTCCGACTAGGCCGAGCCTGAACCAGGTGGAGCCCGGGTTCTCCGGGTCTCCACCTGGATGTCTTAGGGGCTTCAGCTACCTGTTTCCGGCTTGACTGCCAATACAGGAATCGGTGAATCCAGCAGAAGCCGTTGGCTGACGCTGCCCAGCAGGGCTTTACCGACCCGGCTGCGGCGCTTGAGCCCGATGACGAGCCGCTCGGCGTGGTGCGTATCAATCTCGTCCAGAACGGCAGCGACCGGATCCCGGTCTTCACGTCCGCTGCGGTCGACGACCTGAACGTTGACGCCATCGGCATTGCCCGGCAGGTCCAGGGAACCGAGGGTGAGATTGACGGCCACCAGGTCCTTGCCCTGCAATCGCGCTTCGTCGACGGCCATTTCAAGTGCATTCCGACCTTCTGGACTGTCGGTAACGGCAACCATGATGGTCATAATGTGATGCCTTTCTCGGGGCGTGGAGTCTATTGTGAGTATTGGAAACGGAAATCGTCCTCGAACTCTTCGAGGGTCTTGTTCCGGGTTTCGGGGACCATCTTATATACAAAGAGGATCGCCACCAGGCCAACGGCCGCGAAGATAAAGAACGTCGAACCGATTCCCAACGCAGCGACCGTAGGCGGGAACGCGAACGCGACGATGGCATTGGCGATCCACAGCGCGAAAACGCAAACACCCATGGCGAAGCTGCGGATTTTGAGCGGAAAGATTTCCGATAACAGCAGCCAGACGAGCGGCCCCAACGTACCCTGCATGCAGAACACAAAGGCAACGACGAAGACGAGAATCAAATACGACTTGAACGTGCTTTCGGGAAGAAGGGTCGACGACAACCCCACCAGTATGTGGAAGGTAGTGGTCAGCATGAACCCGCCGAGCAGCATCTTGCGCCGGTCGATTTTGTTGATGAGCATAATACCCACGGTGATTCCGAGCACGCTGAACAGGCCGTTAAGGGTATTGAAAATGATCGCAGCGTCACCGGAGAAGCCGGCACGTTCCAGCAGCTGTGTCCCGTAGTACATAATCGAGTTGATGCCTGTCAGCTGCTGAAAAATGCCCAGGCCAATGCCGATGAAGATGAGCCGCCGGATCCATGGCACACCGAGATCCGCCCAGCCGCCGGTCTGCGACTGCTTTTCCTCCTCGGCCAAGGCATGCACTTCGGCCATTTCGGCTTCGGCGCGTTCAGGAGACCGGACTTGCAAGAGGACTTCACGCGCTTCGTCGTCGCGGCCTTGCGACATCAGCCAGCGCGGGCTCTCTGGCATCCTCAGCATTCCGATGAAAAGCGCGATCGCGGGCAACAGCGCAACTGCCAGCATGTAGCGCCACACGACGTCGTGCTCGCCCCAGACTTGGAAGATCACAGCGTTGATCACGAAAGCTGCGAACTGGCCGGACACGATCATCACTTCATTGCGCGTCACGATGCTGCCACGCCGTTCCACCGGTGAGACCTCCGCCAAGTACACCGGCACCGTCGCGGAAGCGCCACCGACAGCCAGGCCGAGGATAAAGCGGAACACGGAGAGCATTTCCCAGTTCGGAGCGAATACACAACCCAGCGTACCGACCATAAAGACCACCGCGAGCATCACAATGTTATGGCGCCTCCCAAAGGCGTCCGCCAGCCGGCCGCCGATCAGAGCGCCGATGGCCGCACCGAAAATCAGGATGCTGACCACAAGCCCCTGCGTGGCCGGTGTCAGCCCCAGATCCTCCTCCATCGGGCCCAGTGCACCGTTGATAACCCCTGTGTCATACCCAAACAGCAGACCACCGAACGTGGCGATGACTGCGATCAGCCCCAGGCGCTTACTGTGGGGACCCGGGGTATTAGGGGGCAATTTCGAATGTTGCTTTCTACGTGCTTCCTGAGTCATGTCGACTTCCTCCAAAAATTTCGACGCTGCCGGAACGGGCAACGGCCTAGGCATAGTTCTAAAGTGCTACTCAGCCATGCCGCTTGGTCTTGGCGATGTAGTCGTTCATTGTGGCCAGTTGGTAGCGGGAGACTTCCTCCGCATTCTCGTTCTCGGCGAAGACACACGAGACCATCACCGTCTCGTCCCGCTCCAGGAAACCGTTTTCGGCCAGACCGGAGAACAGCTCGTCCCAGTTCACGTCGCCGTCGCCAATTTTCAGGTGCTGGTGCACGCGGGCGGGGCTGCCGGCAGGGTTGGTGATGTACCGCAGGCCGTTGGACCGGTGGTGATCCATGGTGTCGGCGATGTGGACGACCCGCAGGCGGTTCCCGGCGGCACGGATAATGTCCAGCGGCGCGTCCACCATGTGGAAGGTATGCGGCGCGACGTACACCATCCCGATATTCTTTGAATTCACGCCCCGGATCACGCGCAGCGCGGCCAGGCCCTGCTCCACAAAGTCGTCCGGGTGCGGATCGATGGCGATGTGCACGCCCTCGCGCTCAATGATCGGCAGCAATTCCTCCATCGAACGGTAGAACGCACGCTCCGACTCTTCGGGCTTCTCCGGCCGTCCGGTGAACTCAGTGTTCAACTGCGTCACTCCCAGCTCGACGGCAATCCGGATCACGCGCTTCCAGTACCGTACGGCTGCTTCCTGTGCGTCGGCGTCCGGTCCGGACCAGCGCAGCACCGGAAGAACGGAGGCGATTTCGACGCCGGCTTTCCGGCAGGCCGCCTTCAGATCCGAGACGAGCTCGTCGTCGGCCTTGGGGTGGTTGTAGAAGGGGATGAAGTCGGCGTGCGGGGTCATTTGCAGGTACTTGTACCCGAGATCCGCCGCGAGCTGTGGGAAGTCCAACAGGCCGTGGCTGGAGTGGAAAGGGGTGGGGTCCAAAGCGATTTTCATGGGCGATCACTCCGTTGTGTTGCAGGTCATAGGGGAAAATGGGTAAAAGTATGGGGCCGGCCCAGTTACGCGGCCGGCCCCTTTCAGAGGACGATGCCTGTCGGAATCAGCTGTACAAGCCAGGTTTCTGCTCGAGCTTGACGGAGACTTTTTTTCCGTTGTCTTGCGCCTGCACGCCGGCCTCGCAGCACGCCGCGGTGGCGTAGCCGTCCCAGGCGCTGGGCCCGCCGATTTCGCCGCGCTTTGCGGCATCGACCCAGGACTGGATTTCGGTGTCGAAAGCCGCCCCGAACCGCTCGACGAAGCTCGGCGTTACCTTCCCGCCCCAGCGTCCGCCGGCGCGGACGTATGGTCCGCCGTCCTCGCCGATGTTGACGATGCCGTCCTCGAACGCCACCTGGGTGGTGACCTGGTAGCCGAACTTGGCGTTGACGTAAATTTCGACGTCGGCCAGCACCCCGGATCCGGTCTCCAGCAGCACGTGCTGGGGATCGTGCTGCCCATTGGGCGCGCTGGAGGTTTTGCGGCCGAGTCTAACCTGTACGGAGGTGATTTCTTCGCCGGTGAGGTAACGGACGACGTCGAACTCATGGACGACCGAATCGTTGATCAGCATCTCATTGGTGAAGCCCTCCGGCGTATCCGGATTGCGGTGCGCGCAGTGGATCATCAGGGTCTCGCCCAGCTCCTTGCGCTCGATCATCGAACCCAAGGCGGCATATTCGGCGTCGAACCGGCGCATGAATCCGACCTGGATCCGCTTGCGGCCGAGCTTCTCTTCGGCGCGCACCACGTTGAAGGCCGATTCCGAATCGGGCGTCAGCGGCTTTTCGCACAGGATCGGGATGTCCCGTTCGAGCGCTTTGTAGAGGATGTCCTCATGCAGGAAACCGGGGGTGGCAATCAGCACGGCATCAACGTCGTCGCGGGCAAACGCCTCATCTGCGTTTCCCAGTGCGACGGCGTTGTGGGAGCCGGCGGGCAGCGAATCGATGGCAGCCTGCGCCCGCTGAAGATCGACGTCGACGACGGCGGCCACCTCCGCACCGGCGATGCGGTGGTGGAGGCGCTGGACATGGTCTGATCCCATGCGCCCGGCGCCGACAATGGCTACGCGGAGGTTATCGGTCATGACTTTTTTTCCTTACTGATCTGAAGGTGTTGCTAGGCGACCGTGGTGCGGGAGCCGCAGCTGAGCAGGTATTTGCGGGTGCGGTCCGCGATCGGCATCGGCACGTCGAACGCCACGGGATACATGTCCTGTTCGACGATGCCGAAGATCGGGCGGTCCAGTGCCTCGACGGCCTCGATGACCGCACGCAGGTCCGGCAACCCGGAGGGAGGCTCGACCATGACACCGGCGAGGTTCGCCTCGGCCCAGGTCATGTTTTCCGACTTAACCTTGGAGAGCACCTCCGGGTTGATCTGCTTCAGGTGCAGGTAACCGATGCGCTCCGGGTACTTGTGGATTAGCTCCAGACTGTTGGCTCCGCAGTACTCGGCGTGGCCGGTATCGAGGCACAGGTTGAGTACGTCCGGTGTGGACTCGGCAAGCAGATGCTCGATGTCCTTCTGCGCTCCGACGTGGGCATCGGCGTGTGGATGGAACTGCTGCTTCAGGCCGTAGTCCTCGGCAAGGACTTTGCCGAGCTTGTTGTGCCCGGCAAACAGGTCCTTCCACTGCTTGTCGTCGAGGTGTTCGTTCTCGACTGCTTCACCGGTGACGTCGTCGCGCCACATCGCCGGAATGACGACAATGTGTTCGCCGCCCATTGCCGCGGTCAGTTCCGCCACCCGGCGGGCGGGTTCCCAAGCCACGTCCCACTGGTCCAGGCCACGGTGGAAGGCCGTGAACACGGTCCCGGCGGAGACTTTCAGGTCACGCTGGGCCAGCTCATCCGCCAGCCGCGACGGATCCGTCGGCAGGTAACCGTACGGTCCGAGTTCGATCCACTTGTAACCGGACTCGGCGGCTTCATCGAGGAAGCGCTGCCACGGTGTCTGCTTCGGGTCGTCGGGGAACCATACGCCCCATGAATCCGGCGCGGTGCCGATGATCAGCTTGTTCTCAATATCGTTCATGAGAGCTGACTCCTATGAGTTGGAGGGGAAGGAGAAGGAGGCGTCCGAGGCGTGGGCCGGTTCGGGCCAGCGCTGGGTGATGACTTTTCCGCGGGTGTAGAAGCGGACGCCGTCGGACCCGTAGATGTGCAGGTCCCCGAACAGTGAGTCGTTCCAGCCGCCGAAGGAGTGCCACGCGACCGGTACCGGCAACGGGATGTTCACACCGATCATGCCGACCTTCACCGAACGCTGGAACTTCCTCGCATACGCGCCGGAGCCGGTGAACACGGCGGTACCGTTGCCGTACGGGTTCGCGTTGATCAACTCGATCGCCTCGTCCAGGTCGTTCACCCGCACGATCACCAGCACCGGACCGAAGATCTCCTCGGTGTAGGCGCTCATTTCGGTTTTGACGTGATCGATCACGG
>NZ_AZRX01000502.1 GCF_000520495.1 Arthrobacter sp. H14
GGCGACCGCCGCAGAGGCCAGATGGCTTCTGCGACGGTCGCTGGGTGAACTAATCATCTGAGGAACTACTGTCCGATCAGTTCGTGGTGCTTGATGGAAATTATGCCTTAGCGTTGCTGCGGCGAACCAGGAAGGTTCCGCCGGCTGCTGCTGCCAGGACCAGGCCGCCACCGAGGGCGAGGATGCCGGTGTTTGATCCGGTTTCCTGGGCGACACCGGTGTCGGCGCCACCGGCAGGCATGTCGCCCATCTGTGAGGCTACGAGAACTCCACACAGTGCGGGTGAAGTGGCGCCGAGGGGCAGTTCTGGGGCGATGTCGCTGGGTGAGTTGAACACTTCCTCGGAGACCCCGGCGGTTGCTGGGTCCAGGCCGTGGACGACGACGACGGCTTTGCCGGCTTCGAGTCCTGCCTTGGTTTCGGCGTTGAGGTCGATGTCGCGCTGGATCTGGTAGTTGCCGCCCAGGCCAGCCAGCTCGAGGTTCAAGCTTTCTTCGGGGCCGGTGGCTCCGCTGGTGGTCAGCGTGGTGGCGATGGGGCCGTAGGCGGGATCGCCGTCGGTGGTGTTGATGATGCCGTCGCCGTTTTCGTCCTCCTCGGGGGTGGGGCACTCACCTCTAGCCTCTTCGCCGGTGTGGATGTGCTGGACGTGAGGGTACGGGGCGTCCATGAAGGTTTCGGCGAGGCCGGAGACCTGCAGGTCAACGGTAGCTGTGTCGCCGTGGACGTCCAGGGTGATGCTTCCCGTGCCGGTGGTGCCGTTGAGCTGGCCCAGGGTCGAGGAGTAGGACTCCTCCGCTGCCATGGCCGGCGACGATGCCATCGCCAGGGCGCCAAGAGCCAGGGTGGGTACTGCAAGGAAACGCATTGCCTTATTCATAAGATCAATTCCTTCACTGTGCGTGGATACGCACCAGAGTAAGTGCGCTTACTATCTTATTCGGAGCGATCCGCAGTGTGGATTGGTTTCCCCCACACAATTCACAGCCGAACACGTGAGACCGCTCGGTGCGAGTGGCTTCTGCTCACCGTACGCAGGACAAGGCCCTGTGACAAGGCCCTGTTGGGAAGCGCTGTGGTGTGACACCTGCGGGTGAGGTTTATCAGCAGGGGACAACCCATTCATTCCAGTGCGGGTTACCCGTTCGCGGAGTGAGAGTAAGCAGCCAAAGCAGGTGGGTTAGGTGTTCGATACTGCTTTTCACGCGGATGAGCCCGCCGCGGATGCGGGTTTTGGCTGTTGATAATGGAATGCCGAGGTGGGCGCCGACTTGCTGGTAGGTGAGCCCGTCGGAGGAGACCAAATTGATCGTTTCACGTTGGGTGGGACTGAGGGTTTTGAGGGATCGGGTGCTCTCCTGTTCTTCGAGCCGGTTGATTGCTGTTTCGGCTGTCTGGTCAATATCCGGTGTGTAGGTTGCCACGGCGTAGGCGGTGTTGCGATTCGCCGATGTGTGTTCGGCCCGCGCCCGGTCCAAGGTCCTGCGGTGGTAATTATCATCAACCAGGCGACAACCAGGCGACAGAGGTGGCCTTTGGGTGCCTCAAAGGTATGGGCTTTCTGCCACACGTGCAGGAACAGGTCCTCGATGATTTCCTGGCTCAGGGCCGAGTCGACGATTATCTGTTGGGCGAGCCGGTAAACCCGGGGGGACATCACACGGTAAAGGTCAGCGAATGCGTCCTGATCGCCAGCTGCCGTCCGGGTCAGCACTCTTCCCACCCTGGTGCGGTGCGTGAGCTGAGCTGTCTTCATGTGAAAGCCAGGCAAGCCAGGGCCTCTATTGTCGTACCGATGCCAGTAAATGCGGTTTCCCTCCACTGCCCGGGGCTGAGGGTCCAGAGTGACTGAGCGTAAACCATATCGTCCTAGAGACGCTGCTCTGGCAGCTTGAGTAAACGGTCACCAGGGTCCGCGGTCACGCTCGAGCCTGCACCTTTGCTCCCAGGGGCGGACCAGTTTGCTGGCACCGTATTTTGTCCGCGTCGGATATGGTGCGGGTGTGGCCTGTGAGGATGCTGCTGGGAGGATCTTGGTGTGACAAGTTTTGAAGCGGATGATGACACCGATTTCTTGCTGGCCGACGCGAAGAAACAAACGGTGATCGACCTCGAAGCACGCCGCCATCATTGTGTTCACAGGGTTTTAGAGGCCCGCCAGGCGTGTGGAGAGCTGAGCACTTTGTTTGCTGGCAGCGGATCGGGGCAGACCGGTCCTGCCTCCGCTGATCAGGGGCACGCTCAAGGGTTGCTGTGCGCGGCGGTTCGGGAACTGGAAGAAACCGATGCCCTCCTTGAGCAAGTACGACAAGAAAATGAATCTTGCATCATCAGGTAAAGCTCAGGCAATGCGCGTAGTGTTTTACCTATCCTCATGTGCGAGTGATCGACCTGATGTTTATTTATCCGGTCGAAAAGCGTCGGAGAACACGACTAGCGGCCTCCACCGTGTGTTCTCCGGCGCTTTTGTCATGCCACCACCGGCAGCCAACGGCTTATGGGTGGGTCACCGGGATCTGACTGCCAAAACACAACGGTCATTTTTGACCCTCATTGGTCTTCGAAAAAAGGCAATCCAACACGCTGCACGTAACGAATATCATGTGGCGGTGGTTATTCGGCAACAGTGCGTCACGTCGACTGACGGCGCAAAAACAGTTGTTCCGCTAAATGCCTACCCGGAGGGCCTCATCATGATCACCAGCAGCAAAGTTCTCAGCGTCGCTTTCACCGCAGCCCTGGTCGGAGGAGCCGGCCTTGGATCCGCCGGGGCCGCATTGGCCGCCCCTAGCCCGGTCTCCCAATCAGTACCGGCCATGACCACCGGGCAAATGTCTATCAGCATCGACGACTTCGTGTTTTCCGGCCCGGGCACCGTGAACCCGGGCGGTGAGATTACCGTGACGAACAACGACAGCGAAGCCCACACGGTGACCGCCGATGACGATTCCTTCGATGTCACCATCCCCGGCGGGGAAAGCGCCACTTTCACCGCCCCGAGCGCGATCGGGAGCTATGGGTTTTTCTGCAAGTTCCACGGCAACATGAAAGGTACCCTCACCGTCGGTGCTGAAGCCATGGCACCGGCACCCGGGGTCGCAGAGTCCGACGGTGCAGCAGGCAACAGCATGGACCAGATGGGTGCTGTCCCCCGGGGCGGCGCCGATACCGGAGTGATGAACGAAGCAAATGACGGGTCAACGATTATCGCTCTGGGTGGAGGGTTGGTCCTCCTCGCCGCAGCCGGTGGAACCTTTGCTGTCCGCCGCCGGAGCAGCAACTCCTAATCCCACCCGGTCCTTCGTCAGGGCCGTAAAAAAAAATAGCACCTCTTCCATCGCGGTTTTACGGCCCTTACGCCTTGTTTCAATCACCGGAACCGGCACGGACACGGTGCGGGTCAGCACGATCACCCGGGCACGATTAATTGGGTTTAACGATCTCACCGTGTGAGACCGCGCAACAATCCCTCACCTACCCATCACTGGATAGTTCATTCTTTTGAAGGCACGATCATGAAGGTACGTAACGGAATATCAGCTCTTCTGCTTGCCGGGCTTCTCACCGGAACCGCCGCCTGCGGTTCAGAGACCGGT
>NZ_AZRX01000503.1 GCF_000520495.1 Arthrobacter sp. H14
GTCACGGCTTGGCGCTGGGCCATCGTTAGCTCCATAGAAACGGGCATAACCTGCAACAGCTGCCTACACCGTGAACCACGCCGCTACGCGGAGGTTTTCAATTGAGGCAACGTATGCAGTTACGCGGAGGTTTTCTATGAGTCAACGCGGGTACTTGACCTATACCCTGCGGGGGTATACCGTGAGAGGAGCATCAGCGAAAGAGGACACCATGAGCACCACAGACCAAAGCCCGGCCGAAACCTTCACCGAGGCGCAACTCGACAGCCATGCAGGCATCAATCCAGTCACCGGGGATGCCCAGGAAAACCACGGTTACACCTCGGACAAAGACGCATACCTTCGCCGCTTGAAGCGGATTGAAGGCCAGGTCCGGGGCATCGCCCGGATGATCGATGAGGACAAGTACTGCATCGACATCCTCACTCAGGTTTCGGCCATCAACAAGGCGCTGCACGCCGTCAGTATCGGGCTGCTCGAGGAGCACATTGCCCACTGCGTGGTTGGCGCGGCTACCGAATCACAGACCACCGGAGAATTCGAGAACATCGACGCCAAGGTCAAGGAAGCCTCGGACGCCATCTCACGCCTGCTAAGGAGCTAATAATGAAAACCATCGTCGACATTTCCGGCATGACCTGCGGTCACTGCGTCGCCTCCGTCACCGAAGAACTCCAGAGTATCGACGGCGTCGAGAACGTCGAAGTCGACCTGAACAAGTCCGGAATCTCCACCACCACCATCACCTCGAGCAAAAAGCTGTCCGACGCCGAGATCGGCGAAGCCGTCGCGGAAGCCGGATACCTCGTAGTGGCGAACGAAGCGTAATCACCATGGCGATTGATACCGACACCGCCCTGTCCAGGAACGCCCGCGTGGTGGAGCTGGATATCGAGGGTATGACCTGTGCGTCCTGCGTTGGCCGCGTCGAGCGGAAACTCGGCAAGCTCGAGGGCGTGCAGGCGTCGGTCAATCTCCCGCTGGAATCCGCCCAGGTCACAGTCTCCGGCGACATCAGCAACCAACAGCTGATCGACGTCGTGCATGCAGCCGGCTATTCCGCCACACTGCACCAGCCTGAACCTGAGCACGACGATGACGGGCACCACGACGTTCCGGCATCGACGCTCAAGCCCAGGTTGATTACCGCTGCGCTGCTGACCGTGCCGATCTTCATCATCTCGATGATCCCGGCGGCACAATTTCCGCACTGGGGCTGGGCGGCGGCCGTACTGAGCGTGCCGGTCGTGACGTGGTCGGCCTGGCCGTTCCACCGTGCTGCCGCCATCAATGCCCGGCACTTCTCCTCCACCATGGACACTCTGGTCTCGATCGGCGTCGCGGCGGCCTTCCTGTTTTCCGCCTACGTGCTGGTCAGCAATCCGATGGCGACCGCGCATACGGGCATGCCGATGACGGCCCACGCACTCTACTTCGAGGTCGCCGCCGTCGTCACCACCTTCCTGCTGTTGGGGCGCTACCTCGAGGCCAACGCCAAGCACCGCAGCGGCGAAGCCCTCAAGGCCCTGCTGAACCTGGGCGCCAAGGACGCGTCAGTGCTCCGCGACGGCGTCGAGGTTAAAATCCCGGCGGGCCAGCTGGCGGCCGGCGATACGTTCGTGGTCCGCCCCGGCGAGAAAATTGCCACCGACGGCGTGGTCGCGGACGGGAACAGCGCCGTCAATACCTCGCTGATCACCGGCGAATCGTTGCCCGTCGACGTTTCCCCCGGGGACACCGTGACAGGCGCGACCATCAACACCAGCGGACGCCTGCATGTCCGGGCCACTCGCGTCGGGAGCGACACCACCCTGGCGCAGATGGCCAAACTGGTCAGCCAGGCGCAGAGCGGCAAGGCACCCATCGCCCGGCTTGCCGACCGGATCAGCGCCGTCTTCGTCCCTATAGTGCTCGCAATCGCCGTCCTGACCTTCGGGCTATGGCTGCTCGCCGCCGCTCCGGCACTGGAACCCGGCGAAGTGCAGGCAGCATTCACCGCCGCCGTCGCAGTACTGGTCATCGCCTGCCCCTGTGCGCTGGGATTGGCCACCCCGACGGCGCTGCTGACCGGAACAGGCCGCGGAGCTCAGCTGGGCATCCTGATAAAGGGACCCCAGATCCTCGAAGACACCCGCTCGGTCGACACGATCGTGCTGGACAAGACCGGAACTGTCACCAGCGGAGAACTGTCCGTGACCGACGTCGTCCCGCTTGGCTCGCTATCAGCGGAACAGGTGCTGCACCTGGCCGGCTCAGTGGAAAATGCGAGTGAGCATCCGATCGCGCAGGCCATCGCCACCGCCGCCCGAGGCTCTGACCATTCAGAGGTCCGGCTGTCCGAGGTCTCCGATTTCCACAGCGCTTCCGGCGGCGGGGTCCGCGGCACTGTCGATAAACATACCGTGGTGGCGGGCCGGGCAGGCTGGCTGGTCGAAAACGGAATCGAACTCACCGCCGAACACGAAAACGTGCTCCGGAAGCAGCAGGACGCCGGCGCTACTGCCATCTGGGTCGCCGTCGACGGCCAGGTTGCGGGCATCATCAGTCTGAAAGACACAGTCAAGGAGGGATCGGCCGCCGCGGTTGCCCGGTTGAAGGAACTTGGCCTGCGGCCCATCCTGCTGACCGGCGACAACTCCGCCGTCGCCGCCCAGGTGGCTGCCGCCGTCGGCATCGCCGCCGAGGACGTGATGGCGGAGGTCCTGCCCGAGGGCAAGGTCGACGCCGTGAAGAAGCTGCAGGCCGAAGGCCGGACGGTGGCCATGGCCGGCGACGGCGTGAACGATGCTCCCGCCCTGGCTCAGGCAGACCTCGGTATCGCCATGGGCAGCGGAACGGACGTTGCCATCGAGGCGGCCGACCTGACCGTGATGGGCAACGACCTGGGCAAGGTCGCCGAGTCGATCGAGCTGTCCCGGCGGACGCTCGGAACGATCAAGACGAACCTCTTCTGGGCATTCTTCTACAACGCGATCGGCACTAGCAACGAACTAACGGCGCAACACACTAGCCCGCTTCCTGAGCGAGACTACCGGTTCTGTTGCACTTCACAACAGGCTGGACACAAAGAACCAATTAGCTTTCGCACGCCACTGGACTGCTAATACGAAAGTAAGGTGACTTAGGCTGCGGCGGCCGGAGCGATGGTGACGTTGTAGCCGAGGCTGTTGAGCTTTTTGATAGCGCTGTTCTTGGCCTTGATCGGGTCAAGCCGGGCGAAGTGGTCGCCACCGGGGTCGGCGTAGCATTCGCCGTCGGCGAGCATATGCCAGACAGCCGTCAGGATTGAATGCTCCAAGGCGACGATGGCTTTCATCGGGCCGCGGCGGGAAGCGATGCGCCGGTATTTGACGGACAGGTACGTGTTTTTGCTTCGGGATGCCGAC
>NZ_AZRX01000504.1 GCF_000520495.1 Arthrobacter sp. H14
GCTGACAGGCGCGGGTCCGGCCGCAAGCCGTTCCGCGAGGCGATAACGCTGGGCAGCAAGGAAATCTTGCTCGGGGTCGGCCTTCTCCTCGGAGCGGCCATCCTGCTCGCCCAGAAATTCGGCGCCAGCATTCAGTGGGCCTCCGTGGTGCCCATCGCCGTCGTACTCCTCGGTGCCGTGCTGGTCTGGACGCAGCTGGACAAGACCCGGCGGGCAGGTTTGGTCAACCGGGCAGGAGCGGACCAGGCCGGTGGAATCTTCCGTATTGGCGCCGGACTGGTGCTGGTGATTATTGGCGTACTGGTGATGGTTTCCGGATCCGGACGCTGGGACTTGATGTGGTCGTCCGTCTTCGCCTCGCTGGCCGTGTTGGCCGGCGTCGGGCTGGTCCTGGCGCCTTGGGGACTGAAATTCTGGCGGGACCTGGAAACCGAGCGCTCCGGCCGGATCCGCGAGAGTGAACGGGCCGAGATCGCCGCCCACCTGCACGATTCGGTGCTGCAGACGCTGGCCCTAATCCAGAACCGCGCCGGTCATGAACAGGACGTGACCCGGCTGGCCAGGGCCCAGGAACGTGAGCTGCGCGAGTGGTTGTATAAGGATCCCAGCCGGGACCCGGGCAACTTGGTGGCGCGGATCAAAGCCGTCGCCGCGGAGGTGGAGGACGCCTACGGACACGCGGTCGACGTCGTCGCCGTCGGGGATGCGCCGATGACCGCCAGGCATGACGCGCTGGTGCAGGCGGCGCGGGAGGCAATGGTTAACGCCGCCCGGCACGCGGGACCGGCTTCTATCTATGTCGAGGCCAGCGCTGGTCAGGTGGACGTCTTCATCCGCGACCGCGGAGACGGGTTCGTGCTGGACGAGATCCCCGCGGACAGGCTCGGCGTGCGCGAATCGATCATCGGGCGGATGCAGCGCCATGGCGGGACTGCGACCATTAACAGCAAAGCCGGCGGCACCGAAGTATGTTTGTCGTTGAAGTCGGAACCGGAAGGACAACAGTGAACGCTCAGGCACCGGTCAGTATCGTCGTCGTCGATGATCACGCCATTTTCCGTTCGGGTCTGCGCGCTGACCTGGACGAGGGAATCCGTGTTCTGGCCGAGGCCGCGACGGTGGAGCAGGCGATTGCCGCGATCCGCGAGCACCAGCCGGAGGTTGTCCTGCTCGACGTTCACCTGCCCGGCGGCCGCGGCGGCGGGGGAGCGGAAGTCATCGCAGGCTGCGGCGCGTTGCTGGCCAGCACCCGGTTTCTCGCCCTGAGCGTGTCCGACGCTGCCGAGGACGTGGTCAGCGTGATCCGTGCCGGCGCCCGTGGCTACGTCACGAAGACCATCTCCGGCGGCGAGATTTCCGACGCCGTCCGCCGGGTAGCCGGCGGCGATGCGGTGTTCTCGCCCCGGCTCGCGGGATTCGTGCTGGACGCCTTCGGCACGGCGGCAGTGGCAAACGTCGACGACGAGCTGGACCGGCTTTCAGCCCGTGAACTCGAGGTCATGCGCCTGATCGCCCGCGGCTACAGCTACAAGGAGGTCGCCAAGGAGCTGTTCATCTCGGTCAAAACCGTGGAGTCCCACGTCTCGGCGGTGCTGCGCAAACTCCAGCTGTCCTCCCGCCACGAGCTCACCCGCTGGGCGGCCGACCGCCGCCTGCTGTAGCTTCCTCATCCGTCAGTTGATCGTCTTCCACCCGGGCCGTCCTGAACTTGGACAGTAGTAGTAGGAGGCCCGCAACCAGCATGACGCCGGCCGCCGCCCACAGCGCCGTTCCAACACCGGCGACGGCGGCAATCACACCGCCCAGCGGCGCACCAAGCACGATCATGCCGCGGTTTATGGACCGCATGGTGGCGCTCATCCTCGCGATCAACCGATCGGGAGTTACAGCCTGGCGGTAACCCATTTCCAACGGACTGCCGATGCCCATCGCAAATCCGAAAAGGAGCTGTCCACCTGCCGCCAGGATAAACGCCGCCCAAAGCGCGGCCGGCCACTCGGTGGGAGAGCCGTAAGCGTCCCCGGTGAGCGATTCACCGGAGGACGTCGAAGCGGCTGCGGAAGACAGAGCAGTGAGTGCGACCATTACCGGCTGGCACAAGTTTGAGGTCACGAGGACCACGCCGGTGCCCCAGCGTTCGCCGACCCGGTTTGATATGAGTGTTCCAAGGACTGCCCCGATCCCCGCGCAGCCCAATGTCAGCCCGAGGCCCAGCGCTCCCAACCGGAGCTCGTTCAGGATGAGTGCGGGGAAAACCGCTCCCATGATGGCGGAGCCGATGAACCAGATGTGACTGCTCCAGGCCATCGGCCCCAGCCGCTCGTGCCCGTACACCCACCGCAACCCCTCGCCAACCTTCCGTCGCAGCGAATCGTTGTTCCGGACCGGTGGTGTGTCGGTCGACGTTCGTTTCAACGAAATCAGTGCAAGGCCCGAAATGAAGTAGGACAACGCATCGATCAGTAACGCGAAGGGAGCGGTCAGCAACGCGACCAGGCCACCAGCGACGGCGCCGCCTGTGGTTTGCGCGACAGTCATGCTCTGTTGCAGCCGCGCATTCGCGCGGACCAGTAACGGTCTGGGAACCAGCTGCGGCAGGAAGGATTGGTAGGCAGCATCGCCCAACAGTGCCAATGTTCCAAAGCAGAACATCAGAATGATGAGTGCAGGAATGCTGAGAATCCCCAGGATACCGAAGACAGCCACCACAACCAGTACGACGCCGCGGCCCAGGTCGGCAGCGATGAGTACCTTCCGACGACGGAACCGGTCCACCCAGATGCCGGCCAGCAGCCCAAAGAGCAGATACGGCGCCCACCGCGAAGCATTGACCCACCCCTGATCCAGGGCGGTGCCGTCCAGGGTGACCAGGATGAGGACCGATAATGCGACGGTCGTGATGTAAGTCCCGAAATCCGACACCGTGGAAGCCAGCCAGAACCGCGCGAAGGGTTGGTTGTGACGCAGCTTCATCGCTCATCAGGAGGAGCCCCTCGCAGGTGCCGCGCTCCCGGCTCCTTTCAATCCCTGTGCGGTGTCCCTTAGTGGCTAAGGCATGGTTTTAGCCATCCTATGCGTCGGGCGCCGCGCGTGCCGCCGGATGTTGCGTGTCCATCGATGCACGCCGAAGCCATCCGGCCTTGTTACGTTTCCGGACTTGATTGCATTGCATGCACGTTTCGGACGAGTTCTAGCGGTCGTTGCAACGGCCCCTTAATTCGGGAGTTGCAACACCATTGGAAGCGTCATCAATTAATAGTTCTTTCTCTAAGGAAGAATCGTCCTCGAGGAAGAAAGCGGATCGACCGTCGGTGGC
>NZ_AZRX01000505.1 GCF_000520495.1 Arthrobacter sp. H14
GACCACACCGCCATATCGGTGCGCGACGGACTCATCAAGACCATGGCCACCCTGCCCGGGCACTTGCGCGGATCCCTGACCTGGGACCAAGGCGTGGAGATGGCCCTGCACAAGAGTTTCGGCATCGCCACCGACATGGACGTCTACTTCTGCGACCCGGCCAGTCCGTGGCAACGCGGATCCAACGAAAACACGAACGGACTGCTGCGCCAATACTTCCCTAAAAGCACCGACCTGAACGCCTACGGGCCAGAAGACCTCGAACACGTCGCCCAGGAACTCAACAGCAGACCCCGCAAGACGCTGGGCTGGGATACCCCTGCCGAACGACTTCGTGATTTACTGACAACCAACTAACCACCGGCGTTGCAACGACCCCTAGAATCCGCCCGTCGATGCATGCATTGCAATCGCTTTCACGAATCGAAATCCTCCGATCCTCGCTCCATCGCCAGCCCTCAAAGGGGAGAGCCGTGCCCGTCGGTCCAAAAGGTGAGACGTGTTGACCATCATGTGATATGTCGGATTAGGCTATTGCTTATGAGCGAGACGATGAATTTGGCAGTTATCCCTGGCGACGGTATCGGTCCCGAGGTGGTGGCCGAGGCGGTGAAGGTGCTCCGCAAGGTGGCCTCGGACGCAGGCGCGAACCTCGAGCTGACCGAATATCCGCTGGGCGCCGAGCACTGGAAGGCAACGGGGGAGACCCTTCCGGACGAAACGCTGGCCAAGATCCGCCAGCATGACGCCATCCTGTTCGGAGCGGTCGGCGCGGCACCCGGGGATGCCTCGATTCCTTCGGGCCTGATCGAGCGCGAAATGCTGCTCAAGCTGCGCTTCAGCCTCGATCATTACGTCAACCTTCGGCCCACCAAGCTGTTGGCCGGCGTCCCCAGTCCGCTGGCCGATCCAGGCGAAATCGACTTCATCGTCGTCCGCGAAGGCACCGAGGGACCCTACGTCGGCAACGGCGGCGCGCTCCGTGTTGGGACCGAGCATGAGATCGCCACCGAGGTATCTGTCAATACCGCCCACGGCGTGGAGCGCGTGGTCCGTGACGCATTCCGTCGGGCAAGCGAACGTCCGCGCAAGAAGCTGACCCTGGTGCACAAGCACAATGTCCTGATCCACGCCGGCCACTTGTGGAAGCGAACGGTCGAGGCCGTCGCGCCGGAGTTCCCCGACGTCGAACACGATTACCTGCACGTGGACGCGACCATGATCTTCCTGGCCACCGATCCGTCCCGCTTCGACGTCATCGTCACGGACAACCTGTTCGGCGACATCATCACCGACCTCGCCGCGGCCATCAGCGGCGGGATCGGCCTGGCGGCATCGGGGAACATCAACATGGACCGCACTGCGCCGTCGATGTTCGAGCCCGTCCACGGTTCCGCACCGGATATTGCCGGTCAGCAGAAGGCGGATCCGACGGCGGCCATCCTCTCCGCGGCACTGCTGCTGGAGCACCTCGGCCACGTCGATGCGGCGACCCGTGTGCAGAAGGCCGTTGAGAGCGACATCGCCAGCCGCGGTACCAAGCCGCGTTCGACGTCGGAAATTGGCGATGCGGTAGTGGCGGCTCTGTAGGGACGCGCCTGCGCCTGTGTCGAAGACGTACTAGTCTTGTGACAAACCCAACCGGTACACGAAGACGTGTAGAAGTACGTGGAGGAATCATGACCGAAACCGCTACTGGCCTGGAATTCACCCAGCAGCTGTCCAACAGCCCTAAAACCGCGGAGCAGCGGGCGCAGGTTCTCGCCGATCCCGGCTTCGGGAACCACTTCACCGACCACACCGCAGTGGTGGACTACACCGCCGGCACGGACGGACAGGGCTCCTGGCAGAACGCGCGGATCGAACCGTATGGTCCGATCGCGATGGATCCCGCAGCGAGCGTGCTGCACTATGGCCAGGAAATCTTCGAGGGCATGAAGGCATACAAACATGCCGACGGTTCTGTCTGGACTTTCCGCGCCGAGTTGAACGCCGCACGGCTGAACCGCTCCGCCCGCCGCATGGCACTGCCGGAGCTGCCCGAGGAGACCTTCCTGGAGTCGCTGCGCCAGTTGGTCGGCGTGGACAAGGAATGGATCCCGACCCGCGAGGGCGAGAGTCTGTACCTGCGTCCGTTCATGATCGCCACCGAAGCATTCCTCGGCGTGCGTCCTGCCCGGGAAGTTTCCTACCGCGTGATTGCCTCGCCGGCTGGAAACTACTTTGGTGGCGAGCTGAAGCCGGTCTCGATCTGGCTTTCGCGCAATTATGCCCGCGCGGGCCGCGGCGGCACCGGGAACGCCAAATGCGGTGGCAACTACGCCGCTTCCCTTGCAGCGCAGATGGAAGCCGATGCCCATGGCTGCAAGCAGGTGCTGTTCCTGGATCCGTTCAACGACGACGCCGTTGAGGAACTGGGCGGCATGAACGTCTTTTTCGTCTTCAAGGACGGACGGCTCGTCACGCCGGCGCTGAACGGCACTATCCTCGAGGGCGTCACCCGTTCGTCGGTGATCCAGCTCGGCAAGGACCGCGGCCTGGACGTGGAGGAACGCAAGATCACCATCGACGAGTGGGAAAGCGGCGTAAACTCGGGCGAAATCACCGAGGTGTTCGCCTGTGGCACCGCTGCTGTAATCACACCGATCGGGGAGCTGAAGAGTTGGTCTCTGAGACCGCCACCGCCTGACGCGAAGCCCGGCGAAGTCACCATGTCCCTGCGCGAACAACTCCTCGGCATCCAGACCGGCGTGGCCGAAGACCCGCACGGTTGGCTCACCCGCCTGGCGTAGAGCACCGACCGGCTCACCCGCCTGGCGTAGCACGGTGGCATGGATACTGCACGGGGCTCCCAGCGGGAATAGAAGGACAGGCCTGAAACCAATTGCTGGTTCCAGGCCTGTCCTTCTTGCATCCTCCTGTTGCCGCGCCACCTTTAATCTGAGTTGCCGCGTCACCGTGAATCTGCAAGTTCCGGGCGCTGGCTCAGCCTCGACTTGTCCTCCACATCGTAACCACAAGAGGGGCAGCTGGCAGGTCTGTATCCACAACTGGGCGACTTCCTATGCCATTTAAGAAGTGATTGCAGTGCAATCAAATGTATGGCGGATTCTAGGGGTCGTTGCAACGCCGGTGGTTAGTTGGTTGTCAGTAAATCACGAAGTCGTTCGGCAGGGGTATCCCAG
>NZ_AZRX01000506.1 GCF_000520495.1 Arthrobacter sp. H14
TGCGCCACGCGCGCGGCGGTGAGTGACCCGGCGATCGCGGGTATGGCGAAAGCCAGTGTGGTGGCCCAGTCGATGGTGAATCCTGTGGCGTGGGCGCTGAAGCCGGCTGCGGAGTTGATCGCTATGATGACCAGTGATGTTCCGACGGCCTGGGCCATGGACAAACCCAGGAAGATCGTCAGTGCGGGGACGATGAGGAAGCCGCCGCCGACGCCGAGAAGTCCGGTCAGGGACCCGATCCCCAATCCCACTGCCAAGGATTTGGGCAGGCAGCTGCGTATGGAAGAGTTTCCGCCGGTGTCGCAGCCGCCGGCTGTTTCTTTGGTGCGGGAGAGCATGCGGATGCCGGCGGCGACCATGATGACGGCGAAGGCCAGCAGCAGCACGTCTTCGTTCAGGAGCCGGCCGACGGCGGCTCCTGCCCATGCCGCTGGAATGCCGGCTGCACCGACCAGCAGCGCAATGCGCCAGCTGATACCGGTGCGGATGCGCGGGATCACGGCGGCGACGGAGGATGCTCCGACGACGAGCAGGGGGGTGGGGATCGCTTCGTGGGTCGGTTCTGCTGCGGTCCGGTTCCAGGGCATGGCAGCCAGTGCTTTGCCCATGGCGCAGGTGTTGGTCGCGGCGGAGAAGGTCAGTCCGGTGCCGATGGTTCCGGCGAGGATGCGGAATTTCGGTGAGAGGAATTTACCACCGGCGAGTCCGGTGATGACGAGTGACCCGGCGACCAGGCGGACTTGGCGTTCGAGGTCCCAGCGTTGGGCGCTGTGGACGACGTCGCCTCCGGCAGCGGCGAATGCCGGGACGCCACCGGTCAGTACGTGGGCGGTTTCGATGCCGGCGCCGCCGAGGCGTTGACGTGCCTGTTCGGCGCGGACGCCGGACTGGCACACCAGAACGATGCGTTGACCGAGCCGTTCGGCAAGTTCATCGGCGTGTTCGGAGAGCAGCGGCAGTGGCACGTTGTAGGAGCCGCGGATATGCATGGATTCAAATTCGGCTCCGCTGCGCACATCCAGGATGACCAGCTTGAATCACCCCGGCGTTTTCGGGGACTTGGTTTGTAGTTATCCGGCCTGCTGGTGAGGCTGGTTCTGTCGAGTGTAGTAGATCCTTTCTGCCTGCATTGGCGTGAGATCGTGCACGGATTGGTGGGGCCGCTCGTGGTTGAACCAGTAGACCCAGTCCAGCGTGGCCGCTTCGACGGCGTTGCGGTTTTTCCAGGGGCCGAATTCGTTGATCAGCTCGGTCTTGTAGAGTCCGATCTGCGACTCGGCCAGAGCGTTGTCGTAGGCGTCGCCGACGGAGCCGACGGAGGCGTCCACGCCTGCTTCGATCAGCCGGTCGGTGAAGGCAATCGAGGTGTATTGTGAGCCCGCATCGTTGTGATGAGTAAGTCCGGTCAGGTCGGTGACACCTTCCTTTCTGCGGGTCCACACGGCCATCTCGAGGGCGTCCAGCACCAGGGACGTGCTCATCTGCGTGTCGGCCATCCAACCGATAATGCGGCGGGAGAAGACATCGAAGATGAACGCCGTATAAGTGGTGCCGGTACTGGTTTTCACGTACGTAAAATCGGCGCACCACAGCCGGTTCGGCGCCGAAGCCCAGAACCGGCGGTCCACCCGGTCAGCGGCGCGGGCCGCGGCCTCATCGGGGATGGTGGTGCGCACGTTCTTGCGCCGCAACGCCCCGATCCAGCCCTGGGCCCTCATCAGCCGTTCAACGGTGCAGCGGGCGACGTCAACGCCGCAGACCCCGCGCAGGTGCAGCCACATTTTCCGGGCCCCATACAGGCGGGTGAATTTCTTCTGTTCCCGCTCGGCTTCAATGATGGCGACCAGCTCCTCGTCTCTGATCTGCCGGGCGGTCTTTTCCCGGTTTTTCGCGTCGTAATAGGTTGTTGGGGCAACCCTGGTTCCGTGCTCGGTCAGCACGGCGCAGATTGGCTCGACGCCCCAACGCAGACCTCCATCGGTACGGTCTTTATGCTCGTCGATGAAGGCGGCTATTTGCCCAGTGGCCGGTCGATCTCGGCCGCGAAGAAAGCCGAGGCCGCCTTTAGGATTTCGTTGGCCCGGCGCAGCTCCGCGTTATCCCGCTTGAGCCGCTTGATATCGGCGTTCTCCTCGCTCGTGACCCCGGCCCGCTCGCCACGGTCGATCTCGGCTTTGCGGACCCACCGCCGCAGCGTCTCAGCGGTGCCGATCCCCAACTTCTGCGCCACTGCCTTTATCGCCGCGAACTGCGTCTCATAGTCACCTTGGACTTCAAAGACCATCCGGACTGCGCGCTGGCGCATCTCCTCGCTGTAATTCTGTGTCGGTCGTGCCATGTTCCCGATCCTCCCAAAAAATGGAGTCTCCGGAAACGCCGGGGTGGTTCACTTAGCTTATGGTCCAGCTCTTCCTACCGGCGATAACGGGCTGTTACACCATTCCGGCGCCTCGAGTAAAAAGGGGAAACGGGTCTGGCCCGCTTTATGGCTTACCCACTTCGGTGCACTTGGAGACGGCGTAGGTCATGGAGGGGGGTCGTTTTTTAGGTATTCGGGGTCAGGTCCAGTTGGATCGCCGTGGCGACGCCGGTAGGTCAACGTTCCGGTAGAGGCAGGGGCCCAGTCCTGGGTTTCTGTCTGGACGATAAGTTCCATTGAGGTGAAGTCTGCCGCGCGTGGGTCCTTAAAGAGGTTCACCGCGTTCTCGTTGCAGCAGCTGAAACGCTGCTCAGTGTCGGAGTACATCCAGGTGATTGCCTGCTTGGGGATGAAGCGGCCTCCCCCGTTGTCGGCGCCGTTTATGGCGGCTTCTCGTCCTTCGACCCATCGTGCGCGGGCCCGTTCGAGGGCGAGGGCAAGGCTTACTTCGACATCGAGAATCGTCAGGTGAGCGTAGTCGTTGGCTTCGAGGTTTTCAAGGTATCGCGTGCCCAGCCCCGGCCAGGAGAGAGTGCCCTCAATGACGACGTTTTCCCTGGCCTGCAGGCAGCGGGCCAGAATATTCTCGGCCAGCATCGTCGACTCGTTATGCACTAACGAGGACAGCTCGTTGAGCA
>NZ_AZRX01000507.1 GCF_000520495.1 Arthrobacter sp. H14
TGGCAGGTATGTCGAGGTACCGGTAGAGCATGACGGCGGCGAATGCGGCCAGTGCGACGAGGGCGGCGGCCACGTAGGAGGCGCGGCTGCCACGGATCAGTACATAGAGCCCGGCAAGGATCGCGGAAACAGCCTGGATGCGGAACAGGTTGCCCTGTCCAATGCCGGCCGGAGCAGCCAGCTGATAGTTGGCGGCCAACTGCAGGTGAATGATGGCATCAACGGCCAGGGTCGCGGCGATCACGATCCGCAGGACGATCAACAGCGCAGTATTTCTGCTTCTGGAGGTTGGTGATCCGTTTTTCATTCAACCGCCAGGGTGGCCATCATGGCCGGGTGGATGGTGCAGATGTAGGGGTATTCGCCGGGTTCCTCCGGCGCGGTGAAGGTCACGGTTTCACCGCCTTCGAAGCGAACATCGAAGGCGCCTTCTTCTTCGGAGGTGACCGTGTGCGGAGCGGAATCCTTATTGACCACAGTGACGGTCGCCCCCGGGCTGACCGATTCGGGTCCGTCAAACTCGAAGCCCTCGACGGTGATGACAACCTCCTCCTGCTCGGAGGTGGCCATCTCTTCACCTATCTCTGCGTCCATGGATTCGCTGGCCGATGGTTGTGGTTCGGCGGCCATGGTGGAGGAAGCCTCCGGGGCGGGCGTATCGCCGGTGGTTTCTCCACCTGAGGACCCGCAGCCGGTGATCGCGGTCAAGGCAGCAGCCAACACAATAGCGGCAGCACTTCTTCTAATGCTCATGATCAATCCGTTTCCTTTTCGAATACTTTTCGCGCCCCTGCGAAGGTTAAAAGAGGACCGCCGCCCCCGCCAGTGGCGATCGGGCCGATGGCAGGTATGTCGAGGTACCGGTAGAGCATGACGGCGGCGAATGCGGCCAGTGCGACGAGGGCGGCGGCCACGTAGGAGGCGCGGCTGCCACGGATCAGTACATAGAGCCCGGCAAGGATCGCGGAAACAGCCTGGATGCGGAACAGGTTGCCCTGTCCAATGCCGGCCGGAGCAGCCAGCTGATAGTTGGCGGCCAACTGCAGGTGAATGATGGCATCAACGGCCAGGGTCGCGGCGATCACGATCCGCAGGACGATCAACAGCGCAGTATTTCTGCTTCTGGAGGTTGGTGATCCGTTTTTCATTCAACCGCCAGGGTGGCCATCATGGCCGGGTGGATGGTGCAGATGTAGGGGTATTCGCCGGGTTCCTCCGGCGCGGTGAAGGTCACGGTTTCACCGCCTTCGAAGCGAACATCGAAGGCGCCTTCTTCTTCGGAGGTGACCGTGTGCGGAGCGGAATCCTTATTGACCACAGTGACGGTCGCCCCCGGGCTGACCGATTCGGGTCCGTCAAACTCGAAGCCCTCGACGGTGATGACAACCTCCTCCTGCTCGGAGGTGGCCATCTCTTCACCTATCTCTGCGTCCATGGATTCGCTGGCCGATGGTTGTGGTTCGGCGGCCATGGTGGAGGAAGCCTCCGGGGCGGGCGTATCGCCGGTGGTTTCTCCACCTGAGGACCCGCAGCCGGTGATCGCGGTCAAGGCAGCAGCCAACACAATAGCGGCAGCACTTCTTCTAATGCTCATGATCAATCCGTTTCCTTTTCGAATACTTTTCGCGCCCCTGCGAAGGTTAAAAGAGGACCGCCGCCCCCGCCAGTGGCGGAAGCGGCGGTCCTTCTCAGCAGGATCACCGAAGGGTCAGTGATCCTTAGCGCTTCAGATGCCGGGCCTTAGCGGCCGGCGACGACCTTGCGGCGGATGGCGTAGGCGCCACCGGCTGCGGCCAGGAGGCCACCGCCGAGGGCGATCATGCCCATGTCGCTTCCACCGTTGCCGCCGTTGGTGGCAGCCGCGGAGGTAACACCGGTGTCAGCGCCACCTGCGGGCATCATTTCGAGGGCGCCACACAGGGCCGGAGCCGTTGCTGCCAGCGGCAGTTCCGGAACCAGGTTGGACTTGGCACTGGCGGCTTCCTCGCTCAGGCCGGCAGGGTCAATGCCGTGCACGACGATGACGCCGGTTCCATCAGCCAGGGAGTCCTGGGTGTCCTCGTTCAACTCGAAGGTCTCCGAGTAGGTGAACGATTCGCCTGAGGGAGCCACGCTGATGTCGGTGGCCGCTGCCGGGCTCTTGTCAGCATCGCCGAGGGACAACGTCGTGCCGATTTCACCGTAGGAGGGCTGACCTTCAACGGTGTCAACGATTCCGTCACCGTTCGCGTCATCCGCGGCGATGCTCGGGCAGGTTCCCTGGGCGGCGATGTGGATGTGCTGCACGTGCGGGAACGCGCCATCGTTGAACGTCTCGGCCAGCCCGGAGGCCTGGAGGTTGACCGTAGCCGTGGAGCCTTCGACATTGACCCAGGCGCTGCCGCTGGCGCCGGTCTCGTTGATGTCCTGGAACGTGGTCGAGTACGAGCCCGCGGCATGGTCGGCCATCGCGGGGGCACCGGCCATGGCAGTCAGACCCAACGCAACAGCGGGAGCCAAAAGCATTGTCTTCTTCATAATCTTCATAGCTGTCTCCTCATGAGGGAAGTTCATGCGGATCCAAATCTTGAGCCCGCATACAGGGGATTCGATGTGATCTGTCTCACGGATTGGTCCCGTGAAGAAGAATTTGTTTCCTGAGTCACACCGGAATCACCTTTGACAGGCGCTGCCACGGACCGGCACCCACTAGTGTCCTGATTCGTTAATTCGTTTCAGGTATCTGGCGATGGAGGCGAGGATGTCTTCGGCGGTTTTGGTCCAGATGAAGGGCTGTGGATCCACGTTCCAGGCCTTCACCCAGCTGCGGAGGTCTTTCTCGAGGGCTTGCACGCTGCGGTGATCAGAACGTTGCAGTAGGTCCCGGGTCACTTCCGCGAAGACACGCTCGACCTGGTTGATCCACGACGAGTACGTCGGGGTGAAGTGCATGTGGAACCGTGGGTGCTTCTCAAGCCAGTTC
>NZ_KI914636.1:0-636 GCF_000520495.1 Arthrobacter sp. H14
GGACTTTAGATACCTCGGAAACAGCGGCCTCAAAATCTCGGAAATCACCTACGGCAATTGGCTCACCCACGGCTCACAGGTGGAGAACGACGTCGCCACCAAATGTGTGCACGCCGCCCTCGACGCCGGGATCAGCACTTTCGACACCGCCGATGTCTACGCCAATACCGCGGCCGAGACCGTTCTCGGTGAGGCGTTGAAGGGACAGCGCCGGCAGTCGTTGGAGATCTTTACCAAGGTGTTCGGCCCCACCGGGCCGAAGGGACACAACGACACCGGGCTCTCCCGCAAGCACATTATGGAGTCGATCGATGGATCCCTGACCCGTCTACAGACCGACTACGTCGACTTGTACCAGGCACACCGGTACGACTTCGAAACCCCGCTGGAAGAGACGATGCAGGCATTTGCCGACATCGTCCGGCAGGGCAAAGCCCTCTACATCGGCGTCAGTGAATGGACCGCCGACCAGATCCGCGCCGGTCACAAACTGGCCGAAGAACTCGGCATCCACCTCATCTCCAACCAACCGCAGTACTCCATGCTGTGGCGCGTCATCGAGTCCGATGTCGTTCCGGCCTCTGAAGAACTCGGCTTGTCCCAGATTGTCTGGTCCCCCATCGCCCAGGGCGTGCT
>NZ_KI914636.1:736-2659 GCF_000520495.1 Arthrobacter sp. H14
GTGCTCACCGGAAAATACCAGCCCGGCCAAGCTCCGCCGTCGGGCACCCGTGCCACGGATGAGAAGGGCGGGGCGGACATGATCAAACGCTGGATGTCCGACGACGTTCTCACCGGGGTGCAGAAGCTTCAGCCAATCGCGGAGGAAGCGGGGCTGACCATGGCCCAGCTCGCCATCGCCTGGGTGCTGCAGAACCAGAACGTGGCCTCGGCCATCATCGGAGCCTCCCGGCCCGAACAGGTCGAATCCAACGTGAAGGCAGCCGGCGTGACTTTGGATGCCGACACCATGTCCCGGATTGACGACGCCGTGCCGGCGTGACTTTGGATGCCGACACCATGTCCCGGATTGACGACGCCGTCGGCTCCCTCGCCGAACGGGATCCGGCGCTGACCAAATCACCCGAAACCCGCGAAGCCTAGCCGTTTTCAAGACGGAAGGGTTTGTCATGTTGCACCCGAAGCCGTCGGGCAGAATTCATGAAGCATATTCTGCCGGTATATTCAGGGAAGCCAGCTTCCCCCATGGAACTGCCTACCACGTCAACGTCCTGCAAACCGGCCTCCTGCGTAAACTGCTGCACGGCGTCGGTAAGTGGTGGCCATCGTGACTTGTCCTGCAAACGGTGGACTCTGGGCGAAGCTTGTTGCTACCGCACCTGAGTCTTCGGCCATGCGGCGGGATCGGAGGCACATCAGGGTCGACCCGCCCTAAGGTGGGCATTGCGTCTGCTCCGTGGGCCAGCCCGGCTCTGGACCTACAGGCTCCCGAGTGCTCGGCGTCTCCCACCGACCAGTACGCCGACGAGGGTCAGGACGACCGCACCGGCCACGCCCAGCAGGGCGTTGACATTCCCTGTGGAGGGAGCCGCCAGAGCCACGAGGTACGGTACGACCAGGCCTGCGTAGGCGAGGCTGTAAAACAGCGCGACCACTGAGCCGAGCTCGTCGGGATCCGCGAGGCGTTGGACTTCCTCCAGGCCGACAACCAGGCAGAGCCCGTATCCGGCACCGAGCAGCAGCGCCGCCGCAGCAGCGCTCAGCAACCCCGGCCTCGCGGTAGCGAAGGCGGCGCCTAGGCATCCGATGGCGACGACGGCCAGGCCCACGGCCGCAGCACCAGCAGGGCCGTGCCCGTCCAGAACGGTGTGCAACCGTCTCCCCCAGGGCTGGACAGCCGCTCCCGCCATCAATGCGGCAGCGGCCAGCAACCCCGGGTACGCGATCTCCAGGGCCGCGTCCGGCGGAAGCGCATGAGCAGGCAGGGTTGTGAACACCAACGTGACGCTGCCGAACACCCACGGCCCAAGCGGAACGACGACACCGAGGAACCGGCCGCTGGTGGCCGAGGCGGGGAACAATGGTGCCCGGCGGACCGGAGCACTACGGGCGGGCCGGGTCTCCGGCGCGCACGGGAGCAGCACGAGGGCGACCGCCGCGAGGACCAGGTGCACCAGGTAGGGCAGCAGCTCAGGCGCCGGCGCCCACTGGGCGAGGGCCCCGGCAACGAGCGGGCCCGCCCCGAAGCCTGCGGTGAGCGCCAGGGCCGCACGGCGGGATCCGGCCCCCGCCGCGGCCGTTGCGGAGAGTTCCTTGATCCAGGCCGTGCCGATACTGAAGACGGCCCCGGACACCACCCCGGCCAGGAAACGGCCGGCATACAGCCCCGTCACGCCCCACTGGCCGGTGATCAGCACGGCTGTCGCCACCATCGACAGCGCCGCGAAAACTATCATGAGTGTCCTGCGTCCGTGTGCGTCGCTGGCACGCCCGCCCGCCACCAAACCCGGAATCAGGCCCAAAGCATATACCCCGAAGACCGCTGTGGCCTGGGCGTCGGACAGGCTCAACGTAGAACGGTAGACCACCAGCAACGGAACGAACTGGTTCGCCCCGTACCCGACCGTGAACATCGCCAGCGCCG
>NZ_AZRX01000510.1 GCF_000520495.1 Arthrobacter sp. H14
CGCGATGACCTGATCCGGGGTATGTCTACGTGCCATTGTTGTGAATTTCCTCCTGCATCCATTATCGGATGCGAAACTCACATAGTCACCGGGCTCCTACCCGGGGACCCAACCAAGTTGTTCGTTGCTCAGGGAGGCCATGCTGAAGGAAACCGCTACGAGCAGCACCAGGGTTACCAGGGTCGTGGTGTCGCTTCCGAAGTAGGTTCTGAAGACGGCACCGTCGGGACCTACCGCCAGGAAGACTATGCAACGCGCGAAGTAATAGACGGCAAGCAACCCTGATGCT
This sequence comes from Arthrobacter sp. H14, assembly GCF_000520495.1. Classification (GTDB taxonomy): domain Bacteria; phylum Actinomycetota; class Actinomycetes; order Actinomycetales; family Micrococcaceae; genus Arthrobacter_C. The sequence goes on from NZ_AZRX01000510.1 coordinate 290, forward strand.
GCCGCCAGAGGGCGGTGGACACGGGAATAACCTGGCTCCAAGCGCCACAGCTCAAGGGAAGCGAGGGCGATTCCCAGGCACATCAGCGCCAGGAAAACGGCGCCGCCGGCCCAGTTGTTGGTGGCGGGGTCTTCGACGACGGAAGCCAAGAGGGTCAGTAGCAGAGCTGCAGCGAAGATCCAGGCCGGCGGCCTCGTTGCTCTCAGGGACCTGGCTCCGGCCCAGACACTGACCGCGCCCATCACGAGCAGAACGTTTCCCAGAGGGTTGGCCCACCTCTGATGAAAAGTGCCGTCCAGAAGATACGCGGCCGAACCGGTGAGAAACAGTCCCAGCGCAACGCACCACCAGGCGCTGTAGGCAGAACGAGTGCTGCGGAAAGTCACGAAATAGAAGAGTACGACCAGGGTCAGCGCAGTTATGCTGAAAGCCACTCGCAGAGTGGTGGTATCGAGCGTCATTTCCGGGCTCCGCCTGTCCGCAGAGTCATCGAGACTGAGTTGCAACGTTTCGTCGCGTGCCAGCGCGTGTTCTTGCAGATCCGCGGACTCCCCAGCAAGCCCACGCGCTTCCGGTGATCCTAGCACCCGGATCCGACCATGGACCTATCGGGAAGGGTCATGGATGGTAATGATCAGGTCACACCGGCAGTAAGGGTACTCCGGCCCTAACTGACGGGATCGCCACAGACGACGCTCAGTGCTGGAAGTGCGTTACCGGCTCATTTTTCTGTCCGACGGAGGCAACGATCTCGGCCGCAACTTCGCGCACCTTGATGTTCCGATGCGAGGAGGCATCGCGCAGGATCTCGAAGGCGCTCTCCTGTGAGCACCGGCTTTGGCCCATAATGATCCCGACAGCCAGGTCGATCGTCGTCCGCGATGCCATCGCTGCCTTGAGATTCGCCTCAGTGTCGTTGTGCTGGGTCAGCCGCAGCGCCAGGCGCAACGCGTTCGAAGCCTGGACGGCAAAGGACTCAGCAATCTCGATCACGTCGTCGAACTTGCGGACCTCATCCGAATACAGGTTCAACGCAGCACTCGCCCCACCCTCCAACTGGAAGGGGACGGCGAGAATAGAACGCATCCCGCGGTCGGCCACGTTGCGGGTAAATTCCCGCCAGCGCGCATCGTTGTTGAGATCAGGAATATAGTTGGTGACGTGTTCGCGTGCCGCATTCAGGCATGGTCCATCAGGATATTCGTACTGCAGCTCATCCATGGCTTGCGCACGTTCACTGCTGCTGGCCACCGTGACGGCCTTCTTATGCCGCAGAAGCGTGATGCCGCATAAGACCTCGTCATCGTCTCCGGAGAGTTTTGCCGCTGTGTAATGGGACAGTTCATCCAGAAAATTCTCGACATCATCCGTGCCCAGAATCATGTTCTGCAAATGTTCGAGCGTCGAGTCCTCAGCCGTGCCGGTACTCGTAGTGCTCATCGGTGCCCCAATTCAGTCCACATCCTATAGATATGCAGTGGGCACCAGTTATGTACACGATTCCGGCGGGCGGACGTCGTGCGGTCCCAGCACCAACCGCTTAAACAAGCGATAGATTGGGCCGCGTCTTGACCGTCGCTTCAATATTACAGAACCACGGGCAGTGCGCCAACGAGGGCCAGCCGGACTCAAGATAACGACGCGGCGCCGTCGATGAAACCGAAGCGCTGGCGCTGGTCTGCCGGGACGAGGGCAAAGTATTCAGGCCTGGTGGCCATAAAGGCCCGGACCATAGGGCAGTAGGGCAGGACGGCCAGACGGCGGTGATGCATATCGTCGAGGATCCCGCCAAGGAAAGACGCGGCGAAATCACGGTTCCGGTACGCAGGGGCCAGCTCCGTGAGGATGAAGCACATCCGGCCATCGGTCATTTCGTATTGGAGGAAACCAGCTCGTGTTCCGTGGTCGTAGATGTCGAACCGCGACTGCGCGAAATTGTGCTGCACCCCTGGGAGTGCCTCGCCGGTCACGCCGCCGCCATCCGGGAGAGGCCGCCGCTGGCATCAACGCGGGCGGAAGTTTTGTCGATGTTCCGACGGACCAACACGTGCAGTCGCTGTTCCAAGAAATGACTCCTCAAGGGTGTGCGCAGGAATGTATGGCCGACTGCTGAACCAACAAAAACACTACCGGTTGCCTCGGCCAACTACAAGGGTACGCGTTGACTCATAGAAAACCTCCGCGTAACTGCATACGTTGCCTCAATTGAAAACCTCCGCGTAGCGGCGTGGTTCACGGTGTAGGCAGCTGTTGCAGGTTATGCCCGTTTCTATGGAGCTAACGATGGCCCAGCGCCAAGCCGTGA
>NZ_AZRX01000511.1 GCF_000520495.1 Arthrobacter sp. H14
GGCGAAAACTATCATGAGCGTCCTGCGTCCATGCGCGTCGCTGGCACGCCCGCCCGCCACCAAGCCCGGGATCAGGCCCAAGGCATATACCCCGAAGACCGCGGTGGCCTGGGCGTCGGACAGGCTCAACGTAGAACGGTAGACCACCAGCAACGGAACGAACTGGTTCGCCCCGTACCCGACCGTGAACATCGCCAGCGCCGGCCAGCGCCAGGACCCGCCCCGGACAGCTGTCAGCTTAGCCCGGGGCACGGAGCGTTCCGGGGCCCGGGCCGGAAAGGTGCCGCGGACATTCGGCACCGGCCGGGGCTTCACAGGCTGGAGTGCCCGGCCACGACCTTCTCCAGCTCGTCCTTGCCCTGGGCGAGCGTCCGGTCCAGTGCCGCCGGGTCCTGCCGGTTCAGCTCCAGCGTCTCGCCCATTGACTCACCGCGCACCACGTTCAGTTCGTCACCGACCATGCCGGCGACCGCGGCCCGGGCCACGTCCTGCGGGCTCTCGTAGTCGAAGCCATGCTCCGCCTCGGCCTCGGAGCTCTCCATCATCGGGGTGTCAGTGGCGCCAGGGAAGACGTTGAGCACATGCACGCCCTCGCCGTAGAGCTCCCGGCGCAGAGCCTCGCCGAAATGGGCGATCCCGGCCTTGGTCGCACCGTAGACGGTGTAGAACGCCATCCCGAGCAGGCCGAACCCGGAGGAGACATTCACGACCAGCCCGTCGCCCGAGGCCCGCAACGCCGGAAGCGCGGCCCGGGTGAGCAGGATCGGGGCAGTCAGGTTCAGCGCGATCTGCGCCAGCACCTCGGACTCCTCGATCGCCTCCAGCCGTCCGGCGCGGACGTTGCCGGCGTTGTTGATCAGCATGTCAATCCCGTCCAACTCGTTCTGGGCCTCGGCCACGACCTGCGCCGGGGCGCCGTCCGCGGTCAGGTCCGCGGGGATGATCACGGCCTGGCCGCCCTTCTCGCGGACCAAGGCAGCCACTTCTTCCAGAGGCTCGGAGCGCCGGCCCACCAGCGCCAAATGCGGCGAGTACTGGGCCAGCTCCAGGGCCAGGGCGCGGCCGATGCCGCTGCCGGCGCCGGTAAGCAGAATCTTACGGTTGTTCAGATCCATGAGAAATACCTCCAGAAAAATGTTCAGTCGGATCGGTGTACAGACTCGCGCGGTTCGCCCGGTGCCCTTGTGTCCGTCGATGTTCGTTACGTGCTACAGGCCGGCCAGCACACAGAACTCGTTGCCCTCAGGGTCTGACAGTACTACCCAGTCCACCTCAGGACCTTGCCCCACGTTCACGCGGCGGGCACCAAGGGACTCCAAACGCATCACCTCACCGGCCTGATCGGTGTCCGTCGGGCGCAGATCCAGATGCATTCGGTTCTTGGTCTCCTTGGGCTCCGGAACGGACAGGAAGTCGAGGAACGGCCGCGCCCCGTCGAGCGGAGCGATCCTGATGCCCTCCTCGTACTCCTCGTGAACCGCATAGCCCAACGCAGCGCACCAGAAACTGGCCAGGCCCACGGGGTCGCGACAGTCAACGACGACGAAGTGAAACGCGCTGGTCATGACGTACTCCTATGTCAAGCGGCCGATACGAAGCTACCCGGCGCTAGAGACGCGCCGGCGATGACGGACATTCCAACAGAGGCGGAGCCGTTCGCCAGGGGTGCTTCGGGATACTGATCAATGTTGGCACACCGTATCAGGAGCAACGTTTTGGCATGTTGAAAGCAGCCCGGGCCACCAATGAGGCTCGCATGGCCCTCGCTCGCTTAGGGGCAGGGTTCCATATGGTTGACCGTAATTGCCGTCGGCCGGTACTTCCCCAGCTTCGAGGCGTGCTTGGTAAAGGAAGCCGTCTGTGGATGGATGTGGCCGGTAGTCGAACACGTGTAGGCGGGGAGGTCGGGCGGCTCAACTGCTATAGCTTCCCACCCCGGCCGCAGCTCAAAAGATTACTTACCGTCCGGGGTCGTTAGAGTTGCGCCTTGGCTGCTGGCTCGGCACCGGGCAAAAGCCGTTGCTTATATAGAACCGGACTCGTGCGTCTTCTTACCGGGTACATGTCCAATCCAGAATTTTTTTCCGTTCACCAATCCGTGAGGGCGGGCACACCGAATGACTTGTATGCGGGTCCAAAGGTGGACTCCATGAACCTCATGAGGAGAAAACTGTGTTGAAGAAAAAAGTACTTCTGCTGGCCCCCGCCGTCGCGCTGGGCCTGACCGCCATGGCCGGTGCCCCCGCAATGGCTGACCACGCCGCCGGCACGTATTCGACCACGTTCCAGGACATCAACGAGACCGGCGCCAGCGGCGGCGCCTGGATCAACGTCGAAGGCTCCACCGCGACCGTCACGGTTGAGGCTGCCGGCCTGGCCGAGATGTTCGGCGAGGGCGCATTCCCGCACGTGCAGCACATCCACATCGCTGCCCAGGGCACCTGCCCGACCAT
>NZ_AZRX01000512.1 GCF_000520495.1 Arthrobacter sp. H14
CCTCAAGTGGCTTTCAATGCAGAGGTTAGCCGACATCCCTGCCAGGATGACCTTGTTGATGCCGCGTTTGCGCAGCTGAAGTACGAGGTCGTTCTGTTCGGGTCCGTATATCTTGTGGGGGCTGCATACGACAGTCTTTCCGTCTTCAATGTAGGACTTGTACTGGGCCAGCCAATCGGCGCCCGAGCCTTCGAAGCCTTCGAGGTTCAGTGGTCCCGGGCGGTCGAACATACCGATCTCGTGCATTTTGTGTTCCAGGGTCCCTCCGAATTCCCATTGGTGATCATGGGGGAAGTAGTAATGCGGAGAGATGAAAACCCCATAATCGGCGGCTTTGGCTGCTGCAAGCAGTTGGTCGATGTGCTGGACTGTGTTGTTTTCCGTCACGCTGTTACCGACAAGTTCCCAGGTCGCGCCCTCGGGACTGAGGAAATCGTTTTGTGGGTCAGTCAGCACAAGTGCCGTTGTAGCTTTATCGAATTGCATGGTTCTCCTTAACTCGAGTAGTGATTCCCAAAGGGAATCCGTATGGAACGCTACGCGCGCCACGTCGCTGGTTCTGTAACCGAGGACACTCTTCCCAAACGCAGTCCGAACGGCGGCGCAGCCGCGTCCGGCGTACCGGAAGCCGGCATCCGGTTCCTTAGAGCCGCAGCTTGTCCAGGGCGGCCTGGTACGCCTCGTTATAGGTAGGGAATTGGGCAACCTGGTCACGCAGGGTCTCGATCGGAATTTGTGCACGGATGGCCAGGGACGCCTGGTGGATCCATTCCCCGGCCAGGGGTGCCACGGCCCAGGCACCGATCAGCGTTCCCCGTTCCGTGTCAGCGAGCAAACCGAGGTGGCCCCGTGGCTCGCGTTCATAGGTCCAGGGCCGTGCGATCGCTTGCGTCACATCCAATTCAACAGCGGCCGTGGAGATGCCCTGTTCGTCGGCCTGGGCCTTCGTCAGTCCGGCGGCGGCTATTTCGGGGTTGCTGAACACCACCCTCGGGATGCCGTTGTAGGAGGCCTTCCTGGGCGTGCCCAGGATTGCAGCGGCGGCGATTTGCCCTTGGTACTTCGCCACGTGGGTGAAGGGCATAATCCCGGTCACGTCGCCGATAGCCCAGGTATTGTCACCTGCCCGGCAGTGTTCATCGACCCGTACACCGCCGCCGGCGTCCAGTTTCAGGCCGGCGTGCTCAAAGCCGAGTCCGAAGGTTCGCGGCTTACGCCCGGTGGCAAAGATGACGACGTCGGCACTCACCTCGGTGCCGTCGTCGAGCCCGATAACGCTCTGCGTACCCTCTTTGCGGGCTTTCTCGGCGGAGGCGTTGAGGTGGAGACGGATGCCGGCGTCTTCCAAATACTGGCCGGCCAAGTCGCCAGCCTTCGGCTCCTCGCGTTCGAGCAGCCGCTGGCCACGGTGGACCAGGGTGACGTTGACGCCGAAGCCGGACAGGAAGGCGGCCGTTTCGATACCGACCGCACTGCCGCCGATGACTACTGCTGTCTCCGGCAGTGTCGTGGCCGTGTAGGTTTCCCTGTTCGTCCACGCAGTAATATCATCGAGCCCCTCAAGAGGAGGGATGACCGCTTCGGAACCGGTGGCAATGATGATGTTGTCAGCCGTGATTTCCCGGTTCCCCGCCTGTATTGTTCCAGGTCCTGTAATCCTTGCCTCGGCTTTGATCACCGTTGCTCCCTGACTGGCGTACCCGTCGACCTGTGCGCTGTCGTCGAGATTGCGGATCATGTAGTCGCGGTATTCGCTGCTTTCCTTCCAATCCAGCTCCGGTGCGGCGACTCCGGCGGCCCGCGCGGCTTCAGTGGCGGCTTCGGGTGCCCGGAGCAGGGTTTTGGAAGGGATGCAGGCCCAGTAGGCGCATTCGCCACCGATGAGTTCCCGCTCAATGACTGCAACTGTCTTTCCGGCTTTCAGCAGTTGCCCGGCCGCAACTTCACCTCCCGGGCCCATGCCCAGAACGGCAACGTCGAAATGTTCACTCATGATTATTCCTTTCCGATCCGTTACAAATTACGGGTCAAGCGCAGCACGATGTTGGCATTTCGTTGTGGAAAATCCCGGCGACCAGACGCAGGCTCTCGGACATGGTCAGGTACGGGGCCCAAGTGTCTGCGATCTGCCGGGTCGTCATGCCGGCCTTGATGGCGTAGGTTGCCGGAAGCATGATTTCCCCGGCGTTATCGCCGATGACGCTCACGCCGAGAATCTTCCCCGTACCAACCTCCGCAACCATCTTGATGGCACCCCGGGTGTCCTGATTCACCAACGCCCGGGGTACGTCGTCGAAACTCATCACCCGGCACTCGCACTGATAGCCGGACGCGATCGCTTCCGCCTCGGTCACCCCCGCAGTGGCCAACTGCGGACGGGTGAAAATCACTGCCGGAAGTCCGGTGTAGTCGACGCCGGCAGG
>NZ_KI914637.1:0-23435 GCF_000520495.1 Arthrobacter sp. H14
CTACGCCGACCCCGGTGGCGACCACTTCGCCCGGCTTGACCCGATCAAGGCCAAGAACAGCGCTATCAAAAAGCTCAACAGCCTCGGCTACAACGTCACCATCGCTCCGGCCGCCGCAGCCTAAGTCACCTTACTTTCGTATTAGCATCTTGAGGGGCGTCCTTCACCGCCCACCATGAATCTCATGACGCATGGCCGTCGAAAAAGGCGCAACTGTCCGATGGAATCCGGGGACCTATCCGCGGCTGCGCGTCCGATACCTCAGAGGATGATGATGACTAAGAATTTGATCGGTCTTGCCGCGGGCACGGCGATAGCAGCGTTGGCATTGACCGGTTGCGGCACTGCGGACTCCGAATCGGGTTCCTCGGCTGGGAATGATCGTCCGGTAGGGGCGAGCTCCGAGGGCCCGGCACAAAATGTTCGGGTACCTCAGGAATCTGAGCCGCTGACGGAGAAATCAGAAGAGGGGCTGAAGGCATTCGCCTACTACTGGATCTCCTACAACAGCTATGCCCAGCAGACCGGCAAGACCGACAAGTTGCAGGAACTGTCCAGCGGGGACTGCACCTACTGCGCCGATGAGATCGACATGATCGCCAATGTCTACGAAGACGGTGGCTGGATGGCCGGTGGCGACCCGCGCGTGACCAACGTTGACCCGGATCTTGCCAAGGGCGAGAGCACCGGTACGGCATTGATCGAGTACTCCGAAATTCCGGCGACGATCTTCGATTCCGAAGGCAACAAGAAGTCCACGGTCGAGCCGAAGGAGCCGACGGTATTGACGGTCAAGGCCTCCTTTGATGACGGCAGTTGGACGATGGAATCCATTAAGGAAACTCCCGACGCTGAACTGCCGGCAGAGTAATTTCCCGCGCGATTCTTTGGTGAGCCGGGCACGAACGGCCCGGCCGCCATCGTTACAATGACGGCGCTCCACCCGCGTAGGGGCGGGGCGCCGTCGTTCATTTAACGGATGGAGAACTACGACAGTTCACGGGCTTTGGTTTCCGGTGCGACGGCCGCCATCCACAAGACCGCGACGAGCACCAGTGCTCCGGTAACTGCAAACGTCAATGGCAGTCCCAGATACGGCCAAAGGATCGAGCCGAAAATGAGTGGCACCAGTCCTGCGCCGATCCGGGAGATGGTGGATGCCCAGCCGAAGCCGGAGCCACGGAGCTCGGTTGGATAAAGTTCGGAAACATAGGTGTAGAGCACCGGAATGGCGATTTGGACCACCAGTCCGAAGACGAGAATCCACAGTTGAGCCATCCACGGAACGTCGAGCACCATCGCGAAGATAACGAGTGAGAGAGCAGACAAGGGCCCTGTAACTCCCAGAATCCATTTGCGGCCGATCTTCTCCACCAACAGCGCGGCAATGACCACGCCGATGAAGCCGATGGCGGTCATTCCGGCCGTCACCATGAAGGCCGCCGTGTTGCCGTAACCGGCTTCAGTGAGAATTTGCGGCAGCCATGTCAGCGCGCCGTAGTAGACCAGCAGGATGCTCAGAAACAGTCCCCACGCGGCCAGCGTGATGCGCCAGTTGAACCTCCACAATGCGGTCAGCTGAGTGGAGATATTTCCCAATGAGAGCTTTGGCGTTTCGGCCGGATCGGGCAGGCGCCACTTGGTAACCGAACCGCCTGTGCGGTGTATCAGTGAATCAATGACATCCGCTGCCTCTTGGGCCCGTCCATGGTGGACCAGAAACAGCGGTGATTCGGGAACGGAGCGGCGGACCCAGAATACGAGCAAGGCGGGCAGGACCATCACGAGCATGAGCAATCGCCACGCGCCGGGGCCGAAGTCGCCGAACCAGAAGACAAGAGCTGCGGAGACGATTCCGCACAGTGAAGCGCCGATGGGCCACCAAGCATCCATCGCTGTGAGGACCCGGCCGCGGTATCTGCGTGGTGTGAATTCACCAACCAACGCATAATCGACCGGAATGCAGCCGCCCAGGCCGAAGCCGGCGAGGAATCTGAACAGGCAGAACCAGATGAAGTCGGGGGAGAAGGCGCCGGCAACGGTGAAGAGGGAGAAGATCAGGAGCGTGAGGGTGAAGGCGCGTTTCCGGCCGATAAGATCGGCGATCGAACCCCAGGCGAAAGCGCCGACCGCCATTCCGATCAGGTTCGAGGTTCCGACCCAGGCCGCTTGCCCGGTGCTCAGGTCCCAGTAGCCGGACAGCAACGGAATCAAATACCCGTTGAGGGTCACGTCCCAGGCATCGAACATGAACCCAAGGCCGCCGATCACGAAGATGCGTCCCTGTACCTTCCAACGCCACGGCAGTTCCTGGACCACCTGGTCGCCTGTGGGCAGGTCTACGTGAGTGCTCATAAGTCCCTTACAAGTCCGATACCGCCGCGGTTCCGTTGCGGCTGATTCAATTATCCCGCATTTCCGCTGCGATAACCGGGCGCGGAGGCGGGGCAGGTGTCCTCCTGGGAGTTTTGCACAGCACCGACGTGACGGCGCAGTGCGGCAAAAGTGTGTGAACTAGACTGGATGCGACCCCCGATCTTGTGACCTCTCTGGAGATTTTGCGTGAGCCTCAACCAGCTTGACCGTGTTCCCATCCGCCGGGCTTTGATCTCGGTCTACGACAAGACCGGGCTGGAGGAACTGGCGCAGGGCCTCCACCAGGCAGGCGTGGCGATCGTTTCAACCGGTTCGACGGCGGCACGCATCTCCGCGTCCGGCGTCCCCGTCACTGAGGTGGCGGAATTGACCGGTTTCCCCGAAACCCTGGACGGACGCGTCAAGACCCTGCACCCGAAGGTGCACGCCGGCATCCTCGCGGACCGCCGCCGGCAGGAGCACATCGACCAGCTTTCGGAACTCGGAATCGAAGCTTTCGACCTGGTCGTCGTCAATCTTTACCCCTTCGTAGACACGGTGAACTCCGGCGCAGGCCAGGACGACGTCGTCGAGCAGATCGATATCGGCGGTCCTGCCATGGTCCGTTCGGCCGCGAAAAACCATGCCTCGGTCTCCGTTGTCGTAGATCCGGCCCGCTACGCCGACGTCGTCGCCGCGGCTTCCGAGGGCGGCTTCGACCTGAGTGCGCGACGGAGGCTGGCCGCCATGGCATTCGCGCACACGGCTGGATATGACAATGCAGTCGCTTCATGGACGGCGTCGCAGTTCGGCGATGGAACCGATGAAGGCAACGCCTGGCCGCCGTATGCAGGGTTGGCACTGGAGCGCTCCTCCGTGCTCCGCTACGGTGAAAATCCGCACCAGGAGGCAGCCCTGTATGTCGAGAAGGGCGCCACGCCGGGGATAGCCCAGGCGGAACTGCTTCACGGCAAGGCCATGTCGTACAACAACTACGTCGATGGTGATGCTGCCTTGCGCGCAGCGTTCGATTTCGCCGAGCCGGCCGTCGCCGTCGTCAAGCACGCCAACCCGTGCGGTGTTGCGGTGGCGAGCGAAGGCGCCCCGGATCCCATTGCTGATGCGCATGCCAAGGCGCACGCCTGCGATCCGGTTTCCGCATTCGGCGGTGTCATTGCCGCCAACCGCGAAGTTACTGCGGCGATGGCCCGCACAGTGTCGAAAATTTTCACCGAGGTGGTTATCGCCCCCGGGTTCGAACCCGAAGCGATGGAAATCCTCACCGCGAAGAAGAACATCCGGCTGCTGGCACTTCCCGAGGGATACCGCCGCGACCCGGCCGAATTCAAACAGGTTTCCGGCGGGGTGCTGGTGCAGGTGGTGGACACCCTCGAGGCGGACGGCGACCGCACGGGGAACTGGAAACTGGCGTCCGGCGAGCCGGCCGATGAGGCAACGATGGGCGACCTCGTCTTTGCGTGGAAGGCGTTGCGCGGCGTGAAGTCCAACGGCATTCTGCTGGCCAATGACGGCGCTACGGTCGGTGTCGGAATGGGCCAGGTCAACCGCGTGGATTCGTGCAAGCTGGCCGTGGAGCGTGCCCGCACCCTCGGAGCAACCGTCGACGGGGCCGCTTCAGACCGCGCCGCAGGCTCTGTTGCAGCTTCGGACGCATTCTTCCCCTTCGCGGACGGATTGCAGATCCTGCTCGACGCCGGTGTCCGCGCCGTCGTCCAGCCTGGCGGTTCCGTACGGGATGAGGAGGTCATCGCGGCGGCACAGGCGGCAGGCGTGACCATGTACTTGACCGGCGCACGGCACTTTTTCCACTAGGCTCGCGTAGTGGGAAAGACCGGAGCGAGGAATCAGTGAGTGAACCGCATGAGCAGCACGCGCACGAGGCAGGCGCTACTGTGCCATCCCACGGCGTGGGGCAGGCATTGTTGGTCAAGCGACGGCGGTTCCTGTGGTTTTCGCTCGCGGCACTCATCCTGGCAATCGTGCTGGCCATGACCGCCAGTTTCAGGCTGACCGGCTTCGTCCTCGCCGGTTTACTGCTCGTGCTGGCCGGACTCCGCGGTTTCGGACGGGAGGAAGGCCTCCTTTTTGCCGCCCGCGGCCGCACCTTTGACGCCATCGTTCTGTCCGGATGCGCCAGCGGATTGGTGCTCTTTTCCATCATCGCGCCGGCCTGAGCGGAGGCGCTCGGGTTAGGGGCCGGAACTGGCGTTGTGGCATTATTGGACGTGATTGTCCACGAGAAACACTACGAAAATCAGGGGCCAGTGAGCAGATGCGGCCCCGTGAAATAAGGAGACTGCGTGTCCAAGATTAAGGTAGCCGGCCCAGTCGTCGAGCTCGACGGCGATGAGATGACGCGAATCATCTGGCAGTTCATTAAGGAACGCCTGATCCACCCGTACCTCGACGTGGACCTGAAGTACTTCGACCTCTCCATCCAGAACCGCGACGCGACGGATGACCAGGTCACGATCGACGCAGCCAACGCCATCAAGGAGCACAACGTCGGCGTCAAGTGCGCCACCATTACTCCGGATGAGGCTCGCGTCGAAGAATTCGGCCTGAAGAAAATGTGGGTCTCGCCGAACGGAACCATCCGCAACATCCTCGGCGGCGTCGTCTTCCGCGAGCCGATCATCATTTCCAACATTCCGCGGCTGGTCCCGGGCTGGAACAAGCCGATCATCATCGGCCGCCACGCCCACGGCGACCAGTACAAGTCCACCAACTTCAAGGTTCCTGGTCCGGGCAAGGTCACCATGACCTTCGAGCCGGAAGATGGCTCCGAGCCGATGAAGTTCGACGTCGTCACGATGCCTGAAGAGGGCGGCGTGGCCATGGGCATGTATAACTTCAACGAGTCCATCAGGGACTTCGCACGGGCCTCCTTCAAGTACGGTCTGATGCGAAACTACCCGGTCTACCTCTCCACCAAGAACACGATCCTGAAGGCCTACGACGGTCAGTTCAAGGACCTGTTCCAGGAAGTCTTCGACAACGAGTTCAAGGACCAGTTCGAGAAAGCGGGCCTGACCTACGAGCACCGCCTGATCGACGACATGGTCGCCTCCGCAATGAAGTGGGAGGGCGGCTACGTCTGGGCCTGCAAGAACTACGACGGAGACGTCCAGTCCGACACTGTCGCGCAGGGTTTCGGCTCACTTGGTCTGATGACCTCCGTTCTGATGACTCCGGACGGCAAGACCGTGGAAGCCGAGGCTGCACATGGCACCGTGACCCGGCACTTCCGCCGCCACCAGGCGGGCGAGCCGACGTCGACCAACCCGATCGCCTCAATCTTCGCGTGGACGCGTGGTCTTATGCACCGCGGCGAGCTGGATGGGACGCCGGAGGTCGTGGAGTTTGCACGTACCTTGGAAGATGTCGTAGTCAAGACCGTCGAGTCCGGCAAGATGACCAAAGACCTGGCACTATTGACTGAGGGTGACCAGAACTACCTGACCACCGAGGAGTTCCTCGCGGCGCTGGATGAGAACCTGGCGGCCCGCCTCCAGAAGTAAACTGACGCACCAATCGCGGCTCCGCTCCCTACTGCAGGGAGCGGGGCCGCTTTTGCGTTTGACCGATGTGTGGCTGCGCGCGGGGGCAGAGTAGCGCAGCCACACATCGGCCTTGGCCGAGGTCAGTCGACCTTGGACATAATCAGGACACGGCGGACCCGAAACGAGGCAACTCCCGTTAGGAGCAGGAGAGCTCCCATCATCAGAGCCCACGTAACGTCGGCGCCGGTATTGGCCAGTGGTGCGGGCTCAGCGGCCGAGCTCAGGTTGATCACCTCGAACTCGCTTCCCGTTGCACTGCCGCTGGACGTCAACGCAGTGCCAACACTCGCCGAATCACGGACGTCGCTGGATCCATCAGATCCTGCTCCTCCGGAGAATCCGGCGGACGCTACGAATCCGTCGCCCTGAACTTCGGTTCCACCTTGGCCGGTGGCACCTGATCCGTCATCGTGGTTGCCGTCAGCTACTCCACCATCGAGTCCGACGTTGACTCCACCTTGGCTGGCGTTGCCACTGTCGACTACTTCATCCTCATTTCCGGTTGCGCCAACAGCGTCATCCTGGTGACCGGCGTCGGCGTTCCCTGGTTGGTCGCTGGGGCCGCCTTGACTGGCGTTACCTTTATCGGTTGCACCATCCTTGTCTTCGTTCACGGCGTCGCCAGTGTCAGCCACGGCACCGTCCTCTTTTGACTCGCCTTCCGCTCCGTCATGGTCATCGTCGGCCTCTTCTTCCTTGGCGCCGTCATCCTTGGTGGCGTCTCCGTCGGCTTCGTGGTCACGGTTGGTGGCGGTGCCGGTTGCGGAGTCGCCGATGATGGAGATGGCGTTGCCATCGACGTTGACTGGCAGGTTCGCATCGATTGATGTGTCGTTGCCGCTGATGACTCCGTCGCCGAGGTCGAGCAGCCCGTTGTTCTCGCCATCGACTGCATCGGCTCCTTCGTGACCGCCGTCGGCTTCGTCGTCCTTGGCGCCGTCATCCTTGGTGGCTTCTCCGTCGGCTTGGTGGTCACCGTTGGCGGCGGTGCCGGTGGTGGAGTCACCGATGACGGAGACTGCGTTGCCTCCGACGTTTACCGGTGCTGTGACGGTGGCGTCGGTGTTGTTGCCGGTGACGATTCCGTCACCGCCCAGCAGCCCGTTGTTGTCGCCGTGAGCTGCGTCAGCCTCTTCGTGGTCACCGCTGGTGGCGGTGCCGGTGGTGGTGGAGTCGCCGATGACGGAGACGGCGTTGCCTCCGACGTTTACCGGCGCCGTGACTGCGGCGTCGGTGTTGTTCCCGGTGATGATTCCGTCGCCGCCCAGCAATCCGTTGTTGTCGCCGTGAGCTGCGTCAGCCTCTTCGTGGTCGGCTTCCTCATCCTTGGCGTCTCCGTCGGCGTGGTGGTCACCGCTGGCGGCGGTACCTGTGCTGGTGGAGTCGCCGATGACGGAGACGGCGTTGCCGTCGACGTTCACTGGCGCCGTGACTGCGGCGTCGGTGTTGTTCCCGGTGATGATTCCGTCGCCGATGCCGAGCAGTCCGTCGCCGTGATTTGCATCCGTGCCTTCGTGGTCGGCTTTGTCGCTCTCGGCTTCGTTGGCCTCCTCTTCCGTTTCGTGGTCACCGTTGGTGGCGGTGCCGGTGTTGGAGTCGCCGATGACGGAGACAGCGTTGCCGTCGACGTTTACGGGTGCCGTGACGGTGGCGTCGGTGGTGTTGCCGGTGACGATTCCGCCGGTACCGATTAGCCCTTGAGCGTCACCGACTGCGGCATCACTCTCGGCCGAGTAACCGCTGGCGATGCCGCCGTCGACGGGTGTGCCCGTGGTGTTGGAGTCGCCGATGACAGAGACAGCGTTGCCGTCGACGTTTACCGGTGCTGTGACGGTGGTATCGGTGGTGTTGTCGGTGACGATTCCGCCTCCGGCGTCAAGCAACCCTTGGTCGTTACCGTAAGCGACCTCATCGTTAGCGGGGGCGCTTTCAGATGCATATCCACCCACGGCGCCACTGTTGGCGACCGTGCCAGCGGTGGAGTCGCCGATGACGGATACTGCGTTGCCGCCGACGTTTACCGGTGCTGTGACGGTCGCGTCAGTGTTGTTGCCGGTGACGATTCCCTCTTCGGTGCCGACTAGGCCTTGAGTGTCACCGACTGTGGGTGCACTTTCGGCGGCATACCCGGCGTCGGTGCCGCTGTCGGCAGTTGTGCCTGTGCTGCTGGAGTCGCCTATGACGGAAACTGCATTGCCGTCAACCGTGACCGGAACTTCCACGCTGACGCCCAGTCCATTACTGGATAACAGACCATTCTCATTCGTTGGTGCCTCATCGGAGGCGGAGGCGGCGCCAGCACCGAAGGCCATCAAGCCCCCAGCGAGTAGGGCGCCGTAGAGCCCTCTGCGAATACATTCGCGCATGACTGTTTTTCCTAACTGATTGATTTGTTTGCTGCACTCGGCAGCTATTGCCTGATGCCGTCCATACCGCGACGGCGATCGGCTCAATCAATCAGGTGAAAATCCAGGGTCGGAGAAGGTCGAACTGGGCAACGCCCATGAACCGTGATGCTGTTGCCCGCCTACAAGCTGGTGGGGCAACAGATAGTGGTCGGTGAGGCAAACCGGAGCTGAAGCGTTCCCGGCGGCAGACGACGACGCGGATCCGGCAGGTGCCGGTGGACCTGGGGCGGCGACGTCGAAGTTACCGCCTGTACTTTTGACGCCAACGTCGTGGGAATTGGACCAGCTGGCTGAAGGAAGGACGAGCGCTAATGGGTCGGCCGTCGAGTCGGAAATGGAAGTATCCGCCGCGGATGCTTCGATGTTCACGGAAGTAAGTTGGACTGGGCCGATTACACTGACGCCAATGGAAGGCCGCGTGCTGTCGGTAACCTCCGACGTCGCGTGGTTCGACGTCGTCAGGACTTCCGGTTCACTCTCTGGAACGAGGAATGCCGGATTATTCGTATTGGCTGGACCAGCTTCTACCCCATGTTCAACGACATTGGTTGCCGGTCCTGCGAGGGAAGATGCGAGAGGGGCTGCGGCTGATTTGCCGATGGACTCATTGACCTGCTCTTTAAGGTCGACAATCGGATCAACTACCTGCTCAACTGCTGGCTCGATGACCGGATCCAAGGTATTCCCGACGGTCTTGCTGATTGGATCGAGGGTGGACTGTGCGGAATCCGTGACGGGCTGCAGAGTCGATTTTACCGGTGCAACCGCGGAGTTGACGACGGGGCTGACAACCTGCTCGACGACAGGTTTGGCGACGTGTTCGAGGACCGGCTCGGCAATCGGCTTGACGACCTGACTGACGATTGGCGCGGTAACCTCTTCTACGACGGGTTCGACGACGGATTCTACGACCGGGGCAGCGATTTGGTTGACGATCGGTTTGGCTACGTCTTGGACGAGGGGTTCAGCAATGTTGCGGGCTATGGGTTTTGCGACCTGTTCGACGACGGGTTCTACGACCGGCGCGACGACCTGCCCGACAACGGGCTCCGCTGTGCGCTCAACGACGGGTTGGACGGCGGCCTCAGGGACAGGGACCGCGGCTTTTTCAAGTACTGGTTCGACGACCGCCGTCGTACTTTCCTCGACTACAGGCGCTGCCACTTGTTTGGTAAGTGGTTCGGCGACCTGCTCCGAGAGGGAACCAAGGAGGTCGCCGTCGTCGGCATTTGCACTGGTTGCTCCAATGACGATGATGCCGAGTGCTGCAAAGAGCCCAAGGATCAGAGCGCGCAGGGCAATGGCAATGTGATTCGCTCTATTACCGTTCACGTCTTCACCTCCCCAAGGGTGACATCAATCACGTGAACCTCATCCTAGGCCGTGGATTCCGTTCGGTCTACCCGCAAATGGGGGATAAAACCACCGTCACATTCGGTGGCGGGGAAGTAACGCTTGGACTGGCAAAAAACCGGCGTGATAAATCTTTTGGATGACTCCGCAGCCTTCTGCCAAAACCACCGACCGCAAACGAACGCCGGAAGAGCGCAACGCCACCATTGCGGTGACTCTTTTCCCGTTGCTCATTCTTGCAGGCGGTGCGGCCGGGATGCTCTGGCCATCCGCATTTACAGGGTTCTCCCCGTGGATCGCGCCGCTGCTGGGGATCATTATGTTCGGGATGGGGCTGACCCTGACGCCGCCCGATTTCGCCGTCATTGCGAAGCGGCCAATTCCGGTGATAATCGGCGTAGTAGCCCAGTACGTAATCATGCCCTCGATCGGATGGCTGATCGGCGTCGCGCTTGGACTGCCGCCCGAACTTGCTGCTGGTGTCATTCTCGTCGGTTGTTGCCCAGGCGGGACGGCCTCCAACGTTGTTTCCTATCTGGCGAGGGGCGATGTCGCACTGTCCGTCGCGATGACCTCTGTTTCCACCTTGCTGGCCCCGCTGCTCACGCCGCTTTTGACCCTCTGGTTGGCCGGGACCTACATGCCGGTCGACGCCGGTTCAATGGCATTCTCGATCGTACAGATTGTGCTCATTCCGGTCGTACTCGGTCTGATCGTTCGATTGGTCCTGCCCAAGCTGGTGGCCAAGGCCTTGCCGGTGCTGCCGTGGATATCCGTGCTGGCGATTACCGCCGTCGTACTGGTTGTTGTGGCGGGAAGCGCAGCAAGCATTGCCTCGGCCGGTCTGCTGATCTTCGCCGCTGTCGTGCTGCATAACGGTGCGGGCTACGCGGTCGGGTATGGGTTTGCGAAGATGTTCCGGCTGCCCACGGCGGCACGCCGCACGACGGCTATTGAAGTCGGCATGCAGAACTCCGGTTTGGCGGCAGGACTGGCTGCCCAGTATCTCTCGCCGGCGGCAGCGTTGCCTGCAGCGATCTTCTCCGTGTGGCACAACATTTCCGGAGCCGTGCTCGCCGCTTACTGGCGCCGCCGTGATGCACGCTCCGTGCCGGAGGATATCCAGCCGATGGAAAAGACTGTCGCCAACTAACTGTCAGGCGTCGTTGGGGTAGCGCACTCCGAGCTGTTCGCGGACGGAATCGAAGAGACGCATGGTCTCCAGCGAATCCGCCCACGGCATGGTTGGGCTCTCCAGCGCGCCATCTTGGATGCACCGGGTAACCTCGCGCAGTTCGTAGGCGTAGCCATTGCCGGTCTGCTCGAACCGTTCCGTCCGCGGCCCGGACGCTTCGGTGCTGATGGTCAGCTCAGTCGGGTTATGCAGTGGCTCGTTGGTGCGCAGCCAGCCTTCGGTGCCGCAGATGGTCGCCGTCCGCGGTGAACTTGCCAGCAACGACGACGTCAGTTGGGCCTGTGCCCCGGAGGCGTAGCCGAGCTGGAGCGCATTCTGCTGATCAACGCCGTGATCGTTCAAGGAACCGGTTGCCGCACATGAATCGGGCCGGCCAAGCGTGCCGAGCGCCCACGTCAATGGATAGACGGTGAGGTCGAGGAGGGCGCCGCCGCCGTCGTTGAGTGCCCAAATGCGGGCCTCCGGATCGAATGGGGCCGGAAATCCAAGATCGGCCTGCACCCAGGTGATCCGCCCCAGCTCGCCGGAGCGAACAATGTCCCAGGCCCGCTGCACGCTGGGCAGGAAGCGCGTCCAGACGGCCTCCATCAGGAACAGCCCATTCGCGCGGGCTAGTTCGATCAGCTCTGCGGCCTCGCGGGCATTAATAGTCAGCGACTTTTCGCAGAGCACGTGCTTGCCCGCCTTCAACGCTGCGCTCGCGACCTCGAAGTGCTGGCCATGTGGAGTGGCGACGTAGACGACGTCCACTTCCGGATCGGCCAGGAGCTGTTCGTAGCCGGAGCGGGTTCCGTCGTCGTCCGCGTAGTGTTTTTTGAAGTCGTATTTGGCTGCGAACTCCGATGCCCGCTGAGGCGAACGGGAACTTACCGCATACAGTTCCGCGTCGGCCAGCCGGGCGATGTCGGCCGTCACGGCACCGGCGATCCGGCCTGTGGCGACCACGCCCCAACGCAACACCCTGCCGGTAGCTTCCAGCGGATCAGTATTCGCGGATGCCGACAACTGTGGAATGGCGATGAATGGCTCGGTTTTCGCGGAGAGGCTCATTCGTCCATCTTTGCCGGTCGGACCCGCTCCGTAAACTCCGGGATGGTCATGCGTCCTGCCCGGCGGCCGGGGAGCGCAGCACCGGAATCATGCTGAGAACACACGCGATGGCCGTACCCAGCGAAGCTCGCGGTCGCGAGGAGCACAACCGGGTCCATGCCCCAGACAGCGAATAGTGCCGCGCCGACGAGCGGAGAAATGATGCGCAGACCCTGGTCGATACTGCTGAGCATGCCATTTGCTGGGGCCAGCAACCGTTTCGGCAGCATCGAACGCAGCAGGCCGGATTGCGCGGCGGCGGTGATGTAGGCGGTGTTGGCGTACAGAAAAATGACGACGTAGATCAGCCAGAGCAGGTCGGCGTCGCGGACCAGCAGCAACAGGAGGACGATGGCGGCGGCAGCGGCGTTGTTAATCACCAGCAAGGGCCTGCGCCGGAAGCGGTCCGCCAACTGGCCGGTCAGTGGTGCGAACAGGGCGGGCAGGCCGAGCGCGGCAAAAACCATACCGGCCGCCGCGTCGCTTCCGGTCAGTTGTTTTACCCAGATGGCGGCGGTGATGTAGAGGGCGGAATCACCGAAATTGCTGACCAGCCAGGCAATCGTCAGACGGCGGAACTGCGGGTCGGCGAGGGCTTCCCGGTTGGTGCCGACATCTCAGACGAAACGCGGCAGCGGCGTTAGAGTTGGACTATGAAAAAGCTTCTGCGCGAGGACGGTCCGGTCCTGCTTGTCTCCCTGGTCATCACCTATTTTGTCTTCCAGGGAGCCCTGAGCTGGGGTTGGAACGTTATTGGAGCAGCTGTGTTCGCGGTGGTTATTGGCCTGATTTCGGCCATCGCTATCCAGGCGCTCATCGTTTTATGGGAGCACAAGCGCGGCGGCTCAAATACGGATGAATCGGATCCGGCTGGAGCGGGCAACGGGGAGCGCGGCGACGCTCCTGACGAGATTCCGGAGGACGGCAGTTCCCTGGACCGTCGCGGTGATGACCGCGGAGGTGACACCAAACCCGGCTGGCGCAAAAGCTTCGAGACCGATGACCCCAGCGAGGACGATGGGTCCGCCTCTGGAACCGGTGCTGAACAAGCAGGTCCCAGAGGACCGGTCCGCCGTACCGAGGAGTACCGGTCCAGCCTCGAAGATCCAGACTGACGCGACTATCCCTTGACGGAGCCGCTCATTAAACCGCCTATGAAGTACTTGCCGGGAATTATGTAAACGATCAGCGTCGGAATTATGCGGTTGCCTCTTTGTGCGCCCGTGCCAGTGCCACGTAATTCGTTGCATTCTCCTGGACGCCGGCGAACTCCTCGTCGCTGAGCTCACGGCGGACCTTCGCTGGCACTCCAGCGACCAGCGAGCGCGGCGGAATCTCGGTTCCTTCCAGCACGACGGCGCCGGCGGCCACCAGGGACCCGGCGCCGATGTTGGCGCCGTTGAGCACCGTGGCGCTCATGCCGATCAGGCAGTCGTCCCCGATTGTGCAGCCGTGGACGACGGCACTGTGACCGATGCTGACACGCGCGCCCACCGTCGTCGGAAATCCCGGGTCTGCGTGCAGGACGACGTTGTCCTGCAGGTTGCTGCCGTCTCCGACCTTGATGGCCGCGGTGTCACCGCGGACCACGACGCCGTAGAACGCGCTGGCGTCCTTGCCCAGCGATGCATCGCCAATGATGGTTGCGCTCGGAGCCACGAATGCATCGGCGTCGATCGCGGGAGTGTTGCCTTGAAAGGGGATGATGTTAGCCATGGCCCAAGCGTAGCGAATGGCAAATGCGTTCACACCCGCCGACCCGGGGCTGAGGCTACTTGAACAAAATGGTGCGGTGTCCATCCAGCAGCACCCGGTGCTCCGCATGCCACTGGACGGCCTGGGCAAGGGTGCGCCCCTCGATATCGCGGCCGAGCCGGGCCAGTTGGTCCGCCGTCTTGGAGTGCTCCACGCGGACGACCTCCTGTTCGATGATCGGCCCCTCATCCAAGTCATCGGTGACGTAATGGGCGGTTGCGCCGATCAGTTTGACCCCGCGGGCATGAGCCTGGGCGTAGGGACGTGCTCCCTTGAATGAGGGCAGGAAGGAGTGGTGGATGTTGATGGCGCGGCCGGAAAGGTCGCGGCACAGTTCATCGCTAAGGATCTGCATGTACCGGGCCAGCACCACCAGTTCGACGTCGTGATCCGTAACCAATTGCCGCAGCGCTGCCTCAGCCTCCGCCTGGTTATCCGGATTGCGGGGAACATGGTGGAACTCGACGCCGTAGAACCCGGCCAGTTCGCGCAGATCGGGATGGTTGGAGACGATTGCGGGAATCTCGATCGGGAGGAGGCCCGAGCGCTGCTGGAAGAGCAGGTCGTTCAGGCAGTGTCCGTCCTTTGACGCCATGATCAGTGTGCGGACCGGTTGTTCATTGGGATAGAGGCCCCAGTCCATGCCGAACTTCCGGGCCACCGGGGCAAGCCCGGACTCCAGGTCCGGCATGGCCGCCGTCGTCGTCAGGGCCACCCGCATGAAGAATCTGTCCGTATCAGGACTGCCGTATTGCTGCGATTCAGTGATGTTGCATCCTGCGGCAACGAGAGCGCCGCTGACCGCGTGCACGATGCCCGGACGGTCGGGGCATGACAGGGTCAACGTGTACTGCGAAGAAGAAGTGTCCGGGGAATTCACCCTTCAACGCTACCGCGAGAGGCGGCCTGGCGCTGCTGCGCTAAAGTGGGTAGCGTCGCGACTGGCGTGAGGTGGAGTACCACCGGGGAGTGGCGGAGCAGCAGATTACGGTCGTACGCCTGGGCCGGGAGTCACGTGAATACCGGTAAACCGGTAGCCTGACCTGTAGACCTTCGTAACTCTCTCATCAGGAGATTCTGTGAGTACACAATCCCCGTCCGTGACCTCGTCCGTGACCAACCTCCCGCTGTCCGAAGTCGATCCTGAGATTGCCGCCGTCCTCGACGACGAGCTGTCCCGCCAGCGCGGCACCCTCGAGATGATCGCATCCGAGAACTTCGCGCCGCGCTCTGTCCTGGAGGCGCAGGGGTCCGTGCTGACCAACAAGTATGCCGAAGGCTATCCCGGCCGGCGCTACTACGGCGGCTGCGAGTATGTCGACGTTGCCGAGAACCTGGCCCGCGACCGTGCCAAGGCGCTGTTCGGTGCCGAGCACGTCAATGTCCAGCCGCATGCCGGCGCGCAGGCGAACTCGGCCGCATTGGCCGCGATGATCAAGCCGGGTGACAAGATCATGGGGCTCGAGCTGGCCCATGGCGGACACCTCACCCACGGCATGAAGCTGAACTTTTCCGGCAAGCTGTACGAGGTTGCCGCTTACGGCGTGGATCCGGATACGCTCCGTATAGATATGGACAAGGTCCGCGAACAGGCCCTGGCCGAGCGGCCCAATGTGATCATCGCCGGCTGGTCCGCGTATTCACGCCAGCTCGACTTCGCCGCCTTCCGCGAAATTGCCGATGAGGTGGGCGCCTACCTCTGGACGGACATGGCGCACTTCGCCGGCTTGGTCGCCGCCGGCCTGCACCCGAATCCGGTTCCGCATTCGGACGTCGTCACCTCTACGGTGCATAAGACCTTGGCCGGTCCGCGCTCGGGCGTCATCCTCACGAAGCAAGAGCTGGCGAAGAAAATCGACTCCGGTGTCTTCCCGGGTCAGCAGGGCGGACCGCTGATGCACGCCATCGCGGCCAAGGCCGTGGCCTTCAAGATCGCCGGCACCGAGGAGTTCAAGGAGCGCCAGCAGCGGACGCTGAATGGTGCAAACATCCTGGCCGACCGCCTGATGGGTTCCGATGTCGCCGAACACGGCGTAACGGTGCTGACCAGCGGCACCGACGTCCACCTCGTGCTGGTGGACCTGCGCAACTCCGCGATGGACGGCAAGCAGGCGGAGGATTTGCTGCACAGCGCCGGAATCACCGTCAATCGCAATGCTGTTCCTTTTGACCCGCGTCCGCCGATGGTGACCTCCGGACTGCGGATCGGCACCCCGGCGTTGGCCACCCGCGGCTTTGGCGATGCCGAATTCACCGAAGTTGCCGAAATCATTGCGACGGCGCTGAAGCCCGGTGCCGACGTCGACAGTCTGCGCCAGCGGGTGGACACACTCGCCGGCAATTTCCCGCTGTACCCCGGACATGAGGAGTGGTAATCCAATGAGCCAACAGGACGCGACCACGGAACAAGAAACGACGGCGGCACAAGGGGCGACGACGGCGCACACCGATGCTGCGGAGCGGGACAGTACACAGGTCGGCACGCCTGTGGCTGCCCGGAAACTGGACGGCAGGGCCACCGCGCGGGACATCAAGGCTGAACTGACCGAGCGCGTGGCGGTCTTGAAGGAGAAAGGCGTCACTCCGGGACTGGGCACCGTATTGGTGGGCAGCGACCCGGCCAGCCACTCCTATGTGGGCGGCAAACACAAGGACTGCGCCGAGATCGGGATCAACTCGATCCGTAAGGAACTGCCCGAGGACATCACCCAGGAGGAGCTCGAAGCAGTCATCGATGAGATGAATGCGGATCCTGCGACGACGGCGTACATAGTCCAGCTCCCGCTGCCGGGACACGTGAACGCCAACACGATTCTGGAGCGGATGGATCCGGCAAAGGACGCCGATGGTCTGCATCCGATCAACCTGGGCAGGCTGGCACTGAACGTAAGTACGCCCGTCAACGCGCCACTGCCGTGCACTCCGCACGGCATAGTGGAGTTGCTGCTCCGGCACGGCATCTCGCTCAATGGCAAGAATGTGCTGGTCATTGGACGCGGCGTCACGGTGGGCAGGCCGCTGGGACTGTTGCTGACCCGCCGGGCCATTAATGCGACAGTCACCCTTGCCCACACCGGAACTGTTGACCTGCCCGAACATCTTCAGCGGGCAGACGTCGTCATTGCTGCGGCCGGTCTTCCGGGCATGATCAAAGCCGAGGAATTGAAGCAGGGCGCCATCGTTCTCGACGTCGGCGTCACCAGGATTACGGACCCGGAGACGGGCAAAGCCACCCTGACCGGCGACGTCGATCCGGCCGCCGTCGATGTGGCTTCGTGGATCTCTCCCAACCCCGGCGGTGTCGGTCCGATGACGCGCGCCATGCTGTTGGCGAACGTGGTCGAGGCCGCGGAGTGGCAGGCAGGAATCATCGCCGATTAGCTGCTTCGGCTGATCAGGAGTAAACGAATATCCGGTAGTCGGGCCAAGCGCACATGCTTGGTCCGACTTGCTGTTTTAACCGGGCCAGGTGGGACCAGTGGGGCTCACAGAATATTCATACCCTCCACCTCTTGTCCCCGGACCTCGCGGCATCCTACACTCGGAGCACGGGCCGGTTCCGCATTGTGCAACAACACTCACATAGCGACATCGTCCCCGAATAAAATGCAACACCGCTGCAGGTTGGTTTACGGCTTCTGTTTCAAGTGGACGCATCATGAGCATCGATGCTCAAGGTCAACGGACTCACCGGCATAAGCGGTCAGCGGGGCTGCATAGCCAAGCGCGAGCTCAGGGAGTCCCCCATGAACAACAACGTCCCCTCAGTCGATCAGTCGACGCGAAAAGTTCCGATTAACCTCCGCCAATCCGGCCCGACCCCCGTTGAAATGTTGATCGACACCCGCATCCGCAAATCGCCCTATTGGGAGCTGTCCCATCAGGCGGGTTGCTGGCGGGCTTCCACCTATAACCGCATGTACCATCCGCGCGGCTACGTCCGTCCCGAAGATGGCGGAATGATGGTCGAGTACGACGCCCTCGTCAATCACGTCACGATGTGGAATGTCGCCGTCGAGCGGCAGATCCAGGTCAAGGGCCCTGATGCCGAGGCACTGGTCGACTATGTCATCACGCGTGATGCAACCAAGATCCCGCCGATGCGGGCGCGGTACGTCATTCTGTGCAACGAGGCCGGCGGAATCCTCAATGACCCGGTCCTGCTCCGCATTGCTGAAGATGAATTCTGGTTCAGTCTTTCGGACTCCGATCTGATGTTGTGGCTGCAGGGCGTCAACGTCGGCAAGAAGTTCGACGTCGAAATCAACGAAATCGACGTCGCGCCAGTGCAGATCCAGGGTCCGAAATCGGTCGATCTGCTCGTCGACCTTGTTGGCCCCGCAGCGGCGGAAATTCCTTCCTACGGGCTCCTCGCCTCGGCGGTCGGGGGCTGCGAAGTCATCATTTCGCAAACCGGCTTCACCGGGGAAAAAGGATATGAGATCTATCTGCGGGAGGCGACGCTCTACGCCGAGCAGATGTGGAATGCGGTGCTGGAAACAGGTAAGAAGCACAACCTGATGGTCGTGGCCCCGGCTCACCACCGCCGGATCGCGGCCGGCATCCTCTCCTGGGGTCAGGATATGGATGTCGAAACCTTGCCTTTCCAGGTCAATCTCGGGTATCAGGTTCCGCGCCAGAAGAAAGCCGACTACATCGGCAAGCAGGCGCTCGAGGCGGCCCGCGACGCCATAAATGCAGGGTCCCCTCCCTACACGCACACGCTGGTTGGAATGCAACTGGGTGGCCGCGCAATTGATGACTATGCCCCGGACTTCTGGCTGATCAGCTCCGAACAGGAGACTGAACCCACCGGGTACGTTACGTCCCCGTGGTACTCGCCGGAGCTGGGCACCAACATCGCCATGGGATTTGTACCGGTCGGTCTGGCGGACCTCGGCACGGAGCTATGGGTGCATTTGCCTGACAAGTATTCTGATTTCGTCGGCAAGCCGGTGCGGGCCGAGGTCGTGGAAATGCCATTCCGACCCTCGGTGAATCCGAACCAGCGCGAGCGCCTCAGGGGCCAAGGCCTGGACGCGGCGGTCTGAGCAGGGCTGGGCGGACGAGGGACAGCGCGGGTTGAACAGCACAGCCGGCAGCGGGAAGGTGCCCTTCTTATTCCCCGGGACCTTCCCCTGTTCCTCCCGTCCGCCCAGCTCCTCCAGCCATTGGCTGAGCCAGCGCTCGGTCCCGGCGACCTGATTAAAGGTATAGATATGCAGCCCGGCGATCTTCGCCTGCGGGTCTGCGGCCAACGGCGCGCTCTTTTCGAGGAGCCGCCGGGGGCTGTAGCAGGGTCAGGGTCCGTTCGCGCGGCACATGCTCCAGCACGGTATCGGCGATAGAAGCCGTCGGAAGGATTTCGTAGCGGGCTCTGGACAGCAGTGTGCGGACGGTTCCGGTGTGCGCCTGATTGGGCATATGCCTCACCATACCGCCGTTGACCCGAACAAACGCCGGCCAACGGCACTCTTTCCACAACAGAATCTGTGTCTCTTGAAAACCCCGTCCGCCGGGGCCAGACTGGAGGTGCACGGAGCAACGACGGCCGTGCGCAGGTCTGCGTCCCGCAGCGGTCTGATCAGAAAGGCCCAAACCGATAATGCTTACCAATCTTGAAATCTCCCGGGGAGCAAGCCTCCTGCCACTGCAAAGTGTCGCTGCCGATATGGGCATTGGCGAACACTTGCTGGAACCGTATGGGAGGTCAGCAGCGAAAATTTCCCTGGCGGCCGTCGAGGAGCTGCAGGACCGGCCGAAGGGGAAGTACATAGTCGTCTCCTCAATCACGCCGACGCCGCTCGGAGCGGGCAAGACCACCACCTCGGTCGGACTCGGGCAGGCCTTCAGCCACTTGGGCAAGCGCGGTATTGTGGCTATCCGGCAGCCATCCATGGGGCCGACCTTCGGGATCAAAGGCGGTGCGGCCGGCGGCGGCTATTCGCAGGTGGTTCCGATGGAAGCACTCAACCTGCATCTGACGGGTGATATGCATGCCGTCACGGCGGCGCACAACCTGCTCTCGGCCATGGTGGACAACCACCTGCACAAGGGCAATGCCCTGGGACTCGATCCTCAATCCATCACCTGGCGCCGGGTGATGGATGTCAACGACCGCGAACTGCGCCACATCGTAACCGGCCTCGGCGGGAAGGCCGACGGCGCGCCCCGCCAGGCAGGGTTCGACATCACCGCTGCGAGCGAGGTGATGGCGCTGCTTGCCCTGTCCACCTCACTGCGGGATCTGCGCGAACGGCTCGGCCGGATCGTGGTCGGCTACGACCGCGACGGCGGACCGGTCACCGCCGAAATGCTCAAGGCCGCCGGTGCCATGTGCGTCATCCTGACCGAGGCCATCAAACCGAACCTGATGCAGACGGTCGAGCAGACTCCGGTCCTGGTGCATTGTGGACCGTTCGGTAATATCGCCACCGGCAACTCGTCCATCATCGCGGACCAGATCGGCATCCGCAGCGGCGACTACCTCGTCACTGAGGCCGGCTTCGGCGCCGATATGGGAGCCGAGCGGTTCTTCAACATCAAGTGCCGCAATTCCGGCCTGACTCCCGACGCGGCCGTCATCGTCGCCACCGTCCGCGACCTGAAAACGCACTCCGGCAAGTACCGCGTTGTCGCCGGGCGGCCGCTTCCCGAGGCCATGCTGGAGGAGAACCCGGAAGATGTCTTCGCCGGCGCACCCAATCTCCGCAAGCAGATTGCGAATATCCGCCTGCATGGGATCGAACCCGTGGTGGCGGTCAACGCCTTCCCCACGGATTTCGAAAGCGAGCACCGGGCCATTCTGGACATTGCTGCGGAGGAATCGGCACGGGCTGCCGTTTGCACCCACGTGGTCGACGGCGGCAAGGGGGCCGTGGAGCTGGCCCGGGCTGTGATGGAGGTATGCGACGAGCCGAATAACTTCCGGCAGCTGTATCCCGATTCGATGCCGCTGGTGGAAAAAATCGAGACGGTTGCCCGCAACGTGTACGGCGCGGATGGCATTGACCTGTCCCCGCTGGCGGCCCGCCAACTGGCGGACTACGAACGATGCGGATTCGGCCAACTGCCGGTATGCATTGCCAAGTCCCACCTTTCCCTTTCGTCCGATCCCACCCTCAAGGGTGCACCCACGGGATGGCGGCTGCCGGTCCGGGAGGTCCGGGCGTCGGTCGGGGCCGGTTTCATCTATCCGATCTGCGGGGACATGAGCACGATGCCGGGCTTGTCCTCCAGCCCCGCGGCCGAACGGATTGATATCGGTGAAAACGGTGAAATTGTCGGACTGGCCTAACGGATGACTCCGGGTTGGGAAGCGGGTGAGTACCTGGAGCGGCCGTTGCAGGAATTGCTGGACGACGTCGGCGGCGCGGACCCGGCGCCGGCTGCCGGATCGGTTACGGCCGCCACCGTGTCGCTGGCGGCCGCGCTGACGGCAAAGGTGGCGCACCGCTCCTCAACGCAATTACCCGACGCCGGTGCGCTGGCGGACCGTGCCACTGCACTTCGTGACCGGGTATCGGCTCTGATCACAGCCGACGCCGCCGGTTACGCCGAGGTGCTCGCAGCACAACGGCGGGGGAGCGGAAAAGCGGAGGCGATGGCTGAAGCGGTGCGGATACCTGCGGAGATTGCCGAAGCCGCCGCCGATATCGCTGAACTCGCCGCCGTCCTGGCCGAGGAGGGCAATCCGAACCTGCGCTACGACGCGCTCGCTGCCGTGGACCTGGCCGACCAGGGTGCGGCAGTAGCCGCGTCCCTTGTCAGTGCGAACTCGGCTGCCGCAGGTGATGCAGCGGCCGATGCGGCACTCGCGGCAGCCCGCAGAGCGACCGACACAGCTGCTGGAGTCGTCCGCCCGCACTGATTATGGCCCGGTTAAGCGTTGTATCCGAGATGGTGGCTGACCTGTTCGCCTGCCCGGAGGAGTTCAACGGGAAGCCCCGGCACTTCTTCCGGATCGAACCGGAACGCCGGCCCCGAAATGCTGATGGAGCCAATGACGTCCCCGCGGTAGTCCCTGACCGGAACGGCAACGGCATTTAACCCGATCTCCAACTCCTCGTAAACGGTGGAGTAGCCGGTGGCCACGATATCGGCCAGATGCTTTTCCAGCCCATCCCGGTCCGTGATCGTGTTCGGCGTTTCGGCCGGCAGGCCCGTTGCGGCCAGCACCTTGTCCCGTTCGCCGGGTTCAAGATAAGCGAGGAAGACTTTGCCGCTGGCCGTCGCGTGCACCGGCGTAAGGTTCCCGATCCAGTCATGCGTTGCCACCGATGAGGGACCCATGGCCTGATCGACATTGACCGCGAAGTTGGACCGTAAGACGGCCAGATTGGTGGTTTCACCGAATTCGTCGGCAAGGACCTGGAGCACAGGCCGGGCCTCCTGCACCAGGCTCAACCTGCCCGGTATTGCTGCCGCCAGCCGCAAGATGCCGAAACCGAGCTGGTATTTGCCGCGGTCCAGATGCGGTTGAATCATCCCGCGCTGGTCGAGGGCGTTCAACAGCCGCGATGCGGTGGACTTGTGCACGCCCATGGTTTCGGCGATCTCGCTGACGCCCGAACCCCCGGTGCGGGCGAGTATTTCGAGCACAGTGATGGCGCGGTCCACGGACTGCACTCCGCCGGGGCCGGCGGTCCGTTCCTCAAAGCCGTTCGACGTCTCGGTATCCATAGATTTTCCTGTAGCGGGCGGGGTGGATCGGCGGGCATGCTGTTGCCTGCCGGACTGCCAGTCTATGCCGTGGCCTGGCTATCCGCGGATCTTCTTCATTTCCGGATCCACCAGCGGTTCGGCGACGACGGTGGCCGGTATCCGGTTCCCGAAGTAGTCTATTTCCACCTGGCTGCCCTCCACCGCGGACGACGGAAGCCAGGCGTAGGCGACCGGGGCGTGAACGGTATGCCCGTAGGCCGCGCTGGTGATGTAACCGGCGCGCTCTCCCTTGAGGAACACAGGTTCTTTGCCCATCACCATTGACTCGCCGTCGTCGATCATCAGGCAGCGGAGCCGGCGCGGTGCGGTGTCCTCGCTCCGCCCGGTCAATGCTTCCCTGCCGACAAAGTCGCCTTTGGCGGGCCGGACGGCGAACCCCAGACCTGCCGCGTAGGGATCGTGCTCAGTGTCGACGTCGGAACCCCAGGCGCGGTATCCCTTTTCGATCCGCATGCTGTTGAAGGCGCTCCGGCCGGCGGCGATCACGCCCAGCGGTTGTCCGGCCTGCCAAAGCGCATCCCAGAGCTTCAGCCCATTCTCGGCGCTGGCATAAATCTCGTATCCCAGCTCGCCTACATAGGACAGCCGCAGGGCGCGGACCGGTATCCCGGCGATGGCTGCCTGTTGTCCGCGGAAGTATTTCAGCGCCTGGTTGGAAAAGTCAGCCGGGCTCAGTGACTGGACCAAATCACGGGCTCGTGGACCCCAAACGCCAATGCAGCACGTCCCGCCGGTGATGTCGCGGACCTCGACCCAGTCGGCCGGATTGGCCTGGCTTTGGTCGTGAGCGGCCTTATGTAGATAGTCGTAGTCCAGGCCGCCGTTGACCCCTGCCTGAAACAGGTTCTCCTCGATCCGCGCCACGGTGATGTCGCTCTTGACTCCACCGGCCGCGTCCAACGCCAAGGTGTAAGTCACCGAACCGATGCTCTTGTCCAGCTGGTTGGACGTCAGCCGCTGCAGCAACGGCAG
>NZ_KI914637.1:23535-31449 GCF_000520495.1 Arthrobacter sp. H14
GCAGGGCTCCCGGGCCGGAGACCTCGAGCCGTTTGAGCGGGGTCATGTCGAACATCGCCACGTTCGTGCGGGTGGCATGAACCTCGGCGGCGGCGATGGGGGAGTCGAACCGGGCCGACCAGGGATCGCGGGCCGGCGGCTGCCACTCCGGGGGCAGTTCCTCCAGCAGGGCGGCGTTGGCCTCGTACCAGTGCGGCCGCTCCCAGCCGGCGGATTCGAGGAAGTATGCGCCGAGCTCCTGCTGCCGCGGGAAGAACGGTGACACCCTCAGGTTCCGGGGAGAAAGCCGCGGCTCGAGCGGATGCCGGACATCGTAGATCTCAATAAAGTTCTGCTGCGACGTCTCGCTGATGTAGTCAGGCTGCAGCTGTACCTCTTCGAAGCGTGCGACGTCGAGTTCCCGAAGGTCGGTTTCGGAGCGGCCGGTGACCAGCAGTTCCGCCACGGCCTTGGCCACCCCCGCCGAATGGGTAATCCAGACCGCCTCGGCCAGGAAGAATCCGCGCAGCTGCCGCGATTCGCCCACCAGCGAGCCGCCGTCGGGCGTGAAAGAAAAGATGCCGTTGAACCCGTCCGCAATCTGCGCCGTCTGCAGCGATGGCAACAGCCGCTGGGATTCCTGCCACGACGGCTCGAAATCCTCGGGGGTGAAGGCGAGCCGGGAAGGCATCGACTCCGCCGTGATGCGTTCGGGATCCGACGCGGCCAGCTCCGCCAGGTCGACCGGCATCGGCCGGTGGGCGTAGGAACCGATCCCGAGCCGGTCACCGAATTCGCGGAAATACAGGTCCTCATCCTGGTGCCGCAGAATCGGCAGGCGGGCATGGCTGCCGGTGCCGATTCCCTCCGGAGCCGGGTCGGTGATCCCGGCCAGCGGTGTGGTTTTCACGTACTGATGGGCCAGGGGCAGCAGCGGAACCGTCACGCCAATCAAATCGCCGACGGCGGGACCCCAGAAACCTGCGGCGGAAACAACGACGTCGGCACTGAAGGTTTTGTCGCCGGCGCGCACCCCGGTGACACGGCCGGCGTCGGAATCAATACCCGTCACGGCGGCGCCACCGATAAACCGTGCCCCGCGCGATTCAGCCCGCGCCTGCAGGAGCTCGACGGCGAGCAGCGCCGAGGCCAGCCCGTCCGAAGGAACGTGCAGGGCACCCAGGATGTAGTCGCGGTCCACGAGCGGATGCAGTTTGACGGTTTCGTCCGGATCGAGGAGGCGGGGCTCGAGTCCCCAGGAGGTGGCGAAGCCATGCCGGCGTTTTAGCTCCGCGAGCCGGGCCTCGGTAGTGGCGACCTCGAGACCGCCGAGCTGGTTGAAGGCGGCGGTTCCGTCCTTCTTCAGTGACAGGAATTTCTGCACCGTGTAGGCGGCGAATTCCGTCATCGTCTTCGAAGGGTTCGTCTGGAATACCAGCCCGGGGGCGTGCGAGGTGGATCCTCCGGTGCGGGGCAGCGGACCCTGATCCAGGACGGTGATGTTGGTCCAGCCTCGCTCGGTCAGTTCATCGGCGAGATTAGCCCCGACGATTCCTGCTCCTATGATGACGACGCGGGGATTATTGGGTGCCATAGTTTTCCGATCGCTTCGTTGCGCGGGGGCCTCAGCTGCGCCGCTATACCAGCGTGCGGCGCACCTTGTATTCGAACCGTAGCGGCGTGCCTTGGAGGCTGTCAATGGTCCATTTTGGAGGAGTGAATTCCTCCTGCGGCACCGCCGCACTAAAGTGATCTGGTGCACACTAAAGTCTCAACAAACTACGTCATCACTGCCCGGAACCTGACCAAAATGTACGGCGGGTTCAAGGCCGTCGATAACATATCCTTCGAAGTCCCGGCGGGGGAGTCGTTCGGGCTGCTCGGACCCAACGGGGCGGGAAAATCCACCACGATGCGGATGATCGGCGGTGTCTCCGGCCGCACATCCGGAGAGCTGAGCATCATGGGGCTCGATCCGGAACAGCATGGTCCCGAAGTGCGCGCGCACCTCGGTGTCGTGCCGCAGCAGGACAACCTGGACGAAGACCTCAAGGTCCGCGACAACTTGATCGTCTACGGCCGCTACTTCGGCCTTCCGATGAGCTACCTGCGTCCGAAGGCCGACGAACTGCTCGAATTCGCGCAGCTGACCGACCGGGCCAAGGCCAAGGTGGACTCCCTCTCCGGCGGAATGAAACGCCGTCTGACGATCGCCCGGTCGCTGGTGAACGACCCGAAAATTCTGCTGCTGGACGAGCCCACTACCGGCCTGGACCCGCAGGCCCGGCATATCCTCTGGGACCGGCTCTTCCGGCTCAAGGAATCCGGGGTGACGCTGATTCTCACCACCCACTACATGGACGAGGCGGAGCAACTCTGCGACCGGCTGATCGTCGTCGACAAAGGCGC
Source organism: Arthrobacter sp. H14 (assembly GCF_000520495.1). Classification (GTDB taxonomy): domain Bacteria; phylum Actinomycetota; class Actinomycetes; order Actinomycetales; family Micrococcaceae; genus Arthrobacter_C. The sequence goes on from NZ_KI914637.1 coordinate 25,924, forward strand.
CATCATGGCGGAGGGATCGCCGTCGTCGTTGATTAAGGAGCACTCCACCCGGGAGGTGCTGGAGCTGCGTTTCGGTTCGCAGCGCAATGCCACCGTCGGCGAACAGCTGCAGGGTATAGGCCAGCGGCTGGAAACGCTGCCCGACCGCGTCCTGATTTACACCCACGACGGCGAAGCTGCCCTTGAGCAGGTCACGGAGCGGGGCCTGCATCCCATCACATCGCTGGTGCGCCGTTCCAGTCTCGAGGACGTTTTCCTGCGCCTGACCGGGAGGAGTCTCGTTGACTAACCAAGCAGACCAGCAGGCGCAGGACCGCAGCCAGGTGATGTCGCCGTCGGGCCTTAAAGCACATTCACCGGAGGTTGCGGCGCAACGTGCGCGGAAGTATGGGTCCCTGTACTACGCCGAACACGTTCTGCGGGCGATGCGCGGATACGGCTGGACCATCGTGGCCTCCAGCGTCGGCACGCCGATCGTGTACTTGTTCGCGATGGGGATCGGTCTGGCCACGCTGGTGGATTCCAGAACCGGTGACCAAGGGCTGGGTGACGTCTCCTACTTGACCTTCGTTGCCCCGGCCCTGCTGGCGACGGCGGCGATAATGGTGGCGAACGAGGAGTTCAGTTATCCGGTGATGGCGGGATTCAAGTGGCGTCGTACCTACTACGGCCCCAACGCCTCGCCGCTGAGCAGCAGCCAGATCGTCAACGGTTCGGTGATGGCAGTGACGGTCCGGCTGGCCCTCACCTGCGGTATCTACTTCCTGTTCATGCTCGTCTTCGGTGCTGTTCCGGATGCCACCGGCTGGCTGTCCGCCATCATCGCGGTGCTGTGCGGACTGTCTTTTGGTTTGCCGTTGATGGCCTATGCGGCGGGTATTGAGGAGGAACGGGGTCAGTTCGCGATGGTGATGCGTTTCGTCGTCACTCCGCTGTTCCTGTTCTCCGGCACGTTCTTCCCGCTGGATTCGCTGCCCATGGTGGTCCGTTGGATCGGCTGGATCTCGCCGCTGTGGCACGGAACCGAACTGGGCCGGGTGTTCAGTTATGACTACGCCGAACCAGTCTGGCTCTCCACGCTGCACGTGCTGTACATGGTGGTGTTGGCGCTCGCCGGCTGGGTCGTTGCTCGGAAGCGGTATGCGGGGAGGCTGGGTAAATGAGCACCGTGATCAAGCAGGAGGACCTGGTGCTCGAGGGGCGGAACCGACCCTTCGGCTCGCTCTACTCACGCAACGCACGTGCCGTCATCGGGCGTGGTCTGTTGGCGACCAAGAGCAGCAACTGGCTGGTGATGGCGAGTGGATTCTTCGAACCGGTGCTGTATCTGGTCGCGATGGGAATCGGGCTCGGGGCGCTGGTGGGGGAAGTGGAAGGACCCGGCGGCCAGCCGATCCAGTACGCGGCCTACATCGCCCCGGCGCTGCTGGCAGTTTCCGCGATGAACGGTGCGGTCTACGACTCCACCTGGAACGTTTTCTTCAAAATGAACTTCGCCAAGCTGTATGAGGGGATGCTCTACACCTCGCTTGGGCCATTGGATGTGGCGCTGGGGGAGATCTTCCTGGCCCTGTTGCGCGGGGCCATGTATGCCACCGGGTTCACCGCCGTGATGGGCATGATGGGATTGATTACGACGCCGTGGGCGTTGCTGTTGATCCCGGCGTCGGTCCTGATCGCATTCGGCTTCGCCAGCTTCGGGATGGGGATCACCAGCTTCATGAAAACCTTCCAGCAGATGGACTGGATCAACTTCATCATGCTCCCGATGTTCCTTTTCTCGGCAACGTTCTATCCGCTCAGCGTTTACCCGACGGCCGTGCAGTGGATCATCCAGGCGTTGCCGTTGTGGCATGGCGTCGAACTGCTGCGCCAGATCAGCGTCGGCGTCTTCAGCTCCGCAACGGCCATCCACGTGCTCTACTACCTTGTGATGATCGTCCTCGGCCTGCTGCTGACCACCGGCCGGCTCCGCAAACTCTTCCTGAAGTAACCCGTCGTTGCTTTGGCTGCGGTTCCAAAGCAACTCACGGCAACCAGTCAAGGGACTGGAGTGACTAACGCCATAGTGAAGTGTTGCCACTCGGTCTTGTCGTTCCGGCAGGCTCGAGTGGTCGGTCCACATTAAACATTCGTTCAGGAGTGACACCGACCTATGAATCGATCGTCTAAACAAACACGCAGACGGACGCTGGCTGTCACAGCCGCCGTCGTGCCACTGTCCCTCGTTTTAGGAGCGAGCGCCCTGGCAGCCATTCCAAGCAATGCAAGTAACAGCGAAAAGGCGGCTGCCGCCTCAACCCATAACGAGGGTAATCACGGCAAACCGCCGGAAATTGAAGCGCGCGCCAAAGACACCATCAAGGTCAAAGGCCGGACCTTCAAGGACCTCAACGACAACGGCAAGCTGGATCCGTACGAAGACTGGCGCCTTCCGGCCGACGAGCGGGTCGAGGACCTGGTCTCGCAGATGACGCTGAAGGAAAAAGCCGGCCTGATGCTGATCGACACGCTCAACGCCGCGTGCGATACCGAAACCCAAACACGGGGCACGCTTGACCCTGCGGCCACCGATTACATCAACACAGAGAAGATGCACCGGTTTATTTTCCGCAACACCGTGACCACCGAGGACAAGGCTGTCTGCGGTGAACCCGGGGCCGGTTTCCGTGCATCAACAAGCGTGACGCCGCGGGAAGCGGCCAAGTACATGAACACGATTCAGGAAATGGGCGAGGCGACGCGTCTCGGCATCCCGATGCTGTACAAGTCGAATGCGCGGAACCACATCGACCCGGACGCCCGCGAAGGCATCAATGAAGCGTCAGGTGCGTTCACGGCCTTCCCGAAGGAAGCTGGCATTGCCGCCGCCGCTTTGGGCGAGGAATCAGTCAACACTGGCCAGGCTCCGACCATCGGTGACATGTCTGTAGTGGAGGACTTCGCCAATGTCATGGGCGAAGAATGGGAAGCCATTGGCCTCCGCGGAATGTATGGCTACATGGCCGACTTATCAACCGAGCCCCGCTGGTACCGTGCACACGAAACGTTCACTGAAGATGCGAATCTCAATGCGAACATCATGACGTCGCTGGTGGAAACCCTGCAGGGCCCAGTTAAAGGCGACGGCATATCGCTGAGCCCCGACAGTTCCGTGGCGCTGACCATGAAGCACTTCCCAGGTGGCGGCCCACAGGAACTGGGTCTTGATCCGCACTACTCCTTCGGTAAAACGCAGGTGTACCCGGGTGATGGCTTTGGTTACCACCTGAAGCCGTTCGAGGCAGCCATCAATGCGGGAGTTTCCGCCATCATGCCGTATTACGGAGCGCCCATGGAGGTAACCTACGACGGCGTTACTTACGACCAGACAGGGATGGCCTTCTCCGAGCGGATCGTCAACGACCTGCTGCGTGGCAAACTCGGCTTCCAGGGCTACGTCAACTCCGATACCGGCATTATCAATGACCGGGCCTGGGGTCTGGAGGACAAGTCGGTTCCCGAGCGGGTGGCGGCAGCCATCAACGGAGGAACCGATACGCTCTCAGGTTTCCACGACGTGCAGACCATCATCGATCTCGTTGACCAGGGACTGGTGACCGAGGAACGGGTGACGACAGCTGCCGAGCGGCTGCTCGAGCCCATGTTCCTGATGGGCCTGTTCGAGGACCCCTACGTGGACGCGTCGAAGGCGAACGATGTCGTCGGCAATGAAGAGAACCGCGAAGAAGCGCTGGAGCTGCAGCGTAAGTCCGCTGTGCTGCTGCAGAATGAGCAGACGCCCGACGGCGGCAAGGCACTGCCGCTCAAGGAGGGCTCGGATGTCTACCTCCTCGGCAGCATCGACGAGGAGACGGTGGAGAGCTATGGCTACAACGTCACCAACGGCAACACCGAAGATCCCACCGAACGGCCGAGCGCGAAAGGCCACGACCGGGTGCTGATCTCGATGACGGCCAAGAACGTCAATACCGGGGATTACAAGAGTGATGACCCCAAGACGGGCCTCAACGAGGCGCACACTAACCCCATCGAATTCCCCGGAGTGAAGGGTTTGGACGGTGAGAGCCCGTACGGCGCTGCCGATGCGTGCGTCGCCTATGGCGCCGAAGAGTGCACGGACAACGGTCTGCGATTCGGTGGATCTCTGCCATGGGAATCCAGCATTGTGGACTTCACAGGCATGTCCAACGCCGAGTCCTGGAAGGTGACTCCGTCGTTGGAGACGATTCAGCAGGTGATGAGCGAAGTTGATGACCCGAGTCAGGTCGTGCTGCAGGTCTACTTCCGCCAGCCGTTCGTGCTGGACGAAGCGAGCGGCCTGCGCGATGCCGGAGCGATCGTGGCCGGCTTCGGAATGAGCGACGCAGCCCTGATGGATGTCTTGTCCGGAAAGGTCAGTCCGCAGGGCAAGATGCCGTTTGCGCTGGCCGGAACCAGGAAGGCCATCAAGGAGCAGTACAGCGACCTGCCCGGCTACAAGGAAACCACCGACGGCGCATTGTTCCCGTTCGGTTTCGGGCTGACCTACTAATTGCCACCCCGTAAGCCATGGACCGGCCTTCGGGCCGGGACCTGACACCACAACGAGAGCCCATCCCAATCAGGGGCGGGCTCTCGTCGTCGATATGTAGCTGCGGGCCTACACCTTTAGCTCGGGATCCAGGATGCGCGACGCCAGTCTGGTGAGCTGTGTCACGTGACGGGGGGACAGTTCCTCGATGCAATTGACCTGCAGGAGCTTCATGGTGCCTGTGATCTGCTCCGAGAGGATCGAGATGGTGCGATCGACGCCCGCCCGGCCTCCAGCCATGAGCCCGTAGAGGTAAGCCCGGCCGATGAGCGTGAACTTCGCGCCGAGAGCCATGGAAGCGACGATGTCCGCCCCATTCATGATCCCGGTGTCGACCATGATCTCGATGTCGTCTCCTACCTCGCGGGCCACCGTTGGCAGCAGGTGGTATGGGATAGGTGCGCGGTCGAGTTGGCGGCCGCCGTGATTTGACAGGACGATGCCGTCGACGCCCAGATCCGTGAGTTTCCTGGCATCATCAAGCGTCTGCACGCCCTTGACGACCAGCTTGCCCGGCCACATCTGGCGGATGATACCGAGATCGTCGTAATTGATAGACGGGTCCATGGCCGAGTCGAGAAGCTCTCCAACGGTCCCTCCGGTTGAGGATAACGATGCGAACTCAAGCTTGCGTGTGGTGATGAAGTCCCACCACCACCAGGGCCGCGGCACGGCATTGAGTACCGTGCCAAGCGAGATCTGGGGCGGGATCGAGAAGCCGTGCTTCGCTGCGGGCACCCATCCTGGAAGCCTTTCGCCAACTGGAAGACTGGTCCGGTGTCTCTGGAATGCTGCGGAAACAACACCACGCCATCCTGGAGGCGATTGCAGCAGGTGATGGTGCGCGCGCTGCGGAACTCACCGAGGAGCATATCCGCGCCGCATCTGCAGCCCTGCCGGCTCTCCGCAGCCCTGGTGGGTAATATCTACACAACGATGAAGCGGGCGGCGGA
>NZ_KI914637.1:31549-49245 GCF_000520495.1 Arthrobacter sp. H14
TAATAACCGCCGCCCGCTTCATCGGGAGTTACCCCACTGATCGGGGATTATCCAGGCGTTACTCGACCAGCCCCAACTGGGTGGGAAGCCACATGCTCACCTGCGGGACGAATACCACCACGAAGAGCATGATGATGAGCGCGAGCAGGAACGGCAACAGTTTTTGAACTACGGGTTCAATCCGTAGTCCGGCCACCCTGGCACCGACAAACAACACGTTCCCCACCGGTGGTGTGATCGTTCCAACGCAGAGGTTCATCACGATCATGGCGCCGAAGTGGATCGGGGAAATCCCGAATTCCGTAACGATTGGCAGGAAGATCGGGGTGAAGATCAGGATCGCCGGGGTGGGGTCCATAAACGTTCCAACCACCAACAGGATCGCCATCATAATGAGCAGGATGACCGTGGGGTTCTCACTGATACCTAGCAGCGTGTCCGCGATCATGTCCGGAATCAGCGCGAAAGACATCACCCAAGCCATCGCCGTCGACACCCCGACCAGAAGCATCACGATAGCCGTGGTCCGGGCAGCGTCGAGCAGGATCGCGGGCAGGTGGCTGATCTTGATGTTCCGGTATGCGAAGCCGAGCACCAGGCAATAGACGACGGCGATGGCCGCCGACTCTGTCGGGGTGAAGATGCCGGTCAGAATGCCCCCAATGACGATGATGATCATCAGCAATGAAGGCAGTGCCCTCAACAATGTCAGCAAGGCCGCTGAAAGGGTCACCCGGTCTGCGGACTTCAGCTCGGGGCGCTTACGCGCATAGATGTAAACGACAATGAAACATGCCAACGCCCACAGCAATCCCGGGCCGACGCCGGCCATGAACAGCGCGGCGATCGAACTGCTGGAGACCAGCGCATACACAATGAACGTGTTGCTTGGCGGGATGAGCATCCCTGCTGGCGCCGACGCCACGTTGACCGCCGCCGAAAAATTCCGGTCGTAGCCTTCCCGCTGCTGCCGTGGGCCCATCACTGTGCCGATGGCTGCCGCGGCCGCGACGGCGGCACCACTGACAGATCCGAACATGGCGTTGGCCACCACATTGGTCTGTGCCAGCGAGCCGGGCATCCTGCCCACCAGCACCTTGCCGGCGTCGATCAGTCGCTCAGCGATTCCGCCGTTGTTCATTATGACACCGGCGAGCACGAAGAACGGGATGGCCAGCAGGGTGAAAGAATTAATTCCCGCGAATAACTGCTGGGAGCTGGTCAGCACTGCCTGATCGAAGTCCAGCACGGACATCGTGGCGAAGACGGCGCCGAGGCCGATGGAAACCGCGATCGGAACGCTGAGTATGATTCCGATGGCGATACTGAAGAACAGGATCAGACCTGCAATTAATGCTGTATCCAAGATCGTCTCCTAAATCGCTTCAGACTTGTCGTGTTCGATCGGCGGTTCCTTGCTTCTGACAACCTGCACCGAGTGGTAGATCGCGTAGAAAACGATCAGTACCCCCGCGACCGGCATGGCAAGGTAAAGCGGCCCGACAGAAAGCGGGAGACCGGACAATGCCTGGTCCCAGGACTGCAGAGCCACCCGGTAGCCACCCCAGATCAGGATGATCACCGAGAAGGCCGCGATGATGGCCTGGACCAGAACGGCGATAGCTTTCTCGACAGAGTCAGGCAGTTTGCGGACCACGAAGTCAACGGCGATGTGACCGCGTTCTCCGAACACCAGGGCCGCCCCGCCCAGGCCCAGCCATACGAATATGTACTGGGCCAGGACCGAGGACCATGAGCTGGGTTCATTCAGTACCTGCCGGCTAAAGACCTGCCAGACGACTACGACGACCAAGGCCGTGAACAGCACCACGCAGGCGATCTCCAACGTCCGGTCGATGGTTCTCTTGGTTGGTTCCATAAGGCGTGAATCAACGACTTTCGTCAGCGGGACGGTTTACTCTGCGGCTGCCTTGGTGGCTTCGTAAAGCTCACGCTGGGCTTTATTGTCGAGGTTCTCTTCCACGATCGGAGCCAATGCTTCCTCGAAGGCTTCCTTATCGACCTCGTTGAACTGCGCTCCCTCTTCCTCAAGGGTGGCGTGGGCTTCCTTCGTCTGCTTCTTCCACAATGCTGTGAAGTCCTCCACCGTCCGCTCCCATTCCTGCTGGAAGGCCTTGCGGTCCTTGTCAGACATCGACTCGAGCACGTCGGTATTGATAATCATGTAATCAATGCCGACGAGGTGCTCGGTGTAGGAGAAGTACTTGGCAACCTCGTTGTGCTTCTGAGTCAGATAGGAGATCTCATTGTTCTCCGCGCCATCGATCACGCCGGACTGCAGAGCCGTATAGACTTCGCCGTACGCCATTGGAGCCGGCGAACCGCCCATCCGGCGGATCATCTCCTGAGCGATGTCGGACTCCTGGACGCGGAACTTGAGGCCGTTCATGTCCTCGGGAGTATTGATGGGGTGCTTGGAGTTGTAGACGCTCCGTGCACCCTGAGTGAAGCCACCGCTGAGCACGGTAATATTTTCATCCTCCAGCGACGTGAACAGCTCACCCACGATTTCCTCGTCATTCAGGGCCTTCATCTGGTGGTCGATGCTCTCGAACACGCCGGGGAGATTGAAGACCTTGAAGTCCTCGTTCAGATTCTCCAGCTGGGTTCCGGAGACGATAGCCATCTCCACAGATCCATCACTGACCAGCTGCAGGGCCTCCTGCTGGGCCCCCAAGGTCTCATTCGGATAGACCTTAATATCCCAACCATTAGTGGCTTCGGAGAGACGCTCGCTGAAGTCTGTCAGGGTGATGTAGGACGGATGCTGCTCGGTCTGGTTCAAGGCCAGGCGCATGGTGGAGCCGCCTTCGGCTCCACCCCCTGCCTCGCTTCCACCGCCGCCACAGGCAGATAGCGTCAGTGCCACAGCGCCGGCGGCGGCCATGATGGAATAAGTCTTTTTACGGCTCATGGTGGTACCTCTCTTGTGCCCACAGAGGGGGCGTTGCTCGTGATCGACGCAGGAGTTTGCCAGCCAACCCGCGGCTGGAGAGGCAAGCGGACCCTTGTTCTGCCGGGAACCGGCGGGGATACCATTGCTGCGTACTATCCGTTTCAGACAGATGACAGCTTGAAGTGCCAATCAATTGCCATTAGTTGCCTTCTGCTCGTAGCATCAGGGGATGGTGCGGGGCGGAGGGGATCAAGGGGCGGATAAGCCGCCCACTATCTACGACGTCGCCCGGGTCGCCGGTGTTGCATCCTCCACTGTCTCCCGCGCTTTTGCCCGTCCTGGCCGTGTTAGTTACGAAACCGCGCGGCGCATCCGCGAAGCCGCTGAAGAACTGGGCTACCGGTCCAAGTCCATGGGCCAAAGCGGGATTGCCGCTTCGCGTTCGCAAATAATTGCCCTGGTCATTGCCGATATTACGAACCCAGTCTATTTTGAAATGATCCGGGGTGCTGAAGCGGCAGCCACCGATGCTGGTTACACCATGCTCTTGTTCAATTCGCAGGAGTCAGACCGAAGAGAGCGGCAAGCGCTGGAACGCGCCATGTCAATGGTCGACGGGATCGTCCTTTCCAGTTCGAGAATGTCGGACTCTTCCATCCGGCAAATGGCAAAGCAGAAACCCACGCTTGTGATGAACCGCGCCGTTGCCGACGTGTCCAGCGTCGTCACTGACAATGCGCGGGGGATGCGACGCGCTGCCGAGCACTTGGGGGAGCTTGGCCACACGGAACTGCTGTACCTGTCCGGCCCCGAAGCCTCCTGGGCGGACGGGATGCGTTGGCGTGCGCTTCGCGAGGCAGGAATGGAATTGGAAATCCGGATCCGCCGCTCCGGGCCGTTCCACCCGACTCTGCGCGGTGGGGCGGAGGCGGCCATGCAGTGGGCCGAGCATCCGTCGTCGGCCGTCGTGGCCTATAACGATCAATTGGCCATTGGCTTCATCCGCGAAATCCATAAGCAGGGAATATCGGTCCCGACCGATGTCAGTGTTGTTGGTTTCGATAACACCTTCGGAGCTGAACTCGTCACTCCGCCGCTGACGACGGTCGCATCCCCGCTCTACGCACTCGGGTCAACCGCAGTCAACAATCTTCTGGCGATCGCTGCCGGTGCCCGTTCGATGTCGGGCCAGCCGGTAGTCCTCCCGGCCAAACTCGTAGTCCGGGAATCGACAGCGGCTCCGGCCGGAAAAAGGGCAATCCGCGGCAAGTGATGGCAACTAATTGCCGTTCGGGTCCGGCATCTTTGAGCATTGAGCTATGCCCACCTCGATTGCAGCCGATCCTCATCGGTTACTGCCCGCTGATCCCGCTGTCCGCTCCATTGCACGGAACTTGCTGGACCGGGTGGAAAACCTTCCGATCATTTCCCCACATGGCCACGTCGACGCCTCCATCCTGGCCGACGACACTGCCTTTCCGGACCCGGCAACCCTATTGGTCAGCCCCGACCACTATGTGACGCGGTTGATCCATGCCAGCGGAGTGCCCCTCGAAGAACTGCGGGTAGGCGGAACGGCCGAGGTCCAGCCACGGCAGGTATGGCAGCGGTTCTGCGAGAGCTGGCCGCTCTTCGACGGAACAGCCTCTGCGTACTGGCTGCGGTCGGCGTTCCACGACGTATTCGGACTGACAGAGGAATTGTCCGGCGCCAACGCTGACGAGACTTTCGACCTCATCGATTCGAAACTCCAGGAGCCCGGGTTCAGCCCACGCCACCTGTTCAAGGACTTCAACATTGAGGTGCTGGCCACCACGGACGACCCGCTGGATGATCTTTCGGCGCATGCATCACTGGCAGCGGACGCTTCCTTTGCGGGAAAAGTAGTACCAACCTTCCGCCCCGATGGGTATGTCAATATCGACGCCCCAGGTTGGGCGGACCGGGTGGAAAAGCTGATTACGACGTCGGCAGATGGATTGAGTGGCTATGGCGCCTATATCCGTGGATTGGAAAACCGCCGGCGGTACTTCGTTGAGCACGGCGCGGTTTCCGCAGACCATGGCGTCCGAACCCCACAAACACTCAAACTGACCACGGCCGACGCGGAGCAAATCTTCGAGCGTGCCCGTCGAGGCGAGGGCGTTGCGGGGGACCGGGACGCCTTCGAAGCGCACATGCTTTACGAAATGGCGCGAATGTCTACTCAGGATGGGCTGGTCATGACCCTGCATCCGGGCATTTTCCGGAACCATCATCCAGGAACGTTCGAACGCTTCGGCGGGGACAGTGGCCATGACATTCCCTTTCCCGTTAGTTTCACCGAGGGGCTCCAGCCGCTGCTGGCCGATTTCGGTACGGCAAAGGACTTCCATCTGGTCCTATTCACAGTCGACGAAACCGTCTACTCCCGTGAGTTGGCACCCTTGGCAGGTTTCTACCCCTCCGTTTACATCGGTGCCCCGTGGTGGTTCCTGGATGCACCCGACGCCATGCAACGTTACCGGGCGGCAGTTACGGAAACGGCAGGGTTCTCCCGTTCGTCCGGATTTATTGACGACACCCGGGCGTTCTGCTCCATTCCCGCACGCCATGATGCCTCCCGGCGCGTCGAAGCATCCTTCCTGGCCCGGCTTGTGGCCGAACACCGGGTCTCGGAAGAGCGCGCCCACGAACTGATCGTCGACATCGTGGACGGCGCACCTCGACGGGTCTTCAAACTATGACGGCGCCACGATTGAGCCGTTCAACAGCTAATGCCGGGGCCAAAGCGCCGGTCCGGATCGTCCACCTTGGCCTCGGTGCTTTTCACCGTGCGCATCAGGCTTGGTACACCGACGACGTGGACCGCGGGCGCGAATGGGGTATTGCCGCGTTCACCGGCCGGAGTCCGGAAGCTGCCCGCGTCCTGGCTGAACAGGATGGTCTCTACACTCTGATCGAACGGTCTGACGACGGGGACAGTCACAAGGTTATCGAGAGCATCGTCGAAACTCACGATGGTGCGGATTTGGAAGCCCTCTGCCGTTTGGTTGCAGCCGAAACGACGGCGATTATCACGATTACGGTCACAGAGGCCGCCTACCATGTGGGACCGGACGGAATCCTCGATACCTCGACTGAACCGGTGGCTGAAGATCTTAAACTCCTGAAGGACAGCAGGCACGACGGCGGCGGATCAGTCCGCGCGGCGAGTTGCCCTGTGTCAACCATGCCGGCGCGGTTGCTGCTCGGACTGCAGGCGCGGAAGGCTGCGTCAGGCGGGCCGATCGCCGTCGTATCCTGCGATAATTTATCCGGAAACGGAACGGTTGCCCGCGCTGCAGTCCTCGGTTTTGCGGATGAGGTTGACGGGGACCTGGCCGACTGGATCCGGACGCAGGTCAGTTTCGTGGAGACTTCGATCGACAGGATTACACCGCAGACCACGGCGGAGGACATTGCGGAACTCGAACAGAAGCAAGGCATCGCCGACCACGCACCGGTGGTCACGGAGCCGTTCTCCAGTTGGGTCCTCAGCGGCGACTTTCCCGCCATGCGGCCGCCATGGGAAGAAGCCGGTGCTATCTTCGTCGATCAACTCCAGCCCTTTGAGGACCGCAAGCTATGGCTGCTGAACGGTGCTCACTCATTGTTGGCCTACGCCGGAAGCTTGCGCGGTCATGCAACAGTTGCCCAAGCACTGCAGGACACCGCCTGTGCAGAGTGGATGGAACAGTTCTGGGATGAAGCACAGCAGCATCTGATCGCGGAAGGGCTCGATGTTCCCGGTTATCGTGCGGCGTTGTTTAATCGATTCGGCAATTCCAGGATCGAGCACCGGTTGGCGCAGATTGCCACCGACGGGAGCAGCAAGCTGCGTCTACGCGCCGTTCCGGTGATGCGTGCCGAACGGCATGCTGGCAGGAGCGGCGCGGCCAGTGCCCGTCTGATCTCGCATTGGATTGATTACCTCCAGTCGGGCAATGCGTCCCGGGACAGCGCCGACACTGTCATCCGGGGTATTCTGGCCGCTGATGTTTCCAGCAGGACACGCAGCCTCGTGCAGCTGTTGGACGAAGATCTGGCGGACGACGCCGGAGCGGTCCAGCTTATTGAGTCCCTCCGCCCGAAGTTTGAGCGCGTTACCTGAATCTGCAAACCCAGGTCGAGGCTGGAGATTCCCACCTCGACCACGGCACAACGGCGACCAAACCCTGGCGCGTGCCGCCAGAACTGAAGAACCTGTGAAAGGAACACCACGTGAAGATCATTGCCGCGGACGTTATCGTCTCCAGCCCGGATCGAAATTTCGTTACCCTGAAACTAACCACGGACGAGGGCATTACCGGACTTGGCGACGCAACGCTGAACGGCCGGGAACTGGCAGCGGCTACGTACCTGAAAGAGCACGTGGCGCCGTTGCTAATGGGCCGCGATCCGCATCGGATTGAGGACACCTGGCAGTTCCTCTACCGCGGCGCTTACTGGCGCCGTGGCCCGGTCACCATGGCAGCGATTGCCGCCGTCGACGTCGCCTTGTGGGATATAAAGGCGAAGGCGGCCGGGATGCCGCTGTATCAGCTGCTCGGCGGTGCCTCCAGGAACGGTATCCGCGCCTATGGCCATGCCAGCGGGCGCGACATTCCCGAGATCATCGACTCGGTCCGTGAACACCTGGAACTCGGTTACAAGTCCATCCGCGTGCAGACCGCCGTTCCGGGTATCGATTCCGTTTATGGCGTCGCGGCGCAGTCTGCCGAGGGCGGCATCCGCTACGACTATGAGCCAGCCCAGCGTGCGGCCCTGCCCGCCGAGGAGGACTGGGACACCCGCGCCTACCTGCGCCACATCCCGACCGTGTTCGAAGCGGTCCGCAACGAATTCGGCCCGGAACTGCCCCTGCTCCATGACGGCCACCACCGGATGACCCCGATGCAGGCTGCGAAGCTCGGCAAGGCGCTGGAGCCGTACGACCTGTTCTGGCTCGAGGACTGCACGCCCGCGGAAAACCAGGACGCGCTGCGGCTGGTCCGCCAGCACACGACGACGCCGCTGGCCATTGGCGAGGTATTCAACACGGTTTGGGATTACCAGACTCTGATTCGCGAGCAGCTCATCGACTACGTCCGCTCGGCCGTGACCCACACCGGTGGCATCAGCCCGATGAAGAAGATCATGGACTACGCCGCGCAGTACCAGATCAAGTCCGGCATCCATGGTCCGACCGACATCTCCCCGGTCGGGATGGCCGCCGCCCTGCATCTGGACCTGGCCATCCATAACTTCGGAATCCAGGAATATATGCGCCACGGTGACCTTACAAATGAGGTCTTCGAGCAGTCCTTCACCTTCGAGGACGGCTACCTTCACCCGGGCAACGAGCCGGGTCTCGGCGTCGAACTTAATGAGGAAGCTGCAGCAAAGCACCCCTACACCCCCGCCTACCTGCCGTTCAACCGGCTCAAGGACGGAACGGTCCACGACTGGTGATGGCGGAAGCAGATCAGGGCGCCCTGCTGGATCCTGGAACGTCCGACGGCGCTAGTTTGAGCGTGATTGTGATGGGCGTTTCCGGGTCGGGAAAGACAACGATCGGCGAGCAGTTGGCCGCGGAACTCGGACTTGGATTTATCGACGGCGATGCGCTGCATCCGGCTGCCAACGTGGAGAAAATGGCGGCCGGCATACCACTGGACGACGACGACCGCTGGCCGTGGCTCGCCCGGATCGGCCAGACGCTCGCGGACGCGCCGGGGGCCGGGATGGTGATTGCCTGTTCGGCCTTGAAGCAGTCCTACCGGCAGACGATTCTCGAGGCGTCGGCCGGGACGCTCTTCGTGCACCTGGACGGCTCGGAAGAGACGCTGACGGCCAGGATGAACCAGCGCAGCGGCCATTTCATGCCGCCGGGTCTGCTCACATCCCAGCTCGCGACCTTGGAACCGCTGGCCGCCGGGGAGGCGGGAGTGCGGCTGAGTATCGATGATCCCGTGACGAAGATCGTTGCCGAGGCTGCCGGCGCGGTCAGGGCGAAGGGAACGACGGCGGTCCCGTCCTGATCCAGGGGCGCGTGCCTCTCTCCATTCGGCCGGTTCAGCGGCATACTCGAAGGCATGGTTGGAACATTTCATGCACTGGTAATTGATTGCGAAGACATCGAAACCACGGCGAAGTTCTACGAAAGCCTCGTAGGAATGCAACGTGTAGACACCGAGGATGACTGGATCACCATCGGCGACGCCCCGGACCGTCCCGCCCTCGCCTTCCAGAAGGTGGAGAAGCTTACCCCTCCGGACTGGCCCGGCTCAGAGCATCCGCAGCAGATGCATGTGGACGTGCGGGTTGATGACTTGGACGACGGCGAGAAGGAGGTTTTGGAGCTTGGCGCGCGGAAGCAGGGTTACGAGCAGGAGAGCTTCAGGGTGTACCTCGACCCGGCGGGCCATCCGTTCTGCCTCGTGACCGGCTAGGTTAAGGCAGCCCACTTTTCAGACACGAATGGTGGGCAGGGATGCTCCCGGCCCACCATTCGGCGATGGATATTGGGCTGGTTTGTCAGCCGCGGCCGGTGAATTCGGCGTAGATCACGAGGTTTTTCTCGAACTGGCCGCTCGACTCGGTGAAGCCATCGCAGGTGATCAACCGCAGCTCGGGTTCCTCGGTCGGGAAGTAGACCGCCTTTGTCGGGAACTCGTCCTTCTCGTACAGCTCGCTCTTGTAGACCTCGAAGTTAGCGACAGTGCCGTCTTCGCGGGTGACGGAAATCTTGTCGCCCTTTTCGAGACTCTCCAGATTGTAGAAAACGCCGCTTTCGTCAGCCAACGAGTTCACGTGGCCCAGCAGGACCGACGGCCCCACCTCGCCGGGGGTTGGCGACCCGTTGAACCAGCTGGCCGGTGCGCCCTCGTGCTCGGGCGGAACCTCAAGAGATTGGTCATCGCGCAGCCCGGTTTCGATAATCTTCGCCTCCCGGTCCAGCGCCGGAATGGAGAAGCTCACCGGTTGCGAGGCGGCCATGCCGCGGTCAGGTACGCCCGGCGTGGCCTCTGCATCGGCGGGTGCCGGAGAAGACTTTGCCGGCGTGGTTGGCGTGGCCGTGGCTGCAGGGGTGGCCTCCACCGGCGACTTTTGGTCGTTTCCGGTGGGTGCATCTGCGGAGCCGCCGCATCCGACCAGGAGGAACAGCAGGGCAGCGGTCCCCGCCGAACGGCGGAAGCGTCGGCCTGTATTACTGGAAATCATGGTAGGAAAATGTCCTTCCGGCAGGTCATCTCAAGTGAACCACACAGTGCGGAGAGTGGAGAAGTGGAGCAAGCCCGGGGCGGGCGAGCACACCAGTACTTCGCTGTGCAGACCGTTCCGGATGGGCCGTTGAGGAAAAAAGATGGCCGCCGCACCCGCCCGGAAGCGGAAACGGCGGCCATCTTGGCCGTGGATCACGTCGTCAGATCATGATCCATAGCGCGGAGCTTAGCGTCCGGCCAGGGCGTGGCGGCGGACGGCATAGGCGCCACCGGCTGCAGCCAGCAGGCCACCACCGAGGGCGATCATGCCCATCTCGTTTCCACCGTTTCCGCCGTTGGAAGCGTTGGAAGCTGCAGCTGTAACGCCCGTGTCAGCGCCACCTGCGGGCATCATTTCCAAAGAACCGCACAGTGCCGGAGCCGTTGCCGCCAGAGGCAGTTCCGGAACCAGATTGGACTTGGCGCTGGCTGCTTCCTCGCTCAGCCCGGCAGGGTCGATGCCGTGGACAACGATGACTCCGGTGCCCTCAGCGAGTGAGTCCTGGGTGGCCTCGCTCAGCTCGAAGGTCTCTTCGTAGGTGAACGATCCACCGGAAGGGGCAACGCTGATGTCCGTGGCAGCTGCCGGGCTCTTGTCGGCATCGCCCATGGAGAGGGTGGTGCCGATTTCACCGTAGGAGGGAACACCTTCGACGGTGTCGACGATTCCGTCACCGTTGGCGTCATCGGCGGCGATGGTCGGGCAGGTGCCCTGGGCGGCGATGTGGATGTGCTGAACGTGCGGGAACGCGGCGTCGTTGAACGTCTCGGCCAGGCCTGCGGCCTCAACCGTGACGGTCGCGGTCGAGCCTTCGACGTTGACCCAGGCGCTGCCGTTGGCACCGGTCTCGTTGATGTCCTGGAAGGTGGTCGAGTACGAGCCCTCGGCGTGGTCGGCCATGGCGGGAGCGCCGGCCATAGCGGTCAGGCCCAGGGCTACGGCGGGTGCCAGCAGGAATGCTTTCTTCTTCATGTGAGTTTCCTCCTCATACAGGTTGTGCGGCCCAACTCTTAGGCACGCATACTGGCAGTTCGGGGTGGCGGCCGTCACGGATGGGTGGGATCGGAGAACTTTTCCGCCGAATCACCGCAAGCCGCCTCACGCCGTCGATCCGTTCGCCTTAAGTGGAAGCGGCGGGTGCGGGGGTCCGCGGTTTGAGACAATGAGGTCATGCATCCTTTAGGCACCGACAACAACGTGGACCCGTCGAAGCGCAAGGGCGTGCTCTTTGGGCGGAGCAGCGGCATCGGAATGGCCGTGATGGCGATTGTTTTCCTGGTGACGCTCGTCTTCGCCGCCAATGAGAACGACGTGATCGGTTGGATTATCGCGATAGTCGCCTTCGGCTGGTTGTTGCTGGCGACCTTCATCGTGGTCAGTATCCGCCGGGCGGCAAAGTTCGGCGCTGCCCAAGTACGTGAGGCGCAGGACAACATCCGCAGCGCAACCGGCCGCGCGCCGTCGTCGTCATCCTCAAGCCACGGTGGCACGCGTTTGGTGAATGAGGCTCCGGCCAACCGCGGAAATTCCATGCGGGACCTGAAGCTCGCGCACAGTTTCAAGATCGTCCAGGTGCAGAAGCGGGTTGTGGAGGAGAACCTGGGCAAGGATCCAGACGCCGTCGCACGCGCCCTGGAAACCATCGAGATCACCGCCCATAACGGGATGGGAATGCTGAAGGGCGACGACGGCGAGCCGATCAGCGGCAAGGTCGTCGACTAAATGAGGCACCGCCCTCAACGGCTTCGAGCAAAGGTTGAAGGATGTACTCCTCCCTGCCGGGCAGTAAGGTTAGACGGGTGAAATCGGCATCGACTATGAAATCTGAGTCAGCACGTCTGCGCATTGCATCCGTGAATGTGAACGGCATCCGTGCTGCCTACAAGCGCGGGATGGCGGAGTGGCTGCAGGACCGGGATGTGGACATCCTCTGCCTCCAGGAGGTGCGGGCTCCGGATGCGGTCGTGCATGAGCTGCTCGGCGATTCCTGGCACATCGCGCATGCCGAAGCGGCCGACAAGGGGCGTGCCGGCGTGGCAATCGCCTCCCGGATGGAGCCGACGGCCACCCGTTCCGGCATCGGCGACGATTACTTCGCCACCGCAGGACGCTGGATTGAATCGGACTTTGAATTGACGACGCCGGCTGGCAACCGGACATTGACGGTAGCCAGCGCCTACGTCCACTCGGGCGGGGCCGATACGCCCAAACAGCTGGACAAGTACCGCTTCCTGGACGCTATGGCCGTCCGCTTTCCCGAGCTGAAGGCCACCCGCGACCATGCCCTGGTAGTGGGGGACCTCAACGTCGGCCACACTGAGCTCGACATCAAGAACTGGAAGGGCAACGTCAAGAAGTCCGGCTTCCTGCCCGAAGAGCGGAAGTACTTCGACCGGTTTTTCGGCGACATGGGGTGGGCCGACGTCGCGCGCCGGATGGCCGGGGAAGTCGACGGGCCGTACACCTGGTGGTCCTGGCGTGGCAAGGCGTTCGACAATGACACCGGCTGGCGTATTGATTACCAGCTCGCGACTCCTGAACTGACCGAGGCAGCCGTTACCGCCGTCGTCGACCGCGCCGCCGCCTATGATCAGCGATTCTCTGATCATGCCCCGCTGATAGTCGATTACCAGCTGTAATCACACTTATTATCCGACCAAGCGCGGCACTTCGTGTGCCGGGCGTCGATTATTGAAAGTATGGATTCATGGTTCACACCGATCCTGTTCCGGAACGTCCCCGGGTTCTGTCCGGCATGCAGCCCTCGGCTGACTCCCTCCACCTGGGTAACTATGTTGGCGCACTGCTGAACTGGGTCCGGATGCAGGAGGAGTACGACGCATACTTCTTCATTCCCGACCTGCATGCGATCACCGTGCCGCAGGATCCCGCCGAGCTGGCCAAGCGCACCCGCGTGACGGCGGCGCAGTACATCGCCGGGGGCGTCGACATCGACAAGTGCACCCTGTTCGTGCAGTCGCATGTGCCCGAGCACGCCCAACTTGCCTGGGTGCTGAACTGCATCACCGGCTTCGGCGAGGCCTCGCGGATGACACAGTTCAAGGACAAGTTCCAAAAGCAAGGGGCCGAACACGCGAGCGTAGGGCTTTTCACCTATCCCGTGCTGCAGGCGGCCGACATCCTGCTCTACCAGCCGCACGGTGTGCCGGTGGGCGAGGACCAGCGCCAGCACGTGGAACTCAGCCGCGACCTTGCGCAGCGGTTCAACAGCCGGTTCGGCGAGACCTTCATTGTGCCCGAGCCGTTCATTCAGAAGGAATCGGCGCGGATCTACGATCTGCAGAACCCGACTTCGAAAATGTCCAAGTCGGCAGCATCGCCGGCCGGCCTGATCAATCTGCTGGATGAGCCGAAGGTCACCGCGAAGAAGATCAAGTCCGCAGTGACCGACGACGGCACGGAGATCCGCTTCGACCGGGACACCAAGCCCGGCGTATCGAACCTGCTCTCGATCTACTCCTCGCTGACCGGCAGAGCCGTGGCCCAGCTGGAGGAAGAGTACGCTGGCAAAATGTACGGGCACCTGAAGACCGACCTTGCCGAAGTGGTTACCGACTTCGTCACTCCGGTGCGTGCACGCGCCACCGAACTGCTTGCCGATCCGGCTGAACTGGACCGGTTGCTGGCCGTGGGTGCCTCCCGTGCACGGAAAATGGCCAGCCAGACGTTGGCCCAGGTCTACGAACGCGTGGGATTCCTGCCGCAACCCGCCGGGGACCAGTACTAATCCATGTCGGGGATGGATGGATCAATGAACACCCGCACCGGTTCGGTAAAGGCGCGGGCCGGTTCCAACGTCGATGTCGTTCCGCCGGCGGGAAGCAACCTTGTCGGAATCGTCATCGCCATTCCGGATCCAATCGCCGATGAGTTGCGAAAGTGGCGGGCTTCCTTCGGCGACCCATTGGCCGACGTCGTACCCGCCCACCTCACGCTGGTCACCACGACCTACTACACCGACTGGGACGCTACTGTCGAGCACGTCCGGAAGGTGGCACGGCAGCAATCCCCGTTCCGGATCCATATCAAGGGCACCGGCTCTTTCCGTCCGGTGTCCCCGGTGGTGTACCTGAATGTGGCCGAGGGGTTCGACGACTGCGTCCGCTTGCACGAGCAGTTGCAGTCGGGACCCCTGCGCCGGGACCTGCCCTTCGCCTTCCACCCACACGTCACCATCGCCCATGACGTCAGCGATGAGAACATGGACGACGCCGAGCAGCTGCTTGAATCATACGAAGCAAGCTTCGAAATCGGTACCATGGGACTCTACGAGCACGACAACAACGGCGTGTGGAGACTACGGGAAGAGTTGAACTTTGGCAGCCAAAGCCCCGAACAGGACGGCAGCCAGCCTCCATAAGTCCCTGCCCAACCATGATGAACAACCCGACCCCACGGACCTGTCCAAACTCAAAGTGGCAGCACTGCACAAGCGGCGCGGGATGGGCAAGCTTCAACGTGAGGGTAAGGGCTTCATGCCCGTGGCCAAGGCGACTGCGTTGTGGTTGCTTGCCAGGACAATGACCTTCAAGCCCGTCCGCACAGTTCAGCTGTATGCGAGTCGGCGCGGGCCGCTGATGGCTGCCGGCATTTCCTACAACCTGTTCTTTGCCGTGGCGGCTATGCTGGTGGCTGGATTCTCCATTCTGGGACTCGTGGCTTCGGGAAACAGGGAGCTTCAGGAGCTCGTCATCAGCGGCGTCGACAGGCAGGTGCCAAACCTCATCGGTACCGGCGGGGAGGGCATGGTCAGCCCGCAGCAACTGTTCAAGACCGGCGGCAGCCTGAGCATTGCGCTGGTCATTTCGACTGCCACCATGTTGTGGACCTCGCTGCGGTGGATTGGCAGTCTTCGCGAAGGTATGCGCGGGATCTTCGATCTTGCGCCGATTGAGGCCAATCCAGTGATCGTGAAGCTCAAGGATCTCGGGATCCTGGTTATTCTCGCAGTGGCAATGCTGGTTACCCTGGGCGTCGGGATTGTCGTCAATACCCTGCTCGATACCATCGTCGATCTATTTAACCTCGGCACTCTTGCCGGTTTCTTTACCCGGGTGGCAGGCCTTAGCGTCATGCTGCTGTTGGACATGGTGGTGGCGGTCATCCTGTTCCGTTTCTCTTCACGGATCCGGATGCTGCGGTTGGCCATGTTCCAGTCGGCGCTGATTGCCGCCGTCGGAAGTACCTTGTTGCGCACGTTCAGCACACTGCTGCTGGGTTCCGTCGGGAACAACCCGCTGTTGGACCCCTTTGCCGTTATCCTGGGTCTGTTTGTCTGGTTCTTCCTGCTCAGCCAGGTGTATCTGGTGGCCGCGTCCTGGGGCGCAATCAGCAAGGCCGACACTGTGGCCGCGCTGCGGCACCGGGGCAAGGAAGACAAACTGCCTTCACTGCGGCAGCGCGCCCGCGAAGCCGAACACCGGTAACAGCCCCCGCGAAGCCGAACACAGGGCGTAGCCCGGGGAACCGGAAACGGTTAATCGACGTCGTCGAGCTCGAGGTACTGATCTGCCCAGGCGGAGATAATATTGGCAGCCCTTTTGGCATGGCCACGGCCGAGCAGCAGGTGGTCACTGCCTTCCAGGGACACGAACGATTTGGGATGCCGTGCGGCGTCGAAAATCTGGCCGGCGTTCTCGATGCCCACGGTGTTGTCGGTGGGGGAGTGCATCACCAGCAGGGGCCGGCGGAGCCCCTTGATGCAGCCGGTGAGATCGTGGCTGCGCAGGTCCTCGAGCATCTCCTTGCGGACATTGAGCTCCCGTCCGCCGACCTTGACCTCGGCGCTGCCTTCCTCCTGGATTTCGTCCATCACAGGTTCGAAGGCATGCTCCAGGTGTGCCGGGTCGTAGGGAGCAGCGATGGTGACCACCGCATCCACGTCTTTGAGTTTCTTCGCCGCGGCCAGGACCGCAGCCCCGCCAAGCGAATGTCCCACGACCAGCGACAGAGTCTTGCCCTCGGATTTCATGAAGTCCGCTGCGCGTTCGATGTTGGCGAGGTTGGTGCTGAAGGTGGCATCGGAGAAGTCGCCCTCCGAATCGCCGAGACCAGTGAAGTCGAACCGGAGCGTCCCGATACCGGCTTTGGCCAATGCTTTCGATATACGTGACGCGGCCGGACTGTCCTTGCCGAGAGTGAACCCATGAACCACCAGCGCGTATGAGCGGACCTTGCCGTCGGGCAGGTCGAGCTTTCCGGCCAGTTTGACGTCATTAACGCCTGTGAATGAGACGTTTTCGGTTCTGGACACTTGCGGCTCCTTACTTCGACTCGAGCGGGCCGATATGTTCTAGACCTTTCTGGACAGAATGGCCTGCTTGACCTCTGCGATGGCTTTGGTCACCTGGATCCCGCGTGGGCAGGCATCGGTGCAGTTGAAGGTGGTCCGGCAGCGCCAGACACCTTCCTTGTCGTTGAGGATTTCCAGGCGCATGTCGCCGGCGTCGTCGCGGGAATCGAAAATAAACCGGTGCGCATTCACGATGGCTGCGGGCCCGAAGTACTGGCCATCGGTCCAGAAGACCGGGCAGGAGGACGTGCACGCGGCGCAGAGAATGCACTTGGTGGTGTCGTCGAACCGCTCGCGCTCCTCGGACGACTGCAGCCGTTCCTTGGTGGGCGTGTGACTGTTGTTCATCAGGAACGGCATGATCTCGCGGTAGGACTGGAAGAACGGCTCCATGTCCACGATCAGGTCCTTCTCGACCGGCAGGCCCTTGATCGGCTCGACGGTGATCGGCTTGGATGTGTCCAGGTCCTTCAGCAGCACCTTGCAGGCCAGGCGGTTGCGCCCATTAATGCGCATCGCGTCGGAACCGCAGACACCGTGGGCGCAGGAGCGGCGGAACGACACCGATCCGTCGTGCTCCCATTTGGCCTTGTGCAGTGCATCGAGGACGCGGTCCGTGCCGTACATGGTCAGCTGGAAGTCGTCCCAGTGCGCTTCGTCAGAGAATTCCGGGTTGTACCTGCGGACGCGGAGCGTGATTTCGAACGACGGAATCTCGCCGCTGCCGGCAACACTTTCGGGCAGCTCGACCTTGGAGGCCGGTTCTGCTGTTTCGTCTTTGGTCGGAGTGGACATCAGTACTTACGCTCCATCGGCTTGTAACGGGTAAAGACCACCGGTTTCGTAGCCAGGCGGATTCCGGGGACGTCTGCCTCTGTCGCGGACGGGTCCAGGAAGGCCATGGAGTGTTCCATGAAGTTCTCGTCGTCGCGCTCGGGATAGTCCTCACGGTAGTGGCCGCCGCGGGACTCTTTGCGGTGCAGGGCTGCTGCGGTTGTCACACGGGCCAGATCCAGCAGGATGCCCAGTTCAACGGCTTCCAGCAGGTCCAGATTGAAGCGCTTGCCCTTGTCCTGCACGGTGATGCGCGTGTACCGCTCCTTCAGGGAATTGATAACGGCGACGGCTTCCTTGAGAGTGTCTGCGGTGCGGAACACCTGCACATTCGCATCCATCGTGTCTTGGAGCTCCTTGCGGATC
>NZ_KI914637.1:49345-55694 GCF_000520495.1 Arthrobacter sp. H14
CTTGGAGCTCCTTGCGGATCGCCGCGATCCGCTCGCCACCCTCTGAACCGCGGACGGTATCCAGCAGCTGGACGGTGTAGCCTTCCGGATCTTCCGGCAGGTCCACATAGTCGGCCGTCAGGGCGTATTCCGCGGCGGCAATACCGGCACGCTTGCCGAAGACGTTGATGTCGAGCAGCGAGTTGGTACCCAACCGGTTGGAACCATGCACGGAAACGCAGGCAACCTCGCCCGCGGCATAGAGACCGGGGATGGTCGTTTCATTGTCCTGCAGCACTTGCGCGGTGATGTTCGTGGGGATTCCGCCCATGTTGTAGTGCGCGGTGGGGAAGACCGGTACCGGCTCCGTGTACGGCTCCACGCCAAGATAGGTGCGGGCGAACTCGGTGATGTCAGGTAGCTTCGCGTCGATGTGGGCCGGCTCGAGGTGGGTCAGGTCGAGCAGCACATAATCCTTGTTCGGACCTGCACCGCGGCCTTCGCGCACCTCATTGGCCATGGACCGGGCGACGATATCGCGCGGGGCCAGGTCCTTAATCGTGGGGGCGTAGCGTTCCATGAACCGTTCGCCCTCGGAATTGCGGAGGATTCCGCCCTCACCGCGCGCCGCTTCGGAGAGGAGGATACCCAGACCGGCCAGACCCGTCGGGTGGAACTGGAAAAACTCCATGTCCTCGAGCGGAATACCGCGGCGGTAGGCAATACCCATGCCGTCACCGGTAAGAGTGTGCGCGTTGGAGGTGGTCTTGAAGACCTTGCCCGAACCGCCGGTGGCGAAGATGACGGACTTGGCCTGGAAGACGTGTAGTTCGCCGCTGGCCAGGTCGTAGGCGACGACGCCGGCGACCTTCCGGTTGAGTTTGCCGTCCACTTCGTCGTCGACCATCAGCAGGTCGAGCACGTAGAACTCATTGTAGAACTCGACGTTGTGCTTTACGCAGTTTTGGTACAGCGTCTGCAGGATCATGTGCCCGGTGCGGTCCGCTGCGTAGCAGGAGCGGCGTACGGGCGCCTTGCCGTGGTCGCGGGTGTGACCACCGAAACGGCGCTGGTCAATGCGGCCCTCGGGCGTGCGGTTGAACGGCAAGCCCATCTTTTCCAGGTCCAGCACAGCGTCGATGGCTTCCTTGGCCATCACCTCGGCGGCGTCCTGGTCCACCAGGTAGTCCCCGCCCTTGACCGTGTCGAAGGTATGCCATTCCCAGTTGTCTTCTTCGACATTGGCCAGCGCTGCACACATTCCGCCTTGCGCGGCCCCGGTGTGCGAGCGGGTGGGGTAAAGCTTCGTCAGTACAGCCGTCCGTGCGCGCTGACCGGATTCGATGGCCGCGCGCATACCGGCACCACCGGCGCCGACAATAACGACGTCGTACTTGTGAACCTGCATGCCTGGTGCTCTTTCTGTTGAATTCAGATGCTAAGTGAGAGGGAATCCGCCGCGGCTAGGAAGCGCTGCAGAATGACGGCAGCAATTCCGCCGCGGCCCCGGGCGGGCAGGGATTGAAGGTGAAGATCACGAGCGTTCCCAGAACGAGGATGACGACGGTGGCCGCGTACAGGATCATCTTGAGCCAGAACCGCGTTCCGTCCTTGTCCGCGTAGTCATTAATGATGGTGCGCACGCCGTTGGTTCCATGCAGCATGGCCAGCCACAGCATGGCAAGGTCCCATACCTGCCAGAACGGATCGGCCCATTTACCAGCCACGAAACCGAAGTCCACGGCCTGGATCCCGTCGCCGACCATCAGGTTCACGTAGAGGTGGACGAAGATCAGGACGAGCAGCACGATGCCGGACAGCCGCATGAACAGCCAGCCGATCATCTCGAAATTCGAGCCACTGCCACCGGTCCGGTTGTACTTGATTCCGGTCTTGGTGTTGTCGTAACTGCGCGGAGGTTGGATTGTCTGCGCCATTTAGTGCCCCCCGAAGACGTTGGGTAGATGCCGGATAAGGAAGACGGTCAGCGTCACGGCCCACAGTGCAAGGACGATCCACAGCATCTGCCGGTGGAACTTAGGCCCCTTCTTCCAGAAGTCGATCAGGATGATCCGGATGCCGTTGAAGGCGTGGAAGATGATGGCGGCTACCAGACCGGCTTCACCGAGACCCATCAGTGGGTTCTTATAGGCACCAATCACCGCGTTGTACGCCTCGGGGGAGACCCGCACCAGCGACGTATCCAGCACGTGCACCAATAAGAAGAAAAAGATAACGACGCCGGTTATCCGGTGTCCGACCCAAGACCACTGACCTTCTCGGCCGCGGTAGAGGGTTCCAGCTGGTGTCTTCGACACTGAATTAACCTCCCTGCATCGCAACGGCGCCAGCGTGTTTTCCACGCGGGGAAGCGCATATGCGAGAGCACTAATAGGCTCGACTCTAACTTAGGCCCGCGGTAGCTGGAAGTTCAATTCAGGTACTCCTATATTTAGTGTTGCCTTCATCACCGTACGCAGTTCCGGGTGCCGAATGGCGACGCAGCCGACCGTGCCGGGGTCCCTCGCGCTACGCTGGGACTGATGAGTACTGACGAAACACGTGCAACGGCCCCCGGCGACGCGCAAGACGACATTATGGACCGGTTCTACGGCGTCATTCCGGCGGGTGGAACCGGAACCCGCTTGTGGCCGCTGTCCCGTGCTGCCACCCCCAAGTTCCTGCATGACCTGACGGGCTCCGGGAGCACGCTGCTGCGCTCCACCTACGACCGGCTGGAACCGCTGACGGGCAAACGCATCCTGTTGGTCACCGGCGCAG
The DNA here is from genome assembly GCF_000520495.1 of Arthrobacter sp. H14. Lineage (GTDB taxonomy): Bacteria > Actinomycetota > Actinomycetes > Actinomycetales > Micrococcaceae > Arthrobacter_C. Next base: position 52,106 of record NZ_KI914637.1, read on the forward strand.
CCCACCGTGACGCCGTCTGCAGCCAATTGCCCGAGGTGGACGAAGCGGATCTGCTGCTGGAGAGCGAACAGAAGGACTCCGCCGCCGCCATCGGTCTGGCCGCCGCCATTCTGTACCGCCGGAACCCGGACATCATCATGGGTTCCTTCGCGGCCGACCACGTGATCAGCCCGGATTCGGCGTTCCGGGACGCGGTGCGCGAAGCCGTCTATACGGCCGCCGCCGGAAAAATCGTCACGATCGGCATTCATCCCACCTATCCGTCCACCGGTTTCGGCTATATCAGGTCCAACAACAAACTTGGCATCGAGGGCGCGCCCAGTGCACGCGCCGTCGTCGAATTCGTGGAGAAGCCGACGGAGGGCGTTGCCAGGCAGTACTTGTCGTCCGGTGAGTATCACTGGAACGCAGGCATGTTCGTTGCACCGGCTTCGCTGATGCTCCAGCACCTCTCCGTTTCAGAGCCGGAACTATATGCCGGCCTGTCCGAGATCGCCGACGCCTGGGACACGCCCAGACGGAACGAGGTGATGGACCGGCTCTGGCCGACGTTGCCAAAAATCGCCATCGATTACGCCGTCGCGGAACCGGCAGCTGCAGTCGGGGACGTCGCGATGGTGCCCGGCACCTTCAAATGGGACGACGTCGGCGACTTCGCTGCGCTGGGCCGGCTCAACAGTGCGGCGGAAATCTCCGACCTTACGGTGATGGGCAAGGGCGCAAGGGTCTTCTCCGAGGCGGCCTCCGGCGTCGTTTTCTCCGATACGAAGCGGGTTATTGCGTTGATCGGGATCGAGGACCTCGTCGTCGTGGATACCAAGGATGCGCTGTTGGTGACGACGACGGCACACGCCCAGGAAGTTAAACAGGCCGTGGAGCGGCTCAAGGCGAGCGGCGACCACGACGTTTTGTAACCGGAGATTCGTAATGGATCGCTCAAGATCCACAAAAAACGGCCCGGGCTAGATAGGGTTTTGGTGTGCACACAGATCCAGTCGAAAGCGATCCCTTCAAGCTGGTCGGACCTTTGCTGCTGCCGAAGGTGGACGAGTTGATTGCATTCCGCCGGGATCTACATGCCAATCCCGAACTCTCCCGCAAGGAATACCGCACCACCGACAAGATTGTCGACCGGCTGACTGAGGCAGGGTTATCGCCCAAGAGGTTCGAAAACACCGGTCTGTACGTTGATATTGGCCATGGTCCAATTGCGACGGCGCTGCGCGGCGACATTGATGCGCTCCCCATTGTGGAGGAAACCGATCTGGAGTACTCCTCGAACAATCCGGGGGTGACGCACGCCTGTGGTCACGACATTCACACCACGGTGATGGTCGGCGTCGCCCTGATTCTGGGGGAGATCGATGCGCAGACTCCGCTGGCCGGCACCGTGCGGATTATCTTCCAACCCGCCGAGGAAACCATGCCCGGCGGTGCGCTCGATGTAATTGAGCAGGGTGGGATGGAATCCGTTCCGCGGATCCTGGCCCTGCATTGCGATCCGCGTGTGGAGGTCGGCCATGTCGGAACCCGCATTGGCGCCATCACTTCAGCGTCCGACACGATCCGGATTGAGCTTTCCGGCCGCGGCGGCCACACCTCCAGGCCCCATGCGACCGAGGATCTGGTCTTCGCGCTTGCGGAAATTGCGGTCAATGTTCCGGCGGTGCTGAACCGGCGGATTGACGTCCGGAGCGCAGTATCCGTCGTTTGGGGGCAGATCCGGGCCGGTTCGGCACCGAACGCCATTCCCTCCAGCGGCTTCATGGCCGGAACCATGCGCATACTGGACCGGGACGACTGGCACGCGGCCGGCGACCTGCTGGACCAGGTGGTGCGGCAGACGGCGGCACCGTTCGGCGTGGATGTGCATCTGGAACACCTGCGCGGTGTGCCTCCGGTCGTGAACTCGGAAACCGAAACGGCCCTCCTGGAAGCGGCCGCCCGCGCCGAACTCGGCGAGGACTCCGTCGTACTGACGCCGCAATCCATGGGCGGCGAAGACTTTGCCTGGTTCCTGCAGGATGTGCCCGGCTCGATGATGCGGCTCGGCACCCGCGCGCCGGGCGGTGGAATCTTCGATCTGCACCGGGGTGACTATGTTGCGGACGAGCGGGCCATCGGCGTCGGAGTCCGGGTGATGGCCTCGGCGGCACTTCGGGCCGTTCGTCACCGGCGCCAGGAAGTCGCCCGGATGGGTGTAAACCCGGGCAGCTGATCCGTCCGGGTAACAACTTCCCAACGATGCAGCGTTCAACGTGTGTTTTTGCGTCCGATGGTGATTTGGGGCACTAGGGTAGTCTCGTACCGTGCGCCCCGGCGCACCCCCACGAGCATCAGTGAAAACAGAGCAGGAAACGCAGCGGTCATCGGTGATCACGGCGGAGCGGACACTCATTGAAACTTCAGTCGTGGGGAAAATATTCTCTGGAGGAACAGTGAAGAAAATTTTCAGTGCTGCCAAGCGGAGCACATCTCTCGGGGCGGCCATTCTCGGCATCTCCGCTCTTGTGCTCACCGGCTGCGGGGAAGCACCGACACCTGAAGGTGAGGGCAACGGCGGCGGTGGAGAGACGAGCGCGGCCAACAGCGACTACTTGGGCTGCATCGTTTCGGACTCCGGCGGATTCGACGACCGCTCCTTTAACCAGTCCAGCTACGAAGGGCTGACGGCTGCGCAGGAGAAGCTGGGCATCGAAATCCAGCAGGCAGAGTCCCAGGCGCCTACGGACTTTGAACCGAACCTCAATTCCATGGTGCAGTCCGGCTGTAACCTGACGGTCACCGTCGGCTTCCTGCTCGGTGACGCCACCAAGGCTGTGGCAGCAGACAAACCGGAGCAGAACTTCGCGATCGTCGACTACAACGACCCGGAGTTCACTGACAACGTCAAACCACTGATCTACGACACCGCGCAGGCGGCTTTCCTGGCGGGCTATCTCGCCGCGGGGATGACTGAAACCGGCACCGTCGCCACCTATGGTGGCGTGAAGATACCGACCGTGACCATCTTCATGGACGGATTCGACGCCGGCATCGAGCACTACAACCAGCAGAATGACACCGATGTGAACCTGCTGGGCTGGGACCGCGAGTCCCAGGAAGGCACCTTCATCGGTGACTTCGAGAACCAGAGTGCGGGCAAAACCAACACCTCCAACTTCATCAACGAGGGTGCGGACATCATCCTGCCTGTTGCCGGGCCGGTGGGGCTGGGCACGGTCGACGCGGTGAAGGAAGCCAACAACGCCGGTAAGGACGCCAGCATTATCTGGGTCGACTCTGACGGTTACAAAGCCGTCCCCGAGGCACAGGATCTGTTCCTCACCTCGGTGATGAAGGGAATTTCCAAGTCCGTGGAAGATGTCATTACGGCTGATGTGAAAGGCAAGTTCTCGAGCGAACCCTACGTCGGCACCTTGGACAACGGTGGCGTGAGCATCGCCCCGTACCACTCCTTCGCAGATGAGGTGCCTGAAGAGTTGAAGTCCGAGATTGAGGACATCAAGGCCGGCATCATCGCTGGCGAAATCGATGTCCAGTCGGATGCCAGCCCCGAGCAGTAAGACAAGCAACGCAAAGCGCGCCG
>NZ_KI914637.1:55794-66495 GCF_000520495.1 Arthrobacter sp. H14
GGGCCGGCGCGCTTTGTCTGTACTCCGCCGGCGGCGCGATGCCGGCGCGACTCACTCATAGCAAAAACAGATTGGTTGGGGTTTTGAAACTCGAACTAGAGGGAATTACCAAAAGATTTGGTTCCCTAGTGGCCAACGACCACATCGACCTGGTGGTCGAACCCGGACAGATTCATTCGCTGCTGGGTGAAAATGGTGCAGGCAAGTCGACGCTGATGAACGTGCTGTACGGCCTGTATCACCCCACTGAAGGCAGGATTCTGGTCGATGGCAAGCAAGTATCCTTTAAGGGCCCCGGCGATGCCATGGCGGCAGGTATCGGCATGGTGCATCAGCATTTCATGTTGATCCCAGTCTTTACTGTGGCCGAAAACGTTGCACTCGGTAATGAGGCGACGCGTGCCGGCGGAATGCTGGACCTGGAGAAAACCCGGCGTCGAATCCGGGAGATTTCCGACCGGTACGGCTTCCACGTCGACCCGGACGCCTTGGTCGAAGACTTGCCGGTCGGTGTGCAGCAGCGGGTGGAGATCATTAAGGCACTGGTCCGTGATGCCGAGGTACTGATCCTCGATGAGCCCACTGCGGTGCTGACGCCGCAGGAAACCGATGAGCTGATCGACATCATGGCCCAGTTGAAAGCCAACGGCACTTCCATCGTCTTCATTTCCCACAAACTGCGGGAGGTCAAGGCAGTCTCAGACGTGATCACAGTGATCCGTCGCGGAAAGGTGGTGGGAACCGCCGAGCCGTCGGCATCCACCACCGAACTGGCATCGCTCATGGTGGGACGGTCCGTGAGCCTCAACCTGGAAAAGGAAGAGGCAACACCCGGGGAAAAAACCTTCCAGGTGAGAGACTTGAAGGTCACCGCCGCAAATGGCTATCGTGTCGTCAACGGCGTCAGCTTCGACGTCGCACGGGGAGAGGTCCTCGCTGTCGCCGGCGTGCAAGGCAACGGGCAAACGGAACTCACTGAAGCCGTGCTCGGGCTGCAGGACCATGTCTCCGGCTCCATCAAACTGGAGGGCAAGGAACTTGTGGGCCGGACCGTCAAGCAGGTGCTGGCTGCCGGCGTCGGATTTGTTCCCGAGGACCGTACCGTGGACGGATTGGTCGGCCCCTTCACCATTGCTGAAAACATGGTTTTGGACATGTATGACCGGGCGCCTTACGCCACGGGACTGGGCATGAAGCCGAAGGTCATCGCCGACCACGCACGCGAAAAGGTGAATGAATTCGACGTCCGGACTGCAGGAATTGATTCTGCGGTCGGCACGTTGTCTGGCGGAAATCAGCAGAAAGTGGTGCTGGCGCGCGAATTGTCCCGGCCGCTGAAGTTGTTCATCGCTTCACAGCCAACCCGCGGTCTCGACGTCGGCTCGATCGAATTTGTGCACAAACGCATTATCACCGAGCGTGACAACGGCACCCCGGTGATAATCGTGTCCACCGAACTCGACGAGGTGGCCGAACTGGCGGACCGGATTGCGGTGATGTACCAAGGCAAGTTGATGGGCATCGTTCCGGGTGGAACCTCCAGAGATGTACTGGGCCTGATGATGGCCGGCATGTCTGAGGAGGACGCCAAAGCGCAGCCGCACTCCGAGCATCCGATGGAAACGGGCGGTCCCGCCCACATTGAGGAACGTGACAAGGCCGCACGGGAAGGCCATACCGAGGAGCGGGGAGGAGACCAATGAGCCGTTCCGACGACGGCCGGCGCGACCAGGATTTCGGCCAGGACGAAAACGAGGCTAAGGCCGGGATGGGAACTGCCGGAGGCCGTGAACCATTGCCAGCGGTTCCCGCTGACGCGCAGAGCGGTGAGGTGGAACCACCGGAGAACCGCGGCCGGTCGGTGCTCAAAGAGATCTTCCATGGTGGCTCTCTGGTGTCGATTCTCGCCATCGTGCTGTCCTTGTTCCTGGGCGGCATCCTGATCGCAGTCACGAACGAGCGCGTGGTCGAAGCGGCAACTTACTTCTTCGCGCGGCCGACCGATACGCTGGTAGCCGCCTGGGAGGCGGCGTCCAGCGCCTACGTGGCACTGTTCCAAGGGGCCATCTTCAACCCGCGCGCCAGTGATCTGCAGGGAATGATTTTTCCTTTCACCGAGACGCTGGCAGTCTCCACGCCCCTGATCCTCGCAGGCTTGGGTGTCGCACTGGCTTTCCGGGCCGGGCTGTTCAATATCGGCGCACAGGGCCAGATCATCATCGGTGCCACTATGGCCGCCTGGGTGGGATTCACCTTGGATCTGCCGTGGGGGATCCACCTGCTCTTGGTGATCCTGGCGGGCATTATAGGTGGCGGGATTTGGGGAGGCATCGCGGGCCTGCTGAAAGCGCGGACCGGCGCCCACGAGGTCATCCTGACCATCATGCTGAATTACATCGCCGTCTACCTTCTTGCATATCTGCTGACCACCGAATCATTCCAACGCCCCGATTCCTCCCAACCGATCTCGCCCCGGCTGGATGCGACAGCGATGTATCCACGTTTGTTCGGTGACGGGTTCCGTCTGCACTGGGGCTTTGTCGTTGCTATTGGTGCCACGCTGCTGGTCTGGTGGCTGCTGCACCGCTCCACCATCGGGTTCGAGTTCCGTGCCGTCGGCGCCAACCCGCACGCATCCAAGACCGCCGGAATCAGCGTCGCCAAGGGGTACACATTGGTGATGATCATTGCCGGCGCGCTGTCGGGACTGGCCGGCGTTGCCCAGGTCTCGGGTACCGAAGGCGTATTGACCGACGGCGTCGCTGCCAGCTTCGGATTCGACGCCATCACGGTGGCGCTGCTGGGCAGATCCACGCCATGGGGCACATTCTTCGCCGGGCTGCTGTTCGGCGCGTTCCGCGCGGGAGGCGTGACCATGCAGACCCTCACCGGGACCCCTATCGACATCGTGCTGGTTGTGCAGTCGCTGATCGTGCTCTTCATAGCCGCCCCTCCGCTGGTGCGGGCGATCTTCAGGATCCACGAGGACGGCAAAGGCGGAAAGGGCAAGCCGCGGCGCAAGTCCTCCCGTGAGACCGTCAAGGCAGGAGGTGCCGCGTGAGCGCGCCAGTGTTATCACCCCAGGGACAGGCACCCCAGCTCGATACGGTCCGGAGTTGGAAGACGCCCATCATTTACGCGATTTTCGCCGTCGTCGCGCTGGCGGGCTTCGCCTTCAACGCACCCGGCGGCACAGCTACTTTCGGGATCTCAGCAGGCAGGGACGTAATTCAGCTTGCGCCCGTGGTGGTTCCCACCGTGCCGGTTGGCTGGGCGAGTGCACTGATCGTGACCGCCATCGCCGTGTTCTCCTTCCTGCAGATCAAGGGCGGACGCAAGGATCCGCGATGGCTTCCGATCATTTATGCAGTGGTATTCGTCATTGGATTCCTTGTATGGGTGGTTGGCAGCGCGGAACGCACTGATGTTTCCTTGGTCGGGCTGCTCGCTGGCTCCGTCACCTTGGCTGTCCCGCTGATCTTCGGGTCCCTGTCCGGCGTGTTGAGCGAGCGGGTAGGTGTCATCAATATCGCCATCGAAGGCCAATTGCTGGCCGGTGCCTTCGCCGCTGCCGTGGCAGCTTCCATTTCCGGAAACGTCTACGCAGGCATGCTGGCCGCCACCGTCGCAGGCGTTCTGGTGTCCGTGGTGCTGGCGGTCTTCAGCATCAAATATCTGGTGAACCAGATCATCGTCGGCGTTGTGCTCAATGTGCTGGTCTCGGGGCTGACAGGGTTCCTGTTCTCCACCGTGCTCAGCCGTGACTCGCAGACCTGGAATTCACCGCCGTCGTTGCCGGTCATCCAAATTCCAGTCTTGGAACACATCCCGATCCTCGGCGGTATTCTGTTCCGGCAGACCATCGTGGGCTACCTGATGTACGCGGCCGTGATCATCGTCTACATCGGCCTCTTCCACACCAAGTGGGGGCTGCGCGTCCGGTCTGTAGGGGAGCACCCGAAGGCGGCCGACACCCTGGGTATCAAGGTTAACTTCACCCGCGCACGCAACGTTATGCTCGGCGGCGCCGTGGCCGGTCTTGGCGGGTCCTTCTATACCCTCGTTTCCGTCAGCCAGTTCACCACAGACATGACTGCCGGACAGGGGTACATCGCCCTCGCGGCGATGATCTTCGGACGGTGGAATCCGGTATGGGCGTTCTTCGCCGCGCTCCTCTTCGGCTTCGCGACCAACCTCCGGTTTGTGCTGTCCATTCTTGGCACGCCGGTGCCCGGTGAGTTTTTGGCCATGCTGCCGTACGTGGTGACGATCGTCGCCGTCGCCGGGCTGGTTGGACGGTCGAGACCACCGGCGGCCAATGGCACGCCGTACATCAAGGGGTGACAATGGCGCACGACGACGACGTGTCCGCTTCTGTGGACGGAACGGCTCCGGACGGGAACGACGGCACGGGTGCTGACGTGGATTGGGAGGCTTTGACCGATGCCGCCCGGGAAGCGATGCAGCACGCCTACGTCCCGTACTCGAAGTACCCCGTCGGCGCCGCTGCACTGGCCGACGACGGAAGGCTGATCACCGGCGCCAACGTGGAAAACGCCTCCTACGGCCTCACCCTGTGCGCGGAATGCTCGCTGGTCTCCGCCCTGCACATGTCCGGCGGCGGAAGGATTGCAGCCTTCACCTGCGTCGACGGAAACGGTAATATCCTGATGCCATGCGGACGGTGCCGCCAACTGCTCTACGAACACCGTGCACCACAGATGCGGCTGCTCACCGTCAGCGGGATCCGTACCATGGACGAGGTCCTGCCGGATGCCTTCGGACCACAGGACCTCGACGAAGGAAGGTCATTATGAGCGGCAACTTCGACGCCGTCGACATCATCCGGACCAAACGCGACAAGGGCACGCTCAGCGACGAGCAAATCGACTGGACCATCGACGCCTACACCCGCGGGATCATTGCGGACGAGCAAATGTCGGCCCTGAACATGGCGATTCTGCTCAATGGGATGTCCCGGCCGGAGATTTCCCGCTGGACCGCGGCAATGATTGCCTCCGGCGAACGGATGGACTTCTCCGCACTGGGAAAAGCCACCGCGGACAAGCACTCCACCGGCGGGGTCGGCGACAAGATCACGCTGCCGCTCGCAGCCCTGGTGGCCGTCTTCGGCGTCGCAGTTCCACAACTCTCCGGCCGCGGGCTTGGCCACACCGGCGGAACCCTTGACAAGCTGGAATCCATTCCGGGCTGGCAGGCGTCGCTGTCGAACGAGCAGATGATGAACCAATTGTCCGACGTCGGCGCTGTCATTTGCGCTGCCGGCTCCGGGTTGGCTCCGGCGGACAAGAAACTCTACGCCCTCCGCGACGTCACCGGGACCGTGGAATCCATACCGCTGATTGCCTCCTCCATCATGAGCAAGAAGATCGCCGAAGGCACCGGCTCGCTGGTGCTCGACGTCAAGGTCGGTTCAGGGGCGTTCATGAAGGATGAAGAGTCCGCCCGCGAGCTCGCCGAGACCATGGTCGCGCTGGGCAAGGACGCCGGCGTCAACACCGTGGCCCTGCTGACCAATATGGAAACGCCACTGGGCCTGACTGCTGGAAACGCCATTGAAGTGGCGGAATCCGTCGAGGTGCTCGCCGGCGGCGGTCCGGAAGACGTCGTCGAACTGACTGTGAGGCTGGCAGAGGAAATGCTGGCCTGCGCCGGAATCCACGACGCCGATCCAGCTGCGGCACTTCAGGATGGCCGGGCGATGGACGTCTGGAAGCGGATGATTTCCGCCCAGGGTGGAGACCTCGATGCGGCGCTGCCGGTGGCGAAAGAGTCGGAAATGATTTACGCTCCCGCCGATGGCGTGCTCGTCGGACTCGATGCGCTCAGTGTCGGCGTCGCTGCCTGGCGGCTCGGAGCCGGACGTGCCCGCAAGGAGGACGTGGTCCAGGCAGGCGCCGGTGTCCGGATGCATGCCAAGCCGGGTGCGATGGTCCGTGCCGGCGAGCCACTGATGACCCTCTTGACCGACACCCCGGAAAAGTTTGCCCGGGCCCATGACGCGCTGGCCGACGCCGTCGTCATCGCCTCCGAAGGGGCACGTCCGGCCCAGCAGCTCATCATCGACCGCATCTCCTGAACCCGCAAATGTGTTTGCTCCCGTTTGTGACATTTAACCCTGCGCGCGCAGGTCAATTTGTCCCAAACGGGAGCAGATCCGACATCGGCCGGGTTTCGGGCCTGCTTGAGTCTCCGGTCCCGGATCCGCCGCCCCCCACGACGTCATCCTCTGGTCTGAGAAATCCGCCGCCGGGGAGTCCTCCCTGGACTGATGCGCCGGACCACCCACGGGAATTACGTTGTAAATGCGGGACCAATCAGGGGTACACCCCATAGTGGGCGGCGCCGGAGCACGGGATCGTTGAGGTAGCAGACAACGAATCAGGGGACCGGCATGGAAACGATCGAAGACTTCACGGCATGGATCGACGCCATCAACGGATTCATCCTCGACGCCGCCGGTTCCCCCTGGGTGTACTTTCTGCTGCTGGGCGTGTGCATTATCGACGGCTTCTTCCCACCGGTCCCGAGCGAGACAATCGTGGTCGCGCTCGCCGCGGTTGCGATGAGTTCCGGCGGGCCGAACCTGTGGCTGGTCATCCTGCTCGCCGCGGCCGGGGCAGTGATTGGGGACAACACCGCGTACGCCATCGGCAGGAGTATCGGCACGACCCGGTTCCGGTGGATGCGCCGGCCACGGGTGGCCGATTCGTTCGCCTGGGCCGGAGCGAAACTCGACAAGCGTGGGGCGATGCTGATCATGATTGCCCGCTACATTCCCGTCGGACGGATTGCCGTGAACATGACGGCCGGCGCCACCGGTTTCCGCCGCGCCCGGTTCTTCTGGTTTACCGTCATCGCGGGCTGCTCCTGGTCGCTCTACTCGGTCGGTATCGGGGTCCTCGCCGGGCACTGGGTGAAGGACAATGCGCTCCTCGGCGTCGGACTCGCCGTCGGTATCGCGCTGACGATCGGCCTGATTGTCGATCAGGTCAGCCGGCTCCTGGCCGCCCGCAGCTCCCCCCGCGCCGAAACCTCAAAGCCCCGCCCGGAGCCCAGCCGCCTCTGATCTACTACAGTGGCTTCTGTGACTGAACCAGTATTGAACGCCGTGCCCGCATCCGATCTGACCTTTGATATCCGGTCCCTGCCGAAGGTGTCGCTGCATGACCACCTTGACGGCGGACTGCGACCGCAGACCATCATCGAACTGGCCGCCGAGGCCGGACACGAACTGCCCTCGACCGACGCGGTTGCGCTCGGCGAGTGGTTCCGCGATTCCGCCGATTCCGGCTCTCTGCCGCGCTACCTCGAGACGTTCGACCACACCATCGCCGTGATGCAGACCCGGGAAGGACTTGCCCGGGTGGCGCGGGAATTCGTGGAGGACTTGGCCGACGACGGCGTCATCTACGGTGAGGTGCGTTGGGCACCTGAGCAGCATCTCCAGCAGGGTCTGAGCCTGGACGAGGTTGTCGAAGCAGTCCAGGAAGGGCTCGAAGCCGGCGTCGACGCGGTGGAAACATCCGGGCGGCACATCCAGGTCGGGCAACTGATCACGGCCATGCGGCATGCCGACCGCAGCATGGAAATCGCCGAACTGGCCGTCCGCCACCGGGACTCCGGCGCGGTCGGGTTCGACATCGCCGGAGCGGAGGATGGATTCCCGCCGTCGCGCTTCACCGAGGCCTTCACCTATCTGGCCGAGAACCAGTTCCCGGTCACCACGCACGCCGGAGAAGCGGCCGGTTTGGACAGCATCCAGGACGCGTTGATCAACGCCCGCGCCCTCCGGTTGGGCCATGGAGTGCGCATTGCCGAAGACATCGACGTCGAATTCACCACCGACGAAGACAACGAGAGCGACGTCGGTATGGTCACCCTGGGACGCCTCGCCTCTTGGATCCGCGACCGCAGCATTCCGCTCGAGGTCTGCCCCTCCTCGAACCTGCAGACCGGAGCCGTCGCTGAATTCGGCAACAGCATCGCCGAGCACCCCGTCGATCTGCTGTACCAAACCGGCTTCAACGTCACCATCAACCCGGACAACCGGCTGATGAGTGGTGCGACGCTGACCGATGAGTTCGAGTTGCTGGTTGAAACCTTCGACTACGATCTGGACGACATTCAGCGGCTCACGCTCAATGCCGTCGAGGCCGCGTTCCTGCCGCTGGAGGAGCGCGAAGCACTCGCCGACTACATCGTCGAAGGATTCCAGAGCCAGCAGTGAACGGCGATCAGTCGGCCGGGTTTACAGGTGATCCTGCCGGTGCGGGACATGGCGGCCCGGGTGCCCGCGATGGTGTGGAGGCCTCCTTCGTGCGGCTCCTCGAAGTCATCGCCGAGCTGCGGCAGCACTGTCCCTGGATGGGGGAGCTGACGCACGAATCGCTCGTCGAGTACCTGATCGAGGAGACGTACGAGCTGGTCGACGCGGTCGAGGGCGGGCATCCGGCGGAGGAACTGCAGGGAGAGCTTGGCGATGTCCTGCTGCAGGTTGTGCTGCATGCGCGGCTGGCGGAGGAGTCCGGCAGCTTCGCGATGCGCGACGTCGTCGAAGCGCTGACAGCCAAAATGGTGCGGCGCAATCCACATGTCTTCCAGCCGGACGGGACGTTGCAGGAGAGTTTTCCGGCCACGGTGGACGAGATAATCGAGCGCTGGCATGCGGTGAAGAAGCAGGAGAAACCGGAACGGACTTCACCGTTCGACGGCGTGCCGCACCACCTTCCGGCGCTCGTGTTCGCCGCCAAGACGCTCAAGCGTGCAGACCGGGCGGGACTTGAACCGACAAAACCTTGGGCGGAGCGACCCGGCCAGCAACCCCGGACCGAAGCTGAACTGGGAGATTTCCTGCTCGACGTCGTCGGACAGGCTGCAGCCAACGGTCTGGACGCCGAACGCGCCCTTCGCGCCGCCGTCGTCCGCTTCCAGGCCGACTGCACGCGTCGGGCGTAACGCATGCCGCGCCGGCCGAAACTGAACTAGGCTGGGGACAGAACCCGGTTCGACGCCGTTCCACCAACGTTTTCTTACGACAGGAGCTACGCCATGGCCGTTATTGACGCCATCCACGCACGTGAAATTCTCGACTCCCGCGGCAATCCCACCGTTGAAGTTGAGGTCCTCCTCGACGACGACACGTTCGGCCGCGCCGCCGTTCCTTCCGGCGCCTCCACCGGCCAGTTCGAGGCAGTCGAACGCCGCGATGGCGACAAGAACCGGTACATGGGGAAGGGCGTCACGCAGGCCGTTGAGGCAGTGATGGACCAGATCGGCCCGGCGCTACAGGGCTATGACGCCACCGATCAGCGCACCGTGGACCAGATCATGATCGACCTGGACGGCACCGACAACAAGTCGAACCTCGGGGCCAACGCGATGCTGGGCGTCTCCCTCGCCGTCGCCCGTGCCGCCGCCGAATCCTCGGCACTGCCGCTGTACCGCTACCTTGGCGGACCTAACGCGCACGTGCTGCCGGTTCCGCTGATGAACATCCTCAATGGTGGCTCGCATGCGGATTCCGACGTCGACATCCAGGAATTCATGGTCGTGCCCCTGGGTGCTCCGAGCTACTCCGAGGGCCTGCGCTGGGGTGTGGAGACGTACCACAGCCTCAAGTCCGTCCTGAAGGAGAAGGGCCTGGCCACCGGGCTGGGCGACGAGGGCGGCTTCGCTCCGAACCTTTCCTCCAACCGTGAGGCGCTGGACCTGATCACGACGGCTATCGAGCGCGCCGGCTTTACCCCGGGCAAGGACATCGCCTTCGCCCTGGACGTTGCCGCAAGCGAATTCTTCTCCGACGGCGCCTACCAGTTCGAGGGCAAGGCCCGCACCCGGGAGGAAATGGCCTCCTACTATGAGGAACTCGTCCGCGACTACCCGCTGGTATCCATCGAGGACCCGCTGGACGAGGACGACTGGGACGGCTGGGCCGCACTGACGGCGACGCTCGGCGACAAGACCCAGCTCGTGGGCGACGACCTTTTTGTCACCAATCCGGAGCGCCTGCAGCGCGGAATCGACTCCAAGACGGCAAACTCGCTGCTGGTCAAGGTCAACCAGATTGGCACGCTCAGTGAGACACTGGATGCGATTTCGATGGCCCAGCGTGCCGGATACACGACCATCACCTCACACCGTTCCGGCGAAACCGAGGACACCACGATCGCCGACATCTGTGTGGCCACCAACGCGGGCCAGATCAAGACCGGTGCCCCGGCGCGGTCGGAGCGGGTGGCGAAGTACAACCACCTGCTGCGGATTGAAGAAGAGCTGATGGACGCCGCCCGATATGCCGGATTGTCCGCCTTCCCGCGTTTCACGGCGTAGATGAGGCTCCTGCTCGCTATCGTGGTGTGTAGCCAGCAGGAGTTTTACCCGAGCCCCATCAAGGAGGGCCATGTCCACGCGTCGCCCTAATGTTCCGCGCGCTGGGAGACCAGCCCGGAATGACGGCGGCTCCGGCGCGGTCACGAGCACCGGCGGTTCCGGCGCGGGTCCGGACTCCAGCGGCGGAGCCGGCGTGGGTGCTGACGTGCTGCGGCCGGACTTTGGCCGCAAGGATGAAAGCGAACCCGGTTTCTCCGCCACTGTGGATCCTTCGAAGCCAAGTGCCGGAGCGGAGTCGGGGGCGCGGGTAAAGCCCTCGTCCAAGTCCGGCACAGCCGGGGCGCAAAG
>NZ_KI914637.1:66595-68924 GCF_000520495.1 Arthrobacter sp. H14
GCGGCCGGGGGGCCGGCAACGGCCCGTCCAAATCCAAAGTGTCCCGGCTGTCTGCGGCGGCGCGCCGGGCGCACGAACGCGAGAGCGCCAGGTACTCCGTCCGCCAGCCGGTCATTGGCTGGGCGAAGGACGAGGAGGCCGCGGACGGCGGGGCCAGGACGAAGGATGGCGGTTCTGCAAACGGAGCCGCTTCCGGAGCCGGCAACGCCGCTCCGGTTCCCGCGAAGTCGTTCTCAGGCAGGTTGCTGGCCCTCGGCGTCGTCCTGGTCACAATTACGGTGCTGCTGGCCCCGACGGTGAAAACCTATCTGGAGCAGCGTGCCGAGATTAATGCCTTGCAGGGGGAAATCGCGGTACAGCAGGACGAGCGGGCGGAACTGAGACATCAGCTTGCCCGTTGGGAAGATCCTGCCTACATCAAACAGCAGGCGCGCAACCGGCTGTTTTTGGTAATGCCGGGCGAGACGCGATACTTGGTAATGGGCGCCGACGACGCACAGGACCAGTCCAACGTGCCCGCATCCCCGGAGGGGGATGAGGACGTTCCCTGGGTCGACGCTCTTTTCGAATCCATCAAACGTTCCGGCACAGACTAAAACCGACACGAAGGACCGCGGTGACTGATTCTTCCCGCACGGTACAGCGCGGGGATCCCGACACCCTCAGCCGCCAACTTGGCAGGCCGGTGCGCGACGTCGTCGAAATCGGCGCCCGCTGCGTCTGCGGCAACCCGCTGGTGGCAACCACCGCACCGCGGCTGAGCAAGGGCATCCCCTTTCCGACGACGTTCTACGTCACCCACCCCGTCATCACCGCTGCCGTATCGCGGCTCGAAGCGTCCGGCCTGATGACCGAAATGAGTGAGCGGCTGCTGCGGGACGAAGAACTCGCCGCGGCCTACCAAGCGGCGCATGAGCACTACCTGGCTGTCCGGGATGAAATCGGGGAGCGGACCGGCGTCGGACCCGTACCCGAAATCGCGGGCGTTTCAGCCGGCGGAATGCCGGTGCGGGTCAAGTGCCTGCATGTCCTGGTCGGACACTCGCTCGCCGCCGGCCCGGGGATCAACCCGCTCGGCGATGAGGCACTCGAACAGATCCGGCCATGGTGGACGGTGGACCGCTGCTACTGCGCCGGAGCCTGGGACGAGGCCGGACCGGTTCCGGCCAAGGACCTGAGCCGCCACGTCAAGACCCAGGAGCAGAAGCCCGCTACCGTGGGGATGCCCAACACGAATCAGGAAGGACACTGATGCGCGTCGGTGCCATTGACTGCGGTACGAACTCGATCCGCTTGTTGATTGCCGACGTCGAATCCGGCGGAGGGGACGTGGCCAGCAATGGCGGCGTGGGTAGCAACGTGGGTAACGTCGACGGCGGCAGCCGGCTGACCGACGTCGTCCGGTTAATGCGCGTGGTCCGCCTCGGCCAGGGCGTCGATGCCACCGGCCGGCTGGCGGAGGAAGCACTGGAACGCACCTTCACGGCGGTGGAGGAGTATGCCGGCCTGATGCGGGAACACGGCGTCGAGCAGATCCGGTTCGTGGCCACCTCCGCGACCCGGGACGCCGAAAACCGGCAGGTGTTCCTGATGACCGAAATGAGTGAGCGGCTGCTGCGGGACGAAGAACTCGCCGCGGCCTACCAAGCGGCGCATGAGCACTACCTGGCTGTCCGGGATGAAATCGGGGAGCGGACCGGCGTCGGACCCGTACCCGAAATCGCGGGCGTTTCAGCCGGCGGAATGCCGGTGCGGGTCAAGTGCCTGCATGTCCTGGTCGGACACTCGCTCGCCGCCGGCCCGGGGATCAACCCGCTCGGCGATGAGGCACTCGAACAGATCCGGCCATGGTGGACGGTGGACCGCTGCTACTGCGCCGGAGCCTGGGACGAGGCCGGACCGGTTCCGGCCAAGGACCTGAGCCGCCACGTCAAGACCCAGGAGCAGAAGCCCGCTACCGTGGGGATGCCCAACACGAATCAGGAAGGACACTGATGCGCGTCGGTGCCATTGACTGCGGTACGAACTCGATCCGCTTGTTGATTGCCGACGTCGAATCCGGCGGAGGGGACGTGGCCAGCAATGGCGGCGTGGGTAGCAACGTGGGTAACGTCGACGGCGGCAGCCGGCTGACCGACGTCGTCCGGTTAATGCGCGTGGTCCGCCTCGGCCAGGGCGTCGATGCCACCGGCCGGCTGGCGGAGGAAGCACTGGAACGCACCTTCACGGCGGTGGAGGAGTATGCCGGCCTGATGCGGGAACACGGCGTCGAGCAGATCCGGTTCGTGGCCACCTCCGCGACCCGGGACGCCGAAAACCGGCAGGTGTT
>NZ_KI914637.1:69024-70870 GCF_000520495.1 Arthrobacter sp. H14
CCCGGGACGCCGAAAACCGGCAGGTGTTCGTCGACGGCATCCGGCAGCGTCTCGGCGTCGACCCCGAAGTCATTACCGGCGACGAGGAAGCGTCCCTGTCCTTCGCTGGTGCGGTCAGCGTGCTAGATCCCGACAGCCGGGAACCAATCCTCGTTATCGACCTCGGCGGAGGCAGCACGGAATTCGTGTTGGGCGATTCCAATGGTGTCACGGCCGCCAGGAGCGTGGACGTGGGCTGCGTGCGGCTGACCGAGAGGCATCTGCACTCCGATCCGCCGACCAGTGCCGAAATAGCGGCCGCAACCGCGGACGTCGACGCAGCCATTGACTCCGTCCTCACCAGCGTGCCGCTCGATTCGGTGGCCACCGTCGTCGGCGTCGCGGGCTCAGTCACCACAATCACGGCGCACGCGCTGAAACTGGACAGCTACCAGCGTGACGTCATCCACGCCGCTGAACTGCCGGCGTCGGAAATTGCCGCGGCCGCCGGAGACCTGCTCCAGCTTCCCCGTGCCCGGCGCGCGGGGCTGCCCTACATGCACCCCGGCCGGGTCGACGTCATCGGCTCCGGCGCGCTGATCTGGCGCCGGGTGATCGAGCGGCTCGGCGGACTGACCGGGGGGCGCGTGGGTTCCGCTGTGACCAGTGAGCACGATATTCTGGATGGCATCGCCCTGAGCATCCGCTCCAACTGACTGGTGTATGACTTCTTCCCGCCCGCCGAACGGAGTGCCATGAACCATCGAGAACAGCGCCGCAGCATGGCTGCCCTGGCGCTTGTCCTGACCATGGTGGCTTCGCTGTTCACCGGACTTGCCGTGGCTCCAGCCGCCATCGCGGAAGACGGTATCCGCGAGCGGCAGTACTGGCTGGACGAATACGGGATCCGCGACGCCTGGAAGGAATCGAAGGGCGCCGGGGTCACAGTGGCCATCATCGACAGCGGGATCGACGGCGACCACCCTGACCTCGAAGGCGCCATCGCCGGCGGAACCGATGTCTCCGGTTCAGGCAGCCCCGCCGGCCTTGAAGGGCTGGGCGATTCTCCCGAGCACGGCACTCTTGTTGCGACGCTGCTGGCCGGACGCGGTCATGCCCCGGAGCCCCCGCCTGAACCTGAACTGGATTCGGACGAATCCAAGGACAACAAGGATGACGACGGCGGCAGCAGCCCCAGTGCCGTCCCGACCTACGACGGTCCTGGCAACGGACCCGACGGCCTCATCGGCGTGGCCCCCGAAGCGCAGATCCTGAGCATCTCGACCTGGCTCGGCGTGGAAAAACCGAATCCTTCAGGTGTCAGCGTTGACCAGCAGATTCCTGCGGCCGTGCGGTGGGCCGTGGACCATGGCGCCGACGTCATCAATATGTCGTTGGGCAGCACCTCCACCTCCTGGCCGCGAAGCTGGGACAACGCCTTCCTGTATGCCGAGCAACATGACGTCCTGATTGTCGCAGCAGCCGGAAACCGCGGCGCCGGCATGGAGCAGGTCGGTGCACCCGCGACCATCCCGGGTGTGCTCTCAGTGGCTGGCGTGAACCGCGAGGGCAAGGCAAGTTGGGATTCCTCGTCGCAGGGCGTCACGCTCGGCGTCGCCGCTCCGTCCGAGGACCTGGTCGGTGGCTTGCCGGGCGGGGGCTACGCCATGTGGTCCGGGACCTCAGGAGCGGCTCCCATCGTCGCCGGTGTCGCCGCATTGATCCGGTCCAAATGGCCGGATATGAGCGCCAACCAGGTCATCCAGCGAATCATCACCACGGCTGAAGACGCGGGCGTACCGGGTAAGGACCCCATCTACGGTTACGGATTGCTCGACGCCGAAGCGGCGCTGACTGCCAACGTCGC
>NZ_KI914637.1:70970-74284 GCF_000520495.1 Arthrobacter sp. H14
CCGGCAACCCAGGCTAATCCGGCGGCTCCGGCGCCATCGGAGGAACCGGAGATACCGGTACCCGATGCGCCCGTTGCCGCCGAGCCGGCCGGCCTGAACGAAGACCTGCCGCGCACGGTGATTATTGGGTTCGCGGGCCTGATCGCGCTGGTCATCGTCGCGGGTACGGCCCATGTGGTGTACGTGCGCCGACGGGACTCCTCCAGTTCGTGAAGATTTTCACAAACTCTTGTAGCATGAAGATATGTCTTCCAAACCACAACTTCAGGATCGTCCGCGCGTGCTCATCGTCGGTGGCGGATACGTAGGTTTCTACGCCGCCATGCGGCTGCAGAGCAAGATCAAAAATGCCGGTGGCATCGTCACCGTCGTCGATCCGCTGCCCTACATGACCTATCAGCCGTTCCTGCCCGAGGTGGCCGGCGGAAACATCGAGGCACGCCACTCGGTGGTCTCGCACCGCAGGCACTTGAAGGACACCGAGCTCATCGATGGCGAAGTGGCGAGTATCGATCACAAGAACCGCAAAGCCTCGGTCAAGCTCGAAGACGGCGAGACATTCGAAATCCCGTATCAGGATATCATCATGTCCGCCGGTGCGCAGACGAAGACCTTCCCGATTCCGGGCCTGGCCGAGAACGGTATCGGCCTCAAGACCATCGAGGAAGCCGTCGCACTGCGCAACCAGGTGCTGGAGAAGATCGAAAGCGGCTCGATGGAGAGCGACGACGCCGTTCGCCGGCGCGCGCTGACCTTCGTCGTCGTCGGCGGCGGGTTCGCCGGTATTGAAGCGATCGCTGAGCTGGAGGACCTCGCCCGCGCGGCCGTGCGGCGGAACTCCCGCTTGACCATGAAGGACGTCCGGTTCGTCCTCGTGGAGGCTATGGGCAGGATCATGCCGGAAGTCACCGAGGAACAGGCCGTAGGCGTGGTCGAGCACCTGCGCAGCCGCGGCATTGAGGTGCTGCTCAACACCTCGCTCGCCAGCGCCGTTGACGGCAAGCTGGAACTGATCAGCATGCCGGACAAGAACCCGGTGGACCAGTTCGAGACCGACACCCTGGTATGGACCGCCGGTGTCCAGGCCAACCCACTGGCCAAGAAGAGCGATTTCCCCGTCGACGAACGTGGACGCATCAAAGCCGGTACAGATTTGCGCATCACCGGTGATGACGGCCCGCTCGAAAACGCCTGGACGGCCGGCGATGTGTCAGCTGTTCCTGACCTCTCCGGCGGCGGAGTCGGTGGTTACTGCGTACCCAACGCCCAGCACGCAGTGCGCCAGGCAAAGCGGTTGGCCTCCAACCTGCTCGCTTCCCGCGAAGGTGGGGAACTCGTCGACTACAAGCACTCCACCATTGGCGTCGTTGCAGGCTTCGGACTCGGCAAGGGCGTGGCGAATATCTACGGTCGTGCCCTCTTCGGTCTGCCTGCATGGATGATGCACCGCGGCTATCACGGCCTGGCCATTCCAACTTTCGAGCGGAAAGCGCGCGTTATTTCGGGTTGGTTCTGGAACATGCTGCTCAGCCGGGACACCACCCAGCTTGAGGATCTCGACCGTCCCCGCGCCGCCTTCCGCGCTGCGGCCAATCCGCCGAAGAAGGACGACAGCGAGAACGACGGCGGGTCGAAGGACGATGCCAAGAAGCCCGGCGAAAAGACCGAGGTTGGCGCCAAGAAGTAGGCTTGCACCAAAGTTGTAAGGCCAGCGGATCCGCTGTGAACTTATGAAAGGCCGGGCTGACCATCATGATGGGCAGCCCGGCCTTTCACATCGCCCCAGCAGGCAAAGCAGGGGAAAATTCCGCTACGCCGCACCGTTCGACGACGTCCAGCAGGGCCGCCGTCGGCTCCGTTACTATCTGCACGTCCCGATCTAGTACGCTTAGCTGGACGATTTCCGCCCGTGGCAACGCCCCAGTAGCCCAATCGGCAGAGGCAGCAGACTTAAAATCTGTTCAGTCTGGGTTCGAGTCCCAGTTGGGGCACCAGCGGAAATCCGGCACCTGATTTCCGGGAGTATTTTGGCCCGTTCGTACGTTTAACACTATGAAACGTACTCCGCCGTTGTACCGGGTATTGCAGACGTAAATTGCACCGGTGGCTGATACGATTTAGCTAATCGCAACGCCCCCTAGATGGAGGACATCACATGGCATTCGGTGGAAACCCGGTTTTCAATAAAAATAAGAGTTTCCGCAGCCAGCCTGCTGGCCGGGCGAGCACAGGTTCGGCCACCATGGCCAACCAGACTCAGCTCTCCAGCGAGCAGCTTCAGGAACTGTATAACCAGCCGTCGGCCGGACCGGTCAAGACCGGACGCATGACGATCGACGACGTCATCATGAAGACCATTGGTTGTCTTGCCCTGCTCGTTGTAGGCGCGCTCATAGGTGCGGCCTTCCCGATCCTGCTGTGGGTCGGGCTGATCGGCGGCTTGGTCCTGGGCTTGGTCAACGCCTTCAAGAAAGAGCCCTCCCCGGCACTGATCCTGGCCTACGCCATCGTCGAAGGCCTCTTCGTCGGCGCCCTGTCCGGAATCCTTGAAGGGCTGTACCCGGGAATCGTATTCCAGGCCGTGATGGGTACGCTGATCGTCTTCGGCGTGACCTTCGCACTGTTCAAGAGCGGCAAGGTTCGGGCGTCCCCGAAGGCCATGAAGTTCTTCATGATCGCGGTCTCCGCCTATGCATTGTTCTCGCTGGTCAACCTTGGCATGATGATGTTCGGTGCCACCGAGTCGGCATGGGGTCTGCGGACCGACGTTGAGATCTTCGGCATCCCGTTGGGTGTCTTCATCGGCGTTCTGGCCATCGGCCTGGCTGCCTTCTCGCTGATCATTGACTTCACAGCCATTGAACAGGGTGTCAGGAACGGCGTTCCGGCCAAGTACTCCTGGACCGCGGCCTTCGGCCTGACCGTGACGCTTGTATGGCTGTACGTTGAGATCCTGCGCCTGCTGGCGATTCTCCGCGGCAGCGACTGATTCAACCGGCGTTCATGATCCGGCCAATGCAGCCGGTGTATGACTCAAATAGCTGTGGCCCCCGGACAACCGGGGCCACAGCTATTTAATATTCCTGCGGCGTTATCAAACTGAGACCGCTATTCATTGACACACTCCGCTGGATGGTGAGTAAACTAACACGGGCGGATGTGAACGCTCACATTTTTGCGTCATTCACGAGAGGAACAGCAGTGAAGAAGAACAAATTTATGGTGGGCATGGCGGCCGCCAGCGTCCTCACTCTCAGCCTGACGGCTTGCGGGGGCAGCCGCTCTGGGGCGGGCGAAGACGATTCGGGCTCGAA
>NZ_KI914637.1:74384-88878 GCF_000520495.1 Arthrobacter sp. H14
CTCTGGGGCGGGCGAAGACGATTCGGGCTCGAACGAAGGCGCCCTCGTTGGCGTGGCAATGCCGACACAGCAGTCGGAACGCTGGATTGCCGACGGAGCCAATGTTGAGGCAGAGCTGAAAGAACTCGGCTACAAAGTGGACCTGCAGTACGCCAACGACGACATTCCCACCCAGGTGTCGCAGATCGAGAACATGATCAACGGGGGCGTCGAGGCCCTGATTGTCGCCTCGATTGACGGCACCACCTTGACCAGCGTCCTGGAGACCGCGGAGGCGCAGGACATTCCTGTCATTGCCTACGATCGCCTCATCAACGGTTCCGACACCGTTGACTACTACACCACCTTTGACAACTACCAGGTCGGTGTCCAGCAAGGAACGTCGCTGCTGATCGGCCTTGGAGTCCTCGACGAGAACGGTGAGGAAACCGGCGAAAAGGGCCCGTTCAACGTTGAGCTCTTCGCCGGCAGCCCGGACGACAACAATGCCACCTTCTTCTGGAATGGCGCCATGGATACTCTGCAGCCGTACCTGGACAGCGGTGTCCTGAATGTGCCGAGCGGGCAGACCGAGTTCGAGCAGGCGGCCATCCTGCGCTGGCTGCCCGATACGGCCCAGGACCGCATGGAAGACCTGCTCACCGTCGGCGGCGGCAAGAAGCTCGACGGCGTCCTCTCACCATACGACGGCCTCTCCATCGGAATCATCTCCGCCCTGACATCGGCAGGCTACTCGGGCGACAAGCTGCCCGTGGTAACCGGCCAGGACGCGGAGGTGGGTTCCGTGAAGTCCATCATCGATGGCGAGCAGTACTCCACGATCTTCAAGGATGTCCGCAAGCTCGGCGAACGCGCCGTCATCATGGTGGACGACCTGCTCAAGGGCGAAGAGCCGGAGGTGAACGACACCGAGACGTACGACAACGGCGAAAAGGTCGTTCCGTCCTACCTGCTCGAATCCGAGATCGTGACCGTGGACAACTACGAAAAGGTCCTGGTCGACAGCGGCTACTACGAGCCCAAAGAACTGAAGTAGGCATTTCCTGACGTTGCCGGGGCACTGTTTGCCCCGGCAACGCCGCTCTGGCGCTACTGCCGCAACTGACGACAAAGAATTGGAACGTCCATGGCCAAACACATACTCGAGATGCGGGACATCACGAAGACTTTTCCCGGCGTGAAGGCGCTGGCGAACGTGAACCTGGACGTCGAATATGGGCACGTCCACGCCATCTGTGGCGAAAACGGTGCCGGCAAGTCGACCCTGATGAAAGTCCTTTCCGGCGTCTACCCGCACGGCACCTACGATGGCGACATCATCTTCGAGGGGCAGCCCGTCGAGTTCAAAGACATCCGGGACAGCGAAAAAAGCGGCATCGTCATCATCCACCAGGAACTGGCATTGAGCCCGTACCTCTCGGTCGCCGAGAACATCTTCCTCGGCAACGAACGATCGCACAGAGGGTTCATCGACTGGGATGCCACAAACCTTGAGGCGTCGAAGCTCCTGGCGAGGGTCGGCCTGAAAATGAGCCCGCTGACCAAAGCCGGCGATATCGGCGTCGGGCGGCAGCAGCTGGTCGAGATCGCGAAGGCGCTATCGAAGGATGTCCGGCTGTTGATCCTGGACGAGCCGACGGCGGCGCTCAATGATGAAGACTCCGAACACCTGCTTGGCCTGGTCCGCGAGCTGCGGGACGAGGGCATTACCTGCATCATTATCAGCCATAAACTCAATGAAATCCGTGCCATTGCCGACGTCGTGACCATCATCCGCGACGGTCGCACCATCGAGTCGTTGA
The DNA here is from genome assembly GCF_000520495.1 of Arthrobacter sp. H14. Lineage (GTDB taxonomy): Bacteria > Actinomycetota > Actinomycetes > Actinomycetales > Micrococcaceae > Arthrobacter_C. Next base: position 76,187 of record NZ_KI914637.1, read on the forward strand.
GCCTGGATGAGGGCGAGGTCAGCGAGGACCGGATCATCAAGGGCATGGTGGGGCGCGACCTTGAACACCGCTACCCACACCGGGTTCCGGCCATCGGCGAAGAAGTCCTCCGCGTCGAGGACTGGACCGTCCACCATCCCGACGAACATTCACGGGTTGTTATCGACGGCGTGAACCTCAGCGTCCGTGCGGGCGAGATTGTGGGTATTGCCGGGCTGATGGGAGCCGGCCGGACTGAACTGGCAATGAGCATCTTCGGCCGCAGCTACGGAACGAATATCACCGGCACCGTTTACAAGAACGGCCTGCCGATCAGCACCCGCACGGTCAGTGAAGCCATCGGCCACGGCATTGCGTACGCAACCGAGGACCGGAAAAAGTACGGACTGAACCTGATTGAAGACATCAAACGCAATATCTCCGCAGCCGCGTTGGGAAAGCTGGCCAAAAAAGGATGGGTGGACGGCGACCAGGAAGTCATTGTGGCCGAAAAGTTCCGCCGTTCGATGAACATCAAAGCACCTTCCGTTACCTCGGTGACTGGAAAACTCTCCGGCGGCAACCAGCAGAAGGTCGTGCTCTCGAAATGGATGTTTTCCGATCCCGACGTCCTGATCCTCGACGAGCCCACCCGTGGCATTGACGTCGGAGCCAAGTACGAGATCTATACCATCATCAACAAACTCGCGGCCGAGGGAAAGGCCATCATCGTCATCTCCTCGGAACTGCCGGAAATTCTCGGCATCTGCGACCGCATCTACACCCTGGCCGAGGGTGCCATCACCGGTGAAGTTTCCATTGCGGAGGCGAACCCGGAAATTCTCATGCAACATATGACCAAGGACAAGGACTAGCTCGAATGGTTACGACCCTTAAGGATGCCACCAGTTTCCTGACCAGCAGGCTGCGGCAAATCGGCATCTTCGTCGCACTGCTGGTTATTGTCGGTTTCTTCCAGATCCTGACCGCCGGTGCCCTGCTGCAGCCCGAGAACGTTTCGAACATTGTCGTTCAGAACAGCTATATTCTGCTGCTTGCCATCGGAATGGTGATGGTCATTATTGCCGGCCATATCGACCTGTCTGTCGGCTCGGTGGCCGCGTTTGTCGGCGCGATGTCCGGCGTCATGATCCAGGACTGGGGATTCCCCTGGTGGCTTGCATTAGGGGCCTCACTCGTCGTCGGTGCGCTGGTGGGTGCGTGGCAGGGATTCTGGATTGCCTACGTCGGCATCCCGGCCTTCATCGTGACGCTCGCCGGCATGCTGATCTTCCGCGGTTTGACGCAGATCGTCCTGGAGAACCAGCGCATCACCGGTTTTCCTGAAGAGTACCGCCAGCTTGGCGGCGGTTTCCTGTTCCCCGGGCTCTTTCCGCCGGAGACGAATATCTTCGACTGGACCACAGTCGGACTGGGCCTTCTCGCCGTCGTACTGCTGGCCGCGCAACAGCTCCGCTCCCGGAAATCCCGCAGCAGACTGGGCCTGGACGAGGAACCTAAGGCTTGGTTCGCCACCAAACTTGCCTTCGGCATCGTCATGATCCTGGGTGTTACCTACTTGCTGGGCAGCTCCCGCGGCGGAACGCCGATTGTCCTGGTTGTCCTCGGCGCACTGATCGTTATCTACAGCGCGGTGATGAACCGGAGCGTTTTCGGCCGGCACATTTACGCCCGCGGAGGGAACCTGCACGCTGCCGAGCTTTCCGGTGTTAAGACGAAGAAGATCGACTTCTACCTGTTCGTCAACATGGGCGCTCTTTCGGCGCTGGCCGGATTAGTCTTCACCGGCCGGCTCAACTCTGCCGGGCCGGGTGCAGGAAACCTGTTCGAACTCGACGCCATCGCCGCAGCCTTCATCGGCGGCGCCGCTGTCACCGGCGGTATCGGCACCGTCGTGGGTGCCATCACCGGCGGCCTGATTATGGGCGTGCTCAATAACGGCATGTCCCTGATGGGTGTCGGAACGGACTACCAGCAGTTCATTAAGGGCATGGTCCTGCTGCTGGCTGTGGCCTTCGACGTCTTCAACAAGCGCCGCGTGGCCGGTACATCAAAACCAAGGCGCGACCGCGGGCTGGGCCGGGGCGGATCAGCTAAGCCGCTCCAGGACCAGGGCCATGCCTTGGCCGCCACCGACACAGAGGGTGACAAGTCCGACGGTGCCGCCGGTGGCGGAGAGCCCGTTCAGCAGGGTGGTCGTCAAACGTAGGCCGGTCATTCCAAAGGGGTGGCCCAGCGCGATGGATCCGCCATGGACATTGAGCTTGGCGGGATCAATCCCGAGCTCGCGTGCGCTGGCCACCACTTGGACGGCGAAGGCTTCGTTCAGTTCGACCAGGTCAATGTCGTCGATGGTCAGGTTTGCCTGAGCCAGCACTCTGCGGGTCGCCTCGATCGGTCCGAGCCCCATGATTTCGGGGGAGAGAGCGCTGGCCGACGTCGCGACGATCCTGGCCAGCGGCGTGAGCCCGAGTTCCCGGGCGCGGACGTCGCTCATCACGACCATGGCCGCGGCGCCGTCGTTCAGCGGGCAGGCATTGCCCGCCGTGATGGTTCCGTCCTCGCGGAAGACCGGCTTCAGCTGGCTGACCGCGTCCAGCGTTACTCCGGCCCGCGGAGAATCGTCCCGTTCGAAGATACTTCCGTCGCTCAGGGTGTAGGGCGTGATTTCGCGGGCATAGAAACCGCTCTTGGCCGCAGTCTCTGTCCGGTTCTGGCTGAGTACTGCCCATTCGTCCTGCTCCCGCCGGCTGATGCCCAGCGATGTAGCCACATTCTCGGCGGTCTGGCCCATCGACACGTAGACGTCCGGCAGCTTTCCCTCGTCCCGCGGGTCTGTCCACACCTCATTGCTTTCGGCTTGCGCCTTGGTCCTCTGACCGGCCTCGGCGAACTTCGGGTTGTGGTTGGAGCCGGCCGTTTCGCCGGCACCCGCCCAGTTCTGGTAGCGGGAGACAGATTCGACGCCGGCGGACACAAAGGCGCTGCCCTCACCTGCCTTGATCGCGTGGAAAGCCATCCGCAGTGTCTGCACGCTTGAGGCGCAGAAACGATTGACGGTGGAGGCAGGAACCTCGTCCATCCCGGCCAGGACACCGGCGACGCGCGCCATGTTGGATCCGGCCTCCCCGCTCGGTTCTGCGCAACCCAGGTAAATGTCCTCTATTTGGTTGCGGTCCAGTTCGGGAACCTTGTCCAGCGCCGCGCTGATCATGGCCGCCGCGAGGTCATCCGGCCGTTCGCCGATGAGCGATCCCTTAAACGCCCTGCCAATCCCGCTGCGTGCCACCGAAACGATCACTGCTTCTGCCATCACGGACTCCTTTGCCAATGCGGATGTGCGGCGGGTGGCCTGGCGTCACCAAGCTGCCGCCGTCGTCGTAATTGACGTTACTCTTTTGGACGCGCCCGCGAGGAACTGCCCCGGGGCATGACGTTACTCTGCCGGCAGCCGGCTGAGGAACTGTGCCGGATCCGGGCGCTTCTTGGGCTTGGTGGTCCTGCGGCCGTCGCTTCGTTCCGGAATCCCGCCGACATAGAGCCAACCCAGGAGCCGGTCCCGCTTTTCCAGCCCGTAGAGGCGGCGGACCGCCTTGGTTTCAGTGCCCACGCCCGAACGCCACATCACGCCCCAGCCGGCGGCAAAAAGCGCGAGCTCCAGCAGGTGAGCAGCGCCCGAGGCCACCGCCTCCTGCTCCCATTTGGGCAACTTCCGGCTGCGGCGCTCGGCGATAATGGCGATCAGCAGCGGCGCCCGCGTTGCTTTCTTGCGGAAATGCTCGACCTCTTTGGCCTCGGGTTCCTGGCTCCGCTTCAAGTCGCCCTGGGCCAGCGCATCACCGACGCGCAGCCGGTCGTCACCACGGTGCACGACCAGGCGCCACGGCCTCAGTCCCTTATGATCGGCAACGGGAACGACGGCGGCCAGCAGCTCCCGCAGTGCGTCGTCACCGGGCGCCGACTCATCAACCGTGGACACGGAACGGCGCTCGGACATGGTGCGCAGGAATTCATTGTTCATGCCTCCATTTTCGCCCGGCACGTGGCACCGTGGCGAACCGGACGTTGAATGCGTCGGCGTCGGAGCGAATAACCGCTGCTGCAGCTGTCAGCGGGCCCGGTGTGCTCCATCTGCGGGCTGGACCTCGAAAATGTCCGGGGTCGTCCACCCCACCTGTTCAAATCCGGACAGCACGGCCGTCCGTACTGCGTCGACCTGGTCCACCGGGGTGAGCGCAATGGCTGAACCGCCAAAGCCGCCACCGGTCATGCGCGCGCCGATGGCACCATTGTGGCGCGCCGTTTCGACGGCGAGATCGAGCTCGGGGCAGGAGATTTCAAAGTCGTCCCGCATGGAAACATGGCTCTGATCCAGCAGTTCTCCGATGGCCGCTGGTCCCTGTGTCCGCAACACTTCCACGGTTTGCTGGACTCGTTCATTTTCGGTCACCACATGGCGTACGCGGCGGAAGGTCTCTTCATCCAGCTGTTCGGCGGCGCGGTCGAGGTCCGACGCGGTGACATCCCGCAGTGAATCAACACGCAGATCGGAGGCACCGCGTTCGCAGGAGGCACGCCGTGCCGCGTAGCCTCCCGTGGCATGGGAATGCGAGACCTTGGTATCAATAATCTGCAACACGAGGTCCGACCCCGCCAGGTCGAGCGGCACCAGTTCGGATCCATACGACCTGCAATCGATAAAGACGGCTGAACCGTCCTGCCCCAGCAGCGACGCCGACTGATCCATGATCCCTGTCGGCGCCCCGACAACCTCGTTCTCGGCCCGCTGTCCGATCAGCGCGAGCTTCGTCCGGGACAGCCCCGCGCCGGCCAAATCATTAATAGCGACCGCGACGGCGCACTCGATTGCCGCCGACGACGAGAGGCCGGCACCGACCGGAACGCTGGAGTCGATCAGCATGTCGAAGCCGCCGAAGTTCACTCCGGCTTCGCGCATCGACCAGACCACGCCCAGCGGGTAGGCCGACCAGCCGCTGACGGTGCCCGGCCCGACGTCGTCGATATCCGCGGTGGCTGGTGAGCTGCCGTTAAAAGTGGACGCCACCTGGACCTTGCGGTCAGTGCGGGCGCGCACAGCCACCCGGGTCCGCCGGTCGATGGCGAACGGCAGCACGAAACCGCCGTTGTAGTCGGTGTGCTCTCCGATCAGGTTGACCCTGCCCGGAGCGGACCAGATACCTTCCGGTTCCGTTTCGAACCGCCGCCTGAACTCTTCGGCAAGCCAATCGAGGGAGTTGTTGATGTTCATTACTTCACTTCCCGCAGCCGCCGGGCCACATCCTCCGGCGTCGTGTCATTAATAAAGGCGCCCATGGCGGCCTCCGAGCCGGCCAGAAACTTCAGCTTGTCCTCCGCCCGGCGGGGCGAGGTCAACTGCAGGTGCAGGTAACCCGCCGGACGGAGCCGCTTGTCGAGCGGTGCCTGATGCCAGGCGGAAATATACGGAGTGGGCGTCTGGTACATCCCGTCGAACCGGCCCAGCAGGTCCAGGTACAGCGTGGCCAGTTCCTCGCGTTCGGCCCCGCTGAGCGCGGCAAGATCCGGCACCTGCCGGTGCGGCACCAGATGGACTTCCAGCGGCCAGCGTGCCGCGAACGGGACGTAGGAGCTGAAGTGTTCACCTTCGCGGATCATCCGCGAGCCGTCTTCGCGTTCGGCCGCAAGGATGGAACCGGTCAAAGTCCTGGCGCCGTCGGCGTCGTCGTAATATTTCCGGGCTGCCTCGGCCATGGTGGCGGACTTGGCGGGAACATACGGGTAGGCGTAAATCTGGCCATGGGGGTGGTGCAACGTCACCCCGATGTCCGCTCCACGGTTCTCGAACGGAAATACTTGCTTCACGCCTTCGAGCGCCGACAAGGCCTCCGTGCGCTGGGCCCAGGCATCGATCACGGTCAGTGCCCGCTCGGCTCCGAGGCCGGCGAACGAACCGGTGTGCTGCGGTGTAAACGCGACCACCTCGCAGCGTCCGAACGACGAGCCGTGGGTACCCCAAACCGGATGTTCCGGCACGGGTCCGGTGGCCGGACCGAACGAGGGGAAGCGGTTTTCGAAGACTGCCACATCGTAGTCCGCTGCCGGAATCTCCGACGGGTTCGCGTCGGTCGTCGGACACAGCGGGCACTGCTCCGCGGGTGGCAGGTAGGTGCGCGTCTGGCGGTGCGCCGCGATGGCGACCCAGTCATCGTTCAGGGCGTCATAACGCATCTGGCCGGTGCCGCCACGCGGGTCCAGCGGGCGCCGGTCCCGTGCAAGCTCCGGGTCGCGGTGCCGTTCGGCGGCGGCCTCGGTTTCGTCGAAATAGATCAGCTCGCGGCCATCGGCCAGCTGCGTTGGTGTCACCAGGGTCATCGGGTTTCCGTTCTCTTCTTCATCTCAGGCCTCGGGTTGGTTTTCGTTGCCGGTGAGCTTCGCTCCGTGCTTGACGCCTCTGTGGCGTCAGTGGTCAGGATCCGGGCCACGGCTTTCCTGTATCTCTCCCCGGCCGCACCTGCCGGAAGCCAGTCGGTCACCAGGGTGTCGACGTCGTCCAGCGGAAGAATGCCTGCCAGCGCGGTGACGCCGAACTTCGTATGATCGGCCAGCACCACGAGCTCACTCGTCGAGGCGGCAAAGGCGCGGTTTGTCTCGGCTTCATGCATGTTCGGCGTTGACAGGCCACGATCGGGCTCGATTCCGTGCACGCCCATGAAGCACATGTCGAAGTGCAGAGTCCGGATGGCGTTCGTGGCGACCGGCCCCACCAATGCCTCCGACGGCGTACGTTCGCCGCCCGTAATGATGACGGTGGGCGAACCCGGGCCGGCACCCGAAATCCCCACCGCCGGTCCGGATCCGCCCCCGCCACCCGAATACAGCGAGTCGGCGACTTTCAGCGAATTCGTCACGACGGTCAGCCCCTCGACCGTACCCAGCTGCCCGGCCAGTTGGTACGTGGTGCTGCCACCGGTGAGGGCAATGGTCATACCGGGGGAGAGGAGCCCGGCGGCGGCACGGGCGATGGCGGACTTCGCTTCCTGTTCCCGGTCCAGATTGCGTTCAAACCCGGGTTCGACGGCGGTGAAGGCCTGGATCCGGCTGGCGCCTCCGTGGATCTTGTGGAGGAGACCCCTGGCGTCGAGGGTCTCGATGTCCCTGCGGACCGTCATTTCGGAAACTCCAAGCGCCCCGGCGAGTTCCGTCACCCGGACCGCTTCGCGCGACTCGAGTTCGAGGAGGATGCGGTGATGCCGTTCAGGGGCAAGCATGTCGTCCTCTCCAAGCAAAAGCAACAGAAATCAAACAAATCCTAACATAACCGAAAGTCTGGATGCCTATGTTGGCCGGAAATTCCCTGCGTAAGAGATTGAACTGTGGGTGGCTATCTCCGGTACCGTGGTCCCATGGCGCAGCATGCAGAGCAGGACCGGCGAATGTACGCCACGGGCCGGCAATACGGGATTTCCCGTGGTGATGCGCGCGCGGTGATTGCTGAACTTGCCGGTGCAATCCGCTCTTTTCAGCGCGGCGGAATCGACCTGACTGAGACCTATCCCGACGACCGGATACCACCAGCGGGCTCGGGAATCATGCTCGCGCCGTGGCCTAACCGGATCCAGGACGGCCGGTGGACGCTCGACGGCGCTACGCAGCAGCTCGACATCACCGAAGTGGCGCGGAACAACGCCATTCACGGATTGCTCCGCAACGCCGGCTACCAGCTGCTCGACCGGACGGACACGAGCGTCCAGCTGGCGGCAACGATATTTCCGCAGCACGGCTACCCGTTCAAAGTCGAACATCGGGTGCATTATGAAATCGACGAGGATCTCTCGCTCACGGTCACGCAGGAGCTGATTAACTCATCGCCGGCGCGGGCACCATTCGCCCTCGGCGCCCATCCGTGCTTTAAGATTGGCGATGTCCCCACGAAGGACCTCACCTTGACGGTCAATGCCGAAACCCGGTTGCTGACCAACGACCAGCAGATTCCGCAGGGCACAGAGCCGGCGTCGGGCGGTTTCGATTTGAGGAGCGGCAGGCGGGTTGGGGAGCTCGATCTGGACACCGCTTATACCGACCTCGACTTCACCGACGGCAAGGTGCGGCATACCCTTTCCGCCGATGACGGCCGCAGTGTCAGCCTGTGGGCCAGTGGAGCCTTCCAGTACACCCAAGTGTTCGTCACGGATCAGTTTCCCGGCGTCGAAAAAGCGGTGGCGATGGAGCCGATGACCGCACCGGCGAACGCGTTCAACTCCGGCGAGGGCCTCCGTTGGCTCGAACCGGGCGAAAGCTTCAGCGCCAGTTGGGGCATCAGCGCCAAACTGGGCTAACCAAATCGAAGACGAACGCCGTCAAACTACGACAGTCAAGAACCAAGGAAATGAGGCTACAAACAGTGACTCCAGCAGGCGGGCTGCCCGTAACTCTGGCCGACGTCGAAGCGGCCCGCACCCTGCTTGAGGGCGTCATCGAACTGACCCCGATTGAGAATTCGCGTGCCCTCGGCCGGCAATCCGGGTCCGAGGTCTACTTCAAATGCGAGAACCTGCAGCGGGCTGGATCCTTCAAGGTCCGCGGCGCCTATGTCCGGATGGCCAAACTCAGCGCGGAAGAGCGGGCCCGCGGTGTCGTCGCGGCATCTGCCGGCAACCATGCCCAGGGCGTCGCGGTCGCGGCCAGCAAGCTGGGCATCCAGGCCAGGATCTTCATGCCGGTCGGCGTTGCCCTGCCCAAACTTGCCGCCACCCGCGGCCACGGGGCAGAGGTGATTCTGCATGGCCATACCGTTGACGAGGCGCTCGCGGAGGCTCAGCGTTACGCCGACGACACTGGCGCCGTTTTCGTGCACCCCTTCGACAATGTCGACGTCGTTGCCGGGCAGGGGACCATCGGTCTTGAAATCCTCGAACAGGTTCCGCACGTGGACACCATCCTGATGGGGGTCGGCGGCGGTGGACTGATGGCCGGCGTCGCGGTTGCCGTCAAACAGCGGGCGAAGGAGCTCGGCAAGGACATCCGCATCATCGGAGTCCAGGCGGAAAATGCGGCAGCCTACCCGCCGTCGCTCGCCGCCGACGCGCTCGTGCCGCTGCAGCGGGTTTCCACAATGGCGGACGGTATCGCCGTGGGCAGGCCGGGCCAGCTGCCCTTCTCCATCATTAAGGAACTTGTCGACGATGTCGTGACCGTCAGCGAGGACGCGCTCGCCCGGGCACTGATTTTCCTGCTGGAACGGGCCAAAATGGTCGTTGAACCCGCCGGGGCTGTCGGCGTTGCAGCCTTGATGGAAGGCAAAATCGAAAATCCGGGGACCACCGTGGTGGTGCTCTCCGGTGGCAATATCGATCCCATGCTGATGCTCAAGGTCATTCAGCGCGGACTTTCCGCCGCAGGCCGGTTCATGACCATCCGGATGATGCTCGATGACCGGCCGGGTTCGCTGGCGACGATTTCGCGCATCATTGCCGAGTCGGATGCGAACGTAACCGGTGTGGACCACACCAGGCTGGGGGGCTCGATCAGTATGGGCGACGTTTCCATCACGGTGGATATCGAGACGAAGGGCCACGAGCATTGCGAGTTCGTGCTCGAGCGTCTGCGGGCAGAAGGCCTGCACCCCATCGTGGTGCATTAGCCCGCGGCCGGCTGGCAGCGGGCACATGCACGGAGGTTACTTGCGGCGCCAAGGCCAGTACCGCCGTCGTCCGCCACCTAAACCAAAGGTGATGAACGACAGCAGCACGGTGAGAAAAATGAAGGTTGGAACAATCCCTGGGCGGGTATTCATCCAGGGATTGCTGAACCCGATAATGATGAGCACGATCGTAACCACGCCGCACACAATGGATGCGATAAACAGCGTCTTCACGAGCCGCGACATCGAGCGGAACTCCTTCACGGGAGGGACTGCTAGCCGGTGAAGGGCTTGGCGGAGACGATCTCCACCGCTATGTCCTTGCCGCTCGGTGCCTTGTATGATCCCTTTTCGCCGGCCCGCATGCCGTGAATGGCTGCGCCGAGCGGGGACTTTTCGCTGAACACCTGCAGATCGGTCTCGCCTGCAATTTCGCGGCTGCCCAGGACAAAGGTCTCTTCGTCGCCGGCCACCTTGGCAACCACGAGCATTCCGGGTTCGACAATGCCGTCGTCGGCCGGGGAAGCGCCCACGTGTGAGTTGCGGAGGAGGTCAGTCAGTTGGCGGATGCGGGCCTCGATCTTGCCCTGCTCCTCCTTGGCGGCATGGTAGCCACCGTTCTCCTTCAGATCGCCTTCGGACCGCGCTTCTTCGATCTTCTTGACGACCTCAACCCGGCCGGGGCCGGACAGGTGTTCCAGTTCGGCCGTCAGCCGGTCGTGGGCTTCCTGGGTGAGCCAGGCTACGGATGATGCGTCAGTGGTAGACACGACTTCTCCTTCGATACTGCTCGGCCTGAACTGATCAGTCCAGCGCGGTGACTGCGAGAGACCCTGTTTTCTCAAGGCCCTTCATGCAAACACCCGCCGGCTGTCCTCGCTGCGACATTCTGAGCAGCGCCGGAAGCGGCGGGCGAACGTTATTAGAACCATTTTAGTGAGTTTGGGTGAGAAACCCAACATCAGGAGCCGAAACCATACCGGCGCGTCGGTTTATTACCGGCGCTATTCGACGATCCAGCAGGAGTTGACACCGCCGGAAACACCAAGGGACTCCGTCCGCACCGAGATGCGTTCCGCCGTCGTGCGGCCGTCATTAACGCCCTCGGTTTCCGGCGTCGGTCCGATGGTTGCAACCTTCCAACCCACAATCGCGAAGCTGGAGTTGAGCACCTGCACCGCACACTGCGCGGTCGCCTCCGGATCCTTGGTGACACGGAACTCCACAAACGCCTGGGTCGAGTCCGTTACCTGGAAACCGACGTCCTTGGATGTGACCGCGGGGGTGGATGAAAGTACGGTGAAAATCCCCATCATGATGACGCCGGCCAACAACCCGGCGCTGATAATGATTACCCGCGCCCGGCGGGACAGGCGCCGCTTGGGTGAGCCATAGCGATTGGCTAGGCTTGAGGGTGAGGATTGCTCGGAGGAAGTCTGTGTGGCGCTCACGGGTGGTTTCTTCGCGGTGGTGGATGGAAATCCAGTTTATCGCGTCTTATCGCCATGGATTTTCAGGAGGATTTTCCTTGTCCCAATCGACAGAGTCTCTGTCTGCCCCATCCGGTTCCGGTCCGAACGCAGGCCTGCGCCTGCTGGCCATCCACGCACATCCCGACGACGAGTCGAGCAAGGGTGCTGCGGTGATGGCAAGCTACGCGGCCGCCGGAGTGGAAGTAATGGTCGCCACCTGCACGGGAGGCGAACGCGGCTCCGTCCTCAACGTGGAAGTTGCCGACGACCCGCACGCGCTACGGGACCTGGCAGGACTTCGCCAGCTCGAAATGGCCAACGCCGCCGCCGCCCTTGGCGTGGAGCAGCGCTGGATCGGGTTCGCGGACTCCGGACTGCCCGAAGGCGACCCGTTGCCGGACCTGCCGTTCGGTTGCTTCGCCCTGCAGCCGCTGGAGCGGGCCTCGGCTCCGCTGGTCCGGCTGGTCCGCCATTTCCGCCCGCACGTCATTCTCAGCTATGACGAGAACGGTGGATATCCGCATCCGGACCACATCATGGCTCACAAAGTCGCCGCCGAGGCGTTCAGGGCTTCCGGAGATCCGGAAGCGTACGAAGGAACCGGCGAACCATGGGAGCCGATGAAGCTCTATTACGACAGAGCATTCAACCCGGAACGGTTCCGCGCCCTGCACTTCGCCCTCGAGGAAGCCGGCCTGCAATCGCCGTATGCGGAGCGGATCGCGGCGTGGGCAGAGGCCGACGCCGAGGGGCACCAGGCGATGCCCGCCGGGCACAAGACGACGACCCAGATCGACTGCGGGGACTTCTTCGAGCACCGTGAACGCGCCCTGCTGGCTCACCGGACGCAGGTGGCGCCGGACGGGTTTTTCTTCGCCGTCTCGGCCGACATGCAGCGCCGGGTCTGGCCGTGGGAGGATTACTCCCTGATCGAGTCGCGGGTGCAGACGGAACTGCCTGAATCGGACTTCTTCGCGGGCATACGATAGAGACAGCCGTTACCGGCCGCTCGACCAACAGAAAGACTTTAAGTGCGCAATTTGATGGTGTTCCTGGCGACGACTGAGCCCTCTCCGGGGGGAGATCTGCGCGAGGGACTCGATCCTGAAGCCGTCACCCCAGGCACGCTCGGCTTCCTGGCGACACTGTTCGTCGTCGTCATCACATTCTTTCTGATCCGCGACATGACCAAACGCGTCCGCCGGGTCCGCTACCGCGAGCAGGTGCAGGAAGAGGCCGCGCGCGCAGAAGCAGCAGCAGCGGAGGATAACGACGGCGGCACCGCAGCGGGCGGGACGGCTGCGGGAAGTGCGACGACGGGCAGTGCGACGGCGGACGGGCCACCTGCCGGCGGGTCGCATTCGCACAACGCCCATGCGGACGGTTCAATTGCCGACAAGCGGCACGAACACGACGGCCCGGAATCCAACCAGAGGAACTGATCCGTCATGAACAGGCTGGCCGGTGAATCCTCGGCGTATCTGCGGCAGCACGCGGATAACCCGGTCCACTGGTGGCCATTCGGCGACGACGCTTTCCACGAGGCGGAGCAGCGCGACGTCCCGGTCTTCCTCTCGGTA
>NZ_KI914637.1:88978-94474 GCF_000520495.1 Arthrobacter sp. H14
GCCACTGGTGCCACGTGATGGCAGGCGAATCCTTCGAGAACGAGGAGGTCGCCGCCTACCTCAACGAAAACTTCGTCAGCATCAAGGTCGACCGCGAAGAGCGGCCCGACGTCGACGCCATCTACATGAGCGCCACGCAGGCCGTCACGGGCGAGGGCGGCTGGCCGATGAGCGTGTTCCTCACCACCGACGGCCGGGCCTTTTACGCCGGAACGTATTTCCCGCCGTCGCCCATGCCGGGACGGGCCTCTTTCCGCCAGGTGCTGGAGGCGGTTCGGGAGGCGTGGGCGCAGCGGCGGGATCAGGTCGAGTCCAGCGCGGAGCAGCTCGCGGCGCAGCTTTCCAAGAGCCTGACCGTCAACCGGGAACTGATCGGATCGCTCGCCATGGATCCGCTGCCGGACGCCGCCCGTGATGATGCCGGAGCTGAGCGCCGGGCAGCAATGTTCGAGGATGCACTCAATGTCCTGTCCGGTCAGGAGGACGTCGAGTTCGGCGGCTTCGGCAATGCCCCCAAATTCCCGCCGTCGCCGGTTCTCGACTGGCTGATCCGGCACGCGGGCTCCCGGCGCGGTGCGTCAGGTTCCGGTGGCGACACCGGGCTGGAAGGTCACGACGATGGCCCGGCGCGTGACGACGGCCCTGCAGGTGACGATGACCCGGCGCGTGCGGCGGCTATGGCTTCACGGACCCTAGAATCCATGGCCACATCGGCACTATTCGACCAGCTCGAGGGCGGCTTTGCGCGCTATGCGGTGGACCGGAAGTGGACGGTGCCGCACTTCGAGAAAATGCTCTACGACAACGTCCAGCTGTTGCGCCTCTACGCCCGATGGAGCCGATTGGACGGTGGCGGTAAATTCGCCGGTCGGATCGCGGTCGAAACGGCCGAATGGATGATGGCAGACCTTGCTCTTGACCCGTCCGGCGCCTTCGCATCTTCACTTGACGCCGACACGGTGGTCGACGGCGTGCACGAGGAGGGCGGCACCTACCTGTGGTCCCGGGCGGAATTGGAATCCGTGCTGGGAGCGGACGGTCCGGCGGTGGCGGACATGATGGGCATTGCGCCGCGTGGCACCGTCTCGGCCGAGGGATCGGCCCTGCATCCGGGACGGCGGCTCAGCGCGGAGGAGGAGCAGTTGTGGGAGCGGGTGCGTCCCCGTTTGCGTGAAGTACGACGACGACGCCCCCAGCCCGCGCGGGACGAAAAGGTGGTTGCCGGGTGGAATGGGATGGCCGTTGCCGCCCTCGCCGAGACCGGCATGATCCTCGGCCGGCCGGACTTTGTTGCAGCAGCTGAACGCACCGGACGCTATCTCGCCGACATACATCTGGACGACGGCGTGCTCAAGCGGGTCTCGCATGACGGCAAGGCACAGGGGATCGGCGGACTGTTGGAGGACTATGCCTTCTGCGCCGAGGGATTCTTCACCCTCTACGCTGCCACCGGGAACACTGACTGGTATGAACTGGCCGAGCGGCTGACCTTGCTCGCTGAAGAACGCTTCGTCGTCGACGGGCAATTGCGCGACAGCGGGGGTGAATCGTCCCAGTTGTGGAACGCCCAAGGCCGCAGCGCCGCCGTCGACCCCCTCGACAGCCCCACTCCGTCCGGTGCCGCCGTCTTCGCGCAGGCACTGATTACGTACGCCGCCTACAGCGGATCGTACCGGCACAGGGCGTTAGGCGAAGGCATTCTTGGTTACGTCGGACCGTTGGCCGGACGGGCACCCCGGGCAGTCGGGGGAGGACTTGCCGCCCTGGAAGCCGTCGACACCGGGCCCCTCCAAGTTGCCGTGACCGGAGTGGAAGGACCGGACAAGGCAGCGATGGTCCGCGCCGTTTGGGTATCGCCCGCACCTGGACTGGTCCTCGCAGTCTCGGGCGCTGACGCAGGCGCGGGAGCGGATTCGGACCCAGCCGTTGCGGTGCCTCTTTTGAAGGGGCGGCCACCGGGTTCTGGCGGCGTTGCGCGGGCATACGTCTGCCGGGAAATGGTGTGCGATCTGCCCGCGGATTCTGTGGAGGTGCTGCTCGAACAGCTCGGCCGGAAAACCTAGGGTCCGACGCTGAGCACCGCCATCATGATCGCCGCGAAATGTGCAGCGAAGGCCGCGACGGTGAAGGCATGGAAGAGTTCGTGGAAACCGAATTTCTCCGGAAACGGATTGGGCCGCTTCAGGGCGTAGAACACGGCCCCGGTAATGTACAGCACGCCGCCGACACAGATCAGAATGGCAACAGGCGGGTTGGCGGCGAAAAAATCGGGTATGTAGAACAAGGCGCCGAGGCCCAGCGCGATGTAGACCGGAACATACAGCCACCGCGGCGCTTCCAGCCAGAAGATCCGGAATAAGACGCCAAGGACCGCTCCACTCCAGATCAGCCACAGCAGCAGGACCGCTGAGTCCCGGGGCAGTAACGCCCAGGCCAGCGGTGTGTATGAACCCGCGATGACCAGCATGATGTTGGTATGGTCCAACCGCTTCAGGATGGTCCGGGTCCTGGGCGACCAGTTACCGCGATGGTAGACAGCGCTGACGCCGAAAAGTAAGACGCCCGTGACAGCGTAGATCGCCGATGTGATCTTTCCTCCCGGTGTTGGCGCCACAACCACCAGGACAATTCCGGCCGCTATGGCCAGGGGAGTAGCTCCGGCGTGCAGCCAACCGCGCCACTTTGGCTTGATATTCAGAGCATCGGCAACTTTTTCGACGGACTCTTCAACCGGACCGTCAGCCGAATCGTTCGGGCGGGGATCGCCGGAGGAATTGCTGGAACCGGGTCCGTTCGGGGCGTTGCGGCTCATGGCAGAATTCTAACCGACGACGGCGTAGGTTACTCAGGAGTAACCAGCGCTCCGGCGGGATGGCCGGTCCGGCTGCACCGGCGTCGGACTTGATGGATGCAAACTACCGGCGTCCGGACCAGGGGCGGTACGGTAGGAAACAGCGTCGAAAATGTCCCGCCGGCCGGAACCGGCAGAGAGCCAGGTGAAGCAAAGGTGAAACTGCCTGGACTGCTGTACGACGTCTACGAGAGGCGGCTGAGCAAGTCGCTGCCAGCGGACAGGATCCCGGGTCACATCGGCGTCATGGTGGACGGAAACCGCCGGTGGGCAAAAATTTCCGGGGCACCCACCCGCGATGGACACCAGGCCGGCGCCGACAAGATTCACGAATTCCTTGGCTGGTGCAATGAGCTCGGCGTCAAGGTCGTAACCCTCTACATGCTCTCCACCGACAACATGAACCGCTCCGCCGAGGAACTCGACCAGTTGATGGGCATCATCGCCAATACGCTGGACCGGATCGGTGAGGACAGCAACGTGCGCGTGCATCCTATGGGTGCACCTGAACTGCTGCCGGAGTATCTCGCCGAGCGGCTCAGCTCCCTCGCAGCGCGCACCGCCGATGCAACGGGCCTGCACGTGAATGTTGCAGTTGGCTACGGCGGACGCCGGGAAATCGTCGACGCCGTACGCGAGTTACTGCACGACGCCGAAGAGAAAGGCCGCTCCATGACCGAGCTGGCCGACGAACTGACCGTGGAGCACATCTCCGAGCACCTCTACACGAGGGGTCAGCCGGACCCCGAGCTGGTCATCCGTACATCGGGGGAGCAGCGGCTGTCGGGCTTCCTGATGTGGCAGAGCGCCTACAGCGAGTTCTACTTCTGCGAAGCGCTCTGGCCGGATTTCCGCCGGGTCGACTTCCTCCGCGCATTGCGGGACTACGCCCGCCGGCAGCGCAGGTTCGGATGTTGAGCCCCACTGTTCGCTAGCCGGCAGTATCGTCGACTTATCCGTCCGTCGTCGGGCGTGTTGGTACGCCGTTCACCCACAATTGAAATCGACACACCCGCCAGTTCATTCCGCAGGGCACCGGCCAGGCGTATTCTCGGTGCTATCAGTCAGCAACACCGCAGACTGTCGGGAGGCCACCGTATGCAGCGCAAACCAGCGCCAGTAACGTCAGGGGCCGTGCCCGGCCCCGCGGCCGCACCGTGTCAATCGCCCCTATCGATTCCGGGCGCGCACGCCCGGGACTGGAGTCGACGTGGAATCTGAAAAAGCACAATCCAGTATCAAGCAGTCCAACCCAGGGACCGGCCGGCAGACAAAGGATGTTAGTAAATCCGACGTCGCGGCCGGTCTTTCTGTTTCTGCCGTCGCTGATAAAACCTACGTGCTGGATACTTCTGTACTGCTGTCCGATCCGCGGGCGATCATGCGTTTCGCCGAGCATGAGGTTGTTCTCCCTGTGGTGGTCATCAGCGAACTGGAGGGCAAGCGCCATGATCCCGAGCTCGGCTACTTCGCGCGCAAGGCCCTGCGGCTCCTGGACGAGCTCAGGGTCGAGCACGGCGACCTCAACCGGGCGATCCCACTCGGGGAAGAGGGCGGATCGCTACGCGTCGAGTTGAACCACATCTCGGCTGAAGTGCTGCCGGCCGGGTTCCGGTTGGGTGATAATGACACCCGGATCCTTGCCGTGGCGAAGAACCTTTCAGATGAGGGCCATAACGTCACGGTGGTCTCCAAGGACCTGCCCATGCGGGTGAAGGCGTCGGCGATAGGGCTCACCGCCAATGAGTACCTGCATGAGCAGTCGAAGGAATCCGGGTGGACCGGGATGGCTGAACTGGATGTGGTCGACGACGACGTCAACAACCTTTATCAGCATGAACCCGTTTTCATCCCGGCCGCCGCAGAGATGCCGGTGAACACCGGGTTGGTGCTGCTTTCCAGCCGAGGGTCGGCACTCGGCAGGGTCGGGGCGGACAAGCAGGTCCGGCTGGTCAAAGGCGACAGAGACGTCTTCGGGCTGCACGGGCGGTCTGCCGAGCAGCGGCTCGCCATCGACATGTTGATGGATCCCGAGGTCGGCATCGTCTCCCTCGGCGGCAGGGCTGGAACAGGAAAATCCGCCCTCGCGCTGTGCGCCGGGCTTGAAGCAGTTCTTGAGCGGCACGAACACCGGAAGGTGGTTGTTTTCCGCCCGCTGTATGCAGTAGGCGGCCAGGAACTGGGCTACCTGCCCGGCTCCGAGTCGGAAAAGATGAATCCCTGGGCGCAGGCCGTTTTTGACACCCTGGGCGCGCTGGTCTCCCAGGAGGTTGTGGAGGAAGTCATGGACCGCGGCATGCTCGAGGTGTTGCCACTGACGCACATCCGCGGACGCTCTCTGCACGACTCGTTCGTGATCGTCGACGAGGCGCAGTCGCTGGAGAAAAATGTGCTGCTGACCGTGCTGTCCCGGATTGGCCAGAATTCCAAGGTGGTGTTGACGCACGACGTCGCTCAGCGGGACAACCTCCGGGTCGGCAGGCACGACGGGGTGGCCGCCGTCGTCGAAACGTTGAAGGGGCACCCATTGTTCGGGCACATCACGCTCACCCGCTCCGAGCGCTCGCCGATAGCGGCACTGGTAACCGAATTGCTGGAAGGAGCGGAAATCTAGTCAGTGGCGTCCGGTGACCCGTCCGGCCAGC
>NZ_KI914637.1:94574-97310 GCF_000520495.1 Arthrobacter sp. H14
TACCTTGGCGGGAGGCCGGCGTTACAGCCCGAGCAGCCGCGCGACGTCGTCGTGCCCTTGGACGCTCAGTGTCCAGGTGGGGCGGATGAAGTCCCCGTGGTCGAGGCGGACGCGCCGTTGCTCTCGGAGCTCGCCATCACGGACGGCGACCCTTGTTGCTCCGTTGTACCGATAGCCGAGCTTGCGTGAAACACCCAGCGAGGCATGGTTAAACGGCGCGGCGTCCGACTCCGCCACCTCTGCGCCCAGATAGTCGAATGCGTAGGCCAATACAGCCTGGCGCATTTCCGTGCCGATTCCCTGGCCCTGCCGTGACATGGTCAGCCAGGAGCCGCTGCGGACAGTCTTCAGAACGGGGAAGTCCGTCGTCATGAGTTCCTGCACACCGGCAAAATCACCATCGATCCACACTCCGAAATTAATAATCCAACGGTCCGGGGAAACCCCAGCGCGGGTCTGCCAGAAGTACTTGAGGGTCTCCCCGGTGAGCTCCTCGCCCTTGGCATCTGTCCAGGGGTAGGAGAATGGCATGACAGCCGGGTCGTGTATGCCGGCGTGCACGGCGGCAATCAGGTGGGGCAGGTCAGCATCCGATACTGGACTCAGTTCCAGCCGTGGGGTGGTCAGTTTGAGGCCGAAAAGCGGCCACAGCTCAGTCAAAGTGCTCACCGGCCATTCCTACCACGGTATGCCCGGCCGGCAAGCGGGCGCGCAACATGGCGTTCATGTTCTCCACATCAAGTAGTCTCGAATAATGGTTTGGCGGCTCTCTGATCTCTGGCAGAACAGCATCGCCTCATTCATACTGGTGCTTCTCGCCGTCGGGTATTTTCTGGTTATAGCCGTTCGTCTCACCCGGATCGATCTCCGCGAGCACCGGCTGCCCAACAAGATCGTTTTCCCTGCCTACCCAGTAGCCGCGGTACTACTCGGTGTGGCCAGCGCGCTGATGGGCGACTGGTGGGGCCTGCTCCGGATGATTCTCGCCGCAGCCGCATTGTGGGTTTTCTACTTCGCCTTGCGCTGGGTCTATCCGCCTGGAATGGGCTATGGGGACGTGAAGCTGGCAGGAGTGTTGGGCATTTACCTGGGTTACCTCAGTTGGGGACACGCGCTCCTTGGCAGCGCCGCGGCGTTTGTACTTGCGGGAATTACCGGCACCATCCTGCTCCTGACGCACAAGGGAAATCTCAAGACGAGGATTCCCTTCGGGCCATTCATGATTCTCGGAACCGCTCTCGTGATGGCATTCGTGCCGGTTCCGGAGTTCACCGCCACGCCCACCATCCAATAATCAGCATCTTTTAGTTACTGTGATGGAATGCCCACTCCAGAATTTGTCCTCGAATTGCGGAAGAAGATCGGACACGATCTCCTCTGGCTGCCCGGCGTTATAGGCGTTGTATTTAACGACGCCGGCCAGGTGTTGTTGGGACAACGATCAGACAATGGCGTATGGACCTTAATCACAGGGATGCTCGAACCTGGGGAACAACCGGCCCAGGGTCTAGCGAGGGAAGTGCTTGAAGAGACAGGTGTAGTCGTCGAGGTCGAAGCTTTGGTTGATGTTCGGGCGGATCGACCGGTCGAATTCATCAATGGCGACCGAGTGCAGTTCCTCTCCCTTACCTTTCGATGCAGGGCAGTCTCTGGTGAGGCAAAGGTTAGCGATGACGAGTCGCTCGATGTCCGCTGGTTCAACCTCGACGACCTTCCGGAATTACCGGATTACCATTTGTCCCGTCTCCGAACGGCCCACTCCTGGAAGGCCTCGGACTTTGAAGCGCAGTTCGTGCGTTAACAACTGAGAGCTGCGAACAATTACTGAGACCCGTGGCCCTGGCCCGCTCAGGTCGGTTTCCGGTGCCGCTGGAGTAGCTGTTGCGGGTGGTTTCAGAATGGTGGTGGGGTTTGGTCGTGATCGCCGGCTGGGGTATTTCCAGCATTTTCCGGGTCCCAGGGGTCGAAGCGGTGACCGTTGCCGGTGTTGTAGCGGCGGGCGTCTTTCCGGCTGGTGAGGACGGGTCCTTCGGGTTTGGATGTGTAGGTTCGTCCTGCAGGTGATGTGAACGTGACGGTGCCGTCTTTGTCCTGGGTGTCTTTCCATCCGCAGGCGGTTTTGAGCAGATGATGTTTGGGGCAGTAGCCTTTCACCGACTCGTAGTCGGTTGTTCCACCTGCTGCCCAGGGTTTGGTGTGGTCGAGTTCGGTGAAGCGCGCGGATCGGTTGCAGCCCGGTGCCCGGCAACATCGGTCGCGGATATTGATCATTCTTTTCAGGTCCGCGGGGACCTTGTAGGTGTCCCGGCCGAAGGAGATCATCGCCCCGGTCTCCGGGTGGGTCAGGATCCGCTTGAACGAGGACGCTCCCGCGCATAGTTTGCGTGCGGTTTCGTCGTCGACCGGACCGTAACCTTCGAGTTCGGCCGGCTCTTCCGACAGACCCAGCAAGGTCAGCACGGGGACGGTGACGAGGACTTCGGCCTTGATCTGGTCATAGTCCGGCAGGTGCGGTTCCGCCACGGTCTTACCGGTGGAAGTCCTTGTTGTGCCGTGTGCCTGATTCGGGTCTGCGATGTTCCCATCGGGTATGAACCCGGTACCAAGGAGCAGGTCGGTGAACACGTCGGCGCAGAGTTGTGTCCCGGTGCGTTCCTCCTCGGGGGAACGCAGTGTCCGGGCGGCGTCGGTGATGCGGTTGAATGCGGCGGTGGCGGCTTCGGCCGGCAGATAGGC
>NZ_KI914637.1:97410-98901 GCF_000520495.1 Arthrobacter sp. H14
CGCAGGCTGCTTTCTCTTTCCGCCGGGCGGCGGATTCTGGGTGCATCCGCTCCCGCAGGCGCTGGGCCTTGCCGGCCAGTTTCGGCCGTGGCAGTCCGGGTGCTTCGGAGAGAAGTTCCTGTTCGAATTCGGATTGGGCGTCCTCGGGGAGGGTCTGTGCCTGATTGACGATGACCATGGCTTGCTCCCGGTTCAGGGTCCCGGATTCGAGGCGGTCGAGAGTGGAGGGGAAAGAGCCGACCAGTTCGTTGCTTTCGAAGACCAGTTTCTGCGCCGTCTTCCCCGCCAGCGTCAACGCACCGCTGACTTCGGCCTCGACGTTCATCCGGGCCAGGCCCTCTTCATTGCGGTTCGGTCCGACCGGGTCGGCTTGCGGCACCGTCCCTGCCGCGGTGTCACAGAGGCGGATGACCAGGCGGGCTTTGAGCCCTTCTGCCCAGGCAATAAGCTGGCCGGCCGAGACCAGGGCCCGGGTGGCTTCGTGGTACGACAAGTCCCCGGGGTTCACCTCGCCGAGCGGTCCGGCCAATTCGCCGAGCCAGGCCATGCCGTCTTCGGCGGGCTGGAGGTAGGCTCTGCGGTCGCAGGCTGCTTTCTCTTTCCGCCGGGCGGCGGATTCTGGGTGCATCCGCTCCCGCAGGCGCTGGGCCTTGCCGGCCAGTTTCGGCCGTGGCAGTCCCGGTGCTTCGGCGAGCAGTTCCTGTTCGAATCCGGGTTGGGCGTGTTCGGGGAGGGTCTGGGCCTGCTCGACGATGACCATGGCCTGCTCCCGGTTCAGCGCCCCGGATTCGAGGCGGTCGAGCGTCGCAGGGAAAGAGCCGACCAGTTCGTTGCTCTCGAAGACCAGTTTCTGCGCCGTCTTCCCTGCCAGCGTCAACGCGCCGCTGACCTCGGCCTCCACATTCATCCGGGCAAGGTGCTCTACGTTCCGTGACGGGCCGGCCGGGTCGGGCTGCGGGACAACACACTAGGCGGACCGTGCGACCTTGAAGATCGAGGTGCGACCGCCGACGACGTTATCAACGCGCAGGACAAACACCTCAAGGAAATGGAGAAGGCCGGTGACGTGTCCCACCAGGAAGCACGCGCCGCGATGAAGGGGCGCTGGCGGCATCCGAAGAAGTCGCTGGGCTGGTACCGCGATATGCAAAAGGCCTTTGCGGGTCTCCCCGAGAGCTGACCACGCACATCCGAGGTGGCCACGCCTTTCTTTATTCGAATACTTGTATTAGGTATCTGCTTAGCTGAAGTCAGGGTCGTTTTCTGGGATGACCAGCGTTTTAAGCGGGTGTGGCGCTGTGTGGGCGGCTTGGTGCATGAGCCGGTTGAAGAGTAGTCCGCGGCTCTTTGAGGTGCGGCGGTTAAAGCGGAACGTGAACTCGTCGAGGTAGTAGGCGAACTGCTCCTGCGAGGCGCCGTAGTGCATTGTTCCGATCATCCAGCGCTTGAGCTGAGAGGCGACCATGTGCACCGCCGGCAGATTCACGTGGG
>NZ_AZRX01000513.1 GCF_000520495.1 Arthrobacter sp. H14
GTCGGCCCATTGGACCAGTACTGCCGTGGTGGTCCAGCCGCCGGCCTTGCCGGTGATGTGTGCTGTGCCGCCGGCGGCCAGGGCGATGTCCGCGCTGATGTAGGGTTCGCGGCGGTACGGGGCATGCGTGGCCGGGCTGGAACGGAAGTCCGGGGATAAGGATATGTAGGCGCCGTCGTGATTTTCGAAGTGCCGTGCGGCTGAGGCGGTATCGACTTTAGTGACCATGGTGACCGATTCTGGCATCGCGGACAGACAATTTTCGTTCCCGCCCCCGAAAACCGGCCCGCGCCCGCCGCCTGTCCTGGTCAACGGCCCGCACCGCCCCTTACCCGGCAACTGATTGGGATGGCTCCCCTGCCGGCGGGAGGCCGGGTCCAACACCCCAGGGAAACCTCCGGTATATCGCGGAAGCGTGGCGGGTTCAGCGGCCGGGCGCTTCCCTGCCCGCAAGCTCGATTTCGGCCAGCAGGGCCGGATCGGCGACAACGCGGAAGTGGCCGGTCGATCGCAACTCGATATTGCGGGCGCCTGCCAGCTGGCTGCCACCGGGAATGTGCGGATCCCATGCGCTGTAGATGGACGTAATCCGGCTGTTCACAGCCCGGTTCTCCGCCAGCATCCGGAGTATTTTATTGGTCGGTGAAAATGCGCGGAGGCTCGGGATCAGGAACAACTGTGCGTATACCGAGCCGGAGAACGGCGTATTGATCGCGGCCACCGGGAATGTGCGGATCCCATGCGCTGTAGATGGACGTAATCCGGCTGTTCACAGCCCGGTTCTCCGCCAGCATCCGGAGTATTTTATTGGTCGGTGAAAATGCGCGGAGGCTCGGGATCAGGAACAACTGTGCGTATACCGAGCCGGAGAACGGCGTATTGATCGCGGCCATCCCGGCAATGCGGCCGCCGCCGTCGTCGCCTCCCTCGTTGAAGTCGTCGATCATGACGAACTTGCCGATGAGGCCGCCTTTGCTGTGCGCCACGATAAAGACATCGCGCAGGTCATGCCTTCTCAGGTAGTTCTGAACCAGGACGGCCATTTTGTCCACTGATTGGCGGTTGTAGCCCAGAGCCGCGACCACGTGGACGGGGTGGCCTGGGGTGGCCGCGGTTGTGCAGCCGGTCGGCCACCGGGCACAGGAACTGCCAAGGCTCGTAGACACCCGGAAGCAGGAGCACCGGCCTGCGTTGGGGATCGATGTTGCGGAGGTACTGAGCGGCGTCGGCCCGAAAGAGGAATCCGTGGACCTGCCAGAAGGCCAGGCGGACCGCGCCAGTTCATGGGCCAACGGACGGAAATAGCGGTGCGAGACGCCGATTCCGGGCACCAGGACAAAGACCGTGTCTCCGTTTCCGCCGGACCATAGGTTGAAGACCAGGCCCTCAACCTCGACCGTCTTTCTGGCAAACTCCGTCACGATTCTCCCTGTCGGCACCGGTCGATACTCAGTACACTTACCATATAGCCCACCGTTATGGGCCGGCCGCGGAATCCACCCAGGACGCTCACTTCGCAGCCCTCCATTTTGCCTCCGGACGGAGATGTCAGATGTTCACCAAGAATGTGGCCGACGGTATCCACCGTATCCAGAATGCTTATGTGAACGCTTATTTAGTCGAAGACGGGGACCGTGTGGCTATTATCGATGCCGGCCTGCCGGCGATGTGGGCGGAACTGCAGTCAGCGCTCTCAGAGATCGGGGCCCGCCCGGGCAGGGTCAGCCACATGGTGCTCACACACGCCCACTTTGACCATCTGGGCGTCGCCGCAAAGGTGCAGTCCGAGTACGGCGTCCCGGTCCTGGTTCACCGCTCGGACGCCTACATCGCCACGCATCCATACCGCTACAAGCACGAGAAGCCGAGGTTTCTGTATCCGGTGCGGTATCCGAAAGCCGTCCCGGTTTTGTTTGCCATGACCAAAGCCGGGGCGCTTAAGGTCAAGGGTCTCGAGGACATGCGCTACCTCGACACAGGGCCGGCGGACTACCTCCCCGGGAACCCTGAAATCATCCACACACCCGGCCATACCGCCGGGCACGTCGTGCGCACTCCAGCATGCACGAACACTGCAAGATCTGCGCCGACGCCTGCCGCCGCACCGAGAAGGCATGCGACGAACTCATCTCATCCCTCGGCTGAACCGCCGGCAAAACGGCCCCCCTCGTCTCCCTGCGAGAGCAGGTGTTTCGGTTCCCTGTAACGCCGCAACATTCCTTTGGCAATCACACGGAGTGCATAATCTGATGATGAGACACTCTATGGGGAGATTCGCCGCATTCACGGTGGTGGTACTGCTGTTGCTGACTGGTTGTGGATTATCTGTTCCAACCGATCCGGAGGGGACGTTGGAAGAGATCACCGGAGGTACGCTGCGGGTGGGCGTGACCGAAAG
>NZ_AZRX01000514.1 GCF_000520495.1 Arthrobacter sp. H14
CGGCCGACAATCGTCACTTTGGTTCCCAAATGCGCGAAAAGCTGCGCCTGCTCAAGCCCCACGTATCCGCCGCCAATGATGACCATTGACTTCGGCAGCTTGGTCAGCTCCATGGCTGTGGTAGAGGTCAGGTAATCCACCTCGGCAAGTCCGGCCACGTCGGGTCGTGCCGGTTCAGCGCCGGTGGCAATAATGAAGGAGCCAGCGGAGACCGGCTTCCCATCGGCCAGCAATGTGTCGGGATCGGCGAAGGAAGCCTCGCCGCTGCGGATTTCGAAGCCGTAGGCATCGGCGACGTCAACGTACTTCGCACCCCGGAGCTGGTCGATCAGCTGATCTTTTTGATGAACGAGCGAAGCCAGATCCACATCCCACGCGGAGGTGGGCGCACCGGGGAATGGATTAGCCAGGGCGGCATGGCGCGCACCTGCTGCGGCCAACAGGGTCTTGGACGGTACGCATCCTATGTTGACGCAAGTGCCGCCCAGTGCACCGCGCTCAATCAGGACCACCGACTTACCAGCCTGCCGGGCGCTGATCGCTGCCGCCATCGCCGCTCCTCCGGAACCAACCACGGCCAGGTCAAACTCATACTCGGTACTCAAAACGAAGCTCCTTCCAAATAGTCTCCACCCAGCATGAACCTTCCAGTACTGTGGAAGGTCAAGGGCGTGGACTCAACAGGGGAAATACTTATGCGGATTGGTGAACTGGCTGCGGCCGCGGGTACGACGACGAAAACACTGCGGTTCTACGAGTCAGCCGGCCTCATTCCACCTCCAGCCCGCATGGCCAGCGGCTACCGTGACTACCCGGAGGATATGGTTTCCCGGCTCAGCTTCATCCGCAGGGGTCAGCGCGCCGGACTGACCTTGGCTCAAATTCGTGAAATTCTCCACCTCCGCGACGACGGACAGCCGCCCTGTGAACATGTCGAAACCTTGCTCGCCGACCGGCTGGCAGAACTCGACCAACAAATAAGCGACCTTCGTCAGCTCCGTGAAACAGTTGCCGGGCTCCACGAGGCCAGCCGGTTGGCGGACCCATCACGGTGCCAAGCCGATCAGGTCTGCCGCTATATTTAGGTCGCCCGATGGATGTATGAGCGGGTAATTACTTCATAGGCCGCCGCGGCAGCGGCACCGTAAGCGAGGTGCAGAACAACGTCCATAACCCAGCTCGACGCAGGCCATTTCCTCGGGTCGGTAAGGCCCAGCGCCGCCATCGGGACGTCACTGCCGGCCATGGCGGCCGCACTCAATCCCAGAACGGCCACCGGGAACGGCACGTGGGTGCGCGAACGCAGCAGACCATAGGCGGCCCCGGTGCCCAATCCGGTAGCTAAGCCGAGCAACGCACCCAAACCCTGTCTCCGGTTGGAGGCGTCGTCCTCTTTGCCCAATGGGATGCCGGTTTTTCGGCCAATTTTCCTGCCGCCTTTGCAGGCATAGAGCTTGATGGCCGTGCACGTATCGCCATATCGGCGTAGGTGACGTCGTTGAGGGTGACCGTCCCAGCTTGCACCGGCAATTAGACCAAGCTGGAACGGGTGGCGGGAAACGGTTGTCAGACGCGCCATAACCTCATCCTACTTTCCACATCCAAAACACTAAGCTTACTGACCACTATTCCACGACGTTGATCCATTGGCCAGCGAGAGTACCCCCAAACCTTTGAAGGGGGATGTAGCCAATATCCTCAAAGCCAAAGCCGCTTGCAGTCATACTTGCGGCCGTTTTCCAGTAGGTGCGATGGAATCGGCCGCTTATCCTCCACTGTCAAGCAGTGTGACTGCACCGTGAGGACTATTTAAGGCGGGACCGCGCCGGCCACTGCTTCGGTTCAGGACGCGGTTGCAGCACTTTATCGATGGAAATATCGAGCTTCTCATTCAGGAAGGCGACCGAACCAGCGATGTTGCGATAGGGAAAAAACGGCTGGGGATAAGACCACGCCACGTCGACGAGAGCATCCTCATCCTTAAGGCTCCAATAGTCAGTGGCGAAACCTTTGTAGGGACAGATGCTCACCGTGGGGCTTGATACAAGACTTCCAAAGTCGACATCCCGCCTTGGCAGGTAGTACCGCACAGGCAGCCCTGTTTCCCAAAGAAAGACTGCCCCACTCGACTCGCCAATCACAACTTCGTTGTGACTCACAGTCACCAAGCGCGAACTTGACAGGGCATCAATATGGACGAAGGGGTCATGGGGATGTTCGAACACCTCCTGATCTTCTTCATACCAATGATCAAGTCCGCCACGCTCCCAAGTGACGCCTGTATAACCGTCGAAAGCCTTCATCCGCCACGCTCCATGGCGGATGGTCCGGTCACCAACGACGACATCGAACCAGG
>NZ_KI914638.1:0-501 GCF_000520495.1 Arthrobacter sp. H14
CCTTAGGATGGTTATAGTTACCACCGCCGTTTACTGGGGCTTGAATTCCCAGCTTCGCCTGTAAGGGCTAACCGGTCCTCTTAACCTTCCAGCACCGGGCAGGAGTCAGTCCGTATACATCGTCTTGCGACTTCGCACGGACCTGTGTTTTTAGTAAACAGTCGCTTCCCCCTGGTCTCTGCGGCCCCGATCCGCCTCCCCGCAGCAAGTGCGGTTCACGGTAGGGGCCCCCCTTCTCCCGAAGTTACGGGGGCATTTTGCCGAGTTCCTTAACCATAATTCTCTCGATCGCCTTAGTATTCTCTACCTGATCACCTGTGTCGGTTTGGGGTACGGGCGGCTGGAACCTCACGTCGATGCTTTTCTCGGCAGCATAGGATCACCGGATTCCCCCATACGGGGGTCCCATCAGATCTCAGGCACAAGAACGGCGGATTTGCCTACCGTTCGCCCTACATCCTTGGACCAGGACAACCATCGCCCGGCCCGGCTACCTTCCTG
>NZ_KI914638.1:601-2151 GCF_000520495.1 Arthrobacter sp. H14
GGTACCTTTTATCCGTTGAGCGACGGCCATTCCACAATGTGCCGCCGGATCACTAGTCCCGACTTTCGTCCCTGCTTGAGCTGTCGCTCTCACAGTCAAGCTCCCTTGTGCACTTACACTCGCCACCTGATTGCCAACCAGGCTGAGGGAACCTTTGGGCGCCTCCGTTACTCTTTAGGAGGCAACCGCCCCAGTTAAACTACCCATCAGGCACTGTCCCTGACCCGGATTACGGGCCGAAGTTAGATGTCCAGAGTGACCAGAGTGGTATTTCAACGATGACTCCACCGACACTGGCGTGCCGGCCTCAAAGTCTCCCACCTATCCTACACAAGCCACACCGAACACCAATACCAAACTATAGTAAAGGTCTCGGGGTCTTTCCGTCCTGCTGCGCGTAACGAGCATCTTTACTCGTACTGCAATTTCGCCGAGTTTATGGTTGAGACAGCGGGGAAGTCGTTACTCCATTCGTGCAGGTCGGAACTTACCCGACAAGGAATTTCGCTACCTTAGGATGGTTATAGTTACCACCGCCGTTTACTGGGGCTTAAATTCCCAGCTTCGCCCACAAGGGGCTAACCGGTCCTCTTAACCTTCCAGCACCGGGCAGGAGTCAGTCCGTATACATCGTCTTGCGACTTCGCACGGACCTGTGTTTTTAGTAAACAGTCGCTTCCCCCTGGTCTCTGCGGCCCACACCCGCTGTAGAAGAGCAAGTCTTCATCACGGGGCAGGCCCCCCTTCTCCCGAAGTTACGGGGGCATTTTGCCGAGTTCCTTAACCATAATTCTCTCGATCGCCTTAGTATTCTCTACCTGATCACCTGTGTCGGTTTGGGGTACGGGCGGCTGGAACCTCACGTCGATGCTTTTCTCGGCAGCATAGGATCACCGGATTCCCCCATACGGGGGTCCCATCAGATCTCAGGCACAAGAACGGCGGATTTGCCTACCGTTCGCCCTACATCCTTGGACCAGGACAACCATCGCCCGGCCCGGCTACCTTCCTGCGTCACACCTGTTAATACGCTTACCTCCCAGGCTCAGTATCCCGCGCCGCGCACCGATGCCCACTCCCGAAGGAGTAAACGGTGGTGTCTGGCACGGTTAGTATCCCCTGCTCGGTATGGACGGTTCTTCGCCGGTACGGGAATATCAACCCGTTGTCCATCGACTACGCCTGTCGGCCTCGCCTTAGGTCCCGACTTACCCAGGGCAGATTAGCTTGACCCTGGAACCCTTGATCATTCGGCGGACGGGTTTCTCACCCGTCTTTCGCTACTCATGCCTGCATTCTCACTCGTGTGGGCTCCACCGCTGGTTTCCACCGCGGCTTCACTGCCCACACGACGCTCCCCTACCCATCCACACCCCTGAACCAAAAGAACAAGTCTCCGGCTTGGGTATTATGTGAATGCCACAACTTCGGCGGTGTACTTGAGCCCCGCTACATTGTCGGCGCGGAATCACTTGACCAGTGAGCTATTACGCACTCTTTCAAGGATGGCTGCTTCTAAGCCAACCTCCTGGTTGTCTTCGCAACTCCAC
>NZ_AZRX01000517.1 GCF_000520495.1 Arthrobacter sp. H14
CCACGAAAGAACACGCACCGTTCAGACCACCACGATAACGGCACGGCAGAGACAACAGAACCGGCCTCCGAGCGCAGCTCCTAAGGCTCATGGCACTGGCAACAGGCCGGGGGCGAAAAGGCAACCGACAAGCCCGGATGGCTCTCGGGGAGCACCTGCGCGAATTCCGCAACAGACTCATCAAGAGCGCGGCCGCTCTTGTCCTCGGCGCCATCGCGGGATTTCTCCTCTATAACCCGCTTTTCAGCCAGCTCATAGAGCCGATCATGAACGTCGCCGAAAACGAAGACCGATTCGCCAGCATCAACTTCGACGGCGTGGCATCCTCGTTCGACCTGATGGTCCAGACATCCCTGTTTTTGGGCCTGCTCGTCTCCAGCCCCATCTGGCTCTACCAAATGTGGGCATTCATCACTCCAGGCTTAAAAGATAAAGAGCGCCGGATCGCGCTCTCCTTCATGGCCATATCGGTGCCGTTATTCGTTGGAGGAGTATTCCTGGCCTGGCTGGTATTGCCCAACGCCGTGCGGGCATTACTAAGCTTCACCCCCGAAGGCGGCTCCAACGTCATCACCGCCCAGCTCTACCTGACCTTCGTGATGCGCCTGCTGCTGGCCTTCGGCATCGCCTTCCTGCTGCCCGTGGTGCTGTTCGGACTCAACCTGGTAGGGGTGCTCAGCGGCCGCCAAATCCTCAAGTCCTGGCGCATCACCGTGCTGCTGGTCTGCGTCCTGGCTGCCATGGCCGCCCCGGGACCGGACATTATGAGTATGTTCTACCTCGTCATACCGCTGCTGTTCTTCTTCTTCCTCGCCACCGGACTTTGCCTGCTCAATGACAGACGCCGGGCCCGCCAAGCAGCAAAACACGAAACCGAGACCGAGACAGGCGCCGACACCGCCACCTCCGCGGACGAGCTGCAGAACCTATGAAGCCAGCTGGTTTGTCGCGAAAATAAAGATGCTTAGGTCTCGTACATTGAGTTATGAGGCCTTCGACACCTGCTTTGGAGCTTTCGGACTGGCAACGCGAGACACTGACACCCGCGGGATCCGCGAATCGGACCACCGCCTCACCACAACCGTATTGCATCCCATAGCTTTCCAAGACGCGGACAGCGGCTTGAATCTGCGGTGGCAGGTTTGCGCTATGACCTCGATCAACGGCCCTCATCGACACCGGCTGTTATTCAAATGACCCGTCGCTGTCCCGCGGCAGAGAAGCAGTGGCAGCGGTGAGCTATGCCTCGGCGACGTGCGGGACAGAAATGTGAAACCTAATGCAACGCAACAACCTCTAAAGCTGAAGGCCAACCAGAACAGCGCCGGGAAGCTCCGCCAGCAGTTCACCCGTATTGCATCCCATAGCTTTCCAAGACGCGGACAGCGGCTTGAATCTGCGGTGGCAGGTTTGCGCTATGACCTCGATCAACGGCCCTCATCGACACCGGCTGTTATTCAAATGACCCGTCGCTGTCCCGCGGCAGAGAAGCAGTGGCAGCGGTGAGCTATGCCTCGGCGACGTGCGGGACAGAAATGTGAAACCTAATGCAACGCAACAACCTCTAAAGCTGAAGGCCAACCAGAACAGCGCCGGGAAGCTCCGCCAGCAGTTCACTCTTGAACGACTCACCGCACACTTCGGAGTCGACGACGAGACGGTCGAGGCCTGAACAGTCTCCTTCACGCGTCTTTGATTTTGTGGTGAGTGGTTTCGGGAGAAACCTAAGAAGAGGGCGAGAGCCGGTCTATCTGGATCGGGCTGCTGACGGTTCACAGCGTTCGCCGCACGTCCCGCCACAGCGGGTGGCAATATGACAAACCCTTCCGTCTTGAAACGGGCTAGGCTTCGCGGGTTTCGGGTGATTTGGTCATCGCCGGATCCTGTTCGGCGAGGGACCCGACGGCGTCGTCAATCCGGGACATGGTGTCGGCATCCAAAGTCACGCCGGCCGCCTCCACGTTGGACTTGACCTGTTCGGGGCGGGAGGCGCCGATGATGGCCGAGGCAACGTTCTGGTTCTGCAGTACCCAGGCGATGGCGAGCTGGGCCATGGTCAGTCCTGCGTCCTCCGCGATGGGCTGGAGCTTCTGCACTCCGGTGAGTACGTCGTCGGACATCCAGTGTTTGATCGTGTCCGCCCCGCCCTTCTCATCCGTGGCGCGGGTGCCCGACGGCGGAGCTTGGCCGGGCTGGTATTTTCCGGTGAGCACGCCCTGGGCGATGGGGGACCAGACAATCTGGGACA
>NZ_AZRX01000518.1 GCF_000520495.1 Arthrobacter sp. H14
TGGCCCTGGGAAACAGCGTTCACCGACCTGTTCACAGCCATGCTGAAACCGTCAGCCACAGCCCCGGTCTGACCGGCTTCGACCCCGTCCGACCGACACGAAAGAAACAAGTGGAACGCTCCCGGCAGCGAGGCCGATAGCTCCGCAGCGCCCTCAAGCCGCTGGAATAGCCAGTTCCCGTTCCGCGGCTACCTCAGCTGCTGATCGGTGGATCGAGGCTAAGACGTCTCCCCGGTCCGTCAAGCGCCACATTCCGGATCCTGCGGCGCTGACGGTATCGAGGCGGTTATCGGTGTCCGAACAGGGGAAGCGCGAAGCGGCGGCTGTTTCGTTGTTTCCGTCCAGGCAGGATCAGTACAAGTTTGTCTGCCAGCGTGTGAGAGATACGCGTAAACGCGCGTTGGGCGCTTCGTTATGTGACCGTCGCTGAGTGCCGGCCGTTGCTCGGCTCCTATCCGGACGCCGCGATCCTCGTGGCCCCGGCGACTGTGCCGGCGGGCTTTCCTTCGCCGGCGCAGGACTACTACGACGGCAGCATTGATCTGAATAAGCACCTCATCCAGGATTCGACGTCGACGTTCATTGTGAGGGTCTCGGGGGAGAGCATGTCCGGCGCCGGGATCAGCGACGGCGACGAACTGATCGTGGACCGCTCCCTGACGCCCGTGGACGGTTCAGTAGTAGTCGCCATCCTCGACGGCGAGCTGACGGTCAAGCGGCTGCGCATCACCGCCTCTGGCGTCGTCCTGCAAGCAGAGAATCACGACTACCCGGACATCACCGTTCCGGAGATGTCGGACCTGAGCGTGTGGGGCACCGTGACCCGGTGTTTACACCATGTGTGACTCTCATGCTCCCCGAGAAGCAGCCAGACAGGATCGCGCTGGTGGACGTGAACAGCTTCTACGTCAGCTGCGAGAGAGTCTTCGATCCGAAACTGGCCGGTGTCCCGGTGGTGGTGCTCTCCAACAATGACGGCTGCGTCGTCGCCCGTTCCAATGAAGCCAAAGCCCTGGGCATCGACAATGGCACCCCCTGGTTCAAGCTGGCCGCCCAAGCGTCTCAGTGGGGTCTGATCCAGCGCTCCAGCAACTACGAGCTCTACGGTGATCTGAGTGCCAGGGTGATGGAGCTGCTGGGCCGGTACGCCGCCTGGATCGAGGTGTACTCCATCGATGAGTCATTCCTGGGTGTCGCCGGCGAACCGGATGAACTCGTCAGGCAGGGCAGGCGGATCCGTGAAGCCGTCGGACGGCACACCGGGCTTCCCATCTGTGTCGGCATCGCACCGACCAAGACCATGGCAAAGTTCGCCAACCGGATCGCGAAGCAGAACCCTGCCATGGGTGGAGTCTGCAACGTTGAAACCATGGACCCCGGACATGTTGACCTGATCATGTCGCGGGTGCCGGTGACCGGAATCTGGGGTGTCGCCGGAAGGCTCGGCAAGAAGTTGAACGCGTTGGGCATCTTCACGATCAGGGATCTGCGAGACGCGGACCCTGTCATGGTCCGCCGGAAGTTTTCCGTGGTCCTGCAGCGCACCGTCCTGGAGCTGCGCGGCACTCCCTGTATCCAGCTCGAAACGGTACGGGCGGAGAAGAAGCAGACGATCTTCTCCCGCAGCTTCTCCACCCCGGTCACCACCATTGCCGGCATGCACCAGGTGATGAGCCTGTACGCGCAGCAGGCCGCCGTCCGCCTCGCCAAAGACGGGCAGCTGGCCCGGATCATGACAGTCTTCGCCGGCACCTCAGCCTTCCACCAGCACGCGTCGTCATTCCCATCCGTGACGGTGAAGATGCCAACCCCGACCGCGGACCCGGTACTGCTCTCGAAAGCGGCCATTGCGGCGATGGAGAACGAGCTGGTCGAAGGCATCCCATATGCCAGGGCCGGGGTGATCCTGACAGACCTCTCGCCCGCCGGCGCACAGCCGACGTTCGATGAGTTCGTGACGGTCCACGAACAGCGCCGCATCGGAGAACTGCTGGGCAAAGTCAAAGACAAGTACGGCCCCACCAGCATCGGTCTCGGGAGGGCAGGGATGATGGGGCCACCTGACTGGACGATGGCCCGGAACCATTCTTCTCCCCGGTACACGACCGAGTGGGACGAGCTGGCTGTCGTAAAGGCCGGCTAGGGCATGGTCATGATCCCACTTCCTCCGGTCTGCTTTTCCCCGGCGGCCGTCATTGCGGGGGCGATGGATATCACCCGCTATGCCAATACCATTGAGGG
>NZ_AZRX01000519.1 GCF_000520495.1 Arthrobacter sp. H14
TGGCGGCTGGCCGGGATGCCGTCGGGTAAGTATCTTGCCGCGACCATGGGGCTGTGGCTGCCCAGGCTTGAGGCTCACGGGGAGCTTGACCCGAAACGGTTTACTCCGCTGGTGCGGGCGCAGCTGCTGAAGATCTCCGGTGCCACGATTGACCGGTTACTCAAGCCCACCAGGGACGCAGCGAAGCCCAGTGGTTTGTCGGCGACCAAGGCCGGGCCGTTGCTGCGTAACTCGATCACGGTCCGTAAGGCCGGCGATGAACACGAACAGGCTCCCGGCTTCATCGAGGCGGACATGGTCGTCCACTGCGGACCCACCCTGGCCGGGGAATTCGCCA
This sequence comes from Arthrobacter sp. H14, assembly GCF_000520495.1. Taxonomy (GTDB): domain Bacteria; phylum Actinomycetota; class Actinomycetes; order Actinomycetales; family Micrococcaceae; genus Arthrobacter_C. Next base: position 338 of record NZ_AZRX01000519.1, read on the forward strand.
GAACCCTGACGGCCACGGACGTGTTCACCGGGTGGACCGAGAACGTCGCGGTCCGTAACGGCGCCCACAAATGGGTGCTGGGGGCGATGGATGATGTTGTTGCGCGGTTGCCGTTCCCCATGGTCGGACTGGATACGGACAATGGTGGAGAGTTCATCAACCACGCCCTGATCAAGTGGGCCGATGATAAGGACCTCTACTTCACCCGTGCCCGTCCGTACAAGTCCAACGACAACGCCCACGTGGAGCAGAAAAACGGCGACGTGGTCCGCCGGCACGCTTTCCACTACCGCTACGACACGGCCCTCGAACTGAGGCTCCTCAACGAGCTCTACGCCCTCGTGAGGGTCCGGCTGAACCTCTTCACCGCCACCACGAAAGCGGTCGGCTGGCGGTCCAACAAGCACGGGAAAAAGGCCCGCATCTACGACAAGCCGCGGACCCCGTACCAGCGCGTGCTCGATTCAGGGATCCTCTCCCAGGACAAAGCCACCGAGCTGGCCCAACTAATTGATACCACCAACCCGGCCGACCTCACCCGAGGCATCACCGCCATCCAGAACCAACTCATCAAACTCGCCGCAGAGAAAACACGGGCGCTGGAAGCATCATCCACGCGAGCACAAATAGCTGAAACAAGCACAATACTTACACGAGCATCTTGACGGTGACCCACGAAGAAATCCACGCGTGCATCTTGACGGTGATTCCCCGGGCCCCTCGCTGAGGATCCCGGGCTTTCTGACCCAATACGTCGGTGTCGACTATCATATGAGCAATACTTGATTCACAAATGAGCATCGGAGTGGGCAGTGGAACAGACTATGAAATCGTCCGTCCTGGATAGTCCCGGAAAGCTGCGGGTCGAAGAACGGCCCGTTCCCCGCCCCGGCCCGGGCGAAGTGCTCATCCGCATCCACTCCGTGGGCGTCTGCGGGTCCGACACCCACTACTACCAGCATGGCCGTATCGGTTCGCACGTTGTGGAACAACCGCTGGTGCTTGGGCACGAACCCTCCGGACAGATCGCCGCGCTCGGCGAAGGAGTCACCGACCGCTCGGTTGGGCAGCGGGTGTCCCTGGAACCGGGCATCCCCAACCCGCTCTCACCCCAAACACTTTCCGGCTGCTACAACCTTGATCCAGAGGTGCGCTTCTTCGCCACGCCGCCGGTTGACGGCGTCTTCAGTGAGTACGCCGTGCATCCGGCGGCCTTCTGCCATCCGGTTCCCGATCACCTTTCCTACGAAGCGGCAGCACTTCTTGAGCCCCTGAGCGTTGCATTGGCTGCCCGCAGTGCCGGGCGAATTGAACTGGGCGCACGCGTGCTGGTGGCCGGGGCCGGACCTATCGGTTTGCTGGTAGCTGCTGTGGCGCAACTTGCCGGCGCCGAAGTCACCCTCACCGATGTCCGGGCGGAACGGCTCGAATCAGCGGCACGGTATGGTGCCCAGCATGTCTTCACTGCGGAGAACGCTCCGCCGTCCAAACCGGAGTTTGATGCATTCATTGATGCGACCGGCGCCGAGCCCGCAGTTCTCGCCGGTCTTCAGCGC
>NZ_AZRX01000520.1 GCF_000520495.1 Arthrobacter sp. H14
GTCGACCGGATTAGTGACGTGGTACTGTCCCAGCAGTTCGCGCTGAACCTTAAACATGTCCTCCGGATAGCGGACGTGGCTCATGAGGTCGCCCGAAATTTCGCTGATTGGCTGGATGGTTTCCGGGAAGACGTTCTGCCAGGCCTTCAGCATGGGATCATTCTCGTCCCAGGCGTACAGGTCCACGGATCCGTCATAGGCGTCAACCGTCGCCTTGACGGAGTTGCGGATGTAGTTGACCGGCTCCGGAGGCAATGCCTGCGAAGCGGCGCCGACACCCGTCAGTGAATCCGTAGTGGCCGATTCGAGCTGCTGTTGCGTCGAATAGGGGAAATTCTGATTAGTCGTGTAGCCCTCGACGATCCACTTGATCCGACCGTCAATGACGGCTGGATAAATATTGCTGTCAACCGTCAGGTACGGAGCCACCGCCTCAACCCGTTCGCGGGGATCACGGTTATAAAGAATCTGCGACTCTTCATTGACGGCGTCCGACAGCAGCAAATCGGTGGACTGGAACTGAATTGAATAGATCAAACGGTTGAAGAAGTTCCCGATACCCGGTCCACCTTCACCGCTGAAAGTAGTCTTGGCCTCGCGTTCGGCACCGCCGGTCTCCGGCCGGTCCAGCTCCATCGGCGGTGCACCCTCAGGAGCACCCACCACTGAGTACTCCGGGGAGAACTCACCGAAGTAGACACGCGGCTGGTAGTCCCCAAGAACGCCTTGGCTGGGAATGCCCGCCTCCAGGAACTGCGGCTCACCGTCCGCTGCTACCTCGCTGGCGCTGGCGGCAACCAATCCGTATCCGTGCGTGTATACCGCGTGCTGGTTGATCCAGCTCTGAATATTGCCCGTATCCAGTCCGCGCACCGCAACGACTACGTTTTCCGTTGTACCGTCGATTTCATACCGGTCCACATTCAGGATCGAAGGGAACTGGTAGTAGGGCCGGAACTGCTGCAACTGCCCGAAAGCAGCGGAAACCAGGTTCGGGTCCAGAAGACGGATGTTGTCCGTCGTCTCCTCGTCATCCTCGAGGGCGCCGGCTTCCACATCGGTGGAAGCGTCATAGTTACTCACCTCGATGGCATCGAGCCCATAAGCCTCACGGGTTAACTCGATATTGCGCGCAATGTACGGCTCTTCCAAGGTCTGCTCGGACGGTTCCACCTGGAACCGCTGGATAACCCACGGATAAACACCACTGGCGAGAATCGCCGTGATGATCAGCATCGCGGTACCAACAATCGGAAGCCTCCACTTATTAGTGATAGCAGCCGCGACGAACAACACCGCCACAATAAGGGCCGCGACAGCGAGAATCGACTTGGTCGGTATGACGGCGTTAACATCCGTATACATCGCACCGGCCCAGTTACCGTCCTGGCTTACCAAGGTGGAATAACGGTCCAACCAGTAATTGACGGCCTGCAGGATCAGGAACGCAGCGGCCGCAACCGCAATATGAACCCGTGCCGCCGTACTGGTGAAGATGCCCTTCTCCTCCAGGCGGATGCCCCCATAGAGATAATGCGTGAGCAACCCTGCAATACCAGCGACCAAAACTACGCTGATCATGAATCCCACGAGGAAGCCGAGGAACGGCAACGTGACCATGTAGAAGGTGTAGTCGAGTCCGAATTCGGGGTCGGTGGCCCCGTAAGGAACCTGGTTGAAGAAAAGCAGAACCTGCTGCCACTGCGAGGAAGCCGCGGTTCCGGCAAAAACGCCCAACAGAACCGGAATACCAATCATGGCCAGCTT
>NZ_AZRX01000521.1 GCF_000520495.1 Arthrobacter sp. H14
GGCTCCCCGGCCAGACGGTGCAAAAAGGCCGCCATCGCGTCCCGGTTAATGGGCTCCAGCGGACGATAAGTGCCGTCCGGCCAGCCAGTGGTGATACCGGTTTCGGCCAGCCAGGTCACCTCGGTATAAAACTTGCTGCCGCGCGGATAGTCCTCGAAAGGCGAGGTCGCCGGGGCCGCGTACTCCGGCTCCCCAGCCAGACGGTACAAAAAGGCCGCCATCGCGTCCCGGTTAATCGGCTCCAGCGGACGATAGGTGCCATCGGGCCAACCAGTGGTGATACCGGTGTCCGCCAGCCAGGTCACCTCGGTGTAAAACTTGCTGCCGCGCGGATAGTCCTCGAAAGGCGAGGTCGCCGGGGCCTCGTACTCCGGCTCCCCGGCCAGACGGTACAAAAAGGCCGCCATCGCGTCCCGGTTAATCGGCACCAGCGGACGATAGGTGCCATCGGGCCAACCAGTGGTGATACCGGCGCCGGCGGCCCACATGATCTCCTCTGCAAACTTTGTCTCCGAATTCACGTCGGTAAAAGCGAAGGAAAAATCATGGTTCCACGTGGTTGGTCCCGTCAGCGTGTACCCGGGCGAAGGAGAAGCCACCACGTTGACCGCCGATTCACCCTGATACTCACCGGCGGGTTGCCGGACACCATTGACGGCATAGCGAACACCCTCAGCCGACGGGATCGTATAAGTCATCGATCCGAATGCCGGTGCCGGTGCTATCACCGGCTCCGGCGGCGCGTACAGCATCCGGTTCGGCGTTTCCGCGCTGACCGCCGAAAGCACTCCCGTTGTGGGAAGCCGTTGCCGTGTCCGAGGCGTGCCAGGTTGAGGAGATACTTACCCCGGGGGCAAACAAGTCAATGCACGGCCCGAAATTCGAGAAGGAGGCCTGGGTGTCCGAGGAATTACTGGCCGCCACCGTCACCACAGGGCCAACTCCGGACGGAGAGCTCTCACAGGCGTCGGCGGTTGAGTTTCCGGCCGCCGCGACGGTCGTGACGCCATCATCGATCAGTCCCTGTACTGCAGCATCGAGAGTCGAGCTGACGCTGCCGCCGATGCTGAGGTTGGCAACAGCCGGATCGCCCGGCTCGTGCTGTGCTGCAACCCAGTCCAGACCAGCAACAACGTCCGAGACCATGCCCGCCCCGTCACAATCAAGAACCCTCACCGGAACGATCGTCGCTGTCTTTGCCGCCCCGTAATCAGCACCACCGGCCGTACCGGCGACGTGGGTGCCATGGCCGTTGCAATCACCTGACCCATTACCGTCCGCAACGGCGGTCCACCCCGCAGCCACCCTGCCGCCGAAGTCATTATGAGAGGCCCGAACGCCCGTATCGACCACATAAACCTCCACACCGGTGCCCGATCCCAGAAAAGTGTACGAATCTGACCCGGGCAGACGCCGCTGATCCATACGATCAAGGCCCCACGGGGCCGGATCCTGCGTCGTGGCAATACTAATCGGAGCATCACGCTCCACCGCTGCCACCCGGTCCGAACGGGATAACGCCCTGATCTGACCGGCAGTGGCATCCACGACCGTGGCCCGGACCGCATGTGAGAAGGTCCGGCCAACCGACAAGCCCTT
>NZ_AZRX01000522.1 GCF_000520495.1 Arthrobacter sp. H14
CCACGGAAGAACACGCACCGTTCAGACCACCACGATAACGGCACGGCAGAAACAACAGAACCGGCCTCCGAGCGTAGTTCCTAAGGCTCATGGCACTGGCAACAGGCCGGGGACGCAAGGGCAACCGACAAGCCCGGATGGCTCTCGGGGAGCACCTGCGCGAATTCCGCAACAGACTTATAAAGAGCGCGGCCGCTCTTGCAAATCAGAAGTGAAGCAGATGAAGGACGACCCGGATACGGACTCTGAGGCCGATTCCGGGCCGGTCGAAGGACGGGTAGTCAATCCACGGAAGAACACGCACCGTTCAGACCACCACGATAACGGCACGGCAGAAACAACAGAACCGGCCTCCGAGCGTAGTTCCTAAGGCTCATGGCACTGGCAACAGGCCGGGGACGCAAGGGCAACCGACAAGCCCGGATGGCTCTCGGGGAGCACCTGCGCGAATTCCGCAACAGACTTATAAAGAGCGCGGCCGCTCTTGTCCTCGGAGCCGTCGCGGGATTTCTCCTCTATAATCCGCTTTTCAGCCAGCTCATAGAGCCGATCATGAACGTCGCCGAAAACGAAGACCGTTCGGCCCCGACCTGCGCCGGCGGGTTTCGCCCTCTGCCCGGCCAGCCCGGCAACTGAAAACAAGATTATTCCCCACAAACCCTTAGCCGATGACTTACGATGTTTGAAACGAAAGGATCTCTTCCATGGGAAAGCTCTTCGACAGCCCGTTGCCCATCATCATCATCATTATTCTGGCGCTGCTGCTCTTTGGAGCACCCAAGCTTCCCGGAATGGCACGCAGCATCGGTCAGTCGCTCCGGATTTTCAAATCAGAAGTGAAGCAGATGAAGGACGACCCGGATACGGACTCTGAGGCCGATTCCGGGCCGGTCGAAGGACGGGTAGTCAATCCACGGAAGAACACGCACCGTTCAGACCACCACGATAACGGCACGGCAGAAACAACAGAACCGGCCTCCGAGCGTAGTTCCTAAGGCTCATGGCACTGGCAACAGGCCGGGGACGCAAGGGCAACCGACAAGCCCGGATGGCTCTCGGGGAGCACCTGCGCGAATTCCGCAACAGACTTATAAAGAGCGCGGCCGCTCTTGTCCTCGGAGCCGTCGCGGGATTTCTCCTCTATAATCCGCTTTTCAGCCAGCTCATAGAGCCGATCATGAACGTCGCCGAAAACGAAGACCGATTCGCCAGCATCAACTTCGACGGCGTGGCATCCTCGTTCGACCTGATGGTCCAGACATCCCTGTTTTTGGGCCTGCTCGTCTCCAGCCCCATCTGGCTCTACCAAATGTGGGCATTCATCACTCCAGGCTTAAAAGATAAAGAGCGCCGGATCGCGCTCTCCTTCATGGCCATATCGGTGCCGTTATTCGTTGGAGGAGTATTCCTGGCCTGGCTGGTATTGCCCAACGCCGTGCGGGCATTACTAAGCTTCACCCCCGAAGGCGGCTCCAACGTCATCACCGCCCAGCTCTACCTGACCTTCGTGATGCGCCTGCTGCTGGCCTTCGGCATCGCCTTCCT
>NZ_AZRX01000523.1 GCF_000520495.1 Arthrobacter sp. H14
TGCCGGCAACGGCAGGAGAGCTGCCCGACAAGGACCGCAAACCCTACCCCGCCTGGACCCAATAAGGGCCCTCGGGTTGCTGCTCCCGGCCTGATTCTGGTCGGGAGCAGCAATCGGGCAGAATCAGCAGAGGGTTGACAACATCATTGAGACTCCTTCGGATCGTACGTGCCCGCTCCACCGGCTCGACGGCTGACGCCGCTGCAGAACCCGGGCAATGCCGCCACGGCGCTTCGCTTATTTCCTTACCGGCATTGTCCGGCTCCTTTGCCCTGTCGGGTTGGACCCGCCTCCGTCGTGCACAGCTACGCAAGCTCCGCCAGCAGGCAAAAACAAGCCGGGGGAGAGGAGCAACCGAATCTGCTGGTCACCACGGGTTACCCGCCTCCACATATTTGCGAATAAGGGAGCACACCATGCAGACCGCAACGAAAACACCGTTCACGACCGCCGACACCGGCGAGGCCATCACCGCACCGGCGGTGCCGGCCGATGACCGCACCGGGGACGGCTGCGACTGGATCGACACCCTGGAGGGGACCGCCTGGTCGGTGTTGCCCAACTGGGGAACCGAAGGCTGGGGTGCCGGGGCCTGGCCGCTGATCATCCTCGCTGTGACCCGCACGGCCGATGCGGCCGGTGAACTGTTCGGCCTCGGCGTGTACGTCGAAGGAGACACCACAACGACCTATTACCGCACCCAGTCAGCGCACTTCGAAGCGATCACCGCGGAAGTGTTCTTCCACTGGAACATGGGCCAGGCAGACGGACCGGAAAACCTCCCCGCAACCGCCGCAGAACTCCCCGCCCACTACCGGCGCCCCTACACAGCCCACAGCAGCTGACACCACTGCAGAGCAGCCGTCCCGGGGTCCCGGGCGCCCCCGGGACGGCTGCTCTTCCCCCGGCAGAGGGTAGGTGCACCGCTTCGGACGGGATCGGACCTCGCTCCGCTCGGACAGTGCCTCCTATCCGGGGGCCCGGCCTGGATGCGTGCCGGGTCATATCTGCCCCGCTAATTTGGCGCATAGGCTGGAAAAGTAGTAATAGTAGTAATATACTTACTACTAAACGTACTGATCCGGCGGAGGGAAGTCATGGCAGAGAGCAGCAAAGAGCGGGTGTATGCCGCGGCGGCGCGTATCGGCGCCGACCGCGTCCCCACGGTCACGGCCGTACGTGAGGCGGCCGGGGTGTCCATGGCGGACGCCTCCCGCTACCTGAGGCAGTGGAAGGAGGACGCAGTGGCGGCCACGGCGGCCGTTGTCGCTGCGCCGGGCGCGTTGACCGATCAGGCGCAGAAGCTGGCCGGGACCATCTGGGCCGAAGCGGTCCGGTTGGCGGGGGAGGACCACCGCGCCGCGCAGGCTGCGTGGGAGGCCGAGAAAAAGGCGCTGGGTCAGGAGATCGACGAACTGGTCACCGCCGCCGACAGTGCCGAAGCGCAGCACCGTACCGCACTGGA
>NZ_KI914639.1:0-1956 GCF_000520495.1 Arthrobacter sp. H14
TGAAGAACTGGCTTGAGAAGCACCCACGGTTCCACATGCACTTCACCCCGACGTACTCGTCGTGGATCAACCAGGTCGAGCGTGTCTTCGCGGAAGTGACCCGGGACCTACTGCAACGTTCTGATCACCGCAGCGTGCAAGCCCTCGAGAAAGACCTCCGCAGCTGGGTGAAGGCCTGGAACGTGGATCCACAGCCCTTCATCTGGACCAAAACCGCCGAAGACATCCTCGCCTCCATCGCCAGATACCTGAAACGAATTAACGAATCAGGACACTAGCTGCAACAACACCGGCACCACTAGCCATGGGCGCCGGGATTATCGAAAGGAACGCACTCGATGCGTAAAGCACTAACCATTCTCGCGGGCGGCTTCGCCGCTGCGCTGGCGCTGACGGCTTGCGGCGGAGATTCCTCTGCCTCCAGCGCCGTAACCACCCTGGACCCGGAAAATCCGGTCACCCTCAAGGTGGGAGCAAGCCCTGTCCCGCACGCCGAGATTCTCGAATTCGTGAACAAGGAGCTCGCACCGGAGTCCGGTCTGACGCTCGAAATCGAGCAGATCACCGACTACCAGACGCCCAACACCGCCCTCAGCGATGGTTCACTGGACGCCAACTTCTACCAGCACCTTCCTTGGTTTGAAGAGCAGGTTGAGACCAAGGGCTACGAGTTTGAGCACGGCGAAGGCGTCCACATTGAGCCCTACGCCGCCTTCTCCGAACAGCACGACGGCATCTCCGGCATCGGCGATGGAGCTAAGGTCGCCATTACCAATGACCCCTCCAACCAGGCCCGTGCGCTGAAGCTGCTGGAAACCCAGGGCCTGCTGGAGAATGTCCCGGACGACGCGTCGGTCCTGACCCTGACCGAGGAGCAGAATCCGAAGGGTCTGGAGTTCTCCGAGAACGCGCCGGAACTGCTGCTCAATGACGTGCAGGACCCGACCGTGGATCTGGCCATCATCAACGGCAACTTCATTCTGGAAGCTGGCCTGAGCACCTCGGAGGCACTGGCCGTGGAAGAAGTCAAAAACAACCCGTACGCCAACTTCCTCGCCTGGCGCGCGGACTCCGGCGATGACGCGCGGATCGCCCAGCTGGAGGAATGGCTGCACAGCCCCGAGGTGAAGAAGTTCATCCAGGAGAAGTGGCCGAACGGGGACGTCAGCCCGGCGTTCTAGAACGCACCGGCGCTGCCGGGCGGTACTGTTTTCGTTCGAGAACGGTGTTGGGCCGCCAAAACGGTGCTGCCCAGCACCGCTCTCGCGGCTTAGGGCCGTTGTCGGCGTGTTCCCACCGACTGGTTTAGCCGGGCGGCCCGGATTACCAAGGCGCCCGGCTGACCTACTGAGCCGGTTGTGCTGCTGCGGCGGCCTTCGCTGCGGCAGGCAGGGCGGAGAGGATGCGCTCCATCGCGGCATCGTCATGCGCGGACGAAAGGAACCACGCCTCGAAGACCGACGGCGGCAGGTAAACGCCCGACTCGAGCATGGAGTGGAAGAACGGTCCGAAGCGGTACGCCTGCTGGGACTGTGCCTGCTCGTAGTTGTGGACGCCGGTCTGCGAGGTACCGAAGGCGACGCTGAATAGATTGCCCGCACGCTGGATGCTGTGGTCGACACCGGCACCGTCGAGGGCAGAGCCCAGTTCGGCCGAGAGCTGCTGCGAGCGCGCGTTGATCGTGGAGTAGACGGCCTCGTCCGCTGCCGTCAGGGTCGCGACACCGGCGGCCATGGCGATCGGGTTACCGGACAGCGTTCCCGCCTGGTAGACGGGTCCGGTCGGAGCCAGGTAATCCATCACGTCGGAGCGGCCGCCGAGGGCTGCAACCGGCATTCCGCCGCCGATAACCTTTCCGAAGGTCAACAGGTCCGGAGTCCACTGCTCGCCGGAACCAGTAGAACCCGCGAAACCCGCCGAACCCGCGGCTCCCGCGTCTCCGGCGGAGCCGGCGGC
>NZ_KI914639.1:2056-3635 GCF_000520495.1 Arthrobacter sp. H14
CTCCCGCGTCTCCGGCGGAGCCGGCGGCTCCCCCGGTCTCGCCCCAGTAGCCGCCCGGTCCCACACGGAAACCGGTGAGGACTTCGTCGACGATCAGGAGTGCACCATGCTCGGCGGTGATCGCGCTCAGTCCGGCGTTGAATCCGTCTGCCGGAGTCACCACGCCCATGTTCGCCGGCGCCGCTTCAGTGATCACGGCGGCGATATCGTTCCCGTGGACCCGGAACGCTTCGCGCACGGCTTCCAGATCGTTGTAAGGAAGCACTAGCGTTTCGGCGGCGGTGGCTTCGGTGACGCCGGCGGAGCCAGGCAGCGAAAGCGTCGCAACACCGGATCCGGCCGAGGCCAGCAAAGAGTCGAGGTGTCCGTGGTAGCAACCGGCGAACTTGATGACCAGGTTCCGCCCGGTGAAGCCGCGCGCCAACCGCACGGCCGTCATCGTCGCTTCAGTTCCGGTGGAAACCATGCGCAGGCGTTCGACGGCGGACACCCGACCGAGTACGAGTTCAGCCAGTTCCGTCTCGGCCGCCGTGGAGGCGCCAAAGGACAATCCGCGGTCGACGGCGGCATGCACGGCTTCCAGCACTGCAGGGTGGGAATGTCCCAGCAGCGCCGGCCCCCATGAGCAGACCAGGTCGACGTACTCCCGGTCATCGGCGTCGGTCAGATAGGGGCCCCGGCCGGAGACCATGAAGGGCGGAATTCCGCCGACGGAGCCGAATCCACGGACCGGTGAGTTCACCCCGCCGGGCATGATCGCCTTGGCGCGTTCGAACAGTTCTGCAGAGGTGGTCATTATTTTCCTTCCTTCAGCCAGCCGGCAAGTTCCTGGGCCCAGTATGTCAGCACCATATTGGCGCCGGCGCGGCGGATGCTCAGCACAGATTCCTCGATCGCCCGCCGCCGGTCGATCCACCCGTTGGCGGCCGCCGCTTCGATCATCGCGTACTCACCGGAGACCTGGTAGGCCGCCACCGGCACATTGCTCACTTCTGCGATATCGGAGATGACGTCCAGATAGCTCAGCGCGGGCTTGACCATCACCATGTCCGCGCCTTCCTCCAGGTCCAGCTGGACTTCCAGCAGGGCCTCGCGGCGGTTGGCTGGATCCATCTGGTAGGTCCGGCGGTCGCCCTGCAGCTGTGAATCCACCGCTTCGCGGAAGGGTCCGTAGAACGCAGAGGAGTACTTCACCGCGTAGGCGAGCTGGGACACGTTGCTGAAGCCGGCGCCGTCGAGGGCCTGGCGGATCACCGCGGTCTGCCCGTCCATCATGCCGGACGGACCGAGGACGCGCGCCCCTGCCGAAGCCTGGGCAATCGCCATCCCGGCGTAGATTTCCAGCGTCGCGTCGTTATCCACCGCTCCGTCGTCGTCGAGCACTCCACAGTGGCCATGATCGGTGAATTCGTCCAGGCACAAGTCGGACATGACCACCAGCTCGTCGCCCACTTCAGCAACGACGTCGGCAATGGCCTTGTTCAGCACGCCTTCGGGATCAACGCCGGCCGTTCCCCGGGCGTCGCGGACGGCCGGCACGCCGAAGAGCATGATGCCGCCGAGTCCGGATTCGGCGGCC
>NZ_KI914639.1:3735-7792 GCF_000520495.1 Arthrobacter sp. H14
ATCGGAGCCGGTTCGGCCGCCCCTTCCTTGATGAACGCCGGCAGGATGAGCTCGCGGGCACTGAACGAATTCTCGGCTGTCAGCCGTCGCATGGCCGGGGTGGCGCGCAGCCGGCGCGGGCGGTGGTGGGGGAAACTCACGAATGCTCCTTGCTGGATAAGTTTTCGGATCCTTCACATGCTCCGGGCTTGTCCGGAGCGAAAGCCTGCTCAAGTGCGGTGACGATGCCCTCCGGCGTCGGTTCCGGCGCCACGGCTGCCACGATGAAGCCGCAGCGGGTGGCCTCAGCCGACGTCGGACGTCCAATGGCGACTACTTTGACCAAACGGTTCAGCTGCGCACATTCTTCCCGCACCCGGCGGGCCGCGCTCGGGGAGGTCAGCACGACGGCGTCGATCCCGCCATCGCGCTGGCGTTGGGCGAAGTCGTCCGCGTACAGAACCTCCACCTGGGCCTGACGGTCCGCGGGTCCCGGCAGGGAGAGCGGCCGAAGCAAACTGCGTTCCGGGTCAGCCGGAGAGTCGACCGTGTGATAAGCAGCGACGGCGACGACGTCGGCACCCAGTTCGATCAGGCCCTTCCGGAGTGCCGGGTCGGCAATGTCGGCCTGCGGCAACAGAACGGTCCCAGCGAGGGAGGCGGAGGCCCACTCTTCGAGCAGCCCCTGGCCGGACCGCTCGCCGGCAGGAACCAGGTCAACCCGGATCCCTTCCGCCTCAAGGGTCCGGCAGGTGGTTGCTCCGACGGCCGCCACACGGGTCCGGTTCGGTACCAGGGTTTCCATCTCCAAGCCCAGGACCATCGCCCGCTGGGCCAGTGCCCGGACGGTGGTGATACTCGTGACGACGAGCCAGTCGAAACTGCCGCGGGCAAGTTCCAGCACGGCGGCGTCCAGCTCACCGGTATTTGCCGGGACCTCAAAGTCGATGACAGGGAACAGCACCGGCTCGGCACCGGCCAGTTCCAGGGCTTCCAGCATGGCGCCGGCACGATCAGGGCTTCGGGTCAGCGCGACCGTCCGCCCGGACAACACGGATAGTGGTGTCATGCCTATTCGGCCAGCGGAGTCAGGGTTGCCGCTCCCGCTTCCAGCAGCTTCTCCGCCAGCTCCACCCCGAGCGAACGTGCGCCCAGCAGGCTCACATCGTCGGTTTCCACCGACCGGCGGATGATCTGCGATCCGTCCGGATTGCAGACGACTGCCTCGAGGGACAGCCTGTCGCTGGTAACTGAGCCGAGCGCTCCAATCGGTGCCGTGCACCCTGCTTCCAACCGGGACAACAGGGCACGCTCGGCCGTGACAGACAACCGGGTCGCTTCATGGTCGTAGGCCGCCAACGCCTTGGCCAGGGCGGAACTGGAATGATCGGCTTCACTGCGGCATTCGAGAGCGAGCGCACCTTGCGCCGGTGCGGGCAGCATGACCGATGGATCCAGGAATTCAGTGACGACTTCCAGTTTGCCAAGCCGTTCCAGGCCAGCGGCAGCAAGCACGACGGCGTCCAGGTCGCCCGGCGCGACCCTCCCCAGCCGTGTCTCCACATTGCCGCGGATATCGACGACTTCCAGGTCCGGACGGGCGGCAAGAATCTGCGCACCCCGGCGGGGTGAACCCGTGCCGATCCTGGATTCGGGCGGAAGCTCGGCGAGGGTCAGACCGTCCCGTGCACATAGGGCATCGCGGTAGTCCACGCGGGGCGGAATGGCAGCGACGTCCAGGTCGCTGGCGGGCTCGGTGGGAAGGTCTTTGAGCGAGTGGACCGCGACGTCGCACTGTCCGCGCAACAGCGCATCACGAAGCGCCGTGACGAAGACGCCGGTGCCGCCGATCTGTGTCAGCGAGCCTTTGAAGACGTCGCCTTCGGTTTTGATTTTGACGAGTTCGACGTCGAAGCCGCCCAGTTCGGCAAGCTCATCCGCCGCCGTGCCCGTTTGGGTCATGGCCAGCGTGCTGCCGCGGGTGCCAAAGCGCACAGGCTCTGTTGCGTTCATCTCAAGCATCCTTCGCGTCGCTTCCGGCGATGGTCGGCTTGGCACCGCGGAGGTTGGCGCAGCAGCCAGGAGTACAGACGTCATACCAGGGACCGAGATCCGTCACGGCCGGCCGATCGGAAATATTGTTCCCCACCGTCCGTTCACAAACCAGGTCGACGAGCCCGGCCACGAATTTTTCATGCACGCTCGGCGTCGGCACTCGGACGACGGCGAAGCCCAGCCCCAACGAAGTGTCCATCGCTTCGGTGTCCAGGTCCCAGACGACTTCCATGTGGTCGCTGACGAAGCCAAGCGGAACGATGACGACGCCCTTGGTGCCCGCGGCTGCAAGCTCTTCCAGCTTGTCGTTAATGTCCGGTTCGAGCCAGGGCGTGTGCGGCGAGCCGCTGCGCGACTGGTACACCAGCGACCACGGAGTACTGCTCTCCCCGGTCGCCTCCAGAATGGCTTCGGCCGCGGCAAGGTGTTGTGCGACGTAGGCGCTGGACTCAGCGAATTCCCGGTTACGGGGACCGGACGCTTCGGCGTCGGCGGTCGGAATCGAGTGGGTGCAGAACAGGATATGAACCGCATCCGCGGCGGCAGCGGTGGCAGTACCTGGAGCGGCGGAGCCCGCCGTTTCGATGGCACTGCCGCCGGCGAGCTTGCCGCGGACTTCAGCCAGTCCCGCGCTGACACCTTCTACGAAGGGCGCTACGAAACCCGGATGGTCGAAGTACTGCCGGACCTTGTCCACCTCGAGCTTGCCGGTCAGTCCGGTCTCCTCCAGCGCCATGCCGAAGTCCTCGCGGTACTGGCGGCAGCTGGAGTAACTGGAGTAGGCACTCGTGGTCACGGCCAGCAGCCGGCGGTGGCCGTCGTCGTACGCCTTTTGCAGCGTTTCCGGAATGTAGGGATCCCAGTTGCGGTTGCCCCAGAGCACCGGCAGGTCAATCCCCCGGCGGGCCAGCTCCGCTTCAAGCGCGGCCTTGAGCGCCCGGTTCTGCGCATTGATGGGACTGACGCCGCCATTGGCACGGTAATGATGCGAAACCTCTTCGAGCCGCTCATCCGGAATGCCGCGGCCGCGGGTCACATTGCGCAGGAAGGGAAGGACGTCGTCCTGGCCCTCCGGACCGCCGAAAGAGGCGAGGAATATCGCGTCGTAGTCCTTCGGCTCCATGGCGCGGACGCCGCCGTCGTCGGTCAAGTGGTCGCTCTCGTCGCTTTTTGGGATGCTCACCGGAGCACCTCTGCGATACCTGCCGCATCCGTCCGGCGGCCGGTGTAGAACGGGATTTCCTCGCGGACGTGGTGGCGTGCCTCGGTGTTGCGCAGGTGCCGCATCAGGTCCACCAGGTCGGTCAGTTCCGGCGCTTCCAGCCCGAGGATCCATTCCCAATCGCCCAGCGCGAAGGAGGAAACGGTGTTGGATAGCACCTGCGGGAAGTCGCGGCCGAGCATGCCGTGGTCGCGGAGCATCTTGGAGCGCTCTTCGCTGGGCAGGGTGTACCACTCATAGGAGCGGACGAACGGGTAGACGCAGAGCCATTCTTCGGGGCTCACACCACGGAAAAAGGCCGGCGAGTGGTTCTTCGCGAACTCCGCCTCGCGGTGCGTGCCCATCGCCGACCAGGCGATTTCGGTTCCCGCAAACAGTTCATGCCGGCGGATCCTGCGCATCCCAGCCTGGAGGTCCTCCGCCTTGGGACCGTGCAGCCAGACCATCACATCGGCGTCGGCGCGCATGGCGGACACGTCGTAGAGGCCGCGGACGGTGACATGTTCGGTCGCGAGCTCAGCGGTGAGCTGGTCGAATGTCTCCGCGCCACCGGAACGGTCCACGGCATCGGTGCGCTTGAAAACTGTCCAGAGCGTGTACGTCTGGACGACGCTGCCGGCGCCTTCGCTTTCGGGCTGCTCAGCGGTTTTAGTGACAGATTCATCCAATGTGTGGCTCATGATTAACAGTCTGCCCCTTGCTGATGGCTAAAGTCGAAATACTCGGTTCTACATTATGTAGAAGTGGTTAGTGTCACAACCGGGCGTCCATAACCCTGGTCATAACGGTTCGGGCCGTTCC
>NZ_KI914639.1:7892-18433 GCF_000520495.1 Arthrobacter sp. H14
CGGCTCCTCCACCAGCCGCTCCGCGAGTACACCGGCAGTTTTCCGCGCATCGGCAGTCACGGCGGTCAGTCCGGTGCCGGCAAGCCAGGAACCCACCATCGCGAATCCGGGCAGTTGCCCGGCCAGCTTCCGGGCCTCATCCACCCGCTTTTTATGCCCGACGGCGGCAAACGGCAGAGCGCCCTGCCACCGGACAATGCCGCTCCCGAGCAGATCGGCCTCTGTGATGTGGATACCGAGCAGAGCTGCGGCGTCGGAAACAGCCGCCTCGAGCAACTCCGCATCCGTTTCCGGTTCGGGCTTCACGTCCTCGCCGGCATCATGCAGCTCGGCCGCGATCCGGGGAGCTTCGGGACTGTCCTGCGCGGCCTGGGACATCCTGCCATAGGACAGCCGCAGGACATGCGTGCCTGGTCCAGCCTCATCCGCGAGCCAGGCCCATTTGGACGTGGCATGCGTTAGTGCCTTGGCCTGGATGCCCGGAGTTTGCGGTGCCACCAGTATCCCGGTTCCCCGGGTGGGGGCATCGAGTTCAGGCATGTCCAGCACCAGCGTTACGATCTTGATCTGATGGGCCGGCCAAGGCGCATAATTGGCCATTTCCGGCAGCACGTCCGAAACCAGCCCGACCGCTCCGGGGCCCTCCGTGGCAACCACAACGGCGTCGGCCGTCCATGTCTTCCCGTTGGCTGTCACGGTCCAGGTCTTGGTCCGTTGCACGGCTTTGGATTTGCCGGACGCGGAACCGGCGTGCTCCCCTGCGTCTTCGGTTTCCCCTGCGGCCGCGGCTGCCGCGGGAGCTTCCCCGGCTGCGGCGTCATTGCGCTTCAGCTCCGTAACCGGCGTGCCGGTTACGAGTTTCACTCCGGTCTGTTTCAGCTCCTCCACCAGCGCGGTGACGAGTGTGTACATGCCGCCCGCCAGGGACCCGACCGCTGATCCCGCCTTGGCACCGGCACGGAGCTCCGCCACGGCTGCGGATAGGGATCCCTTTTCGACGACCAGACGGCGGAGCCGCGGTGCCACCATGTCCACATCGAGCAGGGCTGGATCGGCTGAATGCACCCCCGAAACGACCGGCGTGACCAACCGCTCCAGCACCGTCTGACCCATTCTGGCGCGCACGAGGTCGCTGACGCTTGATAGTTCCGACTTGGTCCCTGTGGAGGCGGGGAGCCACCTGTCCAGACTGGCCCGCAATGCACCCCGGAATCCGAGGGTCAGGCGTACTTCGGGATCCCACGGTTCGGCCGGAATTCCCAACACGCCGGTCTTGGGCAATGGCGACGCGCCTTCGGGCAACTGCACCCAGGCCCCGGCCGGATTCGGTTCCACCAGCCGGTCCCCGAGCCCAAGCTCCCGCACCAGATCGCTCACGGCGGTTGACCGGGTCGCGAAGGACTCAGCCCCGCTGTCCAGCTTCAGGGAAGCGACCTCATGGACTCCCACGCAGCCGCCAAACCGGTCCGACGCTTCGACCAGCGTCACTTCGATACCGGCCGTGACAAGTTCCCGGGCAGCGAGCAGGCCGGCCATACCCCCGCCAATGACGACGGCGGTGGGCCGGGCCGGCTTCTTGCCGTGCGGCTTGGCGCCCAGCTTGGTGTGCGGCTTGGTGTGTGGCACTACGGCGTCACTGAATGTACGAGTTCCACAATCCGGGTCAGCACCGTGGGATCGGTTTCCGGCGGCACCCCGTGGCCCAGGTTGACCACGTGCCCGGGAGCTGATGAACCGGCGTCGAGCACGTCGCGGACATGGGCTTCGAGTACCTCCCACGGCGCGGAGAGCAGTGCCGGATCGATGTTTCCCTGCAGCGGCGTTGTTCCCCCGAGCCGCCGGTTCGCCTCGTCCAGCGGCAACCGGTAATCGACGCCGAGGACGTCCACACCGACGTCGCGCATGGCACCGAGCAGCTCCGAGGTACCGGTGCCGAAGTGGATCAGCGGCGCGCCGAGGCCGCGGACATGGTCGAGCGCGGCCGCCGATGCCGGAGCGACGTGGTTCTGGTAGTCGGCCAAGCCGAGTGAGCCCGCCCAGGAATCGAACAGCTGGGCGGCGCTGGCGCCTGCTTCAAGCTGGGCGCGCAGGAACTTGCCGGAGGCCTCGGCCGTCCAGGCAGCGAGGGCCTTCCAGGCGTCCGGGTCGGCGTGCATCATGGTGCGCGGGCCGAGGTGGTCGCGGGACGGCTTGCCCTCCACCATGTAGGCCGCCAAGGTGTACGGTGCCCCGGCAAAGCCGATCAACGGCGTCGAACCTAATTCATCCACCGTCAACCGCACAGCCTTGCGGATTGGCTCCAGCGCCTCATCGGTCAGTTCCGGCAACGCGGCGACGTCGGCAGCAGTGCGGATGGGAGCGCCAAGCACCGGTCCCACACCAGGTTTAATGTCGACGTCGATGCCGGCCAGTTTGAGCGGAATGACGATGTCGGAGAAGAAAATTCCGGCGTCAACGCCATGGCGGCGAACCGGCTGGAGCGTGATCTCAGCGGCGAGTTCCGGCGTCAGGCAGGCCTCGAGCATCGCCGTACCTTCGCGAGCGGCACGGTACTCCGGCAACGAACGGCCGGCCTGGCGCATGAACCAAACCGGACGGCGCGACGGCGTTCCGGAGCGGTAAGCAGTGATCAGCGGCGAGCCGGACGTGCGGCCATCCATAAGCGGATGGTCTGATGGAAGTGTCATGCCGTCGATTCTGCCGAAGATATGTACCTCATGGTTAACTAAAGGTATATCCCACACTCTGAACGTGTTAAGAATCACCAGTCCGGTGGTTCCAAATAAGGGTCGCCTATTCGTCCGAAAAGGTGAACCCCCGTTATGATTGAGGCGCTGTGAATCTACTTTCTCTCGTCGCAACTCACTCAGATGTGGACCTCGAGACCATAGCCCGCCTGAGCGCCGGCTCCTCTGAGGTCGCCACTGCTGTACTCGACGACGGCCACCCCGTCTCAGGCGCCGTCGTCCTCGCGACATGCAACCGCTACGAGATCTACTGCGAGCTGCCCTCCGGCCATGATGCCGAAGAGGCCAAGTCAGCGCTCTTCAGTCTGATCAGCGACAACAGCGGCATCGACAAGCACCTCGTGGCACGCGCGTTTACGGTCAACACCGGCGTCGACGTTTCACGTCACCTGTTTTCCGTCGGAGCCGGTCTGGACTCAGCCGTTGTAGGCGAACGCGAAATCGCCGGCCAGGTGCGCCGGGCGTTGATCGAGGCCCAGGAAAACGGCACCGCCAGCGGAGGCCTGACACGGCTGTTCCAGACCGCATCGCGCACTGCCAAGGACGTCGGCTCGCAGACCGGACTGGGCCAGCGCGGGCTCTCCATCGTCTCGGTCGCACTTGAGCTGGCCACCGATTTAGCCCTGGAACCCGAATGGGCCGGCAAGAACGTCGTCATCATCGGCACCGGCGCCTACGCAGGCGCAACCATGTCTCTGCTTCGGGAGCGCGGCTGCAGCGACGTTTCAGTCTTTTCCGCCTCCGGCCGCGCCGAGTCCTTCGTCGCCACACGTGGTGGCACGGCGCTGACCCGCCAGACGCTGCCGGACGCGCTGGCCGCAGCTGATGTGGTGATTGGCTGCAGTGGCGGCGACACCCGGGTGGAGGCCGACGCTGTCGAACGCGTCCGTGCGGGCTCCGATAAGCCCCTGACCGTCATCGACCTGGCCCTCACCCATGACTTCGATCCGTCCGTCGGCGAACTGGCCGACGTCGAACTGATCACCCTGGAGTCGGTCCGCCTCGCCGCCCCGCAGGAGCAAAAGGATTCGCTGACCGAGGCACGGCGGATCGTGGTCGAAGCGGCGGAAAAGTTCGAGCACCAGCAGAAGTCCCGCACCGTGGACGCCGCAATTGTCGCGCTGCGCAAGCACACGCATAACGTTCTCGACGTCGAACTTGAGCGGGTGCGGTCACAGCACGGCTGCACTGCCGCGGGCGAAGAGGTCGAATTCGCGTTGCGCCGGATGGTCAAGCAACTGCTGCACATCCCGACTGTCCGGGGGCGCGAGCTGGCCGCCAACGGGGATCAGGACACCTACATTGCGGCGCTTGAGGCGCTGTATGGCATTGAGGTCGAGGAACCTGCTGCCGCTCCGCGGGCAGAAAAGACTTCCGAGCAGACTTTCACGTCCGGTGGTTCCGGTCGGTCCGGTGCTGCCGGGATGGATTCCTGCCCGGTCTCGCTCCCCCTGCGCGAAGAATCCGCCTAACCTCACACTTTCCCGGTCCATCCTCGCCAGGTCCGGCCAGCTCGAAGCCACCTCCACCGCACCCTCCTCCCATCAGGATTGAGTGGTCACTAATGGTTGCTACGACAGCTCAAAACAACCATTAGTGACCACTCAAAAGGGCGGCGCTATATCCACCCCGTAGATACCGCTAGTAGGTAGGCTTCGCCGGCTCGATCTGCTCCACCCAGGCCACGACTCCGCCGTCGACATGGACAGCCGCCTCGAATCCGTACTTCTTGGCCGCGGCGAGCGCCTCAGCGGAGCGGACACCCGTCTTGCAATGGAAAACGAGCTGCTTGCCTGCGAATGGTGCGAGCCCGTCGCCATCGACAATCCTCCCCTTCGGCACCAGCACCGATCCGGGAATGCTCACGATCTCGTACTCGCCCGGCTCCCGGACATCGATCAGCTCAAACTCGGCTTGGCCCCGGTCCCGCGACGCCAGCATGTCCGCCAGCTCGCGCACCGAGATGGCTGAACCATCGGCAGCACTTGCCGCTCCCGCCGGGAGGATCCCGCAGAACGCCTCGTAGTCCACCAATTCGGTGATCGGCTCAGCGTCCGGGTCCTTGCGCACCTTCACTTCCCGCCACGTCAACGCAAGCGAGTCGTAGATCATCAGCCGCCCCAGCAGGGTCTGCCCGATGCCGGTGATCAACTTGATCGCCTCGGTTACCATCACCGAGCCGACCGACGCGCAAAGCATCCCCAATACGCCACCCTCGGCACAGGAAGGCACGCTCCCGGGTGGCGGCGCCTCCGGATACAGGTCGCGGTAGTTCGGCCCGTACTTCTCCCAGAACACCGAAATCTGCCCGTCAAAACGGTAAATCGAACCCCAGACGTACGGCTTGCCGAGGATCGCGGCCGCGTCATTCACGAGGTACCGCGTTGCGAAGTTGTCGGTGCCGTCGAGGATCAGGTCGTACCCGGAAAAGATCTCCAGCGCGTTCGAGGAATCCAGTCTGACCGGGTGCAGCTGCACGCTGACCAGCGGGTTCAGACCGGCGATCGCTTCCCGTGCGGATTCCGCCTTCAAACGGCCCACATCGGAAACCCCGTGAATGACCTGGCGCTGCAGGTTCGAGGTGTCCACGACGTCGTCGTCAATAATGCCGATGGTCCCCACGCCGGCCGCCGCCAGGTACAGCAACGACGGCGATCCCAGGCCGCCGGCGCCGATCACCAGGACCTTCGCGTTCTTCAACCGACGCTGCCCAACCATGCCGACCTCGGGAATGATCAGGTGCCGCGAATAGCGCTCAATCTCCTCCACGCTCAGTTCCGGCCCCGGTTCGACCAGGGGCGGAAGTTGCAGTTCCTGTTGAGCCATTGCCACCAACGTGTCCATTTCATTGCCATTTCGGCTGCAGCCCTGCTCGACCGGCGCGCGCAGCCGGAAACCGTTCGCCTGTCCTCATCAATTATGGCCGACCGCTAAGCTGGAATGGAGTACGACGCCGGAACTTCCGGTATTTAGCCGTCGAAAGGCATGCAGCAATTGAGTCCAGCACAGAGCCCGACGCCGGGACGGTCCGCCAGGCTCCCCCGTGATGAACGACGTCGGCAGTTGCTGCGTGCCGCGCACGACGTTTTCGTCGCCAATGGGTACCACGGGGCCGCGATGGATGAGATCGCCGAAACGGCGCACGTCAGCAAGCCTGTGCTGTATCAACACTTCCCGGGCAAACGCGAGCTGTATCTGGCATTGCTGGACAACCATCTGGCCTCCTTCACAGAGTTGCTCGTCGACGCCTTGAATTCGACGACCGATAACAAGCAGCGTGTGCATGCGACCATGCATGCGTACTTCCAGTTCATCGCCAAGGACGACCAGGCGCACCGGCTGGTGTTCGAATCGGATCTGAACAATGATCCAGAGGTCAGCGCGAGACTCGAGGCATTCAACGCCAAGTATGCCGACGCCATCGCCCGCGTCATCGCCGAAGATACCCAGCTCTCGCATGAGGAAGCCACCCTGCTGGGCCGCGCGCTGGCGGGAATGGCACAGATCAGCGCGCGTTACTGGTTGGAAACGGATAAGAATCTGGACCTGGAAGTGGCCAGTGAGCTGATTTACCGTTTAGCTTGGCGCGGAATCAGCCGCTTTCCCAAAGAGACGTAACCCGTCCGCTCTACAGTAGGTTTAACGCAGACTTCGACACTTACCAGGAGGCATCAACAGTGGAAATCAAGATCGGCATACAGAATGTTGGACGCGAGATTGTTATCGAATCCGCCGAAACCGCGGACGACGTGGCGGACGCGATCGCCAAGGCCATGAACGGCGGTACGGAACTGCGGCTCACGGATGCGAAGGGCCGGGTCGTGATCATTCCCTCGAACGTTCTGGGGTACGTCGAAATTGGCGCCGAGGAACAACGCAAGATCGGCTTCGGCGCACTCTAGAAGCTGGGAGGATTCCTCCCGGCTCAGCCTTTCTGCACCTGATCCGGCTTTGCTTCTGCACCGGTACCTGCTGCCGCCGAACTGATCGCCTCGGCCGCGGACACATCGCGCGAAGTGACGACGGTACCGGCGTCGTGCGAGGTCAGCGAGACAATCACCTTGTTGTAGCGCCAGTCCACGTCCGGATGGTGATTCTGTTCCTCGGCCAGATCTCCGATCCGGGCAATCAGATCCAGGGCAACCCGGGCTGAACCCGCCTTGAACACGGTATGCAGGCCGCCGGAGTTGTACCGCCAGTCCGGCAGCTTCTGCAGAGCGGCATCGATATCTCCCCGGCTGAGTTCATCCTTGGCACTCATGGCAGCTCCTTCGGCTCTACAAATCCGGGCGTCCTTCCATGGCCGACGATGCCATTGCATGTTGCCGCCGGGGAATCCTGCCCGCCTGTGATGCCAGCCTACCTGCGGCCACCGCATGCTTGAAGGCCCTGGCCATTTTCACCGGATCCTGGGCCCGGGTGACGGCGGTGGCAAGCAGCACGGCATCGCACCCCAGCTCCATAGCGAGCGCGGCATCGGAGGCCGTGCCGATCCCGGCGTCGAGCACCACCGGAACCTCGGCGCGGGAAACGATGAGTTCGATATTGTGCGGGTTCAGAATCCCCAGGCCGGTTCCGATCGGCGCCCCGAGTGGCATTACCGCGGCAACGCCGAGCTGCTCCAGCCTGCGGGCCAGGACCGGGTCGTCGTTGGTGTAGGCGAAAACTTTGAAGCCCTTCCCCACCAGGGTTTCGGTTGCCTCGGCCAATTCCAGCGGGTCTGGCAGCAGGGTCTGCTCATCGGCAATTACTTCCAGCTTCACCCAGTCCGTTTCCAGCGCCTCGCGCGCCAGTTCCGCCGTCACCACGGCATCGCGTGCGGTGAAGCAGCCAGCCGTATTGGGCAGCACGCGGATCTGCTGCTCCTCCAGAAGTGCGAACAGCGAGCCGCCAACCTCCGGGCTGTAGCGGCGCATCGCCACCGTCGTCAGTTCCGTGCCGGAAGCGGCGAGCGCGGCCCCCAGCCCATCCAGACTCGGTGCTCCGCCGGTTCCCATGATCAGCCGCGAACCGAGCGTGACGCCGTCGATCATCAGCGGGTCGTTCATGTCCTAACCTCCCTGCACGGCGGTGACTATTTCGACGTCGTCGCCTTCGTTGATCCCCGTGGTTGCCCACTGCTTCCGCGGCACCACCTCGGAATTATGCGCGACGGCGATGCCCAGCCGCCTTCCGTCGGCCGGCTGTCCGTCGTGGTTGAGCTGACGGCCAGTCAGTTGCTCCACCAGGTTGCTCAGCCGGACGGGATGCGCCGCCGAGTGGGCCTGGCCGTTGAGGGTAATGTTCAGCGTGCCTTGCTCGATCGTGATCATGGTTGGCTCCTTTGCAGGTCGGAAAGATTGCCGGGGACGGTGCTGCCATGGCGGAACCGGTCCGGGCGGTACGGTTCTATATCGACGTCAGGAGTGACCCCATCGAGCAGGTCGGCACAGATCGCAGCCGCGACAGGTGCGAGCAGCACGCCGTGCCGGAAGAAACCCGTCGCGACAATGAGACCGGGTACGTCGGCGCCGTCCGTGCGTCGGCATCCGCCCAGCAACGGCGCATTATCCGGCGTTCCGGGACGGGCACGGCAGACCGCTTCCAGCAGTTCCAGCTCCGCCACCGCCGGAACCACCGTTTGGGCATCGCGCAACAATTGGTAGACGCCGCCGGCTGACAGGGCATCGGATCCGTCTTCCCGCTGAGTGGCGCCGATAACCACCGTCCCGTCGCTGCGCGGGACAACGTACACGGGGAAACCGCGGACAACGGCACGGACGGTGCGGGTCACGAGCGGCTGCAGCTGTTGTGGAGCCCGCAGCCGAAGAATGTCACCATAAACCGGACGCAGCGGCAGCTCCAGCCCATCCGGCAGTCCGTCCATACTGGCCGCGCCAAGGCCGTTTGCCAGCACGACCTCGTCGGCGTCGATCCGGCTGCCATCAGCGAGCCGCACGCCGGTGACCATACCGCCGTCGTCCCAATCGCCGTCGTCCATCCCGCAAGTGCCTGTTCCGTGGCGGATCGCGTCCCTGGTGACGCCGTCGTCTTCCGCATTACCGTAGAGGAGCCCGACGGCGGCAGTACGGACAATCTCGACCCGCACCCCGGCCTGTAGTGCGGCCAGCAGGGCAGCGGCAAAAGCGCGCGGGTCCACCTGATGGTCGTCCGGTATGAGGAATGCACCCGTCAGTTGCGGCCCCAGCATCGGCTCCATCCGCCTGGCCTCACGGGTGCTGAGTTCCTGTACCTCCAGCCCCAGTTCGAGCTGCGCCGCGCGAAGGTCCGCGAGCGCCTGGCGGTCCGCCGCGTCCACGCCGGCCACCAGCGTACCGGCAGCCAGATAACCCGTCTCGAGTCCGCTTGCGTCCTCGACGTCGCTGGTGAACTTCCGGTACATCCATGCCGACGCCAGCGTCAGGTCCAGGAGCGATTCCTCCCTGTAGTGCAGTTCGCTGACCGGGGCGAGCATGCCGGCTGCCGCATAGGTGGCACCGGATGCCGGACTCGGATCGATAAGCGTCACACGATGTCCGCGGCCGACCGCCGCCCAGGCGATAGCCAAGCCGATGATGCCGCCGCCGACCACTGCCACGTGCCGGGACGGAGGGCGCATTGCCGTCATTGAAATCCTTCCTACGCCGGGACTAACCGGTTCAGGTTCGTACGGTCGGCGCTGGACGCCCTCTCAGCCTTCTGTCCGTTGTGCAGTCATCTGCTGCATCGGCGGAACCGGCTCCCGTGGTTCTATTAGTCTAAAGCGTATGCCTTCCGTTTACCCGCCCACCATTTTTGATGCCCAGCTGATCCGGGAAAAGCTCACCGCTGCGCAGTTGTATGTCTGCACCGACGCCCGCCGTGGACGGAACGACTTTGCCGATTTTGTCGACGCCGCCTACACCGGTGGCGTTGACATCATCCAGCTCCGGGACAAGAACATTGAGGCGGCGGAGGAACTCGAGTACTTCGCTGTGCTCCGCAACGCTGCCCGGCGGCACGGCAAATTGTTCTCCGCCAACGACCGGGCGGACATCACGTCACTGGCCGGTGCACCGGTGTTCCACGCCGGTCAGGGCGACCTTCCGGTCTCTGCCGCTAGGGAGCTGCTCGGGGACTCCCACGTGATCGGTCTGTCCACCCATAGCGAGCAGCAGGTCAGGGACGCGATCAGCGCTGAAGGGCTCGACTATTTCTGCACCGGACCGGTCTGGGCGACGCCGACAAAGCCCGGCCGTGCCGCCGTCGGACTCGATCTGGTGCGCTATGCCGCCGCCCGGGTTGCCGCCTCGTCCCCGGAACGGCCGTGGTTTGCCATCGGCGGTATCGACCGGACCAACGTCCGGGATGTGGTCGACGCCGGCGCCCGCAGGATCGTCGTCGTCCGCGCAATTACCGAAGCCGATGATCCGGCTGCCGCCGCGCGGGAACTGAAGGACGCCTTGCCGTGAGGAAGTTCCAGCAGGGACAGGACCTGTGCCGCGGTTTCTACAGTGAGGTCCTTAGCCCCGCAATCGGCGTTCCCCATTCCGCCGGGCTCCTTGGCTCCGGTTCCGACGTGCTCGGCTACGACACCGAACGCTCCACCGACCACGACTGGGGACCCCGTGCGGTTATCTTCGTCGATGCGTCACACGTCGACGATGCCACGGCCGCCGTCGCAGCCGCGCTTCCCCGCACCTACCGCGGCTGGGACATCAACATCGGGCGCGACGGCGGCCCCCTGGCGCCGCAGGTCGAGGTCGCCACACTGGGCAATTGGCTGTGCGGTCAGTTTGGGTTCGATCCGACAGCGCAGTCCCTCATGGCCATCGA
>NZ_KI914639.1:18533-78897 GCF_000520495.1 Arthrobacter sp. H14
GCCTGCCGCAACAGCGGCTGCTCGGCGTCGTCAAGGGAAGTGTCTTTTCCGACGGATTGAAAACCTTAGCGCCGCTGCGCCGGACTTTGGACTGGTATCCCGACGACGTCTGGTGGTGGATCCTGGCCTGCCAGTGGCGCCGGCTGGCGCAGGAGGAACCTTTCGTACAACGCGCGGTGGAAGCGGGCGACGACGTCGGGGCCGCCCTGATTGCCGCGCGCCTGGCCCGCGATTGCATGCGGCTGGCGCTGCTGATCGCGCGCGAGTACGCGCCTTACAGCAAATGGCTGGGAACTGCTTTCTCCCGGTTGGCACATCCTGACGGGCTCGATGTCCACATCGCCGCCGTCGTGAACGAGGACGACGCCACGTCCCGGGAGCGGAATCTCGGCAGGGCGTACCAGTGCCTGGCGCGGCGGTTCAACGACCTCGACCCCGGCCTCCACCTCGGTACCGGGTTGCGTCCCTTCCACGACCGGCCAGCCCAGGTGCTCGGTGCCGACAGGTTTGCGGACGCGGCGATGGCAATGGTGAACAACCCACTGCTGGCAGGCCTGCCCGCGATAGGAGCTGTGGATCAATGGGTCGACAGCACCGATGTGCTCGCTTCGCCCGAACATTGTGCACAGCTCGGGCAGCACTACAGCGCCCTGGCCGGGCGGGTTTGAGTCCAACCCGCCCGGCCAGCCGGACGGAAGATCAGGCGGTCAGGCCGAGCAGGTTCATTCGCCGCGAATGCGCCCGGGTCAGATCCGAAAACAATTTGGACACCCGGTCCGCGCCGGCCGCGTCGGCGTCGTTCGGATCGCCAATCAGCCCTTCCAGAAAGGCCCGTTCAATTCCGATCCGCTGAGCCTGGGTCAGCGCTTCGCCCACCAGCCGCCGACCCCAAAGAGCCAACCGGGACGGAAGTTTGGGGTGCTCGACCAGGGCCTGCTTCAGCCGGTTCATCAGGACTGTCGACTGGGCCTCGGAAACCTGGACGTCGGCAATGACCTTCTGCGTCGCCGGGTCCAGGTGCCGGGACAGCGCCCGGTAAAAATCAGCCGATATCGCATCAATGACGTACGCCTTCATGATCGACTCGTACCAGTCGGCAGGCCGGGTGCGGTCATGAAACGCATCGATGGAGACCACAAATGGCCGCATGGTGTCCTCCACATCGGCTTCCATAGCTTCCAGGCGGGCGGCAATCAGTTCATAGTGCAGAAACTCTGAAACAGCCCGCTGCCCGAGCGTCGCCCGGTCGGTCAACGTCGGCGAGAACCGGGCGTCCGAGGAAAGCCGCTCAAACGCGGACAGTTCCCCATAGGCCATCACTCCAAGCAGCTCCAGCAGGAAACTACGGTAGCGGCCCGGATCGGCCGTCGGGAACTGTTCCGGAACGGAGGGGGTTGGTTGCATGGCTTAAGCCTACCGGGGAGCAGGACACGTAAGTTTTCGGCAAATTCGATGGGCGTTATCGAAGGCAACGACTAACGTTGATTCCGTGCCTTATTCACATATTGATTTGACCTCGGCCGCCGACAAGACCAGGGGCGCGGCCCAGGACGAGCTGGCCTGGTCGCTTGCAGATCTACGGGTCGAACTTGAGCTGCCTGCAGACTTCAGCGACGAGGTGCTAAAACAGGCGAAGGAAGCCGTCAACGCGCACACTATGCCGGAGCCGGACTACACGGAGTTGCCCTTCGTGACGATCGACCCGCCCGGATCCACCGACCTGGACCAGGCGGTACTCATCGAGCGCGCCGGGTCCGGTTACAGGGTCTACTACGCCATCGCCGACGTTCCCGCCTTCGTCCGGCCAGGCAGTGCGCTCGACGTCGAAACCCGCCGCCGCGGCCAGACCATCTACGCTCCGGACAGCCGGATTCCCCTGCATCCCGAGGTAATCGGCGAAGATGCCGCGTCGCTGCTGCCCAACCAGATCCGCCCGGCCTACGTCTGGGAATTTGACCTCGACGGCGAGGGCCGGCTGACTGCGTCGGCGCTGCAGCGTGCCAGGATCCAGAGCACGGCCCAGCTGACGTACGAGGAAGTCCAGAAGGATATCGACGCCGGCACAGCGCCGGAATCGTTCAACCTGCTCAAGGAAGTAGGCAAGGCGCGCATCGCCCTCGAGCGTGCACGCGGCGGCGCCAGCCTGGCGTTGCCCGAGCAGGAAGTCGAACACGACGGACGCCGGTACCTGATCAATGCCCGTCCGCCGTTCGAGGTGGAGAACTGGAATGCGCAGATTTCGCTGCTGACCGGGATGGCCGCGGCCGAACTGATGCTTCACGGCAACGTCGGCATCCTGCGCACCATGCCTCCCCCACAAGCTGATGCCGTATCTGAATACCGCCAGCAGACCAAAGCCCTGGGAAATCCTTGGCCGGAAGACATCCCTTATGGGGAGTATCTGCGTTCGCTCGACACCTCGGATCCGAAGCAGCTGGCGCTGATGTTTGCCGCCGCCTCGCTGTTCCGCGGCGCCGGTTACACCCCCTTCGACGGCGCCGCACCCCCGGAGAGTGTCCAGGCCGCCGTCGCCGCCCCCTATGCACACGCCACGGCCCCGTTGCGCCGGCTGGTGGACCGGTTCGTGTTGCCGATCTGCGAGGCCATCGCGAACAACAAGAAAATTCCGGAATGGGCACGGCAGGCCTTACCGGAGTTGCCGTCGCTGATGGCGTCCTCGGACCAGCTGACGTCGCGGGTCGAGCGGGAGTCGCTGAACGCGGTTGAGGCAGCGGTCATGAGCAGCTTCGTCGGGGACGTGTTCGACGCCGTCGTCATTTCCACCCGCAACGGCACCTCCGGAACCATCCAGATCAAGGAACCGCCGGTGACTGCCCGCTGCGAGGGAAAACTGACGACCGGCACGACGATAAGGGCCGAACTCGTCAGCGCAGACATCGCGAAACGGGAAGTCCTGTTCAAGACGGTCGACGTCGGCTGAGACCGGCCTGCAAACGATAGTTGCCGGAACAAGGTAGACTGGATGGGTATATGGATGCCCGGTCGTTTTGAATTGAAGTGAACCCGACCTGCCATACCCAGTGCGGAGCGGTATCAGAACCGGCTCCCGCATTGAACCGCGTACGCGATCTTGAATCTCTTTCGCTGGTTCCATCGAGACCAGCAAGCAGTTGTAAGCCCGCGATCGGCTTCCACTGGACGCGCCCGTGACTGACGCTCCGTTCCGCCCGCCGGCGACAATGCCGCAGGAAACGTAGAGCTGATGCCGCGCCCGGCGCCTGACACGAACTAAGGAAAACTTTTACGTGAGTGAAATGAAAACAGAACACGCTCTAACCGATGACAGCGGTTCGGAAATCCTCGAAACCGAGGAATCGCTGAGCACCGACGAAGCACCACACGAAATCCCGGAACAGTCCTTCGCCGACTTCAACGTCCGCGCCGACATCGTCGAGTCCCTGTCCGACGCCGGAATCACCCACCCGTTCCCCATCCAGGCAATGACGCTGCCCGTCGCCCTTGGCGGCCACGACATCATCGGCCAAGCCAAGACCGGAACCGGCAAGACACTCGGCTTCGGCATTCCCGTGCTGCAGCGCGTGATCGGACGCAAGGACGAGGGCTTCGACAAGCTGCCGGCGCCGGGAGCACCGCAGGCGCTCGTCGTCGTACCCACCCGCGAGCTCGCCGTGCAGGTTGCCAACGACCTGCAGACCGCTTCGCGCAAGCGCGATGCCCGGATCGCCACCATCTACGGCGGACGTGCCTACGAGCCACAGATCGAATCGCTGACCAAGGGCGTCGAGGTCGTCGTCGGAACTCCCGGCCGCCTGATCGACCTGTTCAAGCAAAAGCACCTCTCGCTGAAGAACGTCAAGACTGTCGTCCTGGACGAGGCCGACGAGATGCTGGACCTGGGCTTCCTGCCCGACGTCGAAACGCTCCTCTCGGGCCTTCCCGAGGTCCGCCAGACGATGCTGTTCTCGGCCACCATGCCCGGCGCCGTCGTCTCTATGGCCCGCCGCTACATGAGCCAGCCGACCCACATCCGCGCCGCCTCCGCGGACGATGAAGGCCTGACGGTCAAGAACACCCGCCAGGTGATCTACCGCGCGCACTCGCTCGACAAGGATGAGGTCGTTGCCCGCATCCTGCAGTCCGAAGGCCGCGGCCGGACCATCATCTTCACCAAGACCAAGCGCTCCGCAGCCAAACTGAGCGATGAACTGGTGTCCCGCGGTTTCGCCGCCGGCGCCATCCACGGCGACCTCGGCCAGGGCGCACGCGAGCAGGCGCTCCGCGCCTTCCGCGGCAACAAAGTTGACGTGCTCGTCGCCACCGACGTCGCCGCCCGCGGAATCGACGTCACCGACGTCACGCACGTGATCAACCTGCAGTGCCCCGAGGACGAAAAGACCTACCTGCACCGCGTCGGCCGCACCGGCCGCGCCGGCAACAAGGGTATCGCCGTCACCTTCGTGGACTGGGACGACATTCCCCGCTGGGGCCTGATCAATAAGGCTCTTGGACTGGATGTTCCGGAGCCCGTGGAGACCTACTCGTCCTCGCCGCACCTGTACACCGACCTGGACATTCCCGAAGGAACCAAGGGCCGGCTGCCGAGGAGCAAGCGCACGCATGCCGGTCTTGGCGCCGAAGAGGTAGAGGATCTGGGCGAAACCGGCAAGCGTAATGCCTCCGGATCCGGTTCCCGCGGCGAAGACCGCGGACGCTCCGGTGGAGGACGCAGCTCGGGCGGAGGCCGTGGCTCCCGTGAGGGTCGCGGTTCAGGCGAAGGACGCAGCTCAGGCGAGGGACACAACGGCGGCAGCCGCCGTCGGCGTTCATCCGGCGGTTCCGGCAGTTCCGCCGAAGGCACCCAGAACAAGAACGACGGCGAGGCCAAGCCCGCCGGAACTCGCCGCAACCGCAGCCGCCGCCGCACCCGTAATGGTGAGACGGTAGTGCGCAACGAGAACAACGGCAGCTAGCGCCGCCGGGCGATGAGCGAAACCAGCCAGGATGTAGAGCCCGGCCGCACCGACGACGCCGGGCCACGGTTCAACGGCGGATCTTCCGGCAGTGCGTCGTGGCGTCCGGACGGCGGCAACCTTGTCGTCCACGCGGACAATGCCGAGTACCTTCCGACCCTTCCGGACGGTGCCTTTACGCTCATCTACATCGATCCGCCCTTCAATACCGGCCGATCCCAGCGCCGTCAGCAAACCACCATGGTGCGCAGCGAGAACGGTGACCGGATCGGGTTCCAGGGCAGGTCCTATGCCACGGTGAAAGGCACGTTGTCGCACTATGACGACACGTTCGCCGATTACTGGGCTTTCCTGGAACCGCGGTTGGCGGAGGCCTGGCGGTTGCTCGCGGACGATGGCACCTTGTATCTGCACCTGGATTACCGCGAGGTGCATTACGCCAAGGTCCTGCTGGACATGCTCTTCGGCCGGGAATGCTTCCTGAACGAAATCATCTGGGCCTACGACTACGGCGCCCGGGCGAAAAGCCGCTGGCCGGCCAAGCACGACAACATTCTCGTGTACGTGAAGAACCCGTCGTCGTACCACTTCGACAATGCCGCCGTCGACCGGGAGCCGTATATGGCACCCGGTTTGGTGACGGCGGAGAAGGCCGCGCGCGGAAAGCTTCCCACGGACGTCTGGTGGCACACCATCGTCTCCCCCACCGGCAAGGAAAAAACCGGCTACGCGACGCAGAAGCCGGAAGGTTTGCTGCGCCGGATTGTTGCCGCCAGTTCCCGGGAGGACGATTGGGTGCTGGACTTCTTCGCCGGCTCCGGCACCCTCGGTGCCGTCGCGGCGGCTCTGGGACGCCGGTTTGTTTGCGTCGACCAGAACCCGCAGGCGATCGATGTCATGCGGAAGCGGCTCGGCGGGGTGGCCGACGTCGTCGCCGCTGAGGACGACTAACGCTAAATGATGCTCCGGCCTTCCTTCCGGGATTGCCACCAGTCCTTCATGAAGCCCTTGCAGAGCGTCCACAGGACTCCGGCAACAATCACCGGCCACACCAATACGTACAGGGTGAGAAAGAACGTTTCCATAATGTTTCTCCTACTTTCCGGCGGTTACAGCTGAACTGTCGAGGTCATCCGGGGACTGGGCATCCTCGTCCTGCGGATCGTAATCGCCAACCCGCTGCTTGATCAGGGCGAAGTCGAAGGTCTGCCCGCTCCGTACCGACATGGCGTAGCAGACCACGGTGCTTACCGCATACGCGACCAGTGATCCGGTCAGCACCGTGTAGTCGTGCAGGAATCCGATCACGAACGGTGCCGATGCCAGAGCCGCTATGGCCCCGATGATCTTGGCCGGCTTGAGTCCGAAGAACCCGAAGGACATTAGCCCGAGCACGACGCCGATCCCGACCACGGAGATAATGTCGAAGATGATTCCAGTGGCCCCGGTCATCGGGAACCACGAGAAACGGACCGGGATAAAGACGGCCAAGGCGACAATGACCGACGTCGTAAACGCCTTATTGGTGACCTTCTCCCAGTAGAAGCTGGCAATCACGGGGAACACCAGTGCACCCCAGAGAGCGCCGACAAAGACCAGCAGGTCCAGAATATCCATATGCCCGCTGGCGAATACCAAGGCCGCGGCTGTAGCGAGGACCATCGTGATCCGGCCGACCATCAACATGGTCTTCGGGCTGGCCTTCTTGGCAAGGTTCTTGCCGTAAATATCCGCCATCATGATCGACGACAGCGCCGCAAGGTCCGAGTCGGCGGTGGAGGACAGTGCGCCCAGTATCATCACGAAGAACAGGCAGAGCAGGACCGGGCCGAGGAATGTCGAAGCCATCTGCGGGATCAGGTTGTTGACGTTGCCGCCGACTGGCTCCATCCCCAGATACAGCGCCATCACGCCAAGCATGCCGATACCAATGACCGTGGCGCCGTAGCCAATGGTGGCCGTCACGAAGGTCTTCTTGATCAAGTCCTCGCGCACTGCGAACAACCGCTGTGCGATCGTCTGGTTACCGATGGCGTAGGCCAGCACCGCAGCAATGTACGGGGCGCCCTGATTGAGGAATGCGTCGCTCGAGAAGAAGTTCGACTGCTCGGGAGTCAGATTCGAGGCTCCATCACTGAACATGGCCGGTCCGCCGGCAAAGAAGAACACCACGGGAATGATGACGACGACGGCACCCAGCATCGCGACGACCTGGGCAAAGTCGGTGAGCACCGAGGCGCGGAAGCCGGACCACAAGGTGTAGAGCAGCACACCGGCGGCAACGACAATTACGCCCTGGGTAAAGCTGTAGGGCGAAAGCAACGAGACCAAAGCGCCGCCGGCGATGAAATTCGATGTCAGGCTGATGACGCTGCCGACGATGTTGGAACCGGCCAGCATCAACTGGCTTGACCGGCCGTGGCGGGCGTGCATGACCTCTGCCAGCGTGTGCGCTTTGGGTGCGACCGCGCGGATCCGCTTTCCGAACGGGTAGATAAACAGGATCATCAGGGCTCCCCATAGCCCGTAGTGGATCGGCCCGGAGATGCCATAGGTGTAGCCGGCCGTCGCAGAGGCATACATGGATGAAGCCCAAATCCAGGTCGCGGTCATGCTGGCGGCGGAAATACCGAATCCAATCTTGTTTCCCGCCGTCATGTAGCCGTCCGCGTTTTCTTTTTTCCGGCCAATCAAGGTCGACATCAGGAAACTGCCGCCGTAAATGGCGATCAGCAGAAGGACAACCGCCCATCCGCTCAGTTGATAAAGTCCAGCGTCGTCAGACACTTTCTTCCTCTCCGTCATGCCGAGCGGCGCCTGCAACTCGACGTAGTCGCGCCCAGCCTCCACCGGGCTGTCCCCCAACCGTTTCCGGGCGCGGAGGATGGGCCCGTTGCCGGGCTCAAAACACGTCGATCCCGCAGACCATGCGATACGCACGTGGTCATGCCGCATCCAGCGGTATATCGGCGGGGAGGCTGTGGCCTGCCGACCGCCTATCGAAAGGGTGATATCCACCCGGTGCGGGATCCGGGACGCTGCAGTCTTCGCCGTTCACCGGCCCGTGCAAAGGGCTGGAACAGTTACTCAGGTCAAGCGTCCCTCAGTGCCTTCAGGCTAGCATGGTTGCGCTGACATGCCGGGGTTCACGGACGGATTACGCGGCTCCCAGTGCCCAGTTCCTCTATCCTGTCCAGCGTCTCTTCACTGGTCAGGCACTCCCCCAGACGGTTCAATTTCCCCGCCCCGTGGTAGTCGCTCGAACCGGTCATCAACAGGTCATGCCGGGCGGCGAGGCGCCGCAGCCAGGCCCTGCCTTCTTCCGGATTGTCCCGGTGATCCACCTCTAAACCCAAGAGGCCGGCGTCGATCATTTCAGTAAAAGTATGTTCACTGACGACCCGGCCCCGCGAGGACGCGACCGGGTGGGCGAAAACCGGCACTCCCCCGGCGGCGCGCACGAGTGCCACGGCCGCAGTCGCTTCCGGCGCGTAGTGGCTGATGAAGTACGGCGAATGTGCTGTCAGGATCTGTTTGAACGCTTCCGACCGGTCTTCCACGACCCCGGCGGCGACGAGGGCATCCGCAATATGCGGCCGCCCCACGGTGGCTCCCGGGGAAACGTGCTCGGCCACCCGCTGCCAGCTGATCGGAAAGTCCTCGGCCAGCCGGTCCACCATCCGCTCGGCCCGTGTCATCCTGGCATCCCGCGACCTCTCCACCTCCTCCAGCAAACCGGCGTCGTCCGGGTCATGAAGATAGGAGAGCACGTGAACGCTGATCCCCTCGGCAGACCGGCAGGAAATCTCCATCCCGGGCACGAACGTCAGCCCCAGATCCGCCGCGGCCGAGGCGGCTTCGGTCCACCCGGCAGTGGAATCATGGTCCGTCAGCGCGAAGGCATCCAATCCGGCTGCCGCGGCAGCAGCAGCGACTCCTGCCGGAGGTTCCGTTCCGTCCGACACGTTCGAGTGCGTATGCAGGTCTATCTTCACGCTTTCAGCCTAGTATCTGGCGTGCGGTAATGCTCAGCGCTCCAACTGTCGCCAGATCTGTTCAAGTGAGAACATGGAAACGTGAGTACCGAAGTGAACGTAAATCAGTCCCAGTCCACTGGCGGGAACGCCACCCCGATGACCCCGGAAGAGCAGCCGCTCGAGGACCGTGTGAACAACCGGTCGCAGCGCCCGGATTCCGCGGCCTTCAAGGAATTCATGGCCAGCCAGTGGGCCTCATCCAACGACGATCTGCCGGCGCGCGCCGAAGTTGCCGCCCACGCCGCCAACCGCCGTCGTGCCATCTCCGAAAAGTTCAAGGGGGAACGGCTTGTTATCCCTGCCGGCCCCTTGAAGGTCCGCTCCAACGACGTCGACTACAAGTTCCGCCCGCATTCAGCCTTTGCGCACATGACGGGTCTCGGCGTCGATCATGAGCCGGATGCCGTGCTCGTGATGGAACCGTTCACCGAAGGAACCGGCGACGACGGCGGCCACCATGCTGCCACGCTGTACTTCCATCCCATGGCCGGCCGCGATTCCGAAGACTTCTACGCGAACGCCCGTTCCGGGGAATTCTGGATTGGCAAGCGGCCCACCCTGCCCGAGTTCAAGGCCACGCTCGGATTGGAGACCGCCGACGCCGCCGAGCTGGAAGTAGCCATTACCAAGGACGCCGGTGTCACCACTGTAGGCGGCATCCGCATCCGACTCGTCCGTGAAGTCGACATCAACGTCGACGCTCTCGTGGATACGTCCCGCATCAACACCAGTGTCGATCTCGAACAGTCGGATATGCTCGACGCCGACTTGGCAGAAGCGCTCTCCGAACTCCGCCTGATCAAGGACGACTGGGAAATTGAGCAGATGCGCCACGCCGTGGCCGCCTCCGTCGAGGGTTTCGAAGACGTTGTCCGCTCCCTGCCGAGGGCCATGACGCACCACCGCGGCGAACGTGTCATCGAAGGTGTCTTCTCCGCCAGGGCACGCGAAGAGGGCAATGACCTCGGCTATGAAACCATCGCAGCGGCGGGCAATAACGCCACCACCCTGCACTGGAACCGCAACCACGGCCGGGTCCACTCCGGCGATATGGTGCTGCTGGACGCCGGCGTCGAGATCGATTCGCTGTACACCGCGGACATCACCCGGACGATGCCGGTCAAGGGTACCTACAGCGACGTCCAGCGCAAGGTCTACCAGGCAGTGCTTGACGCCGCCGATGCCGCCTTTGAGGTGGCTGTACCGGGACGCCGGTTCCGTGAGGTGCACACTGCTGCGATGGAGGTCCTTGCTGCACGCTTGCACGAGTGGGGCCTGCTGCCGGTTTCCGTCGAGGAAGCCCTCAGCCCGGAAGGCCAGCACCACCGCCGCTGGATGCCGCACGGCACCAGCCACCATCTCGGCCTTGATGTGCACGACTGCGCGCAGGCCAAGCGGGAGCTCTACCTGGATGGAGTGATCAAGGAAGGCATGGTCTTCACCATCGAGCCGGGCCTCTATTTCAAGGACGAGGACCTCGCCGTTCCAGCGGAATACCGCGGCATCGGAGTGCGGATCGAAGACGACGTCCTGATCACCGCCGACGGCAATGAAAACCTCAGCTCGGCGCTCCCGCGCACCCCCGAGGATGTCGAATCATGGATGGCAGGAATCTACAGCTCCACCGGCGAGTAGATACCGGCTTCGCTGCTCCGGTTCCCGGATGGGGACCGGAGCAGTTTCGTTTAAGACTCCCGCGCGGACCGGAGCAGTTTGAGTTAAGGAGCCCGGTGGGTTTAAGGACGCTCGCGGGGATCGGTGTTCCCACGTCCGTCTTCCCGTTCGTTGTCCGCATCCTCATCGTTGCCTGTACCGGGTGTCCGCTCCTCGCCCGATGCGTCCGGCCGCTTCTCATCAGCAGGAAACTGCGGGCGCGTCGGCTGGCTCTCCGGATATGCGGGACCATTGCTCCGGTTGTCGGACCCCGGTGCCGGCTGCGAAGGCGTGGATGGCGGAGTGGCCTGCGGCTGCGCCGGGGCGGCGGCCGGTTGGCCGCTGCCGGCTGGTTCATTCTGCATCGGAAGCCGTTCCCCGTACTGCGGACGCCCGTCCGGAAGATCCCGGAACCTGCCCCGAGGGGCCGCCTGTTCCCTTGCTCCCGCCTCGCTCTGCTGCTCGGGCCGTGGTTGCTGGCCAGCCGGTGCATCTTGGCTCCCCTGCGGACCTGGCTGGTAAGGCTGGTTCCCCTGCCCGTACTGCGGAGGCTGGTTCCCCTGGTTCCCCTGCCCGTACTGCGGAGGCTGGTTCCCCTGCTGACCTTGCTGCGGGTTTTGGTATGGGTCTTCCCATCCGGCCGGGCGTTCAGGCGGCTGGCCCGCCACGCCCGTACCGCCTTGACCGTGGCCCTGCTGACCGCCGCCGTACTGGCCACCCTGGCCGCCGCCATACTGACCGCCCTGACCATAACCCTGTCCCTGACCGGCATTGCCACGTGGGCCATAGCCGCCGGAGGCATTTTCCGCCTGCTGACCGTTCATGGGCAGCTGCTGGAGAAGGCGCCGGGCCTCGCCGGCTGCTTCGGGCACCACAATGACCTGGTAGTTGGAGGCAACAACTTGGCTGGTGGACGTGAAGTCACGCTTGCCGCGCTGAAGTGCATAGGTGATGACGCCAAACAGCATCCAGAACCCGGCACCCAGGGCCATCGACGACAGCAACGTCGTATAGGCTTCGGTTCCACCGAAGAGCATCAGAGCCACGCCCACGAACAGGCCGAACCATGCACCCGTGGCCGCGCCCGCCAGGGCGACGCGGGGGTAGCTGAGACGGCCGGTCACCCGCTCGACAGTTTTGAGATCATTGCCCAGAATGGAGACGTTCTGTACCGGGAATTGCTGGTCCGCGAGGTAATCCACGGCCTTCTGCGCATCCAGGTAGGCAGCGTAGGTGCCTACCGTCTCGCCCCTAGGCAACGTGCGCGTCTGGTCACGGGAATTTGTTTGGCCCAGCATATTCGACATATCTCCATTCTCCGTCATAATTACGGACGCGTAAGCCCTTATCGCTTGGGGTGAACGAATACCGGCCCTGCGTCCAAGCAAATCGGGTCACCAGCAGGCATTCATGCCGCAAAAAGCAACGGCCCGTCGTAGCCTTGACCTGTGAGTACTAATCCAACCCGCGTCTACGTTTCACGTCTGCTCGGACTGGACGTCTTCGACCCGCTGGGCGACCGGATCGGCCGCCTGCGCGACGTCGTCGTCCTGGCCCGGGGAACCAACGCTGCCCCGCACGTGGTGGGCATCGTCGTCGAGGTGCTGGGCAAGAAACGGGTGTTTGTGCCGATGACCCGTCTGACCTCCATTGATCAGAGCGAAATCATCTGCACCGGACTGGTCAATATGCGCCGTTTTGAGCAGCGCGGCCGCGAAACCCTGGTCGCGGCGGAGCTGTTCGACCGCCGGGTCGCCCTTGCCGACGACAGTGGCGATGCGACCGTGGAAGACATCGCCATTGACCGGCAGAAATCCGGTGACTGGCTCGTTTCCAAGCTTTATGTACGCCGGGGACATGCGACGTCGAAGCTCCGCGGCCGGCGCCGCAGCAAAGAAACCATGATCATCGATTGGGCCGACGCCGTCCATGGCGACGCCAACGAGCCGCAGCCAGCCACGCAGTTCGTCGCCACCCACGAGGATATGAAGGCCGCAGACTTCGCAGATGCCCTGCATGAAATGAACTTCAAGCGCCGGGTCGAAGTCGCCGGTGAACTTCAGGATGAGCGGCTGGCCGACATCCTGCAGGAGATGGCGTACGTGGACCAGGTGCAGATCCTGTCCGCGCTGAAACGGGAACGTGCTGCCGATGTGCTCGGTGAGATGGATCCCGACGACGCGGCCGACCTGCTTTCCGAACTGCCCGAGGCCCAGGCCGAGGATCTGTTGCAATTGATGGAGCCCTCCGACGCCAAGGACGTCCGCCGTCTGCTGGAATACGAAGAAGGAACTGCCGGGTCGCTCATGACGCCCGTCCCGCTGATTTTGCCGCCCGAAGCGACGGTTGCCGAAGCCCTGGCCCACGCGCGGCAGGATGACATCTCCCCGGCCTTGGCCTCCATGGTTTTCGTGAGCCGTCCGCCGCTGGAGACACCCACCGGCCGGTATTTGGGCGGTGTCCACCTGCAGGAGCTCCTGCGCAATCCCCCGCCGGAATCGCTGGGCAACCTGTTGGACCGTAACCTCGAAGCCGTTTCCGATCTGGCCGAGGTCAGCGAGATCGCGCGCATGCTCGCGACCTATAACCTGAATTCACTGCCAGTGGTCAACGACGCCGGCCGCCTGGTTGGAGCCGTCACTGTCGACGACGTGCTTGACCACCTGCTGCCCGACGACTGGCGCCTGCACGATGATGATGCACCGCTGCGGAAGATTGGAGGACGCATTGGCTGATCCAAAGTCCAAGGCCAAAGGCCCGGTGAAGAGCCCAGGCGAGGGCCTCGATACGCCACGCGAGGCCCGGGCCCGGCTGCTGCCACGGCTCTCACCCAACCCGGACGCCTTCGGCAGCATGACGGAAAACTTTGCCCGGTTCATGGGTACACCGCAATTCCTGCTGTACATGACGGTGTTTTGTATTTTCTGGCTCATCTGGAACAGTCTCGCTCCGGAAAGCTGGCGTTTCGACAGTGCCGCCCTGGGCTTTACTCTGCTGACCCTGATGCTCTCACTGCAGGCCTCCTATGCGGCCCCGCTGCTGCTGTTGGCGCAGAACCGGCAGGACGACCGCGACCGCGTCTCTCTGCAGCAGGACCGGCAGCGGGCCGAACGGAACCTCTCCGATACTGAATATCTGACCCGTGAACTGGCATCGCTGCGGATCGCACTGCGCGATGTGGCCACCCGCGACTTTGTGCGTTCCGAGCTGCGGTCGGTGCTCGAGGAGGTTATCGAGGCCAGGGACAATCCGGAGCAGGAAAACGTAGGCTCTCCCGAACGCACAGCCCGGAGCGAACAGGCACACCGGAACAGGCAGCGGGACAGCTAGAATCGGGGCATGCCCTCCCCCGTAGTTGATGCAGTCCACCGTGCCCTGAACGGTGTGCTGGACCCTGAACTGCGCCGGCCCATAACCGAGCTGGGGATGGTACACAGTGTGGACGTGGACGACGACGGCGCCCTCACCGTGGTCGTGCTTCTCACCATTTCCGGTTGCCCGCTGCGGGAGACCATTACCGGTGATGTCACCAAGGCAGTGGAGCGCCTGGACGGTGTGAGCTCCGTGCAAGTCAAGCTGGAGGTAATGACGCCCGAACAGCGCCAGGCCTTGAAAGACCAGCTGCGCAGCTCCACTGGCGGGCGGGGCATTCCCTTTAACGACGAAGGATCGCTGACCAAGGTTTATGCCGTCGCGAGTGGCAAAGGCGGAGTCGGCAAGTCCAGCGTCACGGTCAACCTCGCCTGTTCGATGGCCGCATCAGGTTTGCGCGTCGGCATCATCGACGCCGACGTCTACGGATTTTCCGTGCCGCAACTAATGGGAATCAATCAAACCCCAACCAGGGTGGACGAGATGATCCTCCCACCCGTCGCTTACGGCGTCAAGGTCATCTCAATCGGGATGTTCGTCACCGGAAACCAACCCGTGGCCTGGCGTGGACCAATGCTTCACCGTGCCCTCGAGCAGTTCCTGACGGATGTCTACTTTGGCGATCTGGATGTTCTCCTGCTGGACTTGCCTCCGGGGACCGGTGATGTGGCGATCTCAGTCGCCCAGCTTTTGCCGGGCTCGGAAATTCTGGTGGTGACAACGCCGCAATCGGCCGCCGCGGATGTTGCTGAACGGGCCGGTGCAATCGCCCTGCAAACTGGACAGAAGGTCGCCGGCGTTATTGAAAACATGTCCCATCTGGTCCTTCCCGATGGAACATCCATGGAAGTCTTCGGGTCGGGCGGTGGCAGGAACCTTGCCTCCCGGCTGAGCTCCACCATGCAGACGGAGGTACCACTGCTCGGCAGCATCCCTCTCGATGTGGCGTTGCGCGAAGGTGGGGACGAAGGATCTCCGATTGTCCTCGATCCGGACAGCAGTCCTGCTGCCCGTGAGCTGAGCAGGATTGCCGGCCAAATAGGCCACCGGCCCCGGGGACTGTCAGGTATGAAACTGGGCGTCACTCCGAAGTAAACCGCTCCGCCTCGACGCCGCTGCCGCTGGGGCTATGACCGTCCTGCTAGGTGGCCTCGAGGTCGTACGGGGCCGGCTGTCCGGTTGAGAGCCGCTCCAATCTGCTTTTGCCCGCGGCGGAGCTGGATGAAGCACCAGCGCCCGTGTCGCTTGGTACACCCGCTCCTGCTGCGGCGCTTGAGGCAGCGGAGGTTTTCGGGACTGACTCATTTTTATTAGCCGCGGCCGCCGCCGCCGCTGCTCCGGTCGCAGCAGCTCCCGCTGCCGCAGCCGCTCCCGCGCCGGTCCCGGTGCTGTTACCCGTACCCGGGGACGCTCCCGACGGGCTTGACCCGCCTGGTTTCGGCCCGTTGGGGCTCTGCGGCTTCACCGGATCTGGATCGTCGTCCTCGAGCAAAGCTTCGCGGATGATGCGCCGGGGGTCATACTGGCGCGGATCCAGCTTCTTCCAATCAACGTCTGTGAATTCGGAACCGACCTCGTCCTTCAGCTGTTGCCGGGCGCCGGTCGCCATCCGGCGTAGTTCCTTCACCAGCCGCCCGAGCTGGGCCGCGTATTCAGGCAGGCGTTCGGGGCCGATCACCAGTACAGCGATGACCGCCAAAACGACGAACTCGAGCCCATTAATTCCAAACACGAGGAAAGATTACCCCCTTGGCCGCGCAGGCAGCGATTCCGGCGGAACCTCGCTACCGGCCAATTTCGCTGAACCCCTGCCAGATCCTGTCGAACACTCCGGCCGGTTCCGTATTGTCCGGCCGGGCAAGCTGTGCACGGTCCGTCGTCGCGACCTGGGCTACCGCTGCAGCTACCTCGGTCACCGGGAGGTCAGACTCGACTGTGTACCAGGCCTCCTGGGATTGGAAAGCTATCTGCCAACGCTCCCCGTGCCGGAACCACATCTGAGTGACGCTGTCGTTGCTCATATCCAGCGGCACCGGTGAGAACCCGTCCGACGCCGGCGACTGTCCGGTGGCGGCGTTGATGACCGGGGCGGAACCTGCGGGGTGCGTTTCGAGGTCGGGGACCTCCATCTTCCGCCGCTCATAGACCGTAATTGTCGAATCGCCTCTGGCGAGTACAAGCTCGACGGTCGGTTGGCCTGCAACCTGATAGCCGCGTGCGTACTCAAGGTGATAACCGAGTCCGGCCAATTCGGGGCAGTTCCATCCTGCGGCACGAAGTCTATTGAGATCCTCCGGCGCCATGGCCGCCTCTTGAACCACAGGTTGATTTGGGCCGCTGATGGACTTCGCCTCGGCGAATACCGAATCTGCTACGTCTGCTTCAGTGCCTGCACCACCACCGGCTATGTATGCTCCGCTCAGCGTCACGACGACCACCAAGGTGGCCGAGCCAGCGGCCGCGAGGAGCTTTTTCGTCCTTGGACTCTCCGACTCCACCCATGCTGTCCTTGGACCGCCGCCCAGCGCCGGCCCCTCGTCAGGAACGGACGACGGATCTGTACGGGCGCTGCGCGCCAGGATACGTTCGGCCAAATCGCTGCGTGGTTCAGGCTCGGGAATTTCACGCAACCGCTGTTGGATCCGACGATCCACTTCGACCTGGGCGCAACATTGGGAGCAATTGTCCAAATGCCGCTCAAAGCGCTGGAGCGTGCGGCCTTTTAGACCGCCCTCCAGATATCTGGTAACTGGATGACGCAAGTACATTGTCAACTAATCAGAGTGCACCCGCCACGCGCGGCATCTTCAGGCGCGGCGCACCCGACTGGACCCGCGGGTCACGGTGTGCCAGTTTTTCACGAAGCATGGTGCGTCCGCGGTGAATGCGCGAACGGACGGTTCCAAGTTTGATGTCGAGTGCGTGCGCAACTTCCTCGTAGGACAGTCCTTCGATATCACAGAGAACGACGGCGGCACGGAAGTCCGGCGGCAACTCCTCCAACGCTGCCTGGATATCGAGATCCAGGTTGTTGAATTCAAAACTGCGCTCAGGGCCGGGGTCACGCCCCGGAAGCCGGCTCTCGGCGTCGTCAGCGAGGCCGTCAAACCGAATACGCTGCTTACGGCGCGCCTGGTCGAGGAAGAGGTTGGTGGTGATGCGGTGCAGCCAACCGTCAAGAGTTCCGGGTTTGAAGTTGGCCAGGGAGCGGAATACCCGGACGAAGACCTCCTGCGTCAGGTCCTCTGCATCGAAGCGATTGCCGGTCAGGCGGTAGGCGAGCCGAAAAACCTTGGCTGAATGATCGTTGACGACCTGTTCCCACGTCGGCGGGACCCATGCGGCGTGCTCGTTCTGCACGGCTTCGCCGCCCGTCGTTGCAAGCGGGCTGTTTGGTCCAGACATCGTTGCTCCCATCTTGTCCCGAACACTGCGCGGTACCTCGGCCGGCCAACTGCCGGTCAGCGCGGAGATCTTATGTATATAGTTCGAGACTGCCTCATCTGCGGATGTCCTAGGTATTTATGATTCCTGATCAAGCTGAACGTTTTCTGTGTGGATTCCGCCGTCAGAAGCGGAAAGGGCAGGCAAT
Source organism: Arthrobacter sp. H14 (assembly GCF_000520495.1). Taxonomy (GTDB): domain Bacteria; phylum Actinomycetota; class Actinomycetes; order Actinomycetales; family Micrococcaceae; genus Arthrobacter_C. The sequence goes on from NZ_KI914639.1 coordinate 36,140, forward strand.
TTTGCGGCACCTCCCATAACAGCAGCGCGTTTGAACGTATTCCCGCCGCGTTAACAGTAGGCTTGGCGGGTACGAGCATTGGCGGCAGCAGGAAAGTGAAGGCATGAGCGCGGATAAGTCGAGCAGCTGGTCCTATGCGGAGGGCCTGCCCGAAGAGGACGATGTCCTCCTGCGCGCCAGGGAACGCTCCCATGAACTCGGGGTTAAGCCGGTCACCACGGGTGTCGCCGCCGCCCTGACAGTATTCGCTGCCGGTTCGAAGGCCAATACAGTAGTCGAAGTGGGATCCGGTGCCGGCGTCTCCGGTGTCTGCCTGTTGCGCGGACTCGGCCGCCAGGCCGTATTGACCACCATCGATGCGGACGTCGATCATCTGCGTGCCGCCCGCGAGGCCTTCGCCGAGGCTGGCATCCCCGGCAACCGCACCCGAACCATCTCCGGCAAGGCTGCCGATGTCCTGCCGCGCTTGACCGACGGCGCCTACGACATGGTCTTCATCGACGCCGACAAGTCTTCATACCCAATCTACGTCGAGCAGGGGATCCGGCTGCTCAAAGCCGGTGGAATGCTGATCATCAACGACGCCCTGGACCACGACCGGGTATCAAACCCTGCCAACCGCGAGGCGACAACCAACGTGCTTCGCCAAGTCGGCCGCATGGTCCGGGAGGACGAGCGGATGGTCTCGACCCTCCTCCCCACCGGCGATGGCCTGCTCCTCGCCGTCAAGCAAGGCTGACCAAGCCCGATCAGACGTTGCTGAACGCCAGTTCCCGCTCCAGCGGAAAAGCCGGCGGATGCACGTTTGCCATTTCCTCCAGGACCCGAATGACCTGGCAGCTGTAACCAAACTCGTTGTCGTACCAAACGTAGAGGATGACGTTGTTGCCGGCCGTGATTGTTGCCAATCCGTCGACAATTCCGGAACGGCGGGAACCGACAAAATCGTTGGAGACGACTTCCGGTGAGTCGATGTAGTCGATCTGTTTGTGCAGATCGGAATTCAGCGACATGTCGCGAAGGTAGGCGTTTACCTCATCCTTCGATGTGGCGTGTTCGAGATTGAGGTTCAGGATCGCCATCGAGACATCCGGGGTGGGGACGCGGATGGCGTTACCGGTCAGTTTCCCGGTCAATTCCGGCAGCGCCTTGGCCGCAGCCTTGGCAGCACCGGTTTCGGTGATCACCATGTTCAGCGCCGCGGAACGTCCGCGCCGGTCGCCGGCGTGGAAGTTGTCGATCAGGTTCTGGTCGTTGGTGAACGAGTGCACGGTCTCCACATGGCCATGGACAATACCGAACTTATCGTTGACAGCTTTCAGCACGGGCACGATGGCGTTCGTGGTGCACGACGCCGCGGACACGATGTTGTCGTCCCCAATGGTGTCGTGGTTGATGCCATGCACGATGTTTTTGATGTCGCCCTTGCCGGGTGCGGTCAGAAGGACCCTGGCAACGCCCGGGCAGGCCAGGTGCTTGGAAAGTCCCTCGGCATCGCGCCAGCGGCCGGTATTGTCGACGACGACGGCATCGTTGATCCCGTATGCGGTGTAGTCGACGGTTGACGGGTCGTTGGAGTAAATGACCTTAATCAAGGTGCCGTTGGCGAGAATCGTGTTGTTGGCCTCGTCGACGGTGATCGTGCCTTCGAAGGGTCCGTGCACCGAATCCCGGCGCAGCAGGCTGGCGCGCTTGATGAGGTCCGAATCGGAGCCACGGCGGACAACAATCGCCCGAAGCCGGAGCCCGGTTCCGCCACCGGAGTGCTCAATCATAATGCGGGCCAGCAGGCGCCCGATCCGGCCAAAGCCGTAAAGAACGACGTCGGTGCTGGTGCGTTCGTCCGTGCCATGTCCACCGACGACGCCGGCAAGTTCGGCGCGCAGGAATTCCTCCAGCGACCTGCCAGAACCTTCTTGACGGAAGCGGACACCCAACCGCGCCAAGTCGATCGAGGCCGGTCCAAGATCCAAGGTGCTCAAGACCTGCAGCACCGGCAGGGTCTCCTCCAACGGCAGTTCCACGTTGTCGATCTGCCGGGCGAAACGGTGTGCTTTCAGCAGGCCGACGACCGACTGGTTAATCAGGCTGCGGCCGTAGACCGAAATGACGACGTTGTTTTCGCGGTACAGCCGCCCAATGAGGGGAATCATCGCCTCTGCGAGTGCTTCGCGGTTGGTCCACTGATCGAGACACTTCTCTGACTGCTGGCTCAAGAAAATTACCTTCCGTCCCGACCGGGCACATCATCGTCGCCGGCCGGATTGCAATGTTTTGCCCCTGTGCTGAATGTTCCAGCAGGACGGCTTCTCCGGCCATCGCCGGCGCTGCGCCGCTGCTGCGCACATACGTCACCCTTGGTGACTGGCAGAGTCGTTCAGGGGTGTGGGCGCCTCGCCCATATCTATTCTAAGCTGGCCCGCATACCACTAATGACGAATAAGTGTGAGTTCACTCATAGTGTCCGCAGGCGCGCTGGCGGAACATCCCGGCCAAACCGACTAAAAACCGCCGCGCAGAAAGCTGAGCAGCAGTCTCGTTCCGTAGCCCGTGGCTCCCTTGGTGATTTCGTGTTGATCGGAATCCGCCCTGGCCGGACCGGCGATGTCCAGGTGAACCCAAGGAGTCGTTCCTACAAACTCGCGCAGGAACAGCGCCGCGAAGATCGATCCGCCCTGGATCTTGGCTGACGGAGCGGCGATGTGGGTGAGGTCCGCAATCGGAGATTCCAGGGCAAATGTGTAGTCCTCCACAAGCGGCATCGGCCAGACGCGTTCTCCGGTCGCATCGCCGGCCCGTTGGAAAGCGGAGGCAAGCCCGTCGGTATTGCTGAAGAGCGCGGCGTCGTGCTTGCCCAGTCCAACGGCAGCGGCGCCGGTCAAGGTCGCCACGTCGATCAACACATCGGGAGCCAGCTCCTGCACGGCATAGGCGAGGGCGTCTGCCAACACCATCCGGCCTTCGGCATCAGTGTTGCCCACCTCGATCGTTGTGCCCCCAAAGGCCGTTACGACGTCGCCCGGCCGGTATGATTCTGCTCCAATTGCATTCTCGGCGAGCGCCAGCAGTGCCGTCACCCGGTATTCGACGCCGAGTTCAGCGGCGGCCTGAATTGCAGAGAGCACGACGGCGGCACCAGCCATGTCCGTCTTCATCGGCATCATCGCCTCACGCGGCTTGAGGGAGATCCCTCCGGTGTCAAAGGTGATGCCCTTGCCCACCAGGACGATGTGTTTGGTGTCTGAGGTCCCTTCGCGGTCCGGCGCGTAATCAAGCTGGACCAGACGGGGCGGAGCAGCGGCCGCGCCACCGACGGCGGTCAGCCCGCCGAAGCCTTCTGCCGCAAGTTGCTTCTCATCCCAGACCCGGATGTTGAGGCCGGCGGATTCGGCCAGCCGTCTGCTCTGGGCAGCCATCCACTCGGGATTCTTCACGTTGGATGGCATATTCGTCAGATTCCGCGTCAGCCATGTTGCCTGGGCTGTGACCACGGAGCGGCGAACGGTTTCTTCGTCAGCCCCGGTCAGCTCGAGCTGCCCGGCCATCGGCTTGGGCGTGTTGGTGACGCCCGCCCGTGGCGCCCGGTATCCGCCCAGCAGGAATCCTTCGGTAAACGCGCGCTGGGCTTCCGTGTCCAGGCCCTCGACGACGCTTGCCCGCACCCTCGACCCTCCGGTCGTGGCCTTCGCCAGGGCGGCCCCCGCACGTCGCAGGCTCTTGGCGCTTTCATCGCCGACACCGAGCAGGATCAGTTTCGCCGGGAGGTCGTCACGATTCCGTGGCGCGGGAACGATGAGAATTTCGGCTGCCTGGCCACTGACATTGTTGAGTTCGGCAACACAGGCGACATCGACGTCGTATGCAATGGCCACCTGCACAGCCGTGGGCCGCGGCTGCGGAGTCCCCCGTTCCTCGCCGCCCTTCCCCGCCGCCGTGCCCGCGGATAACGCGGTGCCGTCACTGGAGAAACCGCCGTTCCGTGGCACGGCAATGGGAACCACCAGGACGTCCACGTCTGCTGCAGCGGCATCCTCCGCCAGCGACCCGCCGTCGTTGGCCGATGGCAGCGCGGTCACCGCTGTCATGGCAGGCTCCAACAACGCTTTTTCCAATGTCCTGCGGGTGGTTTCCGGCATAGCCTGCATCTCTCCCGAGTCAGTTATCTGTGACACCGAGCAGGCAGTCTTTGAGACTGCCCGCCTCCTGCGCATTCAGTTCAACGACCAACCGGCCGCCACCTTCGAGCGGCACGCGCATGATCAGACTGCGCCCCTCTTTAGTGACTTCCATCGGACCATCGCCGGTCCTGGGTTTCATGGCCGCCATAAGGAATTTCCCTTCCACAGTGGAGGCGCCGCGGTCGCAGCGCAATTCGCGTCAACACTAATCTCATGGCACCGGACACCGGCATCATCCTCGCCGACCGCCCACGCGGACCTTTCCAGGCCGCTGGGCGCCATGCATTGTCTATCTCACATTATCCTGTCCCAACCGCCGGAACGGTTAATTACGGTGGATAGTCGCCGCCACCGGGAAGCTGATTCCACAACCACAGCCATGCCACCCAGACAATCTGCAGCAGCAGGAAGAGGACGACGACGGCGGTACGGTAGGCGCGCGACTTCGAAAAGTAGACGGCCGCCAGGGCCAGCGGAAACAACGGAAGCAGCAGCCGGAACGTGCTGGTTTGCGGGTGCAGGAAGGCCAGCAGATACAGCATGTAGGCCGCACACCAAACCCGCAGGTCGGTGCCGATCCGGCGCACCGCCGCAGAATCGAGATAGACGACGGCGGCCAGCACCAGCAGCAGGGGGGCCAAGAGCCCAAACACGTCTCCGAAGAGTCTCTGCCCGCTCTCGAACCACGGCAGAAACAGCACCAAATCCTCTCCACGCCAGGCAGTTTCCGTTTCGGTGTAGGCGTCGAACTGGCCGGTCACCCACCAGGCAATCAAGGGCCAGGCAACAGCCCAGACGGCACTGGCAATGCCCAAACCAGCCGCGCGCAGCACTTCAGGGAGCGGGAACGGATCCTGCCTTCGGTTGATGAACCGGATGAGGAAATGGACAGCGATCATCGCGGCAAAGGGAACACCGGCGGGCCGGGCCAGGCACATCAACAGCACTATTGGCACGGCGGTTAGATAGGCCCGGCACAGCAACAGGTACAAGGACGCCGCCAACAGCAGCAGGTGGAGCGATTCCGCGTAGCCAACCTGCAGGATCGGCGACACCGGAAACACCGCCACCAGTGCAGCGCCCCACAACGAATTCTCATGTCCGCTGCGATTGCGGCTGCTGGACGTGCCGAAGCCGTGCGACCGCCCCGCTGCCCTCGAACCGACCAGCAGGAACAGTTTGTAGATCACCAACATGGCGGCCAGTCCTGCCAGCGTTGCCAGCAGTGGAGCTGCCACCTTCCACTCAAGCCCGGTGAGCGCGTGGACGATGCGGACTGTGAAGGGAAACAGCGCGTAGAAGGCCCAGGCATTCGTCAACGTGTCCCCGGAATCACTGCGGGGAATCTCCTCCGGGTAGCCTCCGCTGTAGATCCGCTCGTACCATTCGGCGTCCCAGATGTTGATGAAATCCAGGTAACCCGGCTGGCCTGGGCCCCAAGGGCTGGGTCCCTGGTGCCGGGCCACTGCTACGAAAATGCAGAACGATACGAGCCGGGAGAGAGCATAAATGAGCCCAACTTGGACGTACCAGGGCCAGAACCGTGCGGCGCAGGCGGCCCTGCGCAGCGGATATGCCAGTGCCCGACCCAACGTTCCGTTGCTGCGCTCGTCAAACATCCGGGCCGGCCCTCAGCGCCTCACGCATCGTCGTCGGTGGGTGTCTCGGTCGTGTCTCCGGAAGCATCTTCCACACAGCGATGCTCCACCGTGCCTGTACGCTTTTCCAGCTCGGCGATTCGTTCGTCCCTGCCTGCCAGCTCGTCGCGGAGGCAGTCGAGCACCTCGTCAACCTGGTCCATCCGGTACCCACGGAACGCCGGCGAAAAACGCAACCTGTCGACGTCGTCCGCCGTGGGGTGGTGCGGCAACAGCACCGGCGGAAGATTCGCGACAGGTTCGGCCAGTCCCTGGACGGACGGCACTTCACCACGTTCCCAACGCCAGGCGGCCGCAGCTTCCTTCCCGTCCCCGGATCCGGGCCGATTAAACCTGCCCAGGGCCATAACGACGACGAATCCCGCCGCCAGGATAGCCAGGAACACCAGGAAGAAAGTCACAGCACTATCGTGCCAGATCGGCGGGCCGGCCTTTGAGCTCCCGCCTATTGGTGACGGACATCCTGGACCACGGCGCGTACGGCTTCTTCGGCGGAGTCGACCAGATGCACCAGTTCCATGTCCGACGGCGAGACCATACCTTCGCTGACAAGGGTCTCCTCCAGCCATCCCAGCAGCGGGCCCCAGTAGGCCCTTCCGATCAGCACGATGGGGAATGATGTCACTTTTCCGGTTTGGACCAGGACCATCGCTTCGAAGAGTTCATCCAAGGTTCCGAGCCCGCCGGGAAGCACGATGAACCCTTGGGCGTACTTGACGAACATGGTTTTGCGGGCGAAAAAGTAGCGGAAATTAACCCCAAGGTCCACCCACTCGTTCATCCCCTGCTCAAACGGGAGCTCGATACCAAGACCGACGGACACGCCGCCGGCTTCCCACGCCCCTTTGTTCGCCGCCTCCATCGAGCCCGGGCCTCCCCCGGTAATGACGGCGAAACCAGCCTCGACGAGCCGGCGTCCCACATCCTCGGCAATGCGGTAGTAGTCGCTGTTCCCGTTGGTGCGCGCCGAGCCGAAGACGGAAACAGCTGGGCCAAGCTCGGCGAGGCTGCCGAATCCTTCGACGAATTCACTTTGGATCCGCAGCACACGCCACGGGTCTGTATGGGTAAAACCGCCCGGAGTCGTCGTGTCCAGCAGCGACTGGTCCGACGTCGGCGTTTTCGACAGCCCACGCTTCAGCTCCACCGGGCCCTTGCGCCGCGACGGAACTTCCTCGTGGTGGTTCAGTTTTCCACGCTCAATCATGCGTCAAGGCTAGCCGACGGGTCTCTCTTCAATCACGATTTCCAACTTTCCGGCGAATGAGGGTTACTAGCCGGTCACTATTCGCTAGATTCGTTCCATGACTAGTGATTCATCGGCGAGCACCGTGCCTGCTTCCAACTCTGCAGACGGCACCGAACCGCTCGTGTCCCTGAAGAACGTCAACAAACACTTTGGCGAGCTGCATGTTCTCAAGGACATCAACCTGGAAGTAAAACGCGGCGAAGTCGTCGTGGTCATTGGTCCCTCCGGCTCGGGCAAATCAACGTTGTGCCGCGCCATCAACAGACTTGAAACAATCGACGACGGCGATATTGCCATCGACGGCAATCACATGCCCTCCGAGGGCAAGGCGCTGGCCAAGCTCCGGTCCGATGTCGGCATGGTCTTCCAGGCCTTCAACCTTTTTGCGCACAAATCCGTTCTGCATAACGTGACCCTGGGTCCAGTCAAGGTCCGCAAGATGAAGGCGACCGAGGCGAAGGACCTGGCCATGAGCCTGCTGGAACGAGTGGGCGTGGCCAATCAGTCGGATAAGTTACCGGCGCAGCTGTCCGGAGGGCAGCAGCAGCGTGTGGCGATCGCACGGGCATTGGCGATGAAGCCCAAGGTCATGCTCTTCGATGAACCCACGTCGGCGCTGGACCCGGAGATGATTAATGAGGTCCTCGACGCCATGGTCGCACTGGCCAAAGAGGGAATGACGATGATTGTTGTTACGCACGAAATGGGCTTTGCCCGTAAGGCTGCGGATCGGGTTTTGTTCATGGCTGACGGACAAATTGTGGAAGAAGCTACACCGGAGGAGTTCTTCACGAATCCAAAGAGTGCCCGGGCCAAGGACTTTCTGGGCAAGATTCTCACTCAATAGCGATTCCATATCCACCGGCTTTTCCATGTGGGGGGAGCCATCTAGCAAGGAGAAAAACATGCGCAATACCCGAAAGGCATTCGCCGCAATGGCCGCGGCTGCGGCCTTGACCCTGACAGCTTGCGGCGGAGGCGGCGGCGGCGATGAAGCCGGCGGCGGAGGAGGTGGCGGCGAAGGCAGCAGCGAGTCCATCCGCATCGGCATTAAATTCGACCAGCCAGGCCTGGGCCTGAAGGAAGGTAACGAGTTCACAGGCTTCGACGTCGATGTCGCCAAGTATGTGGCCAACGAGCTCGGCTATTCCGAGGATCAGATCGAGTGGGTCAGCACCCCCTCAGCCACCCGTGAAACCCAGCTTTCCAATGGCCAGGTGGACATGATCTTCGCGACCTACTCGATCACGGATGAGCGGAAACAACAGGTCGCTTTTGCCGGTCCGTACTTCGTCGCCGGCCAGGACCTGCTGGTTCCGGTCGAGTCCGATGTGCAGGGTCCGGAGGACCTGGATGGTTTGAACCTGTGCTCTGTCACCGGTTCAACCTCAGCCCAGACGGTAAAAGACGAGTTCGCCGAAGATGTAAATCTGCTCGAACAACCCGGCTACGCGGAGTGCGTTTCCGCCATGCAGGGCGGCAATATCGATGCTGTAACGACGGATGACATCATCCTGGCCGGTCTCGCTGCTGATCCAGCCTACGAAGGTGATTTCAAAGTTGTCGGTAATACCTTCTCTGAAGAGCGCTACGGAGTTGGTCTTCCTCAGGACAATGACATCTGCGAAGACGTCAACGCCGCCATCACCAAGATGATTGAGGATGGCTCGTGGCAGAAGTTCCTCGACAGCAACCTCGAGGGCATCAATTTCGAGCCGAATGCGGAGAAGAATCCGCCGGAGCCCGACGCCTGCGCATAAAACCCTGGCGATGTTGTGGGGGCCGGCCTCTATCCGGCTCCCACAACGTCGCCTCTGCACTTTTCAACAACGACCTGCCCGAAACGAGGTGAACCATGGATGGTCTGACCGAGTACTTTGACGCGTATTTATCTCTTTTCGAAGAATTCGACGTGCTGGGTGCCTTCTGGGTTAACATCCAACTGGCCTTTTGGGCAGCAATTGGATCTTTGATTCTTGGGACCGTGCTCGCGCTGATGCGGATCTCCCCGGTTGCCAGCCTGCGGTGGGCCGGCGCCGCGTACGTCAATATCTTCCGCAACACCCCCTTGACCATTATCATCGCCTTTGGCGTTTTGGGCCTGTACGCCCAGTTGAATCTGATCCTGGCCGACGACTTCGATCTCAACTTCTTCCGGATAGCCGTCCTGGGCTTATCCGTGTACCACGCGGCTTTCGTCTGTGAGTCCATCAGGAGCGGCGTCAATACAGTTCCGCTCGGCCAGGCCGAAGCGGCCCGCGCGATCGGCTTGAGCTTTCTGCCCGCGGCGCGCCTCGTCATTATGCCGCAGGCCTTCCGCGGCGCGATCGCACCTCTCGGCAACACCATGATCGCGTTGACGAAGAACACCACCGTGGCCGCGGCAGGCAGCGTTGCGGAAACGGCTGGCCTCATGCTGGCGATGATCGAGTTCAGATCCGACGTCATCCTCATGATCTTCCTGACTTTTGCCGTGGGATACGTGATACTGGTAATCCCCATTGGACTGCTGACCACGTACCTGTCGAAGAAATTGGCGGTAGCGAGATGAGTGCACAAAAGTCCGTTCTATTTGACGCGCCGGGGCCCAAAGCCAAGCGCAATATGGCAATCGGCAATGCCATTGGTGCTCTCGCGGTTCTCGGCGTCGTCGCCTGGGTCATAAGCGGCCTGGCCGCACAGGGCCAACTCACGGCAGCCAAATGGTCACCTTTCCTCGACCCGGGGACGTGGCAGTTCTACCTCATCCCCGGACTACTCGGAACCTTCCAGGCGGCAGGCGTAGCCATCCTGAGCTCGATGCTTTTCGGCATCATCTTCGGGCTCGGCAGATTGTCACATAACGGCCCAGTCCGCTGGTTCTGCGGGCTCATTGTGGAATTCTTCCGTGCCGTGCCTGTGCTGTTGATGATGATCTTTTTCTTCATGTTGCTTGCCACCAGCGGAATATTCGATCCTGGGGAGGCCCCTTTCTACGGCGTCGTCATCGCCCTGACGCTGTACAACGGCTCCGTGATTGCTGAGCTGGTCCGCTCCGGTGTTTACGGGCTGCCGAAGGGGCAACGCGAAGCCGCGTCGGCGATCGGGATGACCCGATCGCAATCCCTGCGCAATGTTGAACTGCCGCAGGCATTAGTGGCGATGCTCCCCTCAATCATCAGCCAATTCGTGGTCATTCTGAAAGACTCCGCGCTGGGCTACATCATCACCTATCCTGAGCTGTTGGTTAACGCCCGGCGTCTCGGATCCGGTGAAGGGAACATCCTGCCTGCATTGCTGGTCACAGCCGCCATCTTTATCGTGGTCAACTTCGCACTGAGCTGGATCGCCCAACGATCGTCGGTTTTCCTCAGCCACCGCGCCGGCCGCAAGGTTAAGGGTGCGGAAATGACGGAAATCGAACCTGCGGCCGAACCTAAGTAGCAGGCTTGCCGACCTATCAAATGCGTGTACCGGTCGTTTGCTTCTGAACTTGAACCGTCGATGCGGGTTTACGCCAGCCAGGTCCGCAATGCCGCCAGGCAGTCGCGGATGGCACCGGCGTAGACGTGCTCGTTGTCGGTATGAGCCAGCAGCGAATCTCCGGGTCCGAAGTTCACGGCGGGAATGCCGAGTTCGCTGAAGCGTGCCACGTCGGTCCAGCCGTACTTCGGTTTCGGCTCGGCACCAACTGCCTCCACGAACGTTGCGGCGGCGGGATGGTTGAGCCCGGGGCGCGCTCCCGGAGACGAGTCCGTGACAACGACGTCGAAGTCCTCCAGCAGCCGGCGGACATGCGACTGGGCCTGTTCCTGCGTCTTATCCGGAGCAAACCGGTAATTGACCTCCACGACGGCTTTATCCGGAATGACGTTCCCCGCAGTGCCGCCATGGATCTTCACGGCGTTCAGGCTCTCACGGAAGGCAAGGCCGTCGACGTCGACGGTGGCCGGCTTATAGGCCTTCAACCGGGCCAGGACTTCCGCCACCGCATGAATGGCGTTTTCCCCCATCCAGGCGCGGGCCGAGTGCGCCGCCTTGCCGGTCGTCGTCACCTCGAACCGCGCAGTGCCATTGCAGCCGCCCTCAACCGTTCCGTTGGTCGGTTCGAGCAGGATCGCAAAATCGGCGTCGAGCCACCCACGGTGGTGATCCGCAAGCCGGCCAAGGCCGCTCAATGAGGCTTCGACCTCTTCGTGGTCGTAAAAGATAAAGGTGACGTCCCGGTTCGGGGTATGCAGACCGGCCGCCAGTGCCAGCTGCACTGCGACGCCACCCTTCATGTCCGTCGCACCGCGCCCGAACAGGATGTCGCCGTCCCGTTGAGACGGAACAGTTCCCCGCGAGCCCTCCGCCGTCGGCAATGGCACCGTGTCGAGGTGGCCGGCCAGGATGACCCGCTCCTTCCGTCCGAGATTCGTCCGTGCCATCACCGCATCGCCGTCCCGGAGCACCTCCAGGTGGCCAAGATCGCGCAGGGCCGCTTCGACGTCGGCGGCAATTTGTTGTTCATTGCCGGAGACGCTGTTGATGTCCATCAATGCCGCCGTCAGCGCCGCGACATCCTGGTGCAGGTCAAGTGGGTTGCTCGAAGTAGTCACCTGCTAAGCCTACGACGGCGGCACCCCCGCCACGCCAGTGATCCTCCACGTTACGCCACGGCGAGGAGTGCGGTATGGCTGAACGCCTGACCGCCGATAAACTGGATCAATGACTTCCCCCTCCGCAAACGACAACGCTCCCGACACGCTCCGCCACGCCTACGGATTTGGCCTGGCCACCGTTGCCCACGATTCGACCGTACTCGACGTCTGGTACCCGGCTCCCGCCCTCGGCTCCGCCAACGATGCGGACCGGAGTGTGGAACAGCAGCTGGAAGCGTTGGCCGGGGAAGGCGACGACGCCGATCGCGGAACCACCCAGCGGGTTGTATTCGCGGACATTGACTTGGATACGGCTCCGGCAGACACTGCCGATGCCTACCTGCGGTTGCACCTGCTGTCGACCCGTCTCGTGACGCCCAACAGCATTAATATGGACGGCGTCTTCGGCAAACTTGCCAACGTCGTCTGGACCAACTTCGGTCCCTGCCTGCCCGAGGGCTTTGAGCTGACCCGGCTGAAGCTTCGCCGCCGCGGCCATGTGCAGGTTCACGGCGTCGACAAGTTTCCGCGGATGAGCGATTACGTTGTGCCCGCAGGCGTGCGGATCGCCGATGCCGACCGGGTCCGCCTCGGCGCACATCTGGCCGAAGGTTCCACGGTGATGCACGAGGGCTTCGTCAACTTCAATGCCGGAACTCTAGGCGCTTCCATGGTCGAAGGCCGCATCTCTGCCGGCGTGGTCGTCGGAAACGGGACCGACGTCGGCGGTGGCGCATCCATCATGGGCACCCTCTCCGGCGGGGGCAAGGAGAGGATTAAGCTCGGTGAGCGCGTCCTCCTCGGCGCGAACTCCGGCGTCGGCATCAGCATTGGCGATGATTGCGTGGTTGAAGCCGGCCTGTATGTCACCTCGGGTACCCGGGTACGTGTTCTGGTGGCCGGAAGCCGCAAGTCCAGCAAGGATCCGGGCGCCTCGGTGGATTCCGCCGGCGGTGTGCAGTCCGCCGACGAGCAGACGTCCCAGCCACCGCGCGGTACCGTCGTCAAGGCTGCTGAGCTGTCCGGGCTGCCGAATCTGCTGTTCCGCCGCAACTCAACGTCCGGTGAAGTCGAGGCCCTCCCACGCCAGGGGCAAACCGTGGCGCTGAACGCGGCCCTGCACGCCAACTAGTGGTGAACCGCAAACTCAAGCGCAGGCTCCGGCACTCGGTCGTCCTGGTGGCGCTGCTGGCCCTCGTTGCCACCGGGGTCCTCATCGCCGTGGGCTACCTGCAGGAGAACCAGACGCTGGTCCGCGAGCGGTGCACCGCCGTCGTCGGTCCTGATTCCTACGAGCTTGACCCCGATCAGGCCGCCAATGCCGCTCTGATCACCGGGCTTTCGGTGCAGCGCGGGCTGCCCCCGAGGGCTGCCTCCATCGCGCTGGCGACGGCTATCCAGGAATCAAAACTGCGCAACATTGATTACGGCGACAAGGATTCCGTCGGGCTCTTCCAGCAGCGGCCGTCGCAGGACTGGGGCACCCCGGAGCAGTTGCTCAATCCGGTCTACGCCACGAACGCGTTCTACGACGTGCTGGTCCAGATCGAGGGTTACGAAGACCTCGCGGTCACCGATGCGGCGCAACGTGTACAGCGGTCGGCTTTTCCCGATGCATATGCCGACCACGAAGACGAGGCGCGTGCCTTCGCGTCAGCCTTGACCGGCCACTCCCCGGGTTCGTTTAACTGCACCCTCCGCAGGCCGGAAGCGCCGGGAGATCCGCAAGCCGTCATCTCAGGACTAACCACCGCTTTCGGCGACTATCCGACGACGGCGGGAGACCGCGCCGTCGTGGTTGAAGCAAGTGGAACCAAGGGTTGGGCCATTGCACATTGGGCGGTGGCCAGCGCAAAGGAACTCAATATCACCGGAGTGAGCTTTGCCGGCCTGCAATGGTCGCGGGCGGAAGCCGAGTGGTCAGTGGCTGAAACCGAAACCGGCCAGGTCCGTATCACCCTCGCGGGACCGGACGACGTCGGCGGGGACAGCTAGACCAGAAGTTCGATGATCGGCTGAACGAAGCTGCGCAAGGCATCCTCGTCCTCGAGCAGATGCCGGCTCATGATCAGTCTGTCCGGTTCGATATACCAGGCGCGCCTCTCCAGCAGGGGAAGTTCGATGATGTTCAGCGTGAAGCTGCGCGCGTTCCGCCCGAGCTCCATTTCCCGTTCCTCCACCAGCTGCGCCAGAAGCCGTGGTTCTCCGGTGATCTGGCGGGTCGCTTCCAGTCTGGTGTATTCGCTCTTGCGCTCACGGCCCCAACTCAGCGCGGCGCCGAAGTGCGCCTGACAAAACCGCTGCAATGCCGGAGATCCGGTGAACGCCCGAAAGAGCGGCGGATCCAGTGCCGTGACGGCTCCTGGTCTTTCAGCGGCGAGGGCATGCCACCAGGTGGACCATTCAATCCGGAGTGCTTCCACGCCCCCGGCCCGGGCTACCGCCTGCCGTGGGTCGACGGGGCGGACCTTCGGCTCTGCTGGCGAAACCGCCGGATCGCCGGCATCATGAAGCCCGGCAGCATCCCGCAGATACAGGGCAAGCAGCATGGTCCCGGAGGTGTCGAGCGTGATGCGCCAGCCAGGACCGCCGGTGTGATGCATGATTCGTTCCCAACTGACTGCGCAAACAGGACTGTTCCTCAGGGTAACGCTCACACCGGCAGTACTCCACCCCTAAGCTGAAGCCCGACGGGGAGCAGGCCGTTTTCAGTTCAGCTGTCGCGGTGAAATATGCTGGCGGTATGAGAATTCTGGTTACCGGCGGCAGCGGATACATTGGCTCACATACAACTTTGGAACTGCTCGAGGCAGGCCACGATGTCGTCGTGGTGGACAACCTGTCCAACTCCAGCCGTGATTCCCTGCGCCGTGTGGAGGAGCTCGCCGGAAAGCAACTGTCCTTCCATCAGCTGGACCTCCTGGACGAACCCGCTCTGAGTGCTGTGTTCGGCCAATCCAGGATCGACGCCGTCATCCACTTTGCCGGTCTCAAAGCCGTGGGGGAATCCGTTTCCGAGCCGCTGCACTATTACCACAACAACGTGGCAGGGACGCTGTCGCTGCTGCGGGTGATGGAATCACATGACGTCCGTTCCATAGTGTTCAGCTCCTCCGCCACCGTGTACGGCGCGTCCGAGGAAGTTCCCCTGGTGGAGAAGATGCAGCTGAACGCCACGAACCCCTACGGGCGGACCAAGGAACAGATCGAGGACATCCTCACCGACGTCGCGGCCGCCGATCCGCGCTGGTCCGTTGCCCTGCTGCGGTATTTCAATCCGGTCGGTGCGCATGAATCAGGCCGGATCGGTGAGGACCCGCAGGGTATCCCGAACAACCTGCTGCCGTTCATCGCGCAGGTCGCCGTCGGGCGCCGGGAGAAACTGATGATCTTCGGAAATGACTATCCGACGCCGGATGGAACCTGCATCCGCGACTACATTCACGTCGTCGACCTTGCCGTGGGCCACTTGCTGGCGCTGAACTACCTTCCGGAGCATCCCGGCGTCCACCGCTGGAATCTGGGAACAGGCAAGGGTTCCTCGGTGCTGGAGGTCCTCTCCGCGTTTGAACGGGCGGTCGGTCATCCACTGCCGAATGAAATTGCCGGACGCCGGCCGGGCGACGCTGCCGTCAGCTATGCCGACCCGTCCGCCGCGCTGGCGGACCTGAGCTGGTCAGCCGACCGGACCCTCGATCAGATGTGCGAGGACCATTGGCGCTGGCAGAAGAACAACCCCAACGGGTACGACGGCGCGTAGTCACCTGGAGTCGCGGGTGCGACGGCGCGTAACAGCCAGGCCCGCTTAATGCCGCGCTCCGCGTTGGCGCCCGCGATGCCATTAACGCCCGCGCTCCCCGTTGTGACTTATTGACCTGCGCGCGCAGGGTTAAAAGTCACAACGGGGAGCGAGCACCTACATGGCGCCTGACGAAGTACCAGACTCGCCAGCAACTACCGGGCGGGATAGTTCCGCTGGGTCTCGCCGGTGTAGAGCTGGCGGGGACGGCCGATCTTCGTCTGCGGATCCTGCATCATCTCGCGCCACTGGGCGATCCAGCCGGGCAGGCGTCCGATAGCGAACAACACCGTGAACATCTTCTCCGGGAATCCCATGGCCTTGTAGATCAGGCCGGTATAGAAGTCCACGTTCGGGTATAGCTTGCGCTCGATGAAGTAGTCGTCCGCCAGGGCCTTGTCCTCAAGCCGCACGGCGATGTCCAGCAATTCGTCATTGCCGCCCAGTTTCGACAGAATGTCGTGGGCGGTGTCCTTGACGATCTTTGCGCGCGGGTCGTAGTTCTTGTAGACGCGGTGCCCGAAGCCCATCAGCTTCACACCCGCTTCCTTGTTTTTGACCTTCTCCATGAAGTCCTCCGGCTCGGTGCCGTCGGCCTTGATGTCGCGGAGCATGTTCAGGACGGCTTCGTTCGCTCCGCCGTGCAGCGGCCCGAAGAGCGCGTTGATGCCGGCGGAAATCGATGCGAACATGTTCGCATTCGAGCTTCCGACCAGCCGGACGGTCGACGTCGAGCAGTTCTGTTCGTGGTCCGCGTGCAGGATCAGCAACAGATCGAGGGCCTTGACCATGGTTGGATCCATCTCGTACGGCTCGGCCGGCAGGCCGAAGGAGAGCCGCATGAAGTTTTCCACCAGGTTCATGGAGTTGTCCGGGTACAGCATCGGCTGGCCCATCGACTTCTTGTGCGCGTAGGCCGCGATCACCGGCAGCTTCGCCAGCAGCCGGAAGGTGGATAATTCAACCTGCTCGTCGTCGAACGGGTCGAGCGAATCCTGGTAGAACGTCGACAGTGCCGACACCGCGGAGGACAGCACTGGCATCGGGTGCGCATCGCGCGGGAAGCCGCCGAAAAAACCCTTCAGGTCCTCGTGCAGCAGAGTGTGCCGGCGGATCCGCTCGTCGAACGCGGCTAACTCGGTGTCGCTGGGAAGGTTTCCGTAAATCAGCAGGTACGAGACCTCGAGGAAGCTGGAGTGCTCGGCCAGCTGGTCGATCGGATAGCCGCGGTACCGCAGGATACCGGCCTCGCCATCGATGTAGGTAATGGCGGAACTGGTTGCGGCGGTATTCATGAAGCCGGGGTCGAAGGTGACAGACCCGGTTTCCTTGAGCAACTTGGATACGTCGTATCCGTCGTTCCCTTCGGCCGCCTTCACTCGCGGGAGGTCAAGCTGACCGCCGTCGTACTTAAGGCTGGCGCCACTTTGCTCAGTCATTTAGGTCCCCTCGTGAGGTTTCGTTGAACTTTGCATCCATCCCTCGACTGGGAACGAATATGCGCATACTCAGCTAAAACGCTACCGCGTGGTTGCCCCGATCACTAATCAGATGTAACAGGGACGGACTGCAAACGCTGAACCGCCGCATCGATCCGTTCATCCGTACCCGTCAGGGCCACGCGGATGTATCCGGCGCCTGCCTCCCCGTAAAAAGTCCCGGGGCCGACGACGATTCCGGCCTTGGCGAATCGTCCCACTGTGGTCCAGGTGTCCTCACCGGCGGTTCCCCAAAGGTAGAGCCCGGCCTCGGAGTGTTCCACCTGGATTCCGGCGCCGCGCAGTGCAGGCAGCAGGCGCTCGCGCCGTGAACGGTACAGGCCCTTCTGAGCCTCGACATGCGCGTCGTCGTCGAGTCCGGCGCGCATGGCTTCCTGGACCGGGAACGGCACAATCATGCCGGCGTGTTTACGGCTGTTGATCAGATTGGCGATCAGTTGCGGGTCCCCGGCGGTGAATGCGGCCCGGTAACCTGCGACGTTGGACTGTTTGCTGAGCGAGTAGACCGAGAGCAGTTCCTGGTGTGAACCGTCCGCGACGGCCGGATCAAGGATGCTCGGAACGGGTTCCCCGCCCCGGCTGCTGTCCCAAGTCCCCCAGCCAAGTTCGGCGTAGCATTCATCGGAGGCGACAACCGCTCCAACGGCACGGGCCTGTTCGACGACGGCGGCCAGTTCAGCTTTGCTTCGGACGATACCTGTTGGGTTGGCCGGTGAATTGATCCAGACGAGCCGCACCCGGGACCGGGTATCGTCGTCGAGTTCATCCAGGTTGTCGGCAGCGACCGGAGTTGCGGAAGCAAGGAGCGCGCCGACGTCGTACGTTGGGTAGGCAACGGTGGGACGGACGACGACGTCCCCGGCGCCA
The DNA here is from genome assembly GCF_000520495.1 of Arthrobacter sp. H14. Classification (GTDB taxonomy): domain Bacteria; phylum Actinomycetota; class Actinomycetes; order Actinomycetales; family Micrococcaceae; genus Arthrobacter_C. The sequence continues at coordinate 54,012 of NZ_KI914639.1, forward strand.
AGCCCGAGCAGCGTCGGCAACCACGCCACCAACTCCTTGGACCCGATGGTGGGCATCACGGCGGCAGGATCGAGGTCCGGGACGCCGCGGCGGCGGGCGAACCAATTGGCTACTGCTTCCCGCAGGGCGTCAGTGCCTTGGGTGGTGGGATAACCGGGCGCATTGGCTGCGGCGGCGAGCGCCTGCTGGACTACCTCCGGCGTCGGATCGACCGGGGTTCCAATGGAAAGGTTGACCGCGCCGTCCGCATGGTTGGACGCCTGCTGGACGTATGGCGCCATGGCATTCCACGGATAGTCCGGCAGGCTGAGGCCAAAACCTGCCCGGCGGGTTTCCGTCACAGCTGGACGTCTTGGTTCTGCGGAGGAAGGACGGAAATGATCGGGTGGTCCGTATGCGTGTTGCCCAGCTTGGCCGCGCCGCCGGGGGAACCGATGTCGTCAAAGAACTCAACATTGGCCTTGTAGTATTCGGCCCACTGCTCGGGAGTGTCGTCCTCGTAGTAGATCGCCTCGACGGGACAGACCGGTTCGCAGGCGCCGCAATCGACACACTCGTCGGGATGGATGTACAGCGAGCGTTCGCCTTCATAGATGCAGTCCACCGGGCATTCTTCGATGCATGCCTTGTCCTTAACATCCACGCAGGGCTGCGCGATTACGTAAGTCACGTCCCGACCTTTCTCTAGAATCCGTGATTGGCCACTATCCATTATCCCCCACGACCACGGTCTCCACCTACCGGCAAGGGGTGATGTACGGCATGGACTGGGTTTCACAACCCTGCCTGCGCCTACCATGTAACTGTGACTCTGCCACCTGCCGCGAACAAGCTCCAAAACATACCTGTCGGCAGTCGGGTTGTGGTCCGCTACCGGATAGCTGAAGGCTTGACCGACGCGTTGGGCTATCTGAGCGGCGTCACGGACACTGAATGCACGGTACAGACACGGACCGGCGACGTGGTGATTGCGCTTGAGCTGGTCCAGGCTGCCAAAATGGTTCCGCCTCCGCCGCCCCGACGGCCGCCATGAGACAGTAGCCGGACATGTGTCGGCTACTGTCTCCGGCAGCAAGGTCAGCGACGGGGATCCTGGCCTCGCCGGCCTGTCAGCCGGTGGAGGCCAGCGGAATATTTCCACCGGGGATGGATTCAAGCAGATCGCGGGTGTAATCCTGCTTGGGGTTATCAAAGACCTCGTCAGTCGTCGCCGCCTCCACCAGTTTCCCGTTGCGCATTACCAATACTTCGTCCGCTATCTGTCGGACCACCGCAAGATCATGGCTGATGAACAGGTAGCTCAAACCAAATTCGCCCTGCAGATCGTTGAGGAGGTTAAGGATCTGGTCCTGCACAAGAACATCGAGGGCAGAAACGGCTTCGTCGCAAACGACGACTTCCGGATCCAGCGCCAGTGCACGGGCAATGGCGATGCGTTGCCGCTGTCCACCCGAGAGTTCATTTGGGTATCGATTGACCGTAGAGGCCGGCATCGCGACCTTTTCCAATAGGTCTTTAATTTTCTGCCGGCGCTGCTTTCCATTACCGATCCCGTGTGTACGAAGCGGCTCCTCAATAGTGCGGTAGATGGAGTACATCGGATCCAGTGTCCCGTATGGATTTTGGAAAATAGGCTGCACCTTCCGGCGCAGCCCAAGCAAGTCGCGGCCGGCCAGCGGCGCAATGTCTTCGCCGTCGAACAGGACCCTTCCACTCGTCGGGCGCAGCAGGCGCAACGCCATTTGTGCCACAGTCGATTTACCTGAACCGGATTCCCCGACCAGCGCCATCGTGGTGCCACGTTGAAGTGCGAAAGAAACATCGTCGACCGCCTTGAAATCAGTCGATTTTTGGCCAAAGCCGCCACGGATCGGGAAGGCCTTAGTCAGATTCTCCGCGACAAGGACGTTGTCCCGGCTTTCGGTCTCGGCAAGGACTTCCCTTGATGCCGCCTCCCTTTCTGCGATTTGGCTGCGCTCGTGCGCGGATTCGAGTCGGCGGGATGCCAGCGATGGAGCAGAGTGAACAAGCCGTTTGGTGTACGGATGTTGTGGATCCTGCAAAATTTCCAAGGCCGCTCCGGATTCGACGATCCGGCCCTTGTACATCACCGCAAGGTGTTCAGCCCGTTCCGCGGCAAGGCCGAGATCGTGGGTAATGAGCAGCACGGCAACGCCCAACTCGGACGTCAGTGAGTCGAGATGGTTGAGGATCTGATGTTGGACAGTGACATCCAGCGCCGACGTCGGCTCATCGGCCACCAGGAGCTCCGGCCGGGCAGCCAGACCCATGGCAATCAGTGACCGCTGGAGCATGCCGCCGGAGAATTCGTGCGGAAACTGACGTGCCCTCTCGTCGGCGTCGGGAAGGCCCGCCTCGGCAAGCAACTCCCGCACCCGTATGTCGGCTGCCTTGCCCTTGGCTATGTTGTTCGCCTGGAGTGTCTCTTTAATCTGGTATCCCACACGCCACAACGGATTGAGGTTGGACATCGGATCCTGCGGAACGAGCCCAATGGAGGACCCGCGGACCGCAGCCATCCGCCGCTTGGAAAATTCCGTCACTTCCTCTCCGCGGAAGAGAATGGAACCACCCAACACTCTGCCGTTGGCAGGGAGCAGATTGATGATGCTATGTGCAAGCGTTGACTTCCCGGAACCGGATTCGCCGACAATTGCCACAGTCTGACCGGGGTAAACGGTGAGGTTGGCCCCGCGTACGGCCGGGACCATACCGTTCTGTGTTTTGAAGCCAACTTCCAGGTCGGAAATCTGCAACAAGGGAGCTGTTTCGGCGGCCACCGGTTCAAAGGTGGCTTGATTGGCATACCCGCTCATCGGGTCCTCGCTTTCGGATCGAGCGCGTCCCGGACAGCATCACCCATCATGATGAAACTCAGCACAGTTACCGCCAAGGCCGCCGCTGGGAAGAATAGGGCCTCCGGGTTCGTGCGCAACAGTGTCTGTGCCGAGGCGATATCTGCACCCCAGGAAACTATCGAGGTGGGAAGGCCAAGCCCCAGATATGAGAGCGTGGCCTCGGCCACAATATAAATGCCCAATGAGACGGTAGCCGTGACAATCACGGGAGCTATGGAATTGGGCAGTACATGGCGAATCAGGTTTTTCAGCGGTGTGGCTCCAACTGCTGTTGACGCCGTCACAAAGTCCGAGTTTTTGGTTGAAATCACTGCGCCGCGGGTAATTCTCGCTATCTGTGTCCAACCAAACGCGGCCAGCACCGCCACGATGTGCCAGGCAGATATGCTGCCGCGGAAGAGCTGGAGCAGAACAATTGCTGCGAGGATGAACGGGATCGCGAAAAAGATGTCGATGATCCGGGAAAGCAGCGCGTCCAGCCAACCTCCGTAGAATCCGGCAATTGCTCCGACTATGCCCCCCAGGATCACCACGGCGATGGTTGTAAAAGCTCCCACCATCACCGAGGCACGAGCGCCATAAATGACCCGGGCATAGATATCACAGCCCTGCTGGTTAAAGCCCAGCGGATGGCCGGCCCGCGGATCAGCCAAGCTGTTATCAAGAGTGCAGAATGTTGGATCCGCCGAGGTGAACAAGGCCGGCAGTGCTACGACAACAGCGATCAGCAATATCAGCAACGCCGAAATGATAAACAGCGGTTCCCGGATCAGTGAGCGGAACGCATCTTTCCATAGGCTTGATCCATCAGATTCTTTGGACACCGCATCCACGCTCTGCAATGGAGTTTCCTCCAGCGGGGCGACGTAGCGGTGCTGCCCGGCACGCGTGGTGCGGGAATTAGTAGTGGCTTCAGGCATATCGGATCCTCGGGTCCAGGACCGCATACAACAGGTCCACGAGCAGGTTCGCAAGAATGTAGACGATCACCAGCAGCGTCACGATCGAGACGACCGTGGTGCCTTCACTCCGCAGAATCGCGTCATACAGCGCACTTCCGACGCCGTCGACAGCGAAAATGTTCTCGGTCACGATGGCTCCGCCCATTAACGTTCCAAGGTCTGCACCGAGGAACGTGACTACCGGAATTAGGGAATTGCGCAGGACGTGTACGGTGGTCACCCGTCCTTCCGAGAGCCCCTTCGCGCGGGCAGTCCGGACGTGATCGGCAGTCAAGTTCTCGACAATTGAAGTCCTCGTCAGACGGATGACATAGGCCAACGAGACTCCGGCGAGCACAAGCGCGGGCATCAGAAGCGATATGAACGAGGCGTCGCGCGCAGTGGCCGGGAACCATCCAAGCTCGATGCCGAACACGAACTGTCCAACAAATCCGAGGACGAAGGTGGGAATTGCGATGATGACCAGCGACAGCATCAATACCGTCGAGTCGAAGAGCTTGCCCTGTCTGATACCGGCGATGACGCCAATGATGATGCCAAAGACCATCTCAAAGACCAGCGCCATGGAAGCAAGCTTGATCGTCGTCGGGAATACGCGGGTAATGACGTCAATAACGGGCTGGCCGGTAAAGGTGATTCCAAAGTCGCCGACGAACAGACCCTTTACGAACAGTAGATATTGGATGATGAAAGGTTCATCAAGGTTGTACTCGGCACGAATCTGATCGGCGACGTTCTCGTTGATGGGCTTCTCGCCAAACAGTGCTGCCACGGGATCACCGGGCATTGCAAAGACCATGGCGTAGATCAGAAGGGTGGTGCCCAGCAATACAGGAATCATTTGTAAGACCCTGCGGGACGTGTAGCGAAGCACTACGCGACCTCCTTTAGGTGTGCACTCAAAATTTGGTCCGGGATGGGGCCAGACCCCATCCCGGACCAATTGAAAAGGAAATTACTTCTTGGTGATCTGGTAGTACGCGGGAACGTTCTTCCAGTCGAACTCCACGTTCTTCAGTTCAGGAACGCTGGCAGCAGCAACATTCTCGTACCATAGCGGGATGGCAGGCAGGTCTTCCAGCAGGATTTCCTCAGCCTCCTGGTACAACTCAATACCCTTCTCCGGTGAATCGGCGGCCGCGGCCTGAGCGACCTTCTTGTCGAACTCTTCGTTCTTATAGTCACCATCGTTGGATCCATTGCCATCCGCCGCATCCGAGGAATACAGCGCCACCAGATAATTACCGATGGATGGATAGTCGCCCTGCCAACCCGAACGGAATGGATACTGGATTTCACGCTCGGTGATCAGGCTCCGGAACTGTCCGAAGGTGGCAGTGGGAGCACCGATGGCTTCGATTTCGAGAGTGTTCGAAATCTGGTTGGTGACAGCGTCGACCCACTGCTTATGTGAGTCGTCACCGTTGTAACCGAGCTTGAACGTGCCGGTCCATTCATTGATCTTGTTGGCCTCTGCCCACAGCTTTTTGGCTTGTTCCGGGTTGTACTCCAGCACATCAGAGCCTTCGAGGCTGTCGCTGTAGCCATCAAGCGTGGGAGCGGTGAAGTCGGTGGCCGGCGTAACAGAGCCTTGGAAGATTGCTTCAGCAATCTGAGGCCGGTTTATCGACATAGACAGGGCGTGGCGGCGTAGTTGGCCCTCCTCGCCCCCGAAATGCTTCAACCGCTCCGGAATCGTGAAGCTCTGGAATACGGAACCAGGTTGGCTGTACGATTTGATGCTTTCGTTTTCTGTGTAAGTCTTCAGCGCCGAGGCGGGCACGGCGTCGATAAGATCAAGCGCACCGTCCTGCACGTCAGCGTAAGCGGCCTCATTGTCTGTATAGACCCGCAGCGTTAGACCGTCGTTCTTGACCGTGCGGTTTCCCTCGTAATCGGGATTTTTGACAAGCCGGATTTGCCGATTGTGCTCCCAGGCGCCTTCCCCATCCATCATGTACGGACCGTTGCCGATTGGATTCTCGCCAAAGGCATCCATGTCCTCGAATGCCACCTGCGGAAGTGGGGAATAGGCGGAGTATCCCAGTCGAAGCGGGAAATCCGACTCCGGCTGATTAAGGGTCACAGTGAAGTGATAGTCGTCAACGACTTTGAGCCCGGACATAGTTTTGGCCGTCGGCTCGGCACCCTCCTTGCTCGGGTTAACGTCTTCGTAACCCTCGATTGGTGCGAAAAAATTCGCCGAAAGCTGGGCATTGGTGGCCAGTGCACCGTAGTTCCAGGCGTCAACAAACGAATGTGCCGTGACCTTTTCGCCATTGGTGAAGGTCCAGCCCTTTTCCAAGGTGATGTCGTATGTTTGAGAATCTTCAGTCTCAATGGACTTGGCTACTTCATTCTGCATGGTGCCGTCGACGTCGTAACTGACGAGCCCGGCAAACAGCTGAGTGATGACGCGGCCGCCACCGACTTCATTCGTCGACGTGGGCACAAGCGGATTCTGCGGCTCAGTCGTATTGGCCGTAATAATGACGGCGCCGTCGCCGTCGGCTTGGGATTCAGCGTCGCCGCCGCAGCCGGTTAATGCAAGACCGGCAACGACAGCCAGGCCCACGCCTTTGAGCAACGCCCTTTGACGGATGCTCTTCATAAGTCCTCCTGATCGTATAGACCGTGATGGTGCCTTGTCAGGCTCCAGCCAGTGCATCGGTCTATGGTGTGTGTCGTGAATGGTGGCACTTTGTGATGCAGTACCGGCCCATCTCAATTGAGCGGATTCCGCCGGGCGAACATGTCTTGGCGGGCACGGTGGTTTACAAGTCTCTTTTGTATGACTTGAAACATTTGTTGCATCGGCCCCCGACGTTAGCCGAGTCACAACTGAAGGGCCAAAACGCGAATAACAACATTTTCGATCAGTCGAAGTCACATTTTCTCACCACAGGGAACTCGCTGAGAGCATCGTGTGGACCGTCTTTCCGGGCTGAATCAGAGCTGTGGAGAAGGCGCGACCTGGTTCCAGGGAGCGGGCGGTTTGAAACATTTGGCGGGAACGATCGTTTTCCGATCGTTACACTGGAGGGCTGTGCGTGCTGTCGGCGGCGCCTTCAGCGCTCAGCCTTGGCGCCAGTCGTCACCGGTAATGTGTGAGCCGCCTTGCGGGCCCATCTGCAACATTCCGCCGTCGACTGCCCATGACGCTCCGGTCACATAGCTGGATGCTTCCGAGGCCAGAAAAGCGATGACGGAGGCGATCTCGTGGGCGTCGCCGGGACGGCCCAGCGGTACGCCCGGGCGGTGCTTTTCGCGCGGGTCCTCATCCGTCTGGCCGGTCATCGGCGTCGCAATCTCCCCGGGAGCCACGGCATTGGCAGTGATGCCATACTGGCCCAGCTCGATCGCCATCGTCTTGATCAGTCCACCCAGCCCATGCTTTGCCGCGTCATACGCGCCGGCCCCCACGCGCGGCTGGTGCTCGTGCACGCTGGTGACGGCGATAATCCGCCCGCCATTACCGACGTCGACCATGTGCCGTGCCGCCCGTTGCAGGCAGACGAACGCGCCGTCGAGGTCGGTCAACACGGTCCGACGCCAGTCCTCATAGGATGTCTCGAGCACGAGGCTGTTGATCCCCGTACCGGCGTTGTTGACGAACACGTCCAGCCCGTCCAGCTGGCCGATGAGCTTGTCGACGACGTCGCCGCAGCCCGGCACGTCGGTCGCATCGAGGTGTTCGACGACGGCCCGGTGGCCATGCGAACGGACCTCCTCCGCCGTCTGTTCAGCGCCGGCCTCGTCCTCATGCCAGGTAATGCCGACGTCCATTCCGGCTTTGGCCAGTGCGACGGCGGTGGCGCGGCCTATGCCTGAGTCGGATCCGGTGACAATTGCGGTGCGTGGAGTGAAGGTCATGGCCCCATTCTGCGAGCTGCTGTTTCCAGGCGCAATAGCCCGGCCGCGGAAACAGGCCATCGACGCGATCATCGTCCCGTAGTGTCCGATGCCGATTCGGAGGAAGCCTGTTCCAGTTCGGACTCTGCCGGATCTGACGACGGCGGTTCGCAGTCCCCCGGATCTGACGACGACGGCCCGGACGACGGCGGTCCTGCTTCCCCTTCGTAAGTGTCCGGCAGGGTCTTCATACCCAGCAGGGGCGAGAAGAACACGGGCGCCGCGGCCAGGAAACCGCCGGCGACGCTGATCCACATGGTGGGAACAATGCCAATCGCCCCGCCGAGGTAGCCAGCCAGCAGCGCTCCAATCGGCATAATGCCCCAGACCAGGAACCGGATGGACGCGTTCATCCGCCCCAGCAAGCGTGGCGGACAGACGCGCTGACGCATGCTCACCTGCATGATGTTGTATGCCAGGACGCTGAAGGAGAACCCGAACTCGGCGGCGATCAAGATGGTCAGCGCCAGCCAGTCGCTGCCCGCAAGCGCGCTCAATGGGATCAGAACGCCGAAGGACGCACCAACCAGGGCGGCAAGCGGGATCACCGTCCCCTCTCCGATTCGCCGCGCGATCCACGGCGTCGCCACTGCCCCGAGCAGCCCGCCGGCGGAGCCGACCGACATGGCAATTCCCAACCCGGCAGCTCCAAGGTCCAGTTCCCGAAGCACCAGAATGGGCAGGAGCGTGAAGGTCAGGATCGAGAAGAAATTGGTGGCTGCCGTGCAGGCGACGTTCCTGTTGATCAACGGATGCTTCCAGACGAAGCTCAGCCCTTCAGCGATCTCCTTCGTTAGCGGCTTCCGGTCTTCGACGCGGTGCGGCTCTTCATGGTCCCGCGTCCGCCACAGGAAGATGGCCGACCAGAGGTAGCCGAAGGACTCAAACACGAACAGCAACGGCACGCTGATGATCTGCAACAGGCCGCCGCCAAGCGCCGGTCCGCCCATCCGGGCAAGCTGGGCGGTCGATTCCAGCTTGGAGTTTGCGTCCGGTACCTGCTCGCGCCGGACCAGGATAGGAACGATGCTTTGGTAGGAGACGTCGAAGAACACCGTGGCGATACCGACGACGCCGGCCACAATGTAGAGGTGCCAGATCGCCAGCACGTCGGCCCACCACAGCAGCGGAACGACGCTCATCGCCACCACCCGCAACAGGTCGGCTGTGATCATCACCCGGCGCTTGATCCAGCGGTCCACCCAAGCCCCAGCAGGCAACCCCACCAACAAGAACGCCGCCGTCGCACTCGCATTCAAGGCACCGACCTGGAACGCGGATGCCCCGAGCAGGCTCACGGCCAGCACCGGGAACGCCAGCTGGCCCAGTTGCGTGCCGAGCTGGCTGATTGTCTGTGCCGACCAGAAGTTGAGGAAGTTCCGGTCCCGCAGCAGCGAGGGCGGCACCTTCGCCGCATCGGTAGTCATGCGGGTTAGTCTCACCGACCGATTGGCTTCTGTCAATCACAACGCGCTGGTGACGTACAATTTCGGTATGCCTACCGATGAGGATCTTCTGGCCAAGGGCCGCGCGCTCAGTTCCCCCGTCCGGTTGAGAATCCTGAGGCTCTGCCTGCACCAATCGCGCACGAACAAGGAAATCGCCGAGAAGCTGGAACTGAATCCCGCAACTGCCCTGCACCATGTACGGACCCTGCTCGGTACCGGCTTCCTCGAGGCCGAGGAACAACGCAAAGGCAACCGAGGCGCCAAGGAAGTGCCGTACCGGGCCACCGGTCTTTCCTGGGGAACACCGGTCGAGAACGTTGCTCCAGTGCTGGTCGAAACATTCCTGCAGGAGATTGACGGACTGGCCCCCTCGGAAATCGAGGTCGCGCGGCTCGGCCTGAAACTGAACGACGGGCACCGCCGGGAAATGATGGACCGGATCCAGGCGCTGCTTCAGGAATACGCGCAAATGCCCGCCGACGCAGACGGTATTCCCACTTCGATCATGCTCGCGCACCACCGCGACCGGTCCACCGAATAAGGGGCCCGGTCCATGAACGACGTCCCTAAGGGCGGCGACGACGGCTGGACAGATGTTCCGCCCGACCCCTCCCCCAGGGTTATTCCGGGTACCGAGGGCGACACCAGCGGCGTCCGCTACCGCCTGGAACTTCAGGCACACCTCGCCGCCGGCTTGAGGAACGCCGCCCGGGCACGCAGGCAGGACTGCGGTGTTTCAATAGTTTCGATCACGGCGGCAAGGGGTCAGATCCGTTTCACCGACTCTGCCGGAAGTACGTGGGTGGAAACCTGGATCCAGGATGAGTCAGGATGGCGTCCGGAAGCCTGAGGCCTTCAATGAGCGGAGGCAGACAACCGCGGCCACGATGGTCGCCACTGCAATGCCAACAATCCAGACGATTCCAGCCACCGCGACAGGCAGCACCATTCCTTCGGCGAAGTCGGCAATGATGACCCTGGAGCCGGTGGCGACAAGGCCTACAAGGACGTAGGTGACGACGCCAGTCAAAACGCTCATCCAGACGTTCCTGGCCCAGAGTCCGGCGACGGTAGCAACGCAGCCGACCAAAACCAGAGCCGCCAAGGCGCCCCACGGTACCGCGAACCAGGGAAGATACAGGATCTGTCCGTGCAGAGCGGTTCCGAAAACAGTGGCGATCAGGGCCGCAAACAGCGAACCGCCGATGCCGGCAAGAGTCGACGGTTTATCGTTCAGGCCCCGTTTCGCCGGTTTCCCGTCCGCAGTCTGTGATTTCGACGACGGCACGTTCGTTGGTACCACGGACTGCCCATCCGCCGGTCCGGTTCCGCGCCGGATCAATGACCTGTCTTCGAGCAGGAAAACTTCTGCGGCCAGCAGCGGTTGCCAGATCCCGTTGGAGAGCGCGAACTGACCATCATCAATGGTGATCTGCGTCTGATGCGCACGCATGGCGGCCCGCTTGCGCTCAAGATCCCCGCTGATTGTCACCTGTGGGCGCCGGCCGGCCGGTGTCGCGCCTTCCCAATCGCTGTGGATTGAATAAACCCACGGGACGCTCCAGCGGTCCGCTGCGGCCGTCAACGCAGTATGCGTTAGTTCGTGGGCGCGGATGTGGTCGGGATGGCCGTAGCCGCCGTCATTGTCGTAGGCAATAACTGCGTGCGGTTGGAAAGTGCTGATCAACTGAGCTGCGTTGGGCGCGGCGGAATCCAGGTCGGCCGCAACGAAGGCGCCCGGATCGATGCTTTCTCCTGCTTCAGCCCGGCCGGATTCGCCCCAGACCATGCCCGAGTCGCGGTACCGCACCGGAGACCGGCCAGGTGCCAACGCATCGCCGTCGCCGAGGAACACTTGGCGCGATATACCGAGGGCCGCCACCGCCTCGGCCAGTTCCGCGGTGCGGAGTTCTGCGAGAGCCTCACCGTTATCGCTGCAGGCGGGATTACCCGCCTCGAGATGCCGGAGCTCTTCCGGAATGACCTCGCCCACTTCCCCGCGCGTGCAGGTCAAGAGGACGACGTCGGCCCCGGCAGCCGCGTAGCCCGCCATCGTCGCCCCGGTGGCGATCGATTCGTCGTCGGGATGGGCGTGGACGAACAGCATCCGCGGCCGTTCGCCCGGGAAATGCCGGGCGAACGAAGGCAGCAACCCGGTTTGTGCGTCGGTCTGGCCGGCTCCCGGGTGTCTGCTCATACGGTCATTATGCCTTGGCGCGGCCGCGTGCCACGCGCAGGCGCTCGTTGGCGTTGAGCGTGACCTTGCGGATACGGATCGACTCCGGTGTGACCTCGACGCACTCGTCCTCGCGGGCGAATTCGAGCGATTCCTCCAGCGTGAGTTTGCGCGGCGGGGTCAGATTCTCGAAGGAATCCGAGGAAGCGGCACGCATATTGGTGAGCTTCTTTTCCTTGGTGATGTTGATGTCCATATCATCCGCACGCGAGTTCTCGCCGACGATCTGGCCTTCGTAGACCTCGGAGGTCGGTTCGACGAAGAAGCTGCCGCGTTCCTGCAGGTTGATCATCGCAAATGGCGTGACCACACCTACCCGGTCGGCTACGAGCGAACCATTGGTGCGGAACTCGATCGGACCGGCCCACGGCTCGAATCCTTCGGAGTACGAGAAGGCGATACCAGCGCCGCGGGTGTCAGTCATGAACTGAGTACGGAACCCAATCAGGCCACGAGCGGGAACGATGAACTCCATCCGGACCCAGCCGGTGCCGTGATTGGCCATGCTGGTCATCCGGCCCTTGCGGGCGGCCAGCAGCTGAGTGATCGCGCCGAGGTACTCTTCGGGCGTGTCGATGGTCATGTGCTCCATCGGCTCGTGAACCTTGCCGTCGATGGTGCGGGTGACCACCTGCGGCTTGCCGACGGTCAGTTCGAAGCCTTCGCGCCGCATCTGCTCGACCAAGATGGCCAACGCCAGCTCGCCGCGGCCCTGCACCTCCCAGGCGTCGGGACGTTCGGTCGGCAGAACTTTCAATGAGACGTTGCCGACCAGTTCCTTATCCAGACGGTCCTTCACCTGGCGGGCAGTGACCTTTGCACCCTTGACCTTGCCGGCCAACGGCGAAGTGTTGATACCGATCGTCATCGAGATGGCCGGGTCGTCCACGGTGATCAGCGGCAGTGGCTGCGGGTTGTCGACGTCGGTCAGGGTCTCACCGATGGTGATGTCGGGGATTCCGGCGACTGCGACGATGTCGCCCGGTCCGGCCGATTCGGCGGGAACGCGGTCCAGCGCCTTGGTGGCCAGCAGCTCGGTGATACGGACGTTCTTGAGCTGGCCGTCCTGACGTGCCCAGGCGACGGTCTGGCCCTTCTTCAATGTGCCATTGCGGACGCGCAACAGAGCCAGCCGGCCGAGGAACGGTGAAGCGTCGAGGTTCGTCACATGGGCCTGCAACACGCCGTTGGGGTCGTAGCGGGGTGCCGGAATGTGGTCAATGATCGTCTTGAACAGCGGCTCGAGGTCTTTGTTCTCAGGAGCAGTTCCATCGGCGGGCTGCTCCAGGGATGCTGCGCCGACCTTGGCGGCGGCGTAAACGACGGGTACATCGAGGACGGAGTCCAGGTCCAGTTCCGGGTAGTCCTCGGAGAGGTCACTGGCCAGACCCAACAGCAGGTCCATGGACTCGCTGACGACTTCCTCAATGCGGGAGTCCGGGCGGTCGGTCTTGTTGACCACGAGAATGACAGGGAGCTTGGCGGCGAGCGCCTTGCGCAGCACGAAGCGGGTCTGCGGCAACGGGCCCTCGGACGCGTCGACCAGCAGTACAACGCCGTCGACCATGGACAATCCACGCTCGACCTCGCCACCAAAATCGGCGTGGCCGGGAGTGTCGATCACGTTTATCGTGACCGTCTCTTCATCGGAGGCAGGTCCCTTGTAACTGACGGTAGTGTTCTTCGCCAGAATGGTGATGCCTTTTTCACGTTCAAGGTCCCCGGAGTCCATCACGCGGTCCGCAACTTCCCCATGTTCAGCGAAGGAGTGCGTTTGCTTTAACATGGCATCGACCAGAGTGGTCTTACCGTGGTCAACGTGTGCAACGATGGCAACGTTGCGAAGATCGCTGCGCAGCGCCGTCATTGCGGAGTTGTCGACTGAAGTTTCAGACATGCGTAAAAGACTCAATTCAATGTGGTGGGGCGTGCCCAGTTTCCGGGCAGACATTCCATTTTAGCCGCCAGCAGGTCTATCACCTAACTAAGGTGACTGAATATCCTTGATGTATGCCTTCCAAAACGTCCGCCAGTGTTCGATCTGTTCTGTCGATTCAAGCCGCTCATGTTGGATGCCGAGCGCCGCTTTGCTCTCGGATTTTTGGTAAATATTCACGTTCACGCGCGATCCATCGGTCAGTCCGCACCGCCAGTAACGCCATTTCTCCGTGGAGTTCACTTCCGGTCCGCGGCTGATATCTATGGCCGAAAACGACTCCGCGCCGCCCACCCGTTCCTGCCACTTCTGCAGGGCCTCATCCATGGTGCCGTTTAAGGTCTTGCTGACGGAGACGCTGAATTCACCGTTGCAGTCCTGACCTGGAACCCGCCGGCCAGTCATCTGCTCATACGCCACTGTTACGGACTGCGCCCACCAGCCCGTCACAATGCCGTCGTCGTTCAGTTTCCGCGCAATTTCCTTGTGCGAAAGCTGGTCCGCTCCAATCGTGGCGAGGTAGTCCTCGATTTCGGTCCAATTCCGGCCGGTGCCGTTCTCCAACGCTTCAACATTCATCGTTCGGACCATGTTCGGGCTCCTTCGTCGTCAGTACACCCATTAAATCAGAACGCCTTGTCCGGACTGTTTGGTCCGGACAAGGCGTTCTGGCAACAAGCCGGCATTCGTTAAAGCCCCCGCGGTTCGTCTATCAGCGTTAGTCTCCCGCCGCGAGCAGCTGGGCACGCAGTTCGCGCCGCTCACGCTGTTTCTCCGGGTTCGGCAGCGGAACCGCCGCCAACAGGCGCTGCGTGTAGGGATCCTGCGGGTTGCGCAGGATCTGGTCGCGTGTTCCCTGTTCAACGATCCGGCCACGGCGCATGACGCAGATGCGGTCGGACATCAGGTCGACGACGGCAAGGTCGTGGGTGACGAACAGGCAGGCGAAGCCGAGTTCCTGCTGCAGGCCCTTCAACAAGTCGAGAACGGTCGCCTGCACCGAAACATCCAGGGCCGACGTCGGCTCATCCGCCACCAGCAGCTTCGGCTCCAGTGACAGCGCCCTCGCGATACCAACGCGCTGCTTCTGCCCGCCCGAGAGCTCATGTGGGTACCGGTTCCGGTAGGACCGCGGAAGCTCCACTTGGTCCAGCAGCGTCTCGATCTTCTTCTGCAGCTCAGCGCCCTTGGCCACCTTGGCCAGGTACATCGGTTCACCAATACTCTCCCCCAATGGAAGCCGCGGGTTCAGAGACGATGACGGGTCCTGGAAGACCATGCCCACGTTCCGGCGCAATGCGAACAGCTGCTTACGCTTGGCGTGGGAAATTTCCTGCCCGGTTACCTTGAGCGAGCCTTCCGCAACCGGCAGGAGCCCGACGGCGGCGCGGCCGATAGTCGTCTTGCCCGACCCGGACTCACCGACCAGTCCGAGCACTTCGCCCGGATAAATGGACAGGTTGGCGCCCTCCACAGCACGGAAGGCGGGAACCCGGCCCTGCTTCGGATACTCGATGGCAACATCTTTCAGTTCCAGTACCGGATCGCCCTGCCCCTGAGTGGTATGGGCCTGCCATTCCTCCAGTTGCTTCTGGTTCTCGCGTTCGCGGCGTTCCAGCTCCTCATGGTCGACGCCTTTCAGCTCCGCATGGGTAGCCGCGGCCAGTGCCGCCGTAACGTCGATTTCCCCGCCTTCGGCCGTTTGACCCAGGTGCGGAACCGCGGCCAGGAGCTGCTGCGTGTATTCGTGCTGGGGATTATGGAAGATCCTTTCAGCCGGCCCGGCCTCAACAATCCTGCCCTTGCGCATGACGGCAATCTTGTCCGAGAGGTCAGCCACCACTCCCATGTCGTGCGTAATCAGCACGATGGCGCTGTCCAGCTTGTTCCGCAGGTTTCGCATCAGGTCCAGAATTTCCGCCTGAACGGTGACATCCAATGCCGTAGTCGGCTCGTCCGCGATCAGCAGTTTCGGATCACATGACAATGATTGGGCGATCATGGCACGTTGGCGCTGACCGCCGGAGAGCTGGTGCGGATAGGACTTGAAGGCCTTTTCCGGATCAGGAAGTTCCACCAGCTCCAACATCTTCAACGCGCGTTCTTTGGCCTGGTCCGGTGAAATGGCGTTATGCAGTCGGAGTGTTTCCACAATCTGGAAGCCGACCGTGTAAACCGGATTCATCGCGGTCATCGGTTCCTGGAAAATCACGGCAACATCGCTGCCGCGGATCTGCCGGAGTTTACTTCCGCTGAGCCCCAGGATCTCCCTGCCGTTCAGCTTAACGCTGCCCGTTGTCCGGCTGTTGTCCGGCAGGAGACCCAACAGTGCCATGGAGCTGGCACTCTTGCCCGAGCCGGATTCGCCGACAATTGCCAGTACCTCACCGGCCCTGACGTTGTAATTCAGGTCAATGGCCGCAGGCACCCACTCTTTGTCAACGCCATAGTCGACACTCAGGTTCGTTACTTCCAGAACCGGAGTTCTGTCGTCGTCCCGGCCTGGTTCTTCTGAATCCGAAATTTCGATGATGCCATCGGTCATGATTTTTTTTCCTTCCGACCGGACATCCGGACCTTGTTGATTAGTGAACTGGTCCGGAATCCTGAAACTATCTGTGTATGGAGTCTTCGAAAAGTGCAAGTGACGCTATCGTGTTCAAACCACGCACCGCGAAGTGGTTCGCGGGCATCACCTGGGCACTGCTGGCCATAGGCATCGTCGCCGCCATTGTGGTCCACGGCATGGCCGGACTCCTGACTGCCTGGCCCTTGCTCGCCCTGGCGTACTTCGGTTGGTGGGTCTTCTGGTACCCCTCCGTGGAGATCGACGACGACGCCGTCACTGTCCATAACCTGATGCGCAGTATCACTGTGCCGTGGAGCGCCTTGATCAACGTGGACACAAAATTTGCCTTGACCCTCGTGACGACCCGCGGAAGCTACACCGCCTGGGCTGCCCCAGCACCGGGCGTCTGGGGAACCCACAGAGGCAAACCTGAACATGTCCGCGGACTGCCGCTGACCACTTATGGCGCCGCAGAGTCGATACGACCGGGAGATTTGAGGAACACCGACTCGGGCACCGCCGCGTTTTATGTTCGCAGCAGGTGGGCAATGCTCGCCGAAGCCGGGCGACTCGACGTCGATGCCACGGAAACGATCCCGGTGGTCAAGTCGATTCATTGGGTCCATATCGGCTGCGCGTCCCTGCTCATCGCCAGCTGCTTCCTGGCATTCGCATCCGTCTAAAGGCTGCACTTTAGGCTCCACCGCCACGGTGCGCGGCCAACGTATCGGTCGTATCCTTGGCCTTCTTGGCATTGAATTTCTTCTGGCGGGGATCGAACGCATCCCGCAGCCCATCCCCGATGAAGTTGATGGTCAAGCAGATCGCGACGATAAAAAGCCCGGGCCACCAGAACAACCACGGGCGCGTTGTAAACGCCTGCTGGTTGTCACTGATAAGGCTTCCGAGTGAGATATCCGGAGCCTGAACTCCCAGCCCGAGATAGGACAGTGCGGTCTCGAGCAGGATGGCCGAAGCCATGACGAGGGTCGTATTGACGATGATGACACCAACTGCGTTGGGCAGAATGTGCTTGAAGATGATCCGGTTGTCGGACGCACCGGCGATGCGGGCTGCGTCCACGAACTCCCGCTCCCGCAAGGTCAGGAATTCACCTCTGACAAGTCGGGCGAGACCTGTCCAGATAATCAGCCCAACGAACACGCCAAGGAGGATCACGCCGGCGCTTCCACCGAGGAATGCCCGCAGGATGCCTCCCTGAACTATTAGCTCATTGCCGACGCTTCCCAACACGGCCGCGAGGATAACCAGCGGAATAACGATAATAGTGTCGGTGAGGCGCATGAGGACAGCCTCGATCCAGCCACGGAAGTAGCCGGAAACTCCGCCGACGATGACGCCGAGGATTCCACCCAAAGCGCCGATGATGAACATGATGATCAACGACAGCTGCGCACCACGCATCGTCATGGCGAACATGTCGCGGCCAATCCGGTCCTGGCCAAAGGGATGGTCGCCGAAATTGAATGGAAGTTCCCAGGTAGGCTCCCCTCGTCCTTGCAGGGGTGGCGTCTCAACGTAGCTGTAGTGCCACCAGCCGGGTATTCCGGCATAGCCAATGGATGTGAATGCCAGAATGACGATGCCCGCGAAAGCGATCATGCTGATGACGGCGGCGGTATGTCCGAAGAAGCGCTTTCGGACCAGCTGGCCCTGGCTTAGGCCTTGGGCTCCGGGATCCGATGTTCCGGGATTTGTATTCTCTGTTGACGTGCTCATGCTTTCACCCTTACTCGTGGATCCAACACGGAATAGACGAGGTCAGCCACCAGGTTGAAGACCAGTGCCAAGATTCCGGTGATCAGGAAGACACCCATTACGGGGTTGGGGTCGCTCGCCAGCAAGGCCTGGATAAACAGCTGGCCCATACCGCTGAAGGCGAAGACGGCCTCGGTGATAATTGCTCCACCAATGAGTGCCCCAATGTCAAAGGCAACCAGAGTCGCCAATGGAATCAATGCGTTTCGGAAGGCGTGGCGCATGACGACGGTGCGTTCGGTCAGACCCTTTGCCCTGGCTGTCCGGATGTAATCCTGATTCATGATTTCCAGCATGGAAGCCCTGGAATACCGGCTATAGCTCGCCAGCGAAATCAGCATGAGGGCAATTGTTGGCAACAGCAGGTGGGTGTAGGTATCCAACCCCGAGATCCAGAAGTTGCCTTCCAGATTAGGCGTGGAGGAGCCGATGGTGGCAATCGGACGCCCCCTGATGCGGCTGTTGTTGAAATACTCCGGCCAAGCCTGCATGAACCGGTCGAGAAGTATGACAAAACCCATCAGGAAGGCTGTCAGACCGGCGGCATTCATGCTCTGCCGGCGGTCGTAGCCCCCCATGAGGAACCCGACGACGGCGCCAACGAGCACGGCAGCAATGGCCAGCAGGAATATCATCAACGGCGTTGCCAGATCCAGCAGCGGTTGAATGGCGAAATACGCCACCAGTCCGAGTCCGACTGTGATCAAAGCTGCGTACAGCGCCTTGCGGTTCCTCAGGCCCGACGTCAACATCGTGACGCCATAAGCAATGGCTACACCGATAAGAGCGATACCCACGGCACCGAATCCGGGTATCAGGAACCAACCTGTCGCATCCAAGAACCAGATTAGACCGGCGGCGATAACAAATCCGATGCCAGCTCCAATAAACTTCCGCTTCACATTTCCATTGGCGATGAGATAGCACGCGAAAGCGCCGATTAGACCAATAATTATGACCGATGAAAGGGTGATATTCGGTTCATTCAGGAAGTTATTAAAGCCGATTGCGCCGTATTCCTTCAGCAACACGGCGACCCAGAAAATCGGCAAGGAGAAAAACAGAAACGCCATAAAGGTAACGCCGTAGTCAAGACCGCTGTACTGCCGAAGTGCGGTGATAATGCCAAGAGCAATACCGATGAGGACCGCAAGAACCGTTGCTGCGGTTACCAGCAGGATGGTTTGGCCCATTGCCCGCACCAGGAGGGTTGTAACTTCAATACCCTCGACGCTCTGGCCCAGGTCACAGGTGGCGGCGAACGGCACGAGGCACCCCGCCGCTCCACCGAGCCACTCAAAGTAGCGAAGGGGGGCCGGGACGTTAAGGTTCAGCAGCTGGATGCGCTGCTGTATGAGTTGTTCCTTGTTAGGAAGGTTGCTCTGTCGGAATTGCGCCAAAGGATCGCCTGACGCCGCTGTCAGAAGATACACAATGAACGATGCTGCCAACAGGATGAGTACGGCGGTTACTAAGCGCCGGACAATGTAGGTCACCATAGTGTTAAAAACCTCAATGTTAAGGTTCCGGGATATCACCCGGCGTTGTCGCAAAAAGTGTAATGCACCTAACGTTCAGTGGAAATTTGGGATCTCCCAATCACTGAATTCATGCAAAGAAATAGAATTAGTATCCGGACACTAGAAAGCGCTGGGACCACGTACCGCGGTCCCAGCGCCTCCAACTGACCAGGACTAGAACGTCACAGGATTTGCCTTACTGCGGATTACTCCGCGATGGACCACTCCCAGAAATTCCAGAACACACCGGTCTGGTTCGACATGTACTTGAAGCCTTCGACCCGCTCGTCGGCCGCCTGGATTCCAGGGCCTTGGAAGAGCGGAAGGCCATAGCCGGTTTCGAAGAGTTTCGTATCAACGATGATCTGCAGCTCCTGCTGGCGCTGAGGATCCAGTGTCAATATGAGCTCGTCCATGGCCTTCTGTGCTTCCTCATTGCAGAAGCCGCTGAAGTTGGAAGCTGAGTCACAACCATAAAGCTGCGGAACTCCGCTGACGCCTACCCCTTCGCTGATCCAGCCGAAGATGGTGGCGTCATAGGTTCCGTTACCAAGGGCAGCGCCCCACTCTGCGTTCGGGAGACCTCCGTCGACTACCTTGAATCCGGCCTGTTCGGCACTTTCAGCGATCAAGGTGTAGGCATCAACACGGTTAGGGTTGTCAGCGTTGTACATGATGCGCACCTCGGGGGTTGCACCGTCCAGCAGTTCCTTGGCCTTCTCAATGTCGACCTTCTGCCAGTCCTCTGAACCATTGACAGGGACGGCAGCTTCATAGCCATCGGTTCCTATGTCAAAGATGTGCGAGTCACGCGGTACAGCGTCGGGATTGATCTGCTTCACGGTTGAATTAACGATCGCATCACGCGGGATCGTGTTCATGAATGCCTTGCGTACGTCGACATCCTTGAATACCCCTGAGTAGTTCAGATCGAGGTGGTCGAAGGAGAGCTGGTTACCAGTCAATAGCTGGATGCCGTTTATTCCCTCAAGCGACTCCAGCGTATCCGCAGCGGGTTGCGGTGCAATGATGTCGACTTCTCCGTTTTGCAAGGCCTGCACCTGTGCAGGCGCCTCCGGAATGTAACGGACCGTGATTTCGTCCAACTTCGGCTCAGGGCCCCAGTTGTATTCCTCATTTCGGACCAGCGTCATCGACTGATCGGCCACCATACTGTCAGTGACAAAGGGGCCGCTGGAGAGATACAGGCCGGGATTAGAAGGTAGTGACGTGGTGTCGAAAGCTGTATTCCAGTAATCGGCGACCTTTTTTAGCTCCGGCCGCTCCTGTGGATTTTCAGGATCGCCTTCGGGTGAACTCATGATGAGGTCCGTCAGCGCCTGCTCATCAGCGAGACCAGCGCCTTCGGCTACAACATGGGCCGGGAGTCCGACGTCGTAAGCAATCTCCCAGTCAGCGTATGGCTCGGAGTAAGTCATGGTGATGGAACGACCATCGTCGCTGATTTCCGGCACATCCGTCAGCCCTAGTCCGGTAGTCGTGCCGGCATAGGCGAAGTAAGTGTTGCCCGACGTAACTTCACCAGCGTCGTCCGTGGTGGCATCATCAAAATGTCCGGACTGGACAGCCCAGGCGAGCATTAGGTCGCCGGCGTCAATGGCATTCCCATCGGACCATTTGACCCCTTCATTAATCGTGTACTTGACGGTCAAAGGATCGTCAGAAACCTTTTCGTAGCTGCCAAATCCTTCTCGCGGCACCACTTTCAGGTCATTAGTGATGTAGTTGAAGCTACCGTGCGTCATATACCAGATTTTGCCGTTGATATCGACGTTACCTGTGGCGCTGTTGGCATTGAACGATGAAAAGCCGTTAACCTCGGCGACAGTTACTGCGCCGCCCCCTGATGCCTGGGTCGAGCCACCAGTGCCGTCACCTTCGCCGCCACCGTCGGTGCTGGCGCAGGCGCTCAGTGCGAGTGCCGCGATAGCCGCTGCCCCCACTGCTTTGGAAGTACGTCCGAAACGCATTCCGCCTCCTATTTATTGGTGTGGATGTAGCCCAACGCTATTCCGCGCTGGACCGACAGCCCCTACCGTACGGCAAGTGGCCTGTCTCACATTCAACGAGCCTAAACCAAAATCGTCGTCCGCAGGTTTGTAATGCTCACTCCCCGCGTGGTTGTTATCGAGATGCAACCTAAGATGCCTGTCAGGCACCGTGTCCGTTATCGGATTCCGCTCGAAATTGCTCAGGAATCGGCTGTCAGTATCGCCGCTGCCTCGGCTATAGAGCGGTAAGCGCAAGCCAGGTCATCGAGGCTTGAATGGGCGTTCAGTCCGCTCGGGTTAGGCGCCACATGGAGTTCCACGCCCTTCCAGGGACTCTTCTGTCGCCCCTGTGATGCCCTCGGCTGTTCGAAGGCAACCCGGAAGGCGGTGATACCCAATACTGCCACCACCGGAGGCCGGCGATTCTCGACCAGCGCATGAAGCCGGGCGGCGCCATTGCGGAGCTCGTCTTTGGTCAATTCATCGGCGCGGGCTGTGGCACGGGGGCAGATATTGCTGATGCCAATCCCCTGGTCCACCAGCTGTGCGATGTCCGCGCGGGTGTAGCCGGCAGAGGGATTGATTTGGAAGTCAGTGATGCCCGCCCGGTACAAGGCGGAGTAGAACCGGTTGCCTGGCCGGGCGAAGTGCGCTCCCGTTGCTGCTGTCCACAATCCTGGATTAATACCGATGAACAGCAGGCGCAGGTCTTCGGGCAGGAGATCCGGCACCTCCTGGTCTCGGAACGACTCAAGTTCAGTGCGGCTGAAGCCCATAGTGTGATCGTATCCAGATATCGACCCATCCGTGCGGTTCTGAGACGATAAGACACATGCCACATATACTTCATCTCGCCGGTGACGAAGACGCCGACCGGCTGCTTGCTGACAATCCTTTCGCGTTGCTCGTCGGAATGTTGCTGGATCAGCAGATTCCCATGGAGGTTGCCTTCTCGGGACCGGTCAAGATAAAGGAGCGGCTCGGCGATGTCGATCCTGGACAGATCGCGGCAATGGACACAGATGAGCTGGTCGCAGTCTTCGCGGAGAAACCTGCCGTCCACCGTTTTCCGTCGTCGATGGCCAAGCGTGTCCAGAAACTGGCCGAGAGCATTGCCGCTGACTACGACGGCGATACGACAAAGCTGTGGACCGAGGGCGACCCCGACGGCAAGCAAATATTTACCAGGCTCAAGGCGCTGCCCGGCTTCGGTGACCAGAAGGCGAAGATATTCCTTGCCCTGCTCGGTAAGCAGTTTGATCTTGATGCAGCCGGCTGGCGGGAAGCAGCCGGGACTTACGGGAACGACGACGTGCACATGTCGATTGCCGATGTCACCGATGAGGACAGTTTGCTGAAAGTCCGAACCTACAAGAAGGAGCAGAAGGCCAAGGCGAAAGCGGCCACGAGCGGCTAATCGCCGTCACTACATCCGGCAAGAGCCACAGCCGACCAGCAGCTCTCAGCCTTCGGCGTCGAGATACATCCAACGGCCGGCCCGACGGGTAAAGCGCGACCGCTCCCGCGATTGCCCCGCTTCCCCGTCCTGCATCTCATACCGGGCGACGAACTCAACCACGCCGTCGACGTCGTCGATCCCTCCAGCGACAACATCGATGATCTCCAGGCCCGTCCAGCGCATCGTAACGTCTGCGCCAGCCTCAGCCGGGCGGGTGCGCGGATGCCAGGTCCTGAAGAGATGATCGTCGTCGCCGACGGCGAAAGCGACGTACCGCGAGCGCATCAGGTCCTCGGCGGTTTCAGCAGGTGAACCTTCGAGGATCGGTCCGCAACAGGCACCGAACCGGTCCCGGCCGCATGGGCACGGGTCGAACGACGACGGCCGCCGCGGCACTCCCCCGGCAGCGGCAAAGGCACCGCCGGCCACGGCTCTGAAGTAGGAATGGCCTTCATGCGCCGTCAACTGTCCCCCGCTCTGAGGAAGTTTCGCAGCACGGACACGAACACCTCCGGCTGTTCTGAATGAACCCAATGGCCGGCATCCTTGATGGTGACCTGCGCAGTGCGGGGAAACAACTCACGCATGACCGGCGCATGCTCGGGCTTGATATATGGAGACTTTTGCCCGGCCAACCAAAGCACCGGATGTTCGAACCGGTCGGCGCTGAGCGTGGGAAAACCACCGATGGCGGGAAGCTCATCGCGGAGCAGTTCGAGGTTGGCCTGCCAGCGGAAGCCGTCGTCGCTGCTCCGGAGGTTCTGCAGCAGAAACCCGCGTACCGTTCGCTGTGGGATGGCTTCGGCAAGTGCTTCGTCCGCGTCTTTACGCCGCGATAGGTTCTCGAGCCGGAGCGATGCCAGGCTGTTCAGCAGGTGTTCGAACTCTCCCATCGATCCGCCTGATACCGGCGAGATATCTACGACGACCAAACGCTCGACCAGGTCCGGATGCCGCAGGGCCAGCACCATGGCAACTTTGCCGCCCATGGAGTGCCCCACAAGATGCACCGGTTCCTGCGCAGCAATTCCGCTACGCAACTTCTTAGCGATCAGATCGGCCAGTTCAATGTAGTCGAAGCTGTCGGTCCAATCAGATTTCCCGTGGTTCGGAAGATCGACCAGCAGGGAGCGGAAATCGGGCTGCAACGCTTTAGCGATCTGGGTAAAGTTCTTCCCTTGTCCGAAGAGTCCATGCAGGAATGCCACCGGGGAACCCGACTCGCCTACTTCAGTAGTGTTGATCGAGAAAGAGCGCGCGTCAGCCACTCTCCCAGCCTACACACGAGGACCAGCACTTCAGCCATGTCCAACATTGTTGACGTGAATTCATCGTTACCTCAGTGGCGGAACTCGAACTCAACGTCAATGGTTGAATCAACGCTCATGATGATGCTCTTGTAGAAGGTCGTTGCTTGATCTCTCAAAATCGCTTCATTGGAGTCAACGTACTGATCTTTCGCGTCATCATTGAGAATGTCGTTGATCATTTCGACAGCGTCAATTTTTGGAGTCATCCAGCTCAGGGCACCATTGCTCTCGGTGACTAATTTGAAGCTTTCGTCGTCGTGCCCGATGAAAATAAAATCTGGGATGGAAACAAGATACTCGTCTTCTCCGATCTGCTCGATTTGCACATCTTTGCCGTCGATACCCAGCTTGGCATTGAAGGCATATTGGATGAATGATGCTCTCCCGCTTCCTGGAACCTCCACTCCAAGGAAGCGCTTCGCTGACTGGTTTTCTTCTTGTATGCCCTGAATACCCAAACTCAGGAGTACGACCTGTTCCTGACGGGTTATCGAGTTGATGACTTGTGTATTGCGGGTCTCGGGCTGTGCACCAAAGCCAAAGATACTGAACCCGGCGGGCATCGGCGCCACTGCGCCAACCCCAATAAGGCAGACCACGAGCAGAATCGGCCACAAGGGCACTTTTTTTGAGAAGAACGGCATGATCGAGGTTTCCCCACTACTCTCGTCGGATTTGTCCGTTGCACTGGAGCAACGGTGGTTGGTCCCCATTAGCGATTTAGCGTCGCTGACGCGCCGTGGTGGTAGAAAGTCTGTTTTCGGGTCGCCCCGAGCTCTGGTCCGGAGACGGTTTTGGGCGGATTATGGAGGTGTCTGTCACGGTCGACGCCGGTACTTCTGTGGTGCTGCAGGTGAGCCTGTC
>NZ_AZRX01000524.1 GCF_000520495.1 Arthrobacter sp. H14
GGCAGCCGGGACGTAGGCGTTGAAGTACAGTTCCGCCAGGGTGGGAACGTCGGCGGCATTGATGGGCCGCATAGCGACCTTCGGTTCTTTGTCCCGGCCCCCGGTAAGGGCCGCCAGTGTAATCGGGGTGCTCATTCAAACCCTGCTTTCGGCAGTTGCCGTACTCGTGAAGCGGATAGGCAAAGAACCAGGGCCGCCATCTAAACCTGCCGGTCAGCGCAGCAGACCTATAGTCAACACGTTCGTGTTCCTCCAAGGCAAGCGATAAAGCAAGCGATGGGGGGCAAACCCGCCCTCCAGGGTCAACGCAATCGGTCCCTGGGCGCCGGAGAAAGGACCCAATCCCCGGTTCACCGCGGCCGCCGGGTCTTCCCGGAAAAGCCATCAAGGACCCGTACTAAAACGGGGCTCTGTCGGCCCCATCCCGCGGTGCCCACAGTGGTGGAACGGCATCAGTTTACGAAATCACCCGTTATCGGCGTTTACGAATCTCAGCCTTGACGGTTGCCGCAAACTCAGCCGGCATCAAGGGCGGGAGGGAGTTGACGATTTTCAGCGTTTCGATGCTGACCGTGACGATGCGCTTGACCAGATCGACAATGTACCGAGCATCACCTACCTCGTCGCACCAATCGTTCGGATCATTGATAATGCCTGACGCCTTATCAGTTTTGACTTGATAGCGCTCCATGACCCACTCGATGGCGGATCGGGAACCAAGCATGTATTCGTAGGCTTCTGTCGGGATGCCGCCGAGGGTGATGTGCTCATTAAAGACGATTTGGCTACGGTCTTTACCTTTGCCGAACCTCATTTTCTTGATGCGGTATGGATCCTCGACACGCTCTGAAACCGAAGCCTCCTCAAGCGCCCGAACTACGAGCGGATGCCTTACGCCCTAGTATGGCTTCTGGAAGCTGCTTTTCGGGTCGTATAGGATCTTGATCTTGTAGCTGGTCTCCTGATGGATCGTCAGTTGTCACTTGACTCAAGAATCCTTCGCTCAGGCGCCTGGCTTTGCTAACGGAGCAGATATGCCGGTCGCAAACTGGTCTTGAAGATGATTTTAGCCCCGCGCATCAAAGCCGTACTGAAACTTGCCGAGGTTCGAGTAGTTTTGGGCGGTGATGGGGCACTTGGCCGGAACCAAATTAGTGACCGCCCCACGACGTCTCTCAACGCGTGGGTATCAAGACGCCTGGCCGAGACACCCCAACTCGCTCGAAAATGTGTCGCTTGTTATGAATATGGGACCACCGTGGGCGGTTTCTGCGTCCCACTTGAGGAACCATTCCCCGAAGGATAGTAATCGGCGGGTTCTTGGTGCGTAAAGCCGATGGCGTCGGTGACGACGTCAACCAGTCGGCCGTTGCGTTGGTAGGCTTGCCGCTGCCGGCTGGCCCCTGTTCCGCTGCTGA
>NZ_AZRX01000525.1 GCF_000520495.1 Arthrobacter sp. H14
TGGACCGGCTGTCGCGGCCTCAAGAGTCGTTGACTCATCCATGTTCTTCCGGTGTGTCCTGGCAGACAGGCCCGGTAACAATAGTATCATTGATAACTTTGACCACTCTGGTGCTAACTTGGGTTCCGGTGCGGCTGTACGCATATGCGCTGATATAGGACCACGGGGTCACGGGGGGATCAGCGGGACAGCGGCCACGCCCTGCCGAAAGCCGGCAGGCGCTTGTCGGGAAGCTTCCTAAGCATGACTAAATCTCCCACCCAGTCCATGGTCGGTCTCACCGGCCGCGTCAAAGCCGTACTGTCCGCCATCACGGCACTGACCATCATCGTTGCGTCCCTCCTGATGGCACCCGCTGCGTACGCCGCACCCACCGGGCCGCCCGAGCCGCGGCCGGTCGACGGTGCCCCTAAAACGCATCACCACTATGAACCGGGGCAAATTCCGGGAGTCGGACGATACAGTGGCCGCGAAGGAGCTATGGAAGCCCGCGCGCCCCATCCCGCCGGTGATATCAAGGTCACGTTGGTGAGGGCGCAGCTTCATGACGACGCCGGAGACTACGCATCAGTGTCTTTGGACCAGGCCCGGCAGGCGATCGATGTCGCGGACGATTATTGGTCCGATATGTCCAACGGCCGGATTTCCATTGCCGTGGAGGAAACCCTGCCCCGGCTCAGAACCGCTGCCAAGGCAAGCTGGAACTACTGGGACATCATGGACCAGATCACCAAAGAGCTGGGCTGGACGTACGAAGAAGGCGAGGCACTGGTGGTCTTCGTCCCCCAAAACCTGCTCTCCAGCGGGGCATACGGTGCTGGCTGGACGACGGACGGCGTATCGGGACGCATCCTGATGCCGCGTCCCAGCAGCTACAGCCTGACCGACAGCGTCCTGGCACACGAATTTGGTCACCTTTTTGGTCTGGGCCATGCGAACGCTCTGACCTGTAACGATGGTGCG
>NZ_AZRX01000526.1 GCF_000520495.1 Arthrobacter sp. H14
GCGACCGGGCCGATGCCGGGGATTTCATCCAGGCGTGCCGCCGCTTCCGCGAAAGGGGCCAGCGCCACCTCGATCTGCGCGTCGACCGCAGCGATATCTGCGTTGATGCGATCGACGCGTTCGACGCGTTCGAGCATGGTGGCCAGCAGGAACCGGTGGTGGTCATCGAAGTGGCCAGTGAAGGCTTCCTCGAGGGCGCCGATCTTGGTGCGCATGCGGGCCCGTGCCATTTGCGCCAAGACTTTTGGGTTCCGTTCCCCATTGATCAGCGCGGCCATCATCGCCCGGCCGGAGACCCCGAAAATGTCCGAGGCGACAACGGAGAGCTTGATGCAGGCATCCTCGAGGAGTTTCTCCACCCGGTTCTTCTCCGCGCCCCGGACCCCGACGAGATCGATCCGGTACCTGGTCAGATCCCGCAGCTGGCGGATCGGTACCGGCGGGACGAAACTTGGACGCAGCATCTGGCGTTCGGCGACCTTACACAGCCAGACCGCGTCGATCACATCCGTTTTGGGCCGGCCCGGCAGGTGCTTCACGTCGCGGGCGTTGACCAGCCACGGATCCAACCCGTGGGCCTCCAGCAGATAAAATACCGGTTTCCAGTAATCGCTGGTCGCCTCCATCACCACCCGCTCGACCCCCAGATCCAGGAGGTGATGAGCCAACTCGGTCAATGACCGGGTCATCGTCGAGTGCGTCGAGACTTCCTGCAACCGCTTCCTCGAACCCTCCGGACCGGGAACCCGGACACAACACGCTACTTCGGCCTTGCCAATATCCAGGGCAGCAACCCTGGCAATAATCTGTTCCTCATCCTGGGACTGCGCCAACACGGCCCTCGCCCGACCTTTCCCTACCCTCGTACCTGATATGGACAGGTGGCCGCCTGCGGGAATCACAACGGGGAAAAGCTGAATCTAGTCCTCGTGCT
>NZ_AZRX01000527.1 GCF_000520495.1 Arthrobacter sp. H14
GCCTGACGGTGCGCCTGGACGGATCTGCTGCCCAATATGGAATACACCGACCCTGACGATCCGCTGATCACCCACGATTTCGGCATCCCGGTGGACGGCTGCGAAGCGCCCTGGCACAAGGCACAGTTCACCTATGTGTATAACTCCGATGCCATTACCGATCCACCCACCAGCCTGGAAGGGATTCTTGAGTGGGCCGAAGAGAATCCGGGGCGCTTCACATATCCGGCGCCGCCGGACTTCACGGGCAGCGTGTTCCTGCGGGAGGTTCTGCTCAGTACCGCCGGCGGTGCCGGCGAAGTTCCGCAGACATTCTCCCAAGAGGACTTCGACCGCTTTGCACCGGCGGCAATACAGAGGCTGGAGGAGCTTGAGCCGTCACTGTGGCGCGAAGGGCGCACATATCCCCGTGATGAGCAGGCCCTGAACCGGCTCTTCGCCAACGGGGAAGTGGATATGACCATGACCTATGGACCGGCCAGATTGACCGATCTGGTCGAATCGGGGGCGCTGCCGGAATCGACGAAAGTACTCACGCTGGAGGAAGGAACCGTCGGTAACGCGAGTTTCCTGGCGCTTCCGGCCAACGCGTCTGACGCGGCGGGCGCCATGGTAGTCGCCAACCTCGCCCTGTCCCCTGAACAGCAGGCCGCCAAGGCAGACCCGCAAGTGTGGGGACAATTCCCGGTACTGGATATGGATCGGCTTTCGTCGGATCAGCGGCAGCTGTTCAAGGAATTGCCGTCATCGGATGTCGTTCCACCGTATGAGGTGCTCTCCCGCAACGCGCACGGTGAACTCGC
>NZ_AZRX01000528.1 GCF_000520495.1 Arthrobacter sp. H14
GGTGCGGCGACGTTGTATGAGGTGGGGTTGAATCATTTCTTCCGGGGTAAGGATCATCCCGGTGGCGGGGACCAGGTGTTCTTCCAGGGCCACGCCTCACCGGGCATGTACGCCCGCGCCTATTTGGAGGGGCGCTTGTCGGAGGAGGATCTGGACGGGTTCCGGCAGGAGAAGTCCAAGCAGGGCCACGCGCTGTCCTCGTATCCGCACCCCAGGTTGATGCCGGAGTTCTGGGAGTTCCCGACGGTGTCGATGGGGATCGGGCCGATGAACGCGATTTATCAGGCGCAGTCCAACCGGTATCTGCATAACCGGGGGATCAAGGACACCAGTGACCAGCAGGTGTGGGCGTTCCTCGGCGACGGGGAGATGGATGAGCCCGAGTCCAGGGGTTTGCTGCAGTTGGCGGCTAATGACGGGCTGGATAACCTGAATTTTGTGATCAACTGCAACCTGCAGCGCCTGGACGGACCGGTGCGCGGTAACGGGAAGATCATGCAGGAACTTGAGGCGTTCTTCCGTGGTGCGGGCTGGAACGTGATCAAGGTGGTCTGGGGCCGGGAATGGGATGATCTGCTCGCCAAGGACGACGACGGGTCTTTGGTGGGGATCATGAATTCCACCCCGGACGGGGACTACCAAACCTATAAGGCGGAGTCCGGCGGGTTTGTGCGGGAGCATTT
>NZ_AZRX01000529.1 GCF_000520495.1 Arthrobacter sp. H14
TACGCGGCGTAAACCTTGCGGTAGTCATGGCCGCCGCGCTTGAGACCCCAGACCTGCTCATCATCCATATCCGCGACCATTTCCTTGGTCTGCGGAGTCTTCCCGAAGAAGTGCTCGCGCACAAACCCGCCGGACTCGGCCTTATAGGTCTGATAATCCCCATCCGGGGTCGAGTTCATGATCTCCACCAGGGCACCATCGGCGTCCTTGCCCAGCAACTCGTCCCACTCCCGGCCCCAGACGACCTTGATCACATTCCAGCCGGCACCGCGGAAGAACGCCTCCAACTCCTGCATGATCTTCCCGTTACCCCGGACAGGCCCGTCCAGGCGCTGCAGGTTGCAGTTCACCACAAAGGTGAGGTTGTCCAGGTTCTCATTCGCCGCTAACTGCAACAGCCCACGCGATTCAGGCTCGTCCATCTCCCCATCGCCGAGGAACGCCCACACATGCTGCTCACTGGTGTCTTTGAACCCGCGGTTCTGGAGGTACCGGTTCGACTGCGCCTGATAAATCGCGTTCATCGGCCCGATCCCCATCGACACCGTCGGGAACTCCCAAAAATGCGGCATCGACCGCGGGTGCGGATACGAGGACAATCCATGCGGGGCAGCGGACTTCTCCTGCCGGAACCCGTCCAACTCCT
>NZ_AZRX01000530.1 GCF_000520495.1 Arthrobacter sp. H14
TGCTGGTGCTCGTGGGGGTGATCGTGCTGATAGTCGTGCTGGTGAAGGCTGTCTCCGGCAGGTCCCCGAACACGGCCGGCCCCGACAATAGCCGCGGCCCGGGCACCGGTGGCGGCCGGGCACGGGAAATCCTCGAAGAACGCTACGCCCGCGGAGAGCTGAGCACCGAAGAGTACCGGGAGCGGTTGCGGATTCTGGAGGAGGACGGCCGGTGAGCCCGTTGACACGCCGTCAGCTGCTGGCCCTTGGTGCGGCCGGGGCCGGTGCCACGGCGGTCGGCGGGGCAGGATTGTGGTGGACCACCGGTGCTGGCCGTGGATACACCGCAGGCGGGGAGCTGATTGAACCCCGGGTGCTCTCCAGCCGCGACGGCGTGCTGGAACTGGACCTTGAGACCGCGTCGACCCGGATCCAGGTCGGCGGGCGTGAGGCCTCCGTGCAGACTTTCAACGGGTCCCTGCCAGGCCCGACGCTGCGCGTGGCGCCCGGGGACACGATCCGGGTAGCGATGACCAACCGGCTTCAGGCGCCGACGAACCTGCACGTGCACGGGCTGCACGTCTCTCCCGAGGGCAACGGCGACAACCCGTTCCTGAGCATCGCCCCGGGAGAGTCCTTCGACTACGAG
>NZ_AZRX01000531.1 GCF_000520495.1 Arthrobacter sp. H14
GTACCTGTGCGGGTTCGACCCAGACGTTGTGACGGGCACCTTCGGTGTCGGACCATTGAACGAGCACCGCCGAGGCCGTCCAACCGCCGGCCTTGCCGGTGATGTGTTCCGTGCCGCCGGCGGTCAGGGGAATGTCCGCGCTGATATAGGGCTCGCGCCGGTACGGGGCGTGCGTGGCCGGGCTCGAGCCGAAGTCTGGAGTTAAGGAAATGTAGGCGCCGTCGTGGTTATCGAAGTGCCACGCCGCGGAGGCGGTATCGACTTTATTCATCATGGTCGCCGATTCTGGCACCCCGGACAGACAATTTTCGTTCCGTGCCTTGGCTCCAGCTGCTTGGGCCGCCTGTCCTGTCATTGGCCCCCCACCGCCCCTTACCCGGCTCCTGAATTGGGAAGACTCCCCTGCCCCGTCACTAGAGGATGACGAGGACGGGGAGCCAGCACCTCTCAGATTACGCCTCCCGTCTTGGCCGGTCCACTGATTTAGGAACCTGCTGCCCCCGGTTAGCGGTCCAGCGTCGCTGACGCGCCGTGGTGGTAGAAAGTTTGCTGTCGGGTCACTTTGGGCTCTGGTGTGGGGGTGCTTCGCGGAGGATCATTGAGGT
>NZ_AZRX01000532.1 GCF_000520495.1 Arthrobacter sp. H14
ATGATTCTGCGAATCGATCCAGCCGGGCATCTTGACATGATTCCTCGGGTGCGGGGGGAGTGGTCCGTCGTCGAAAGCGTCATCTTCCGTACCGGGCACGGGTCGGTCATGCTGATTCATCAACCCCGCACGCCAAACCGGCAAGCGTCGGACTCTGGCGTAAATTGTGCAGGCCACTTCGGCTTCCCGGCATCGACAAAGTCCAACGTCGTCGAAGAATTCAAACATGGAACAAAGAGCCAAGTTTTAGAAGCGAACGTGGCAAGCGAGGGAGCGCAGGCAAGGGGCTTCGTCGACAGGAGATGAACGCAAGCGGATAGCTGACCGCTGACCATAATCAAGAGTTCAAGCGGGAACCTGACTTATCGGTCTGAGTCCAATTCATGCGGTCTATTTGCTCTGACCCTGTGTCTTGATTGTTCGGCGCCGCTGAGGATCAGGTCTGCCGGCGTAACCAGCCATCGTTGTCGCGGCATCGGCGGCGTGTTTATGTATGACTTGGTGGCT
>NZ_KI914640.1:0-17249 GCF_000520495.1 Arthrobacter sp. H14
CCGTCGTCGTCGAGCTGACGCACTTGGCTACGCTTTACCACGATGACGTGATGGACTCGGCGCCGTACCGCCGCGGCGGGCCGACGGCTCACGAAGTGTGGGGCAACAGCGTCGCCATCCTGACCGGGGACCTGCTGTTCGCCCGCGCCTCCATCCTGGTCTCGGAGCTGGGCGGCGAAGCGCTCGGCATCCAGGCCCGGACCTTTGAACGGCTGTGCTTGGGCCAGCTGCACGAAACCGTCGGTCCGCGCGAAGGCGATGACGCCGTCGAACATTATCTCTCGGTCATCGCCGACAAGACCGGTTCGCTGGTGGCGGCGTCCGGCCAGCTCGGTGCCCTGTTCGCCGGTGCGGACAAGCAGATTATCGACACCATGGTGTCCTACGGGGAAAAGGTCGGCGTCGCCTTCCAACTGGCCGACGACGTTATCGACGTGACCGGGATGAAGAAAGTTTCCGGCAAATCACCGGGGACGGATCTGCGCGAAGGCGTTCCGACACTGCCGGTGCTGCTGCTGCGCAAGGCTGCCGACGATGGCGATGCCTCGGCTGCCGCTGTGATCGACCTGGTGGACGGCGACCTGACGACGGACGAAGCGCTCGCCGATGCCGTAACCGCCGTGCGCGGGCATGCGGTCACCGGCAAGGCGTGGGAAGTTGCCCAGCAATGGGCCGACGACGCCGTCGCCTCCCTCGATCCGCTGCCCGAAGGCGCGGTCAAGAACGCGCTGGCCGGCTTCGCCCAAGCCGTGGTTACCCGCAGCGCCTGAGCTACTCTTCCTCTTCGTCCTCTTCGGTGAAGACCCACTCGAACTGATCGAAGACGAACTCGCTGAACGTTCCTTCTTCGCTTTCCCACTGTCCATCGGCGTTCCGCCGCCACACGATCGGATCCGGCACGTCCAGGTCCTCGACCCGGAAGCCCCATACCGTGGTCTCATCCTCGTCCTCGAGGAAGAGCAGGAAGCCGTCGTCGACCTCGAGCTCGTCCGGGTCCCAGAAGAAGTTGTAGACCTCCATCAGCTCCGAACTTCCCACGCAGTGCAGGAATTCACGCAGCACGAGGGGTACGTCGAAGTCGTGGCGGGACACCTCAGCGTCCAGCTCCGGGATGCGGATACCGTCGTCTTTTGACCATTCACGGTTCAGGTATTTCGGAACCAGTCCTCGGAACTTGTCCAGGAACATATCGGGCACGCGGTTTCTCCTGAGGTGAGGATGGGTGGATGTCCATGACCAGTTTATGGCCCGATCACCGGTTGTCGGTGCCGTTACCGCCGGAGGCGTCCCTGCGGGTGCCATTCCTGCCGGAGGCAGCCCATGTGCCGTCGGTCAATGCTGAGACCAGTTGATCGTATGCCAGCAGGGGATGATGCTGGTCGTCCCGTCGTTCGGTGGGGTAGAAGACCGCCATCGACTGCACCGGCGATGGACCGAGCAACCGGCCCGCACCGTTGGCCAGTTCCAGCGCCCTTTGGGCACCGGCACGGCACTTCGTTCGTCATGCCGAAATCAGAAGTTGATGCCCTCATCGAGTCCACCGGTGGGAATCCGCGGGCAATGGAAGATGCGCTTGGACTTCCCGAAGGCTTCTTCGACAACGGCGCAGTTCGCGTCGATATCGATTCACCAGGCGACCACGGGCTCCGAATGCCTTCCGGCAACGAAGCCGGAGCCAATGAGCAGTGGACTCCAGCCGGACAACTCCCGACTGGTTTTTCAGAGGCAGTCATCGATGGGGCCAATGTAGATCCGTCCGGGTACGATATTTCCAAGTTTGATTAGTCCAGAGGGGCCGCTGACCATATGAAGTTCGTTGATGCATACTTTTCGCGCGGAAATCGCTACGCCCTCGGCGTCGAGGAAGAGACCGGTCGGTACTACGCGTCGCTGCCTGTGAGTAATGGCGTTGTCGACTACGAAGAATACTATGAACTCACTAAAGGGCAGTTTGACCATTTTCGCGCAGATCCCGACGACGCCATTGAATTCATTGAGGCATGCCGTCGACGTGAGCACGACGATCTTCTAATGCAGAAACCGGGCTGGAATCGTGGAACGCCGGTTTGACTCCGGGACACGGTGGCTGAGATCGAGCGGCGGCTAACGAGACGATCGACGCTTCATCCGGCGCGGATTCAGCGGTGCCAGCCTTGTACTGCCAGCGGCACATTCGGCTTTGTCGAGGATACGCTCAACAACGATTCGCCGGCAGAATATCGTCAACGGATGCGAGGATTATCTCAGATGGTGCAGACACTGCGAGTGGCGTACGCCAGAGGAAGATCATCAACGGGCTGAGACTCGACTACACGTGGGAAGATGGCACCCCAGGTCCGTTCTCGTCGGATAGGCTGGTGGGTATTTTCGACGTCGAGGACCGGGTGCGCGTTGGCTGATGATAGGTTGCCGAATGGTATGCGGGTCAGCGACGTCTATGTTGTTTGGCGGGGCCGTGAGTATGTCCCGGGTGGGCGAGACCGTGCAACCGGCCGGATAGTTATTCAATTTCACGGTCCCGAGCCGTTCGAAGACGGGTTTGAGCGAAAACGCCGGGAGGCACGCCAGCGATGGCCGACGTGGTCGCGGTGGGTGCCGATCGATGAGATCGAGCGCAAGTTTTCTGCGCAGACCGTTGGTATGTGGCGGGATGCTGAGTTCCGTGTTTTCGGGCAGAGCGATGACGAAGACGTCGCCGCCGGTGGCCGGGACGTGTTGATTGACGGGCCGGTGAAGGATGCCGGTGTGCTGAAGCCACCTTCTTGGTGGAAGCAGATAGAGCCGCTGAATTTTGTGGACAGGAACTTGGTTTTTGGGTGGGTGCCGTGGTCTGAGCTGACTGACCTGCGGGAAGAAAATGAAGAGGAACCACTCCCTTTTTCGGGTTCGTAGCGGCGGCCTCGCCGCCGTCCAGCAGCACCGAGTTGCTGAATTCGCGGGAACTTTAGCGATGCCAACCTTGCACGGCCAGCGGCACATTCCAGCTGAACCGCCAGGCCAGAATGCGGAACGCGAAGACCGCCGCGGCGACACCCGTGGTGGTGAAAACGTTCGACCAGCCAAAGGTATCCAAAAGAACCACAAGGAACGCCCCGGCGAAAGCCGGGACCGCGTAGACATCCCGGGGATCGAAAATTTTCGGCACTTCATTGGCCGTAACGTCACGGAGGAGCCCGCCACCAACCGCCGTCGTCACGCCCAGCAGGATCGCCGAGACGGGGTTCAGGCCGAACTCCAACGCCTTCAATGTCCCGGTGACGCAGAACAGCGCCAGCCCGCCGGCGTCGAAAACCACCAGCAGGTTGCCGAACCGCTGAACTGAGGAAAACAGGAAGTACACGAGCAGCGCCGCCAATAGCGGCGGGATGATGTACAGCGGATTGGAGAATGCTGCCGGAACGCCGGCGTTGATGATCAGATCGCGGACCACGCCTCCGCCGAGGCCGACCAGCGAGCCGAGCAGCAATGAACCCACGATGTCAAACCCCTTGCGCGCCGCGAGCAGGCAGCCCGACACGGCAAAGGAGAACACGCCCAGCAGGTCCAGAATCAGGGCGACGTCCACGGCATCGTTCACGGTGAACCCTCCAAGGCGGTGTCGCAGGACCAGATCATCGGGATTGGGGACAAGGTGTAAGGACGCCGTCAGTCTACGTGGGGCGGCGACGTGTCACTGGTTCGACGTGCCCGGACCGAGGAGCCGGGCAGCGTCTTCCTGAGCCTGCTGCTCCTCGGGACTGACCAACGCTCCCTGCAGGTACCCGGCCCTGGAGATCATTGTGCGCAACTCCGCCGGCGTGTAGGGAACAGGTTTGCGGCGGTGCGCCATGGCATGACAGTTGGGGCATAGCGGGACGAGATCGGTGAGCGGATCGAGCTCGTAATCCCCGTCCACAAGCGAAACCGGGACGATGTGATGCACCTGGATGAACCCTTTGCCGATGTCGCCGTAAACCGCCTCGAAGGAGAAGCCACAGGACGAGCAGCTCGTTCCATGATGGCTGATGCAGGCCTCGCGTGCATGAGGATCCCACTCGTACCGATTGAGGGGAGTCGTGGCCAGCGCATTTTCGGGAAGTGTGCCGGGTGGTGGCGTCGTCGGATCCAATGGGACCGGGGCGTATTGCGCCCACAAAAACCGCACTGCCGCCTCATTTTCGGATGGAATTTCGACGGCGGCACCCGGCTCAGTATTCCAGCGCACCTTTGGAAGGCGTTCTATCAGTACTTCGGCCGGTATTTCCCCTCCCCACTGCAGGAGCGCGTCGACGGCAACGTCGGCGAATCTCCGGCCGTCGTCGACCCCGTCTGAATCAGTGGCACCCGGATAGGGTTCGGAGGCGATCGTGCCGTGCCCGATCAATCCGCGGCCTTGGCCACCTCGCAACAGCAGCCAGGCGTCAGCCCCGGGGAAGATGCCGTCGTTTCCGGATACTTCCCAACTTCCAACCGCCCGGCCGGTTTCGGTGAGACGGTCCAAGGTCATGGAATAGCTGGGCAGTTCACCGTTCTGCCGGTCGGGACTGAGATCAAAGATGTAAGCCGTCACAGGCACCATCCTTGCACCGATGACCGGGCTGAGGGACTAGAGATCCTGAACAGACCGGGAGAGCAAACAGAACTCGTTGCCTTCCGGATCACCGAGAACCACCCAGCTGACATCCTGCCCCTGCCCGACGTCGACTCGACTCGCGCCGAGGGAAATCAGCCGCTCCAGTTCCCGCTCGGTTGTCACACCGTCGGCCCGCAGATCCAGGTGGAGCCGGTTCTTCAGCGTCTTGGACTCGGGAACGGGCACTATGTCAATCGTCGGCCAAGCGCCGTCTTTGGGGGCAATGCTGATAATGCCGGCGTCTTCTTCAACGACTTTCCAGTCGAGCACGGCACACCAGAATTCGACGACAAGATGGGGATCGATGGCGTCAATGGCGACGGCGGCGATGCGGCTGGTCATGTTGTCATTGTTCTTCGTTACGCCGGAAAGGTCCATGCCGCAGAGGTGGAGCATGGGTAGTTGTCCACAGTTTGTTGCGGAATGCTTGACCGGGGTGTGGGTGGGCCATAGCGTATGGACCGTGAGGACTCCGGATATCAACTTTTACTTCGACCCGACGTGTCCGTTTGCCTGGATGACCAGCAAATGGGTCCGGTTGGTGATTGCCCAGCGCGACTATTCCGTGGATTGGCGGTTCATCTCGCTGCGGATGATCAACGCCAATGTGGACTATGACGCCCATTTCCCACCGGAGTACGAGGCCGGACACAATGCAGGGTTGCGGTTGCTCCGCGTTGCCGCCAAAGCCCGGGCTGAGCATGGCCACGATGCGATCGGTCCGCTCTATGCCGCGTTGGGGGCGCATATCTTCGACTCGGAGCCAACTCCAGGCGGAGATGACAGCGCCACCCGCGACCGGCGTGGCACTCAACGGTTTGTGGAGCCGATTCTGCAGGAGGCAGGCCTGCCAACCTCCCTGTCGGACGCGCTGGACGACGACTCGCTGGATCCTGAAATCCGGGCCGAAACGGACGAAGCGCTTGCCCTGACCGGCAAGGACGTCGGCACTCCGATCATTCACTTCGAGCCGCCCACCGGAGTAGCGTTCTTTGGGCCGGTCATCAGCCGGCTTCCCAGCGAGGAAGACGCAGTACGGCTGTGGGACCACGTTCTGGGACTGGCGTCCTTCCCCGGGTTCGCGGAGCTGAAGCGCAGCCTGCGCGAGCGCCCCCAATTACGGGGTCTCGGTGTCAGCGGGGATGAAGCCGGTCTGCAGGAAGACTGGCACGGCGGCAGCCGCAGGCAGAAAAAGTAGGTCTACTTGAGTTCCTGCATTTCCGAGGCCGCTTGTTCCAATGAGCCGGGTTGGCCGTTGCCGACCATCTCCTCGTAAAGCGGATCGCCGCCGGCTGCCAGTTCCCGTATCAGCCGGGCGGTTTCGGAGGCCCGGTTGATGGCGATATCGAGAATCTCGTCAACCGTGCCTTCCCAGCCATACTCGTCGAGGAACACGCGCAGCCGGTGGCCCCGGGCATCGAAGTCGGTAAACCCCTCGTCCTCGGCTATCTTGCGGGCGTGCAGTGGCACCCACGCGAACGCGGTAAACGCAATGTCTTCAATTACGGTCAACGGTCCGGCCAGATCCCAGTCGAAGAAACCGACGAATCTGCCATCCCGCCAGGCGGCGTTATATGGAGCGGCGTCATTATGGGCGATGATCAGTCCCGGTTCCCATTCGCGGCCCTGGCGCCAGACGTCATCGTCATTTGGCTGGAAATCCGCCACTGCGCGGTGGTATTCCCGCAGCCATGCCGCCACCTGGACCAGCGTCTCTTCGGTATGCACCCATGCGGGAAATGGTTTTTGGTTTCCGATGGTCTCGCCATCGAGGTACGTCAAGACTTCCCGGCCCTCGGCATCGAACCCGAGCGAACGCGGCGCTCCGTCGAAGCCGTGGTCCTGCAGGTGTTTCAGCAGCCGGTGGACTGATGCCGTCCACGGCCCGGGCGTCCGGCGGACGGTTCCGCCCTCGCGGACAGCTCCGGAATCGCTGCCGCCTGACAGCCTGCGTTCGATCATATTTCCATTATGGGTGAACGGCGGCGACGACGGCCCCAACTAGGATCGGCGGCGTTTACCGGCCGGGCGGTCACGATCTTCGGGATGCTGGAGGCCACGGACCGAGAGCGCGAGCCAGAGGTGTACGCGGTCGGCGGTGACCGCCGGGTCGTAGCCGGTTAGGTCGGTGATCTGCGAGAGCCGGTAGCGGACGGTGTTGCGGTGCAAACCCAGGTCCGCAGCTACGGCAGCAACGGAACCGTCGGACTGCAGGTAGGACTCAAGGGTCCTGAGAAGTTCGGCGTCGTTCTTTTCGTCAAAGGCCAGCAGCGGGTTTAGGGCCTCTGCTGCCAGGTCGGCCAACGGAACGTCTTCGCTGGCGAGCAACAGTGATGTCAGGTTCAGCCGCTCCGGAACGTTCAACCGCTCGCCATGGGAGAGCGCTTCTTTGGCCTCAAAATAACTCCATCGAAGCCCGCCGGTCTGCGCGTAGCTGCCTCCCTGCCCCACGGTCGCATCAATTCCCGCCTGCTCGAGGTAAGCGGCCAGCCTGCGCGCCTGATCGGCGACCGCTCCCGGGACGAGCACCGCCAGACGCCCGCCCAGCATGGCGCTCACGCAGTTGTCCATACCGGGCGGCAGCGGGAGCGTCGGCAGCGAGCGGCGGTCCTTGTTGCCAGCTTCGACCAGCAGGACCGCGTGTTTACCGGTCGTGGCCATGCCAGCGGCACCAAGACGCGCAGTCGCATCCGGACCGGTCAAAACTCCCCGCACAATGTCGTCGAGCACCTGCCCGGCGATTTGGCGTTGTGTTTCCCGGTGCCGGGCCTGGTTGCTAAGTTCGAGACTGATCAGTGATTGCGCGTAATTGACGATCCCGTCGGCCTCGTACGGCCGCCGCAGCCACAAGGTCGTCCGGTCTTTCTTGCCGGTGCTGATCGCGACTTGGTGCCAGCCGCCGTCGTCCTTATCCACTCCGGGGCTGCTGGCATAAACGCTGGCGCCGTATTGGGTCAGCTCAAGTTCGGTCTTCAACATTGAACCAAGGGTTTGCAGAAGCCCGGGCAAACCGTTGCCGGCCAGCAGTGCCGAAGCCAGCACCTGATGACTCTTGAGCAGCCGCTCCAGCTTGGCGTAATGGTCGGCGGAAAGGGCATCCGCAACCAGCTTTCCGACGGCGATGAAGGGCGTCTCGTAGGCGACTTCGAAAACCGGTATACCGAGTTTGTCCGCCTCCGCCACGAAAGCCTGCGGCACTTTTGAGTGTGAGAGCCCGATGCCGAATCCAATCGCCAGCACCTTCGCTTCATGCACACGCCGGACGAAGTCGCGCTGGGTTGCCGGCGTCTTCTGGCGCAGCCCTGTCGTCAGCAAGACCTCACCACCGGAAAGGAACGGAGTGGGATCTTCCAGCTCCGTTACAGCCACCCATTGAATCTCTGCGGCGCTGTCCCCGGCAGGGCTGCCGATCAGACGCAACGACAATCCGGGCGTGCCGATGAGCTCGGCGAGGGTGACGGCCATGCTCTAACTATAGTTGGGCTGTTGCACTATGGAAGGTCCCGGGTGATGTGCGTCAGCCCATTACCACGCAGGCCTGCTCTGGCGTACGCTCTCCAGTAGTGTGCTCCTGATTACACCGCATTCCGGTTCCAGGAGCGTTTCAACGAGGAAACCCGGTGCAGCCAATACCTGGACCGACGCCAACAGGAGGGTCATCTGACATGGCACAAACTTTGCAGAATTTCGTCAACGGCGAGTTCATCACACCGCAGGGAACCGACCTGCTCGACATTGTTAATCCGACCAACGGTGAAGTGGTGGCCCAGTCGCCGGTCTCAAATGCGGCCGACGTCGACGCCGCCATGACAGCGGCCGCCGAAGCGTTCAAAACGTGGAAACGCACGACGCCGACCGAGCGCCAGGCCATGCTGCTGAAGCTTGCCGACGCCATGGAGGCCAACAGCGATGAACTGGTCGAGGCGCAGCACCGCAATACCGGCCAGGTGAAGGAAATGATAGCCGGCGAGGAAGTGTCCGTCGGCGCGGACCAGATCCGTTTCTTCGCGGGAGCGGCCCGCCTGCTGGAAGGCAAGTCCGCCGGGGAGTACATGGAAGGCTTCACCTCCTATGTCCGCCGCGAACCGGTCGGCGTCATCGCCCAGGTGACACCGTGGAACTACCCGCTGTTGATGGCCATATGGAAGATTGGACCGGCCCTCGCGGCCGGCAACGCCGTTGTGCTCAAGCCCAGCGACACGACGCCGGAAAGCACCCTGGTGCTCGCCCGGCTGATCGGTGACATCTTCCCGAAGGGCGTCTTCAACGTCGTGCTCGGTACCGGCGAGACCGGTTCCATGATGATCGGGCACAAGACACCTGCCATGGTTTCCATCACCGGGTCCGTCCGTGCCGGCAAGGCTGTTGCCCATGGCGCCGCCGAGGGCCTCAAGCGTGCGCATCTGGAGCTCGGCGGCAAGGCACCCGCGCTGGTCTTCGATGATGCGAATCTGGAGAAGACGGCCACGGAGATCGCGGAGTTCGCGTTCTTCAATGCCGGCCAGGACTGCACCGCGATCACCCGCGTGCTGGTCCAGGATGGCGTGCACGACAAGTTCCTTGAGCTGCTCGCCGACGCCGCCAAGGGCCTGGAGACCGGTAATGAGGATGAGTCGAAAAACTACTACGGTCCCTTGAATAACATCAACCACTTCAACTCCGTCTGCAGCGTTCTCGACTCCGTGCCGGAGCACGCCACCGTCGTTACCGGCGGCAAGCGGAAGGGGGAGAAGGGGTTCTTCATCGAGCCGACAGTCATCTCCGGCGTGAAGCAGACCGACGACCTGGTGCAGAAGGAGACCTTCGGGCCGGTCATTACCGTGCAGAAGTTCGGCAGCGAGCAGGAGGCGCTCGAGATGGCCAACGACGTCGACTACGCGCTTGCTTCCAGCGTCTGGACAACGAACCACCAGACGGCCCTGCGGGTGTCCCGCGATCTGGACTTCGGCTGTGTCTGGATCAACACCCACATCATGCTCACGGCCGAGATGCCGCACGGTGGCTTCAAGCAGTCCGGCTATGGCAAGGATCTGTCGATGTACGGCGTGGAGGATTACACCCGGATCAAGCACGTCATGAGCGCACTGGACTAGCCACACCCCGCGGAACCGGTGCGGGCCTCTTCGGCCACGCACTTATTGACCGCGTCGAAAAACACTTTGAAAGGTAGTCAAATGGCAGAGATTCAATACCGGCTGGAACAGAAGCGCAGGATTGTCGGGGATTTCCCCGGTCCCAAATCCAGCGCACTCAACGAACGGCGGCAGGCGGTTGTGGCCAGCGGTGTAGCTTCCGGCGTTCCGGTCTACGCGGCAGACGCCGACGGCGGAATCCTCCACGACGTGGACGGAAACTCCTTCATCGACCTGGCTGCCGGCATTGCGGTGACTGGCGTCGGTGCCTCGGCCCCCGCCGTCGTCGGCGCGGTCAAGGAGCAGGTGGAGCACTTCACGCACTCCTGTTTCATGGTGACCCCGTACGAAGGTTATGTGCGGGTGGCGGAGCTGCTGAATGAGCTGACTCCGGGTGATCACGAAAAGCGTTCCGTACTGTTCAACTCCGGTGCCGAAGCAGTGGAGAACGCCGTCAAGGTTGCACGCCTGGCCACCGGGCGCGATGCCATCGTCGCCTTTGACCACGCTTACCACGGCCGCACCAACCTGACCATGGGCCTGACGGCGAAATCCATGCCGTACAAGGCGAATTTCGGTCCGTTCGCGCCGGAGATTTACCGGGTTCCGATGAGCTACCCGTATCGGGAAGAGAACCCGGAAATCACCGGTCCCGAAGCTGCGCAGCGGGCGATTCTGGCGATCGAGAAGCAGATCGGGGCCGAATCCGTGGCGGCCATCCTGCTCGAGCCGATCCAGGGCGAGGGCGGCTTCATTGTCCCGGCCGAGGGCTTCATGCCCGCGCTCGCGGATTGGGCAAAGGAGAAGGGCATCGTCTTCATCGCGGACGAAGTCCAGTCGGGGTTCTGCCGCACCGGCGCCTGGTTCGCGTCGGAGCATGAGGGCGTCGTTCCGGACATCGTGGCGACGGCGAAAGGCATCGCGGGCGGTATGCCGCTGTCGGCGATTACCGGCCGGGCGGAACTGATGGATGCCGTCCACCCCGGCGGTCTTGGTGGAACCTACGGCGGCAACCCTGTTGCCTGCGCCGCAGCAATCGGAGCAATCCAGACCATGAAGGACTACGACCTGAACGGCCGGGCAAAGCAGATCGAAACCCAGGTGATGGGGCGGTTGCGGTCCCTGGCCCGGAACGTGGATATCATCGGCGACGTGCGCGGCCGCGGAGCGATGCTGGCCATCGAACTGGTCAATCCGGGCACCAAGGAACCCAATGCGGAGGCGACCAAGGCAATCGCGGCGTTCTGCCAGAAGGAAGGCGTCATCATCCTGACCTGCGGCACGTATGGCAACGTGGTTCGACTGCTGCCGCCACTGGTCATCGGTGAGGATCTGCTCGACGACGCCCTCGATGTGCTGGAAGCGGCGATCCGCGCGCAGGTCTGAAGTTCCGCAGGCCGTCTGGCTTAGACTCACAGGATGAGCATCCCGATGAAGCTGGCGTGCGCTGCCGTGCGCCTGACGCGGACCAAGCAGCATTACCGCTCCAAGGCGTGGATGCGGGCGGAATATCTGCAGCGCAGTTACCCGGTGCAGGCGCCGGTAAGCCGTTCGGTGCGGAAATTGTGCACTGTGGAGGAATCCATGGTGGGCGGCTTCCGCACCGTCACGCTGCGCCCCAGGTCGGAATCTTCAGATGCCAGCATTATCTACCTCCATGGCGGCACCTATATCAATGAACTGGTGCGGCCGCACTGGTCGATTATCGCGGAGCTGATCCGTCGCACCGGTGCCACCGTCACCGTTCCGTTCTACCCGCTCGCTCCCGAGCACACCTTCGGGGAGGCGTTTGAATATCTGGAAACCGTCTACGCGCGGGTGCTGGAAACGGCGGCGTCCGACGACGTCGTACTCGCCGGAGACTCTGCCGGCGGCGGGCTGTCGGTAGGCATGGCGCTGCATCTCCAGGCGGCCGGTTTGCCGCGGCCCGGGCGGCTGCTCCTGCTCTCGCCCTGGGCCGACATCACCGGCACCAACCCGGAACTGCCCGCCTACGAAAAGGTGGATCCGATGCTGGCCATCCCCGGTGCGGTCGAGGCCGGTTCCTGGTGGGCCGGGAAGGAGGACCCCCGGCATCCTCTACTGAGCCCGGTCTACGCGCCGGCCGCTGACCTGGCTCTGCTGCCTCCGGTGGATATCCATCAGGGCGAACGCGATATGTGTATGCCGGACGCGGCTAAGCTTGCCGCCAGGATCAACGACGCCGGTGGCACCGCGGCACTGACCGCTTACCCGGGGGCGTTCCATGTCTTCATGGCACTGCCGTGGCTGCCCGAATCGAAGGCGGTGTACGACGACGTCGAACGCGTTGTGCGGACAACCTCCGGCGAGCGCCGCTAATCGGACGGAACGGGCGGATCAGGCCGCGGTCCGGAGCTTCCGGTTGACCCCGTATTGGCGCAGCATGTCGGTGCTGAGGAAGATCAAGGCAACCCACACCAGGCCGAAACCGATCCAGCGCTCCAGCGGCATCCGCTCACCGAGCACGGTGATCGCCAGGATGAACTGCATGGTCGGCGTCAGATACTGCAGGAAGCCGACGGTGGCCAGCGGAAGCCGGCTCGCGGCGGCGCCGAACAGCAGCAGCGGAACGGCCGTGATCACGCCAGAGGCCACCAATAACCAGAAGTGAAGGGAACCCTCGGTCCCCAACGTAGAGTCGCCGGCGATGGCCAGCCAGATCATCACACCACCGGCGAGCGGCGCGAGGACAGCGGTTTCGACGCTGAGGCTGGTTACGGCATCCACCCGCCGTCCAACCTTTTTCTTGACGAAGCCGTACGCGCCGAAGGAGAGCGCGAGCGTGAACGCGATGATGGGAAGGTTGCC
This sequence comes from Arthrobacter sp. H14, assembly GCF_000520495.1. Taxonomy (GTDB): domain Bacteria; phylum Actinomycetota; class Actinomycetes; order Actinomycetales; family Micrococcaceae; genus Arthrobacter_C. Next base: position 12,574 of record NZ_KI914640.1, read on the forward strand.
ATAGGCGATGGTCAGTACGACGACGGCGACACCGCCGATTGCTACGGCCGCCCATTGCAACGGGCGCAGTTTTTCCTTCAGGACGATCACGCCGATCAGGACGGAAACCAGCGGGTTAATGAAGTAACCCAGCGACGTCTCAATCGCGTGTCCGCTGGTGACGCCGTAGACGTAGGTCAACCAGTTGGTGGCAATCAGCAGCGCCGCCACGGTTAGCGTACCGAGCACCTTTGGGCTGGAGACGGCCATTCCGAACACACGCCACGACTTCGTGAAGGTAATCAGCAGGGCGCAGAAGATCAGCGACCAGACCACCCGGTTGGCGACAATCTCGACGGGTCCGGCTGGTTCGAGCACCACGAAGTAGAGCGGTAGCAGCCCCCAGAGACCGTACGCGCCGAAGCCGAAGAGCAGGCCCTTGGTGCCTTCGCTGCGGGCGGGTTTAGTGCGGGAGGCGGCTACGCCGGCAGAGGTTGAGGACACACAGCTAATAACATCACCAACAGGGGCTGATATTCCATCCGGGCACGCTTTTCATGCTGAGCAGGGCTTTACTGCGGGGTCTCCCACCCCCCGGGCAGGGTGTTCCGCTGGTGCGGTAAGGAACCTCACTTAGCGCTGGGGGCCTCCGGCATTTAGACTAGATAACTGTGCGCTAATTGTTTAGCTGCGGTGTGACATCGCCGCCGACCACGCGGCAGTGCACCTCACTAATTATCTTTTGGAAGGACTGACTATGTCTCGCCCACTTCGGGTGGCCATTATTGGAGCAGGACCCGCCGGTGTTTATGCCGCGGATATTCTCACCAAGGCCGAGCGTGACTTCGAGGTCAGCATCGATCTTTTCGAACAGCATCCGGCCCCGTATGGTCTGATCCGCTACGGTGTTGCCCCTGACCATCCACGCATTAAAGGCATCGTCAACGCGCTGCACAAGGTCATGGACCGCGGTGATATCCGCTTCCTCGGCAATGTCACCTATGGCAAGGACCTGACCTTGTCGGACTTCCGCCATTTCTACGACGCCATCATCTTCTCCACGGGCGCGGTGAAGGACGCGGACCTCGAGGTTCCCGGCGTCGACCTGCCCGGTTCCTTCGGTGCAGCCGAATTTGTGTCCTGGTACGACGGCCATCCCGACGTTTCCCGCGAGTGGCCGCTGGAAGCCAAGGACATCGCGATCATCGGCAACGGCAACGTGGCCCTCGACGTGGCGCGGGTTCTTTCCAAGCACCCCGAGGACATGCTCTCCACCGAGATCCCGGACAACGTCTACTCGGAACTGAAGAACTCGCCGGCAACGGATGTGCACGTCTTCGGCCGGCGCGGTCCTGCCCAGGTGAAGTTCACCCCGCTGGAGCTGCGCGAGCTCGGGCATGTCAAGGACGTGGACATCATTGTCTACCCCGAGGACTTCGATTTCGACGAGCAGTCAATAAGCCAAATCAACTCGAACAACCAGTCGAAGAACATGGTCAAGACGCTGCAGAACTGGCTGCTCGACGAACCTTCCGGTGCGTCCCGGCGCCTGCACCTGCACTTCTGGCATCAGCCCAAGGAGATCTACGGCGAGGGCAGGGTCGAGGGCATCCGCTTCGACCGCACCGAGCTGACCAATGAGGGCCGCGTCACTACCACCGGCGAGGTAATGGATTACGCCGTGCAAGCGGTGTACCGGGCGGTGGGCTACTTCGGCTCCGCACTGGAAGAAATCGAATTCGACCACCAGCGTGGAGTGATCCCCAACGAGGGCGGCCGCGTACTGGATGTGCACGGTGAGTCAGTCCCCGGTATCTACGCCACCGGCTGGATCAAGCGTGGACCTACCGGCCTGATCGGACACACCAAGGGTGACGCGCTGGAAACGATCGGCTACCTCCTCGAGGACCGGCTGGAACTTCCCGCCGCCGAAGAGCCGGAGGAGAACGCGATTATCGACCTCCTCAAGGAGCGCGGCGTCGAGTACACCACCTGGGAGGGCTGGCTGCGGCTGGATGCCCACGAGCTGACACTCGGATCCAGCTACGACTCCAACGGCGTCCTCCGGGAGCGCATCAAGGTGGTTCCCCGTGAAGAAATGGTGACCATCTCCCGGGACTTCGGAAAAGGTCAGTAGACTTCACGTTTCGGCAGGCGCTGGTCCGCCGCTAGTATGAGAAGTGCGTAGGGGAGTATCCCTCAGCGCTGCAACCGTCAACACGTGCACGATGTCGCCGCACCGGTTGCAGCGGCCGGTGCACCGAAGGTCCCGGCGGAGAGACTTACGGCCTTGTCCGCTGTCCTGACGACGAAAGCCTGCCGAACATGACTGTTTCTCCCCTCATCTGGTCGTTGACTATCGCGCTGATCCTGGCGCTGCTGGCCTATGACTTCTTCTTCCACGTCCGCAAGGCACATGTGCCGACGCTGAAGGAAGCCTCCATCTGGTCGGCCGTCTATGTCGGTATCGCGGTCCTCTTCGGAATCGCCGTGCTGCTCTTCGGCGGCGGCACCATGGGCTCCGAATATTTCGCCGGCTACCTCACCGAAAAAGCCCTGTCGGTGGACAACCTGTTTGTCTTCCTGATCATCATGGCCAGTTTCAAGGTTCCCCGCGAGGACCAGCAGAAAGTGTTGCTGTTTGGCATCATCTTCGCGCTGATCACCCGTACCGGTTTCATCTTCCTCGGAGCCGCGCTGATCAACACCTTCGCCTGGGTCTTCTACTTCTTCGGGCTGATCCTGCTGATCACGGCAGGACACATGATCAAGCCCGAGAGCGAAGAGAGTCATGCGGGAGACAACTTCATGATCCGCATTGCCCGGAAGGTCTTCAAGACCACGGACTATTACGACGGGGACAAGCTCTTCACGATCGAAAACGGCAAAAAGGTCATGACCCCGATGCTGGTGGTCATGGTTGCCATCGGCGGGACCGATATCCTCTTCGCCCTCGACTCCATACCGGCGATTTACGGACTTACCCAGAATGTGTTCATCGTCTTTACAGCAACCGCATTCTCGTTGCTGGGCCTGCGCCAGTTGTACTTCCTGATTGACGGAATGCTGGACCGGTTGATCTACCTTTCCTACGGACTGGCAGCAATCCTGGCCTTTATCGGCGTCAAGCTGGTGCTGCATGCCCTGCACGAGAACACCGTGCCATTCATCAACGAGGGCCAGCCGGTCCCGGTCGTCGAAATCAGTACCGGGCTCTCCCTCAGCGTCATTGTCGGCATCCTGCTGTTGACGATCTTCGCGTCCCTTGTGAGCCCCGCCGGCAAGGCGCAGACGGCTGTATCCAACGCCCGCCGCCATGCCGAGAACTACCTCGACCTCTCGTACACCACCGACCAGGCAGAGCGGGAGCGCATCTTCAACGCGCTGGTTGAGGAAGAGGAACTGATCTCGACGATGGATGTGAAGTACCGCAATAAGGTCAAGGACATTGAACATATCCGGGCCAGTGCGCGCGAAGCACACCGTGTGCATGACGACTACATGGCGGGCAACCTCAAAAAGGAGTAGGGCAATGGGTGTCCGGTGCTGCCGGACACCCCCCTGTAAAAATCCGCGTTCCGCGCTAAGCTGTGAGCCAGCCCACTACCCTATGGTGCTGATGCGTGCGATGAAGCGGAGCAGCAGTGGACATTCCCCTTCCCGGAATGGCCGTTTCCCGGCGGCCGGACAGAACTGGCGCAGGACCGGCGTCGAACCCATGGCTTGCGGTTCCGGCCGGACTCAATCCGGACACTGTTCAGCAGCATGCCTATAAGGCCCACGAGAGACTCGGTTCCGGAATCCGGGGTGTCACCGGGCTTCGGAGCATCGTCCGCGATTCCTGGGAACGATCGCTGAGCCACCATGCCGACCCGGATGCAGCCAATCCGGAACTGGTGTACGACGGCGGCGAGCTGGCCGAGTACCGTCAGCAGCATCCGCTGGCCTCGATCATGCCGGTGATTCATCAGTTGCTGGTCTGCCCCACTTATGACAGCGGACTGTTGGTCGCCGTGGGCGATGAGCACGGCCGGTTGCTGTGGGTCGACGGCGACGAAGGCATGCGCCGCAAGGCCGAGGGGATGATGTTCATGGCCGGCGCGGACTGGTCTGAAGCCAGGGTCGGCACCAGTGCACCGGGCACCGCACTGGCACTTGATCATGGCATTCAGATCTCCGGCGCGGAGCACTTCAACAGAATGGTCCACCCCTGGAGCTGCACCGCCGTTCCGCTGCACGATCCGGATTCCGGCGCGGTGCTCGGCGTCGTGGATATTACCGGAGGGGCCGAAGCCGTCGCTGCGCATACGCTCTCGCTGGTGGAGGCCACCGTCGCCGCGGCGCAGGCGCAGCTCCGCGTTGAACGGCTGCAGTCTGCCGCCGGCCTCAGGACCGACCGTCCCGCCGGCAGGTTTGACCAAAGCAGGCCTTCCCGGTCCGCCGCCGGCTCCAATGGCGCACCGGCGGCACGGCTTTACCAGGACAGTCTGCAGGTGCTCGGCCGTGACCACGGACGGATCAGTATCGGCGGCAGCATCGGAGACGTCTCCGCCCGGCATGCCGAAATCCTCACCCTGCTCGCCTGGCACCAGGACGGTCTCAGCTCAGAAGAATTGTCGGCGATGCTCTACCCAAGGGATAAGTCGACGACGACGCTCCGTGCGGAAATGGTGCGGTTGCGGAAAGTCCTTCAACGG
>NZ_KI914640.1:17349-29669 GCF_000520495.1 Arthrobacter sp. H14
GCCGTTCCGGAATCCCGCCCGTACCGGCTGCGCACACCATTGGTGGTGGACGCCCGGCAGGTGCTGAATTACCTGCACCGGGGATCGCACCGGATGGCCCTGCAGATCTACCGTGGCCCGCTCATTCCGCGCTCGGATGCGCCGGCCATAGTGGAGCTGCGCCGCGAGATCAGTGCCGCGCTCCGGGAGGCGGTTCTCAACGACGCCGGCCCTGATGCGTTGATGGAGTATGCCCAGCTCCCGGAGGCGGCGGACGACGTCGTCGTGTGGGAAACGTGCCTGAAGCTTCTGTCGCCGCGCTCGCCAAAGCGGGCCGCCGTCGTCGCACATCTGGAAAGGATTGATGCCGAACTCCGGGCTTGAGCCGCTCCGCCTTTGAACTCCGGACCCGAATGATTCTGCCGCTGAACTGCTGTGCAGCCGTCCGGTGACTGGTGGCTTGCAACCTGGATGCAACCTTTGGGTCCCTAAGCTCAAGAGCGTGGACGATGACGTCACTAACCAGGAGGAAACGTAATGACCGTTTATGCACAACCAGGCCGGGATGGATCCAAGATCACGTTCAAGCCGCGTTACGAGAACTGGATCGGCGGCGAATGGGTAGCGCCGGTCGGTGGCGAATACTTTGAGAATGTCTCGCCGGTGACCGGCAAGACTTTCACCGAGGTGGCCCGCAGCCAGGCGGCGGATATCGATTTGGCGCTCGATGCCGCGCACAAGGCGGCGCCGTCCTGGGGCAAGACGCCGGTGGCCGAGCGCGCACGGGTCCTGAACAAGATTGCCGACCGGATCGAAGAAAACCTGGAGATGCTCGCCGTCGCCGAAACCTGGGACAATGGCAAACCGATCCGTGAGTGCCTTGCGGCGGACCTGCCCCTCGCGGCAGACCATTACCGGTACTTCGCCGGTGCCATCCGCGCCCAGGAGGGCGGCCTGTCGCAGATCGACGACGACACGACGGCGTACCACTTCCACGAGCCGCTCGGCGTCGTCGGGCAGATCATTCCGTGGAACTTCCCGATCCTGATGGCCACGTGGAAGCTGGCTCCGGCGCTGGCGGCCGGCAACACCGTGGTGCTCAAGCCGGCCGAGCAGACGCCGGTGTCGCTGTTGGTGCTGATGGAGCTGATCAGCGATCTGCTCCCGGCCGGCGTGCTGAACGTGGTCAATGGGTTTGGTGTGGAGGCGGGCAAGCCGCTCGCTTCCTCGAAGCGGATCCGCAAGATCGCCTTCACCGGTGAAACCACCACCGGCCGGCTGATCATGCAGTACGCCAGCCAGAACCTGATTCCGGTGACACTGGAACTCGGCGGCAAGAGCCCGAATCTCTTCTTCGCCGACATTGCCGAAGCCAACGACAACTTCTACGACAAGGCACTGGAAGGTTTCGCGCTCTTCGCCTTCAATCAGGGTGAAGTCTGCACCTGCCCGTCGCGTGCGTTGGTGCAGGAGTCGATGTACGACAAATTTATGGCGGACGCAATTGCCCGGACGGAGAAGATTATCCAGGGGAATCCGCTGGACACCGACACTCAGGTCGGCGCACAGGCATCGAATGACCAGTTGGAGAAGATCCTCTCCTATATGGATATCGGCAAGCAGGAAGGGGCGAAGATCCTCACCGGCGGCGAGCGTGCCATCCTGGACGGCGACCTGTCCGAGGGTTTCTACGTCCAGCCGACCATTTTCGAGGGCCAGAACAGCATGCGGATCTTCCAGGAGGAGATCTTCGGTCCGGTGCTGGCGGTGACGAAATTCAGCGACTACGCGGATGCGCTGCACATCGCCAACGACACCCTCTATGGTTTGGGTGCCGGCGTCTGGTCGCGGAATGGAAATGTCGCCTACCGTGCGGGCCGCGACATCCAGGCCGGCCGGGTCTGGGTGAACAACTATCACGCCTATCCGGCGCATGCGGCCTTTGGCGGCTACAAGTCCTCCGGCATCGGCCGGGAGAACCACCAGATGATGCTCGAGCACTACCAGCAGACCAAGAACCTGCTGGTCAGCTACTCGGAAAACAAGCAGGGATTCTTCTAAATGACCCTTGAGGCAACGGCGGCCATCCCGGGGGAGGATTTCTCCCGGGTGGCCCTGACCGAAGAAGCGGTTCAGCTGCTCCGGCAGTTGTGGAAGCGGCACGGCCCGTTGATGTTCCACCAATCCGGTGGTTGCTGCGACGGGTCCTCGCCGATGTGCTATCCGGCGGGTGAATTGCTGACCGGAGACTCGGATGTCCTGCTGGGCAATTTTGATATCGGGAACGACGACGGATCGCCCGGTGACGGGGACGGCACCGGCATGCCGATTGAGTTCTGGATGTCGCGCGAGCAGTTTGCCTACTGGAGCCATACCCACCTGACGGTCGACGTCGTCGACGGCCGCGGCGCGGGGTTCTCGCTTGAGGCGCCGGAAGGCAGGCGTTTCCTGATTCGTTCACGGTTGTTTGATATGTAACCCGGAGGTTTGGAAGCCACTGTTGGTTGACGAAGGGAGCGCCTATGGCGGCGTCGTGAATATCACAAGGCTATTAGTTGCGCGGAGTGCAAACTTGCACTTAGTGTAACTCGTATGTCCGTTTCTTATACCGACGACCCTGAAGGTGCCGTCCCGGAAGCCGGGGCGGCACCTTCCCGTCGTGAATTGAACAAACAGGCCACCCGGAGTGCGATAGCGGAGTCGGCCATGAAGCTGGTCCGCAGCAAGGGCCCGGGCAATTTCACCGCAGATGAAGTTGCCGCCGACGCCGGTGTTTCCCGCCGGACGTTCTTCAACTACTTTCCCAGTCCCGAATCAGCGCTCGCCGTCCATATCGAGGACTTCCTGGACAAAGTCCTGCCGCATTTTCATGCCCGCCCTGCAGGGGAGCCGCTGGTGGAGTCCATGCTGCAGGCGCTGACGGCCCTGGCCGATCCCGCGAACCTCGAGCGGACGGCGGAACTGTTCGAATTGGCCGAAGAGAATCCGCAAATGCAACGGTTCCAGCTCGAAGCCTGGACGCATGCCGAGCGGAAAGTCGTCGCCGCCATCGAGGAGCGGCTCGACGGGGAAGCGGACGCGCTCTACGTGGCTTCCCTGGTCGGCTCGGTTTTTGCCAGCGCGCGCGCAGCTTTGTCCGAATGGCTGCAGCGCACCGGCGGCGATTTAGGCCCGGCATCGCTTGAATCCCTGCGGCAATTGCTCATTGATGCGCTCGGCTACCTCCGCAACGGGTTCAGCTCCTAAACGACATTCCACGTTCCACCTGCAAGAAAGATACTGATGGCTTCCGTGCTCTACAGACTCGGCAAATTCTGCTACCGGAACCGGCGTTGGGTGATTGCCGTGTGGGTTGCCGCGGTCCTCGCCGTCGGCGGCGCCGCAGCGGCATTCTCCGGGACGCTGACCAACAGCTTCAGTATTCCCGGAACCGAATCCCAGCGCGTATTGAACCAGCTGGAAAAGGAACTGCCCGAGGCTACCGGCGGCAGCGGCAGCATCGTATTCGACGCCGGTGATGAGCCTTTCAGCGCGGAACAGAAGGATGCCATCAAGGAGGCGCTCACCGGACTCGGCAGCGCTTCCGGTGTCGAATCCGTCGTCAAGCCGTTCGAAACCGAACAGCAGTTGAAGGACGCCGGCTCAGAAATCGCCGAGGGGCAGGACCGGATCGAACAGGCCAAGGCCGAGCTGGAAGCCGGTGCGGAGCAACTGCAAGCAGCGCAGGCGGAGCTCGATGCGGCGAAGGAACAGCTGCAGGCCGCGGCCGCGGCGGGAATTCCGGGCGCTGCACAGCAACTCACCCAACTCGAAGAGTCCCAGGCGCAGCTCGACGCCAAGGCGGCAGAGCTGGAAGCCGGCCGGGAGGAAATCGCCGCCAATGAGGCGGAACTGGCCGAAGGGCAGGAGCAACTCGAACTGTCCAGCGGCATCCACTTCGTGTCCGACGACGGTTCGGTAGCGGTTGCCCGGGTCCAGTTCGACAAGGAGATCAACGCGGTCAGCGCCGAAACCCGGCAGCAGGTCCAGGACGTCGTCAACGCTGCCAAGGCCTCAGGTGTGCAGGTCGACTACAGCAAGGAAATCGTCCAGGACATCTCGGAGATTTTCGGAGCTGCCGAGATCATCGGCGTGGCGATGGCCGCCGTCGTGCTCCTGGTCATGCTGGGGACATTCGTGGCTGCGGGGCTTCCACTGCTGATGGCCGTGACCGGTGTGGCGGTGGGCGTGGGCGGGACGTTTGCGCTGAGCGGGGTGATCGAGATGAGCTCGGTTTCGCCGATGCTGGCGCTGATGCTGGGTCTCGCCGTCGGGATTGACTACTCTCTGTTCATCGTCAACCGGCACCGGACGCAACTGCTGCACGGCATGCCGATGGGCGAATCGATCGGGCGGGCCACCGGAACGGCCGGCAACGCGGTCCTCTTCGCCGGCCTGACCGTGGTGATTGCCCTGGCCGCGCTGTCGGTTACCGGCATCCCGTTCCTTGCCGTCATGGGACTCGCCGGCGCCGCCACCGTTGCGGTCGCCGTCGTCGTCGCCCTGACCCTGACGTCGGCACTGCTGGGCACGATCGGCAACCGGCTGATCTCGAAGCGCGTCTGGGCCAAGGCCGGATCGGGCGGCACCGAGCACGAGGATCAAGCCGAGGCCGAGCGGATCGACTCCGGCCGGGGCTGGGGCGGCTTCGTCACGAAGCACCCGATCGTGATGCTCATCGTCAGCATCCTGGCGCTCGGCGCGGTGGCGCTGCCGGCGATGGACCTGCGCGTGGGATTGCCCGACGGCGGTGCGGAGCCGGCAGACTCGACGGCCTACGCGGCGTACACGAGTCTTGGCCAGGCCTTCGGCGAGGGCATCAATGGTCCGCTGCTCGTGGTCGGTGAAATGCCGTCCGGGCTCAGTGACGAGGAGGCTGAAGAGTCGCGTTTCGATGTGGTCCGCGAGCTCCGGAGGGTTGACAACGTCGCCGCTGCAGTTCCGGCAGGAGCCAGCCAGGACGGCGACACTGCGATCTTCCAGGTCATTCCCACCGATGGTCCCTCCGACCAATCCACCGAGGAACTCGTCCACGAACTCCGGGATTCGGCAGGGGAAATCAGCGCTGCCACCGGCGTCGAAATCGGTGTCACCGGGCAGACTGCCGTGAATATCGATGTCTCGCAGAAGCTCCTGGACGCGTTGCCGCTGTACCTGGGCCTCGTCGTCGGACTGTCCCTGATCCTGCTGTTGTTGGTATTCCGCTCGATCGTGGTGCCGCTGCTGGCCACCGCCGGGTTCCTGCTGTCGCTGGCGGCGAGCTTCGGCGCTGTGGTGGCCATTTACCAGTGGGGCTGGCTGGGGGAGATCTTCGGGGTGCACAATCCGGGGCCGGTGCTCAGCTTCCTGCCCATCATCATGATTGGGGTGCTCTTCGGGTTGGCGATGGACTACCAGGTGTTCCTGGTATCGGGGATGCGCGAGGCGTATATCCATGGCGAGCCGGCGAGGCATGCCGTCCGGAGCGGATTCAGCCACGGGGCGAGGGTGGTGACAGCGGCGGCGATCATCATGACGTCGGTGTTCGCCGGGTTCGTCTTCTCGCACTTGACGATGGTCCGGCCGATTGGCTTCGGGCTGGCGTTCGGTGTGCTGCTGGATGCGTTCGTGGTGCGGATGGTGATTGTGCCGGCCGCCATGCACCTGCTCGGCAAGTCGGCTTGGTGGCTGCCGCGTTGGCTGGACCGGCTGCTCCCGGACGTGGATGTGGAAGGTTCCAAGCTGGCCGAAGAAGCGCCTGCCGGACAAGCATCGGAACTTGCCGTACAACACCACTGAACGGTGGCCCGGCCAGCGTAGGCCGGTACCAGTCACCGCGGGACACTTAACTTGAATAGTTCCAGAAAACCTGTTTGGCTTATGCCATGACGACCACTGATGCTGAGGCACTCCTGAGGGCGGTACCCATGCGGGTAACCCGCCCGAGGATAGCCGTGCTGACGATGGTCGCGGACAATCCCCATTCGGATGCCGACACCATCGTGTCGACTGTCCGGCGCGACCTGGGGTCGGTGTCGATCCAGGGCGTCTATGACGTCCTGCACGCACTCACCGATGCAGGACTCTTGCGCCGCATCGAGCCGGCGGGTTCAGCGGCGGCGATCATCATGACGTCGGTGTTCGCCGGGTTCGTCTTCTCGCACTTGACGATGGTCCGGCCGATTGGCTTCGGGCTGGCGTTCGGTGTGCTGCTGGATGCGTTCGTGGTGCGGATGGTGATTGTGCCGGCCGCCATGCACCTGCTCGGCAAGTCGGCTTGGTGGCTGCCGCGTTGGCTGGACCGGCTGCTCCCGGACGTGGATGTGGAAGGTTCCAAGCTGGCCGAAGAAGCGCCTGCCGGACAAGCATCGGAACTTGCCGTACAACACCACTGAACGGTGGCCCGGCCAGCGTAGGCCGGTACCAGTCACCGCGGGACACTTAACTTGAATAGTTCCAGAAAACCTGTTTGGCTTATGCCATGACGACCACTGATGCTGAGGCACTCCTGAGGGCGGTACCCATGCGGGTAACCCGCCCGAGGATAGCCGTGCTGACGATGGTCGCGGACAATCCCCATTCGGATGCCGACACCATCGTGTCGACTGTCCGGCGCGACCTGGGGTCGGTGTCGATCCAGGGCGTCTATGACGTCCTGCACGCACTCACCGATGCAGGACTCTTGCGCCGCATCGAGCCGGCGGGTTCACCCGCCCGGTTCGAGACCCGCGTCGGGGATAACCATCACCACCTGGTGTGTCGCACGTGCGGCGCCATCACCGACGTGGAATGCGCGGTGGGCAAGGCGCCCTGCCTCGATACTGCGGTCCCATCCGGGTTCGCAGTTGAGCAGGCCGAAGTGACATTCTGGGGCACCTGCCCAGGATGTCTTGCGAACGACAATTAGGCACAACGATATGAATGACCATCCAAGGAGCGAGTTTTGCCCGAAAACAATCAGCAACCTTTGACGACGGCGTCCGGCGCGCCGGTTCCCGATAACCAGAACTCCATGACTGCCGGTCCGCGCGGCCCGATGCTGCTGCAGGATCTGTGGTTCCTGGAGAAGCTCGCCCACTTCGATCGTGAAGTTATTCCGGAGCGGCGTATGCACGCCAAAGGCTCGGGCGCATTCGGAACCTTCACGGTGACCAATGACATCAGCCAGTACACCGGCGCCAAGATTTTCTCGGAAGTCGGCAAGAAGACAGACATGTTCGCCCGCTTCTCCACTGTGGCCGGTGAGCGCGGCGCGGCCGACGCCGAACGCGACATCCGCGGCTTCGCGCTGAAGTTCTACACCGAAGAGGGCAACTGGGACCTGGTTGGAAACAACACCCCGGTGTTCTTCTTCCGTGACCCGTTGAAGTTCCCTGACCTCAACCACGCCGTGAAGCGCGATCCGCGCACCAACATGCGCGACGCCGAGAACAACTGGGACTTCTGGACCAACCTTCCCGAGGCGCTGCTCCAGGTCACCATCGTAATGTCCGACCGCGGCATTCCAGCTTCCTACCGTCACATGCACGGTTTCGGTTCGCACACCTACAGCCTGATCAACGCCGAGGGCGAGCGGTTCTGGGTCAAGTTCCACCACCGCACGCAGCAGGGCATCAAGAACCTCACCGATGAAGAGGCGGCCAAGCTCGTGGGTGATGACCGCGAGTCGCACCAGCGCGATCTCTTCGATTCGATTGAGAACGGTGACTTCCCCAAGTGGAAGCTCATGGTCCAGATCATGCCCGAAGCCGACGCCGAAAGCTACCGCTACCATCCTTTCGACTTGACCAAGGTCTGGTCCAAGAAGGACTACCCGCTGATCGAGGTCGGCGAATGGGAGCTGAACCGCAACGCCGAAAACTATTTCGCCGACGTCGAGCAGGCTGCCTTTGCACCCTCCAACCTGGTTCCGGGCATCAGCTACTCGCCGGACAAGATGCTGCAGGGCCGGCTGTTCTCCTACGGTGACGCACAGCGCTACCGGCTCGGTGTGAACCACCACCAGATTCCGGTCAACGCGCCGATCAACCGGGTTAATTCCTACCACCGCGACGGCGCCATGCGGGTGGACGGCAACCAGGGTGCGACGCCGGGCATTGAGCCGAACTCGTACGGCCGCTGGCAGGAGCAGCCCTCCTACCGCGAGCCGGCACAGGGTATCGGTTCCACCGCCGACCGGTTCAACTACCGCGAGGACGATGCCAACTACTTCGAGCAGCCCGGCATCCTCTTCCGCGAAAAGATGACCGCCGAGCAGCAGCAGGTACTCTTCGAAAACACGGCCCGCGCCATCGACGGGGCCTCAGAGGCCACCGTTGAGCGCCATATCGCCAACTGCACCAAGGCCGACCCGGCCTACGGCGAAGGCGTCCGCAAGGCTATCGAGGCACTGCAGGCCGGCAAGATCTCCGCCACGGACGTGAACTCGGATTCTGTCTGATTCGAACCTGAAGGATCCGGCACAGGTGGTCCGCCGGTAATGGACCGCAAGGACCGGCGTGGTGCAGTTATGCTGCGCCACGCCGGTCTATGCGTGGTACCACTGAAGCAATCAGAAGGACTGACATATATGAGCGACGGATTGACACCGGAGCAAACCGAACGGGTGGTGGCGGTCGCCATGGATTTCGCCCGGGAAGGCAGCACCGGCGAATTAGCCGAGTTCATCGAGCACGGGTTGCCTGTGAACACGACTGACGAGGCCGGTAATACCCTGCTCATGCTCGCTGCTTACCACGGGCATGCAGCCACGGTCCGTGCCTTGCTCGGTCTTGGAGCTGACCCGGACGTTCGCAACGACCGTGACCAGGCACCTATCGCCGGGGCGCTGTTCAAGGGAGCGGACGACGTGGTGACTGTGTTGAGGGACGCCGGTGCGGATCTCGATGCTGGAACGCCGACCGCGCGGGCGGCAGCAACCATGTTCGGCCGGGAGCATTTACTGCACTGAGTTTTCAGCGTCAGCTGGGACCGTTCGATTTCGCCATCCGCACGGCCGCTTCAGCCCCTCCCGTCCAAGGATCGCCATGTCCGGGCAGCAGCGTCGAGGCGCCCGTAGCCGCGATCAGGTCCAGTGATTCCAGCGCGGCTTTGCTGTCCTCGGTGGCCGCGCCCGCCACGATATGCGGCCCGCGCTTGCCGGTGTAGGGATTCAGGGTCACCAGCGCGTCCCCGCAAATAACGGCGTCGCGCTCCGGGAAGTGCAGGATGGCATGCCCGGCGGTGTGGCCGGGAGTATGGATGATTTCCGGATTACCCGGCAGGTAATCGGCCTTGCCCATGTCCAGGTACCGCATGTCGTCCAATCCCTTTACCTGCAGCGCACCCGCTTTGGCCATGGCGAACAGCATCGGAACGGCCTTCGGGTAGCGAATAGGGTACATGAAGCGTGGCTTTTCGTGTTTGTAGCGGTACGGGTGTGCGGCGATGAAGGCATCCGAGCGGTGCACCAGGACCGGGACGTTGTATTCGGCCTGTACCTTCGCGGCCACGCCCAAGTGGTCAAAGTGCGCGTGGGTAAGCGCTAAATGGCTGACATGGCCGTCATCGGCGCCAATCTCCGAAAGGGCGGACTTCAGCTCCGGCCAAATGGCGGGCAGACCGGAATCGATAATCGCCACCTTGTCGCCGTCTTCGACAAGGTACACATTCACGTAGGCGTTCTCGATGCGGTGGATCCCATCGGCAACATTTTTGGTAAACATCTGCAAACTCCGTCCCGGACACTCTGATGGCTCGAGTCGTGCCCGTGGAAGGATCGTGATCGGCCGCGGGCCAGCGGACTATATGGTAAGTGTACTGAGTGATCACCGGTGCGGACAGGAGGAGCGTGACGGAATTCGCGAAACGAACCGTCGAGGTGGAGGGCATCCGCTTCAATCTCCGCTCCGGCGGGCATGGCGGACTGCGCTTCCTGCTGGTGCACGGCATCGGCGTCTCGCACCGCTACTTCCTGCCGCTGGCCCGTGAACTGGCGCAGTACGCCTCCGTATCGGTGGTCGATCTTCCAGGTTTCGGCGGCACGCCCAAGCCGGAGCACAGTCTAGGAATCGGTGACTTCGCCCGGCTCACGCTGGCGGCCCTGGAGATGGACGACGACGGCGGCCCGGCAGTCGTCGTCGGGCATTCGATGGGGACGCAGATCGCCATTGAAATGGCGCGGCAGCAACCTGCGGCGGTTGCCGGCGTCGTGCTGCTGGGGCCGACGACGGATCGCGCCGCCCGGAATACGCCGGCACAGGGCTGGCGGCTGCTGAAGGATGTTCTCCGCGAACCGTTCACATCCAACGTGGTGGTGTTTACCGACTACCTGCGCTGCGGCCCCGTCTGGTACGCCAAGATCCTGCCGGCGATGCTCAATTACGAGACCGAGAACCGGATCCGGGAAATCGAAACACCGCTGGTCGTCGCGCGTGGGGAACACGATCCGGTCGCGCCACGGGCATGGGTGCACCAGCTGGCCGGCCTGAGCCGGAATGGGCGGGCCATCGAGATTGCCGGCAAACCCCATGTGGTGATGTTTATCCACCCGGAAGCCGTCGCACAGTTGTGCCTGGAGGTGGCGGCGCGATGCTGAAAACAGGTCCGCGCCGCCGGATCTCCGGCCTCTTCCACCGTGGCTGGTCCTGGTTCCTCGACTACGTCTACGTGGCCTTCTGGCAGGTCCACGGCTTCCTGTTCCGCACCGATGCCGCCCGCTACCTGCAGGACGTGGATCCCCGTTGCCGCCCGGTGCTGCTGCTGCCAGGAATCTATGAGCGCTGGCAGTTCATGCACCCGATCGCCGAGCGCCTCCACGACCGCGGCCATCCGGTCCACGTAGTGGATGGGCTCGGCTACAACCGCGGATCGGTCGCCAAAATGGCGGGCCTGGTCCAGGACTATCTGGCACTGCATGACCTGCAGGACGTATATATCGTCGCGCACAGCAAGGGTGGACTTATCGGCAAATACGTGATGTCCGACGACGACGACGGCGGCCGGGTCACCGGGATGGCCGCCATCAATACCCCCTTCTCCGGCTCCGTGTACGCGCGGTTCTTCCTGTTGCCGAGCATCCGCGCCTTCGCTCCCTCGAACAAGATCCTCCGCACATTGGCAGGAAATCAAGGTGTGAACAGCCGGATCACCTCCATCTTCAGCGCCTGGGATCCGCACATTCCGGGAGGCAGCCACCTCCCCGGAGCCACCAATATCGAGCTGGAGTCGCACGGCCACTTCCGGACCCTTGCCGATCCTGGACTGCTGGCCGCCGTCGAACATGCGGTCCAGACGCCGCCGTCGAACACGCCATGAAGGCGGCACCAGCGGGGGAGCCGGGGGTCACCAGCGCCTGAACGGGAACGCGTCTAGAATCATCTGGTGCCCAGACTCCTCGCCGACCTCACTCCGCTGAAGGAGAGCCCCGAATTCCGGCGGCTGTGGACAGGCACCGCACTGTCCGCGATCGGAACGCAGCTGACGCTTGTGGCAGTCAGCCTGCAGGTTTACGAACTGACCGGGTCGAGCCTCTACGTCGGACTGCTCGGCCTTGTCGGGCTGCTGCCGCTCGTTGTGGCCGGTCTCTACGGCGGATCCATCGTCGACGCCTACGACCGTCGAAAGGTGGCGCTTGCCTCCGCCGCGGTGCTCTGGGTCAGCACGATGGGCATCGCCGCGCAGGCCTGGCTGGGGTTGGACAGCATTTGGATCCTGTATGGACTCATTGCCCTGCACAGTGGCGCCGCCGGGATTAACCAACCGGCCCGCAGCGCCATCATCCCGCGGCTGGTCCGCCCGGAATTACTGCCCTCCGCCAACGCACTGACCATGATCACCTTCGCGGTCGGGATGACGATTGGTCCGCTGGTGGCCGGCTTGCTGGTGGCGCAGATCGGCTACGGCTGGACTTATACGTTCGACGTCGTCACGTTCACCGCCGCGCTGTGGGCCCTGCTCAAACTCCCATCGATGCCGCCCGAAGGCCACATCCAGAAGGCTGGTCTCCGGTCGGTGCTGGAGGGATTCCGCTTCCTGTCCACCCGTCCGAATATCAGGATGACGTTCCTGGTGGATCTGGCAGCGATGGTGCTGGCCCAGCCGCGGGCGTTGCTTCCGGCCATTGGCGCTGTGCTGATTGGTGGCGGCGAACTGACGGCGGGAATTCTGCTCGCGGCGATGGCACTGGGCGCTACGTTGGCGGGCGTCTTTTCCGGACCCCTTGGCGGCATCCGCCGGCAAGGCAACGCAGTCGTATGGTCCATCACTTCGTGGGGATTATCCGTGTCCGCGTTCGGCATCGTAGTGGTCCTTGCCGGCCGCAGCGAGCACATCGGTGTCAGCGT
>NZ_KI914640.1:29769-34602 GCF_000520495.1 Arthrobacter sp. H14
ATCTGCCTGCCTGGTCCTGGCAGGTATCTCCGACTCGGTCAGCAGCGTTTTCCGCACCACCATCCTGCAGGCCGCGACGCCGGATGCGATGCGGGGGAGGCTGCAGGGGGTCTTCATCGTCGTCGTGGCGGGCGGACCGCGGCTGGGCGATGCGGTGGCCGGTGGCAATGGCGAGTGGATCGGCGAAGGCTGGGCCGCCGTCGTCGGTGGTATTGCCTGTATTGCCGGGGTGTGGCTGCTGGCGAAATGGCAGCCGCGGTTTGCCCACTACGACGCGCGACACCCCGAGCCCTGAATGTTGAACGTCGTGAACACGGCATTTTGAAGACGCGCACTCACCACTTCATAGCCGAGGAACAGGCCGCATGGGCCGTGCGTTGTACCGGATGAAGCGCTCGACAAACGTAGCGCTCGAGGTTGGCTGAGAAGGAGACCGGTTCAGTTGCACAACCATTTCAACGGCTTGAAGACGGCGGCGCTGTTCGGCGTGATGTTCGCCGTCCTGCTCGGCATCGGCGCGCTCATTTCCGCGGGCACGGGCAGCAGCATGTTCCTGTGGCTTTTCGCTCTGATCGGCGTCGGCACCACCGCCTACGGGTACTGGAACAGCGACAAGATCGCCATCCGCGCCATGAAGGCCTTTCCAGTCACTGAGGCCGAGGCGCCGCAGATGTACCGCATTGTCCGCGAACTTTCCGCCCGCGCGAACCAGCCAATGCCGCGGCTGTATATCTCGCCGACACCGGCACCAAACGCGTTCGCCACCGGACGCAATCCCGAGAACGCTGCCGTCTGCTGCACGGACGGCATTCTGCGGATGATGAACGAGCGGGAACTGCGCGGAGTGCTTGGGCACGAACTGATGCACGTGTACAACCGCGACATCCTGACCTCATCGGTCGCCGCCGCGGTGGCCGGCGTCATTACGTCGGTGGCCCAGTTCATGCTGTTCTTCGGCGGCGGCCGCGACCGTGGCGGCAATCCGCTGGCGATGATTGCGACGGCGCTGCTCGCACCATTTGCGGCGATGCTGATTCAGACGGCCATCACCCGTACACGGGAATTCGACGCGGATGAAGACGGCGCGAAGCTCACCGACGATCCGCTAGCGCTCGCCTCCGCGTTGCGGAAGCTGGACGTCGGAACGCAGCGGACGCCGCTGCCGCAGGAACAGCGCCTGGTGAACGCGTCGCACCTAATGATCGCCAACCCGTTCAAGGGTGGCAATCTCAAGAAGCTGTTCTCGACCCACCCGCCCATGGATGAGCGGGTGGCGCGGCTGGAGAAGATGGCAGGACGCCAGCTCCAGTAGGAACTACCGGTAGTTCACGAACTGCAGGTCGACGTCGACGTCGGATTCCTTCAGCAGCGACATGGTCGCCTGCAGGTCATCACGGCTCTTGGAAGTGACACGCAGTTCGTCGCCTTGGATGGTGGACTTCACGCCTTTAGGACCCTCGTCCCGGATGAGCTTGTTGATCTTCTTGGCCTGGTCCTGGGCGATGCCTTCCTTGATGGAGGCCTCGATCCGGTACTCCTTGCCGGAAGCGTACGGCTCGCCCGAGTCGAGTGACTTCAAGGAAATGCCACGCTTGACCAGCTTGGACTGGAACACATCCAGCACTGCCTTGACCCGCTCTTCGGAGTTGGCCTTCATCAGGATCTTCTCGCCACTGAAGTCGACCTCGGCGCCAATGCCCTTGAAATCGTAGCGCTGGGACAGTTCTTTCTGGGCCTGGTTGAGGGCGTTGGACACTTCCTGGGTATCGACCTTGCTGACGACGTCGAATGAAGACTCGCTGGCCATGATTCCTCCTGGGTCTAGGGATTGCTTTTGAACCAGCCTACTGTTTCAGGCGCCCGAAGGCAGGAATGGAACGGTCGTTCCCAGCCCGCTCCCAGCATTTTTTGCGGGGATCTCTAACTCCGACCGGAAGACTGGAGACACTACCGGTTGCATTGATCAACTATTTCGAGGAGGTTCGGTTGGTACGCCGCCGAAAATACTTCATTCGTTCTATAAGAGCCGCGGCAGGAACGTTTCTTGCTACTGCAACTATGGCAGGATCCGTAGCTATGGGCTCAGGCCCGGCAGCTGCGGCCAAAACCGCATCGCCCGTGTTCCAGCAGGACATTGTCCGGACGGTTGCTGTCGCCCCACTGTTGACTCAGCGGAAGGAACTCACTCCCGAGCAGGAAGAACGCATCAGCGGTGTCAGGCAGGACATGGACGTCGCCGTGTGGCTGGGGCAGGTGACCTGCGAGCAGGCGGACCGGTTTGCGACCCAGCTTGAGGACCGCATCATGCGGGGACTGTAGACGTCAAGAAACCTCCTGCCGGAGCCCGATTCGATTCTGTGGCCAATCCCTTGTACAGTTTTACTGCTCCCTCGTTGAGGGAGTAAGTTCTTTTGAACATCGTTCAAACGGGCACACGGCAGATTACCCGAGTGGCCAAAGGGGGCTGACTGTAAATCAGCTGGCATCGCCTACGGGGGTTCGAATCCCTCATCTGCCACCGAACGAAAAGCCTCTCCGGCCAGTGAAACACTGACCGGGGAGGCTTTTTCATGAACTCATCGACTAACTGACTCAGCGACTGTCTGTGGGTGATAGCCCTAACTGTGCGCCGGCCTCAGCCTCGCCTCTACCTGACCCTCCACGATGCGGGTCTCGAAATGCGGCTGCGGCGCAGTCGCCGGACCGTGGATGACTTCGCCGGTGCGGAGTGAGAACACGCTCTGGTGCCACGGGCACTCAACGCAGGGATCGCCGTCGTCGATCAGTTTGCCCTCATTCAGCGGGCCGCCAAGGTGGCTGCAGGTGGCGGCAAGGGCTCGGACCGTTCCGTACCGGCGGAACAAGACCAACGGGGTTTCGCCGATCGTGCCGCCCGTCAGTTTGCCCTCTTCCAACGAATCCAGGGTTGCGACCTGATGCCAGCCGGAGGGTACGTTGTTCGGGATGTCGATGACGCGGCTGATGGACGCTCCCTGACGGTAGGCGAGGTGCCCGCCGATGAAGCCACCGGTGGAGACGGCGGCCATTCCTGCGAGACTGAAGATCTTGCCTGCCTTCTCCCTGCCGGTGCACCGTTGGATCAAGGAGATGGCGTACAGGCTGGTTGCGACCACGTTCACGCCGGCATGCACCAGTCCCGTGCGCTGCGGCCCGGGTTCGGACTTCGACCAGTCCACCAGGCCGGAGGCGACTGCGGGGAGTACGGCGGTGATGCCGGTACCGATCAGGACAGCGGAGGCCTTCTGCGTGCCGGAAACCAGATCCAGGATGGAGGCCGACGTCCAGGCGCCAATCGGTATCTGCACCATCACGGGGTGTAACGGGTGTCCGAAGGGAACTCCATGGAGCAGGTCCCTGAGGTCGCGTTGGCGGATGACGTTCTTGACCACCTTGCGGATGCTTTTGGCCGCAGGATCCAGCCAGGTCGCGTTCTCCAGCTGGTTGATGGAATCCATAAAGGGCAGTGACTTCATGCGGAACTCCTCGGTTTGTCGCCATTGAACAGGTGGGAACCACGTAGGGGAAAGCCTACGCCGGTTTGGCATGGTTGCAACCGGTCTTTCCGCCGGTGCTGAAGGTGAGGCTGAGTACTCGATCATGCGCTCAGCGAACAGCGCTGTTCTCTGCCGGGCGGGGCGTATAGCGTGGAGGAATGGCTACTGTAGAAGTTACTGAAGCAAGCTTGGCTCCGACGCTTGAAGACAACAACATTGTGTTCGTTGATTTCTGGGCGGATTGGTGCCAGCCCTGCAAGCAGTTCGCCCCGACGTACGAGGCCGTCTCTGATAAGCATGACGACGTCGTTTTCGCCAAGGTGGACACCGAGGCCGAGCAGCAGCTCGCCGCGGCAGCAGGTATCACCTCCATTCCCACTTTGATGGCCTTCCGCGAGAAGGTTTTGGTTTTCTCCCAGCCAGGCGCGCTTAACGCGGCCCAGCTGGACCAGGTGATCGATGCCGTCAAGGATCTGGACATGGAAAAGGTCCACGCCGAAATCGCAAACCGCGAGGACGAGGCACCTGCCGAGGCCAGCGGGGAAGAAACGATCAAGGGCGAATCCGCCTAGCTGGAAACTTTCCGGCAGGTGGAAAGTCCACCTCCTGGAGCTTAGGTTGGTGCGAGCCCGCGCAAGCGGGTGGTTGCACCATGCCTGTCAACGTAAAAAGGTCCCTGCCGGACATACCGGCGGGGACTTTTTTGGGCCCGGGCCGAATGTGGAGCGGAACATACTGTTTGGTAGCCTGCTCTTTAGCCAACGCGGGTGTCACCAAAGGAGTTCAAGCTTGCAGTCGTATACCTCAGCACCGTCCGACCAGCCACTGCTGGACAGCACCATTGGAGACCATTTCGAGCGCATCGCCGCCAAGTTTCCGGACAACGATGCATTGATTGAGGCCGCTACCGGACGCCGCTGGAGCTACGCGGAACTCAACGAAGAAGTGGATCGGCTGGCCCGGGGCCTCCTCGCGATGGGAGTCGACAAGGGCGACCGGATCGGCATCTGGTCCACGAACTGCGCGGAATGGACCATCCTGCAGTACGCCACCGCCAAGGCCGGCGCCATCCTGGTTAACGTGAATCCTGCCTACCGGTCCCACGAACTCCAGTTCGTCGCCAAGCAGTGCGGGATGCGGATGCTGGTGGTGGCGCCTTCGGACAAGAACAGCGACTTCGTCGGAATGGGACGGGAAGCAGTAGAGGCTTGCCCGGAGCTGGTTGAGCTGGTCCTGATTGACGGGAACGACGACGACGCAGCGGCCGGGCAGGGCGAGGTCACCTTCGCCGGTGTTTCGGCCCGGTCAGCGGAAGTCG
>NZ_KI914640.1:34702-45790 GCF_000520495.1 Arthrobacter sp. H14
CCTGCCGTATTGCAGCAGCGTATGGCGGGGCTGGACCAGCATGATGCGATCAACCTGCAGTACACCTCGGGCACCACCGGCTTCCCGAAGGGTGCAACCCTGACCCACCACAACATCCTCAACAACGGCTTCTTCATCGGCGAACTGCTCAACTACACCGAGCAGGACCGGGTCGTCATTCCGGTGCCGTTCTACCATTGCTTCGGGATGGTGATCGGGAATCTGAACGCGCTCTCGCACGGCGCCGCCACCATCATCCCGGGCCGCGGGTTCAGCCCTGCAGCCACGCTGCAGGCAGTACAGGACTACCGGGGAACCTCGCTCTATGGCGTGCCGACAATGTTCATCGGCGAACTGGCGCTGGACAACTTCGCCAAGTACGACCTGTCCTCCTTGCGCACCGGCGTCATGGCCGGCTCGACCTGCCCGGTGGAAATCATGAAGCGGGTGGTCAATGAGATGAACATGGCCGAAGTCGCGATCTGCTACGGAATGACCGAGACGTCGCCGGTGTCCACCATGACCCGGCCGGACGACAGCCTGGCCCGGCGCACGGAGACCGTCGGGCGCACCATGCCGCATCTGGAAAACCAGATCATCGACCCCATCAGCGGAGACGTCGTCGAACACGGTGAACTGGGCGAATTCTGCACCCGCGGCTACAGCGTGATGAAGGGATACTGGAACGCACCGGAGAAAACCGCCGAGGCGATCGACGCGGACGGTTGGATGCATACCGGCGACCTGGCCCGGATGGATGAAGACGGCTACATCACCATCGAGGGCCGAATCAAGGACATGGTGATCCGCGGCGGAGAGAACATTTACCCGCGCGAGATCGAAGAGTTCCTCTACCAGCATCCGTCGATCCAGGACGTGCAAGTCATCGGGGTTCCGGATGAACGTTACGGCGAGGAACTGATGGCGTGCATTATCCTCAAGCCCGACGCCGGAATCCTGACGGTCGAAGATGTCACCGGGTTCTGCCGGGGGAGATTGGCGCACTACAAGATTCCGCGCTATATCGATGTGAGGGAAAGCTTCCCGATGACGGTGTCCGGCAAGATCCGCAAGGTCGAGATGCGCGAGGACGCCATCGAAAAACTCGGTCTCGGCTGATTGGCTCAGCCATCCTGAGCCGCCAGCCGCTCGACAATCCGGGTCAGAACCCCCGCGCGCGTTTCCGGCGTGCGGGCTTTGAGCAGCGGCAGGATCAGGGCATACCGGGCTGACCGGTCCAGGCGCTCAAAGGCGGCGCTTGCCGAAGGGTTGCCGGCCAGGGCGGCGGTGAGATCGGCTGGGACGACGGCGGTGCGTTGCGACTCGTAGGCCGCTTCCCAACGTCCATCCGCCTGAGCGGCGTGGATCTCAATCAGTCCCGCCGGCCGCATCCGTCCCGCCGCTATCAGTGCTTCAGCCTTGGCCACGTTGATTTTTGACCACGAGCTTCCCGGTCTGCGGCGCGAGTAGCGCTGGAGGAAGGAGACGTCGTCGTAAGCCTTGCGCTGACCGTCGATCCAGCCGTAACACAGGGACACATCGAGCGCGTCGGAGATCATTATCAGTCCGGCACCGGAATGGCGCTTGCCGATCCGCAGCCATGCCTCCGTCCGGTCTTCGTGCCGGGCATCGAGCCAGGAGTCCCACTCGGCCGGACCGGAGAAGTCGATTACGTCCACGCCTGAAGTGTATGTTCCACGCGTCCCGCCGTCACGCGTGAGGTGCCGGCCAGACGGCATACCGCCAAACACCTGAGCGCCGCCGCTTCGATTGAGGATCGGTTGCAGTTACCGGAAACGGTGATCGGCCGGAGCCAGCCGCGGGCCGAAAGAAGGTTTGCGGAAGCCGCTGAGCACGAGCATCCGGACGAAGCGCTGCCGGTGTCCACGCCACGGTTCGAGCAACTCCAGCATGCCGTCGTCGTCGACCGGTTTACCTGCAAGCGCCCAGCCCACGTAGGCGGGAAGGTGGAAGTCTCCGACGGAGACGGAATCTGGACAGCCGTGCGTCCGTTGGGTTGTTTCGGCCGCCGTCCACGGCCCAATGCCGGGAATGGAGCAAAGTTTCGATGTCAGGTCAGCGCCGGTAGACAACGCGCTCAACCGTTCCAGACCGGATGCGGCGGCGCAGGCACGCAGGATGGCGGCCGAGCGTTTTGAATCCGCTCCCGCCCGGTGCCAGTCCCAGGCGGGAACTCTGCGGAACTGTTCCGGCATCGGCGTCACGCGCAGGTGCCCAGGAGTTGGACCCGGAGCCGGATCGCCAAACTTACCCACAAGGTAGCGCCAGGCCCGCCGTGCTTCGATGGTGGTGATTTTTTGTTCCAGGATCACAGGGACAAGGGCATCGATCATCCGCCCGGTGCGGGGCAACCGCAACCCGCTGTTCCGGCGTCGTGCTTCTTTGACCCGGTGGGGCAGGCCGGCCAGGAAATCCGGATCGTCAAATGCGGACCAGTCGTCATGTTCTCCCAGCAGTGCGGGTACGCCGTCGAGGGCCAACTGTGCGCCCGGACCCCAGGCGGCAGCGGCGACAGCGCCGTTAGTGTGGGCTTGCACCAGCCGCAGCGTTGCCGCGCCCCCCGCCGTCGAAAAAGCGAGCCAGGCGACGCCGTCCTTTATGCAGACGGACGGATCCATGGTGCCTCGTTGCAGGATTCCGAGCGTCCGGTCCATATCATAGGGAGCACCCGGTTCCCACGTGATTCCCGGTACGTCGCCGCCAGCCAATCCTTTGACAGAACCGGGTGATCCGGAGGCGGTGAGGGTCATGCATCCATCCTCGCATGGCGTGGCGTAACAATTGCTTTGGTTCTTGTCGGTGCCGCCGCGTAACTTTGTAGCTATGAAGTACGCCAACTCCGTAGTGGACCTCGTGGGCAACACCCCGCTGGTCAAACTCAATAAAGTGACCGAAGGTATTGCCGCCACCGTCCTGGTGAAGCTGGAGTACATGAACCCTGGCGGGTCCATAAAGGACCGGATCGCGACGAAGATCATCGACGCCGCCGAGGCCGAGGGCAAACTCAAGCCCGGCGGCACGATCGTCGAGCCGACGTCGGGCAATACCGGCGTCGGGCTGGCCATGGTGGCGCAGCAGCGCGGGTACAAGTGCATCTTTGTCTGCCCGGACAAGGTCGGCGAGGACAAACGCAACGTGTTGGCCGCCTATGGCGCCGAGGTGGTCGTGACCAAGACGTCCGTGCCGCCGGAAAGCCCGGAGTCCTATTACGGCGTCTCGGACCGGCTGGTGCGCGAGATCGACGGCGCCTACAAGCCGGACCAGTTTTCCAACCCGAACGGCCCCCTCAGCCACTACGAGTCCACCGGTCCTGAAATCTGGCGCGACACCGAGGGCGGGCTGACCCATCTGGTCGCCGGCGTCGGCACGGGTGGAACGATCTCCGGAACCGGGCGGTACCTGAAGGAAGTTTCCGCCGACCGTTCCTCCGGACCGGTGCGGATCATCGGCGCGGACCCGGAAGGCTCCGTCTACTCCGGGGGGACCGGGCGGCCCTACTTCGTCGAAGGCGTCGGCGAGGACATGTGGCCGGACGCGTACGATCCCGCGGTTCCGGATGAGATTCTCGCCGTCGACGACGCCGAGAGTTTCGCCATGACCCGCCGGCTCGCCCGGGAAGAGGGAATGCTGGTGGGCGGCTCCAGCGGCATGGCCGTCGCCGTCGGACTCCGGGTCGCCAAAAACCTAACCGCCGACGACGTCGTCGTGATCGTGCTGCCGGACAGCGGGCGGGGCTACCTGGGCAAGATCTTCAGCGATAAGTGGATGCGTTCCTACGGGTTCCTCAGCGCCGAAGAAGGCCCGACGGTGATGGACGTATTCAGCGCCAAGTCCACCGAAATTCCACAGCTGGTGCATGTGCGTCCGGACGATTCGGTGGCGGATGCCATCGCCCTGCTGGGCCGCTACGGTGTCTCGCAGTTGCCCGTACTCTCCCACGAACCGCCCGTGTTGATGGGCGAGGTTCTCGGCAGCGTGGATGAACGGTCCCTCGGTGAGGCGCTGTTCACCGGCGATGCCACGCCCTCTGCCCTCGTCCGCGACCACATGGCGGCATTGCTGCCGGTGATTGGCGCCAATGAGCCTGTCCAGGATGCACGCGGGCAGTTGCAGCAGACCGATGCGCTGATGGTTACGTCCGATGGCGCTCCGGTGGGAATCATCACCCGCCAGGACCTACTGTCGTATTTGAACCGCTAGCAAAAGGAGTTTCCATGAGCCAGGCAAACAGCCAAGGTTTCAATACCCGCGCCATCCACGCCGGGCAGGAGCCGGATTCCATCACGGGCGCCGTCGTCCCGCCGGTTTACCAGACCTCTACCTTTGCCCAGGACGGCATTGGCAAACTGCGCAACGGCTACGAATACGGCCGCGGGACCAACCCGACACGTGATTCCCTGCAGGAACAGCTGGCGGCCCTCGAAGGTGGAAAGCACGCGCTCTCCTTCTCTTCCGGCCTGGCCGCCGAGGACGCACTGATCCGCGGCCTGCTGGCTCCCGGGGATCACATCGTTCTCGGCAACGACGCGTACGGCGGAACCCACAGGCTCATCGACCGGGTGCTGAAAGCCTGGGGAGTCACGAACGCCACGGCGGACATGGCCGACGATGCCTCCGTCGATGCCGCAATTGCGAAAGGCAAGACCAAGTTCATCTGGGTCGAGACGCCATCGAACCCGATGATGAAGATCACCGACATCGCCGCGCTCGCCGAGAAGGCCCACTCCATCGGTGCCTGGCTCGTGGTGGACAACACCTTCGCTTCGCCATACCTGCAGACGCCGCTGGCCCTCGGGGCCGACGTCGTCGTGCACTCGACGACCAAATACATTGGCGGGCATTCTGACGTGGTCGGCGGCGCCGTCGTAATGAACGACGACGACATCGCCGAAAAGGTCGGCTTCATCCAGTTTGCGGTCGGCGCGGTATCGGCACCAATGGACGCCTGGCTGACCACCCGCGGGCTGAAAACCCTCGGGGTGCGGATGGACCGGCACAGCGCCAATGCCCAGCAGATTGCCGAATGGCTGCTGAAGCAGGATGCCGTGGAGAACGTCTACTACCCGGGCCTGCCGGAGCACCCCGGACACGAGCTTGCCGCGCGGCAGATGAAGTCCTTTGGCGGGATGATTTCCGTGACGTTCAAGGGCGGCGAGGCGGCTGCCCGCAAGGTGGCCGAAGCAACGCGCGTGTTCACGTTGGCGGAGAGCCTGGGCGGCATCGAGTCGCTGATGAACTACCCCTCGGAGATGACGCATGCTTCCGTGAAGGGCACCGAACTTGCCGTTCCCGAGAACCTGCTGCGGCTCTCGGTCGGGATCGAGGACGTCGAGGACCAGATCGCCGACCTGGACCAGGCCATCTCCGCGTTGTAACACCATGGCGCGGGGACTGGCGGATATTGGGGCGGAGGGCATCCTCCTGCTCGGCGCAGGCCGGGCGATCCTGCTCCAGATTGCCAACCCCGCGGTCGGTCACGGCGTTGCGGAGCACAGCAATTTCGCCGGCCGCCCGCTGGACCGGCTGCGGACAACGCTGACGTATGTGTACGCCGTGGTGTACGGAACTCCGGAGCAGATCAGAACCGTCCGGCGGCAGGTCAACCGTGCCCACGTACCGGTGCGGCGTGAAGCGGGAGCGGAGCGGCCGAGCTACTCGGCGTTCGATCCACAGCTGCAGCTATGGGTGGTCGCGACGCTCTACGACACCGCGGTTCAGGTGCACGACAAGATCTACGGTGTCCTTGACGAGGAATCCGCCGACCGGGTCTACCGGGATTACGCAGAGGTCGGCACGGCACTCCAGCTTCCAGCAGATCTATGGCCGGAGGACCGCGCCGCCTTCAACGCGTATTGGCACGATCAGGTCGCGCGGCTGGAAACGGACGAGCTGACCAGACGCGTCGCGCAGGATCTTCTGCATCCGGCAGGCGTCCCACTGTGGCTTCGGGCCGGCATGCCGCTGGCCCGGTTGGTCACTGCAGGACTGCTGCCGGTGGACGTGCGGGAGTCGTTCGAGCTGCCGTGGAACGCCAAACGTCAACGCCGCTTCGACCGCATGTTCCGGCTCTGCTCAGTGCTGTATCCACGGCTGCCGCGTTTCCTCCGCCATGGTCTGCGGAATTACTACCTGCGGCAGCTCGACACCCCTTAACCCGACCTCGTTACGCCCGGGGAGCGACGGTTCCGTGCCGGGTCCCGTCGTCGTAATCGAACACTTCCTTGCCGCCAATCCAGACCTTCATGGCCCGCTGCATCACGTCGAGTGGATCACCGCTCCAGAGCACCACATCGGCGTCCTTGCCTTCCCTGAGGGAGCCGACCCGGTCCGCGACACCCATGACCTTGGCTGGATTAATGGTGATGGACTTAAGCGCGGTCCGCCGGTCCAGTCCCTCCTTGATGGCGAGGGTTGCCTGGTGGACCAGGAAGTGGATGGGGATCACGGGATGGTCGGTAATGATGGAAATTTCGACGCCTGCGGCAGCCAACTTGCCGGGGTTGGCCAGCGAGCGTTGCCGCAACTCGACCTTTGACCGGGCGGTGAACAGTGGCCCAATAAGAACCGGGACGCCCTTTGCCGCGATGACGTCAGCCAGGATGTGCGCCTCCGTGCCGTGATCGAGCACCAGCTCGTACCCGAATTCGTCGGCCATCCGGAGCGCCGTCGCAATGTCGTCCGCGCGGTGGGCATGCTGGCGCCACGGGATCTCCCGGTTCAGCACCATGGCCAGCGCTTCCAGCTTGAGGTCGCGTCCGTTCTTGTCTGCCTTGCCCATGTAGTTCTGCGCGTCGACGAAGGCCTGGCGCACCACCATCGCGGTGCCCAGCCGGGTTGATGGCGTTTTGTTCTTCTCGCCGTGGATCCGCTTTGGGTTTTCGCCCAGGGCGGCCTTGAGCCCGCTGGGGGAGCGGAGGACCATTTCATCGACGTAGCGGCCGTGCGTGTGCAAGGCGACGCAGAGTCCGCCGACCGGATTACCGGAGCCGGGGTTCACATTGACGGCGGTGATGCCGCCGGAGAGGGCGTCATCGAAACCCATCTCGTGAGGATTGATTGCATCTAAAGCACGGACGGCCGCCGTGACCGGATCGGTCACTTCATTCGTGTCCTCACCTTCTTTACCCTCGGCTTCCTCGGCCACGCCCAAGTGAGTATGCGCATCGATGAAGCCAGGCAACAGCCACTTGCCACCGGCGTCGAGCACCTCTGCATTGCGCGGAACTTTCACCTTAGGACCCAGAGCGGCGATCTTTCCCTCTTTGATCAACACCGTCCCGTCAAAGGGTTCGCCTTCAATCGGGACAACGTGGGCGTTGGTGATTGCGAAGCTCATGAATGGTTGCCTTTCGGTCTTTCGATGGGTGGTTCCAACATACTCCTTGGCCCCCCGCGGCTAGGATGAATCCATGTCCAGACCTATAGCCCTGATCACCGGCGTCGGCCGCACGGTCGGAATCGCCGCAGGCATCTCCCGCAAGCTCGCCGCCGAGGGTTGGGACCTGGCGCTGACTTACTGGGCCGGTTATGACGACCGCATGCCGTGGGGCAGCTCTGGCAGCTCTGGCGCCACTTTGGACGATGGCACCGGCAACACTTCGGACGACGACGGCGGCGGGCCGGCGGAGTTGCGCACTCCCGACATGGTGGAACTTACGTCGGAGCTGGAAGCGATGGGTGCGGAGGTCTTCTCCGTGCAGGCGGACTTTGAACAGCCCGATGCCGTTCCGCGGCTGGTCGCTGCCGTGCACGCTGGAATCGGACCCTTCGGCGCCGTCGTGCTGTCCCATTGCGAAAGCGTTGACTCGGGCATCCTGACCACGAGCGTAGACAGTTTCGACCGGCATTACGCCGTGAACGTCCGGGCAAGCTGGCAGTTAATCGCCGAGTTCGCACGCCAGCTGCCGGGCGACGACGGCCGAATCGTTGCGCTGACGAGCGACCACACCGTCGAGAATCTGCCTTATGGCTCGAGCAAGGGTGCCCTGGACCGGATCGTCATTGCCGCTGCAAGGGAACTTGGCCATCTCGGCATCACCTCCAACGCCCTGAATCCCGGCCCGATTGACACCGGGTGGATGGATGCCGAGTTGCGTGAACAGTTGACGCTTCGGCAACCGACAGGCCGGTTGGGAACGCCCGCAGACACGGCTGACCTGGTCGGTTTCCTGCTGTCGCCGGAGGGTAAGTGGATCTCCGGGCAGTTGATCAAGAGCGACGGCGGCTTCTCCGTGTAACGGACGCGGGTTGCGGCCGGCGCATCCACAGCTGGCGCATCCACGGCCGGCGGATCTGCGCGCAGTGGACCGCAGCCGGTGTTGAAACAGGCAAAATAGGGGCATGGACAGTTCTGTTGAAGCCCGGCTGCTCGCCATCTGCCGGGTGCACCGGCTCAAGCCAATCGGCGGCGCTCCCGGGGTCACCGCAATCGACAAACGCGCGGCCGAGGGTCCAGTCAAGGTTCACAGGCTCGGGCTGTTCGCAGATGTGCAGGCAGACCGGAAGCACCACGGCGGTGCGGACAAGGCGCTGTACGCGTATTCACATGAGGATGCGGAGCATTGGGCGGCGAAACTGGGGCGGGAAGTCCTGCCGGGTCTATTCGGCGAGAACCTCCGCACCAAGGGGATAGAAACCACTGGGGCGTTCATCGGCGAGCGATGGCGGATCGGTTCCAAGGTGGAAATTGAGGTCACGATGCCGCGGGTGCCGTGCGTCAATTTCGCCACGCACATGGAAGAGCCGCAGTGGGTGAAACGGTTCGCCGAGGAGGGGCTGGTTGGCGCGTATTTTCGGGTTCTGAAGACCGGCACCATCGAGGCGGGCGACGCCGTCGAGCTGTTGTACCGCCCGACTCACGGTGTTACGTCCGGCCGCTGGTTCACCGAACGCAGTGCCGACGACGCGCAAATCCTGCTGGACTCCGCCGCGGCCGGCGAGTTCAAAATGGCCCCGGGGCTTCGCCTGAACGCCATGAAGGCTCTGCAACGGTCGGCGGACCTCCACACTCGCGCATAGCGCCCAAGATTTACGCGCGGGGAGTAGGACAGACCGGATATTTGGTTGAAAGCGTCGATGTGGGCCCTAAACTACTCCCCGCCGACACCGGATCTTCGCCAATTCAGGCATGTGCCCAACCTCACGGGTCCCATGCCCGGCCTCCGCTTCGCCACCTTAGAACCGTAAGGTAGACTGGAAGCATCCCCCACACCGGTATTCCCTTTTTATTCTGCCCAGATCATAGTACTGGGACAGGTTCGTTGTGTTGGGGCCCGCAGCAGCGGGCATTTTCATATGGGAGCGCCGGCGAGAAGAAAACGTCACACGTGCCTGCCGGGAGCGCAGCCCAGAAGTTGTGATGCGAGGCCTTGCCAGGGATTGAAACAGGCCGGGTTTCTTCGTACAGCGGCGCACTTGCCGCGACGCCATCAACCCATATGAATGAGGTAACTCTTGCCCAGCAACTACGACGACGTCGAGCCCACCACCGAAGCTCCGTCGCCTGAAGCTACATCCACCGAAACCGAAGAGCCCGAGGTGCGTTTCGCCGATCTCGGCATTGACGCCCGCGTCCTCGCAGCGTTGTCCGACGTCGGCTATGAAAAGCCTTCGCCCATCCAGGCGGCCACCATTCCGGCACTGCTGGAAGGCCGCGACGTCGTTGGGCTGGCCCAGACCGGTACCGGTAAAACCGCGGCATTCGCGGTTCCCGCGCTGTCCCGGATGGCCGACCTGCCGCCGTCGAAGGCCACCCAGATCCTGGTGCTGGCTCCGACCCGCGAACTGGCCCTGCAGGTTGCCGAGGCATTCTCCTCCTACGCCGCACACCTGGAAAACTTCACCGTGCTGCCCGTTTACGGCGGTTCGGCCTACGGTCCCCAGCTGAACGGCCTGCGCCGTGGCGCACAGGTCGTCGTCGGAACCCCCGGCCGCGTGATCGACCACATCAACAAGGGCTCGCTCGACCTGTCCGAGCTGCAATACCTGGTCCTCGATGAGGCCGATGAAATGCTGCGGATGGGCTTCGCCGAAGACGTGGAGCAGATCCTCTCCGGGACCCCGGACGACAAGCAAGTGGCGCTCTTCTCGGCCACCATGCCGTCCCAGATCCGCAGGATCTCGAAGAAGTACCTGAACGATCCCGCCGAAATCACGGTCAAGTCCAAGACCACCACCGGCGCCAACACCCGCCAGCGCTACCTGCAGGTCATGGGTCCGCACAAGCTCGATGCACTGACCCGCATTCTTGAGGTCGAGGAATACGGCGGCGTGCTGACCTTCGTGCGCACCAAGGTGGCAACCGAAGACCTGGCCGACAAGCTCCGGTCCCGCGGCCACCGCGCAGCGGCGATCAATGGCGACATTCCACAGCAGCAGCGCGAGCGCACCATCGAGGCGCTGCGTGACGGCAAGATCGACATCCTGGTCGCCACCGACGTCGCTGCCCGTGGACTCGACGTCGAGCGCATCTCCTTGGTTGTCAACTACGACATCCCGCACGACACCGAGTCCTATGTGCACCGTATTGGCCGCACCGGCCGTGCGGGCCGCACCGGCGACGCGATCCTGTTTATGACTCCGCGGGAGAAGTACCTGCTGCGCGCCATTGAAAAGGCGACCCGCCAGCCGGTCGAGCAGATGCACCTTCCCAGCGCGGATAAGGTCAACGAGCTGCGCCAGGGCAAGTTTGCCGAGCGCATCACCGAAACGCTCTCCAGCGAGGACGTTGCCCAGTTCCGTGATTTGATCTCCAATTATGAGGACGAGCATGACGTCCCGGCTGCCGAGATCGCCGCCGCGCTGGCGTTCATGGCCCAGGGCGGCGAGCCGCTCTTCGTCAAGGAGCTGCCGAAGGTTCCCGAGCACCAGAAGAAGGACCGCTCCAAGGACGGCTTCGGCTCACGTGGACCGACCCGCACCCTGACCGAGGGCAACGCCACCTACCGGATTGCCGTCGGCCGCCGCCAGCGCGTGATGCCCGGTTCCATCGTCGGCGCTATCGCCAATGAGGGTGGCCTGACCTCCGGCCAGATCGGCGGGATCGACATCCGCTCCGACCACACCCTG
>NZ_KI914640.1:45890-55957 GCF_000520495.1 Arthrobacter sp. H14
CAGTGGCGCGCCCTTTCCAAGACCCGCATCGGCGGGGAACTCATCCATCTCGAGCTGGACAAGGGACGCCGTCCCAGCAGCGGCGGAGCCCCGGCCCGCGGCGGTTTCAAGAAGGATTTCAAGAAGAGCGGCGGCGACCGCAGCTTTAATAAGAACGAAGGCGCCGGATTCAAGAAGGACTTCAAGAAGAAGTACGACGGCGACCGCTCGTTCAGTAAGAATCACGAGGGCGACAGCGGTGCCTCGAAGTTCGCCAGTGCCGGTAATGGGGAGCGCAAGCCCCGCCACGGCAAGAAGTACTAGGCTGCAGGACGCTGGGCCCGGCGTGGGTTCGTGCCGGCCATAGACATGGCCGGTGACGTTGCTCATAGCCGGGTTCCGGCGTCGCGGAATTCCGCTGTGATCCGTGGCATCACGAGGATCGGTGGATTTCGTTTCTGCGGGGATTAACTGGTAAAGTTTTTCCTCGTTGCCCCCCTAGCTCAGTGGTAGAGCGCGTTCTTGGTAAGAACGAGGTCACCGGATCGATTCCGGTGGGGGGCTCGCAATGGGAGCCCGCGTCAGAACGGTTTTTGACCGGTCTACGCGGGCATTCTCATTTATGGCGGTGTAGCTCAGTTGGTTAGAGCGCACGACTCATAATCGTGAGGTCGGGAGATCGAGCCTCCCCACCGCTACCAAAGAATGCCTCTGGAATCCGCATGGGTTCCGGAGGCATTTCCTGTTTCCCCGCCGGATACGGCCAAGGTTTCCGATCGGGATACGACGGGCGAGGGACGCAGTCCTTGGTATAAAGCTCAGCTTGCTTAGTATCTCTTGTCTTCCTAGGATGGATAGTGAAGGGTCATTCCCTGACATCCACGCTCTACAGCAAGGAGGAAGCATGTCTGAACATGATATTTCCGGTAAGAAGGTCGCGTTTCTGCTGACCGACGGCGTCGAGCAGGTCGAGCTCACGCAGCCTTGGGATGCGGTGAAGCAGGCCGGGGGACAGCCCGTTCTGGTGTCGCCGAAGAGCGGCAGCATCAAGGGGTTCAACCACACCGATCCAGCAGACGACTTCCCGGTCGACGTCAGCGTTTCGGAGGCTAAGGCCGACGATTACGATGCGCTCGTGCTCCCCGGTGGCGTGTTCAATGCGGACCAGATCCGAGTCGACAAGGACTCACAGGACTTCACCCGCTCGTTCTTCTCCAGCCAGAAACCCGTCGCGGTGATCTGCCACGGTCCCTGGATCATGATCGATGCCGGAGTGGTCAGCGGCCGGAAGATGACTTCGTACCACACACTGGCGACCGACCTGAAGAATGCCGGCGCCGAATGGGTGGACCAGGAGGTTGTGGTCGATGCCGGGCTGGTCAGCAGCCGTAATCCGGATGACCTGCCCGCCTTCTGCTCCAAACTGGTGGAAGAAGTGGCCGAAGGAAAGCACTCGAAACAAACTGTCTAATTTGCGTTGACGCTCCGGTGTGGAGCGTTCTCTATCAAGCGGATACGCCGGTAACGTTAAATCGTTGCCGGCGCATTCATTTAAGGAGAGCCGTGAAAGCCAACAGCCCGTACCTGGTCCGAGGTGTCTCGTGGACGCCGCGCGGCCCTGTGCTGGGCTTATCTGGAGCGGAAGGCACCGCCGAAGAGTTCCAGCTGGCAGCCGGAACCGAACTCCGCTTCCAGGTCTTGACGACGCCTGGTGTGCGGCACTGCCTCGGCTACAGCACGGTCGAGGGCCTGACCACCCGGCAGCAGTTCGGTTGCTTGGATTACAGCCATGCCGAGCGCGGGTTTCAATGCGGACGATGCTTTTCCCGTGACGACTTCCGGTTCCTGCACGATATCCACCGCAGCGGCATCGCGCCGCCGGGATTGCAGGCGTATGTCGACCAGGAGCACTGGCTTTACGTTGCCACTTTCGCCGACGGCGCCTCGAAAGTGGGAACGGCTTCCCACCGCAGCAAGTTCAGCAGGCTCGCTGAACAGGGCGCCGTCGTCGCACGCTATGTTGGCTGGGCTGAAGACGGCCGGATTATTCGCCATCTGGAGGACGCTGTGACGGACCATCTCGGCCTCGGCCAGGCTGTCCGGTCCGCGGCCAAGCTGGTGGCTCTAGCCAATCCGCTTCCAGCTCAGGAGCTCGACCGGATCAACAGCGACAAAGCGGTGGAGGTGCGGTTAATGCTCGACGGCGGCAACGGACTGCCGGGCTCGCATTCGGTTTCGGAGCAATGGCACCGGCCTGAAGCGGCGAAGGCAGTTTGTGAGGCGGGTCCGGGCGTCTTGTATCCACACGAACTTGGTGCAGGCCGGCACGGTTTGCGGATCAGCGCCGCGCACGGCAGCTATGTTCGGGCCGGCATCGACGATTCGGAAGTGGAGTTCCTGGCGGACCTGTCGCGGCTGAAGGGAAAGCGCATCGAGTTCGGGCAGTACAGCTCTGACGTGCCGGCCGTGCAGGAGTTCCTCTTCTAGCAAATACGATGGAAACCATGCTGAACAACCCATGGGATACCGGATCGCCCAAGTACCGTCTCTTTGTCGTCCTCGGGCTGGCGTTCACCGGAGCCGGCATCCTCTGTTCCATCATTGGGATCACAACCGAAAACGGGTTCCTGACCTGGACGGCCCTTCCGCTGCTGGGAATCGGGTTCATTTGCTATGTGGCCAGCATCTTCTTCCGCCGCCCAGGGAAGCGCCGATAGCCTGCAGGTACTTGTAGGCTGGATGCAGACTCAGCCTACAAATGCCTACAGAATGAGGAGTTCCATGGCCATCGATCCTGATTTGGCCGGCCGCAGCTATCCGGCCGGAGAGCCGTATTTTGTTGGCCGGGAAAAGATCCGCGAATTCGCCCGCGCGGTCAAGGCCACCAGCACGGCCCATTACGACGTCGATGCAGCCCAGGAGCTTGGCTACCGCGATCTGGTGGCACCACCGACGTTCGCGATCATCGTTTCCCAGCGGGCTGATGCGCAGCTGATCGAGGATGACAGTGCCGGAATCGATTTCACGCGGGTTGTGCATGCGGACCAGCGGTTCACGCACTATCATCCGATCGTGGCCGGCGACGAGCTGGTTGCCGAGCTGCATGTCGATTCGGTCCGGGCGATGGGCGCCGGCGCCATGATCACCACACGGGCGGAAATTTCCACCGTCGAGGGCGGGAAAGTCGCCACCACCAAATCTTCGATCATCGTGCGGGGGGAAGAGCAGTGAGCGTTTCGCTGGAGCAACTCGAAATTGGACAGCAGATCGGTACGACAACCATTGAGGTCACACGCGCTGATCTGATCCGCTACGCCGGCGCCTCCGGAGATTTCAATCCAATCCATTGGAATGAGCGGTTCGCCAGATCAGTGGAACTGCCCGGTGTGATCGCGCACGGCATGTTCACCATGGGTGCGGCCGTTCAACTGGTGGTGGATTGGGCCGGCGACCCCGCCGCCGTCGTCGATTATCAAACCCGTTTCACGAAGCCTGTTCCCGTCGAAGACCTGGATGATGGTCCGGGCGCGGAAATCGAAGTCACGGGCGTGCTGGGCGCCATTGATGCCGACAATTCCACGGCCAGGGTGGACTTGACGGTCACCTCGGCCGGTCAAAAGGTGTTGGTCAAGGCGCAGGCGGTCGTTCGGCTTTGGTGACATCCACGGTTAATCTGGCGGAGCTGACGACGACGGCGGTCGGCGGCCCGGCACGCAAGTACGTTCAGGCTGATACCGAGCAGGACATTATCGACGCCGTCCGGGCGGCAGATGCCTCCGGAGAACCCCTGCTCATTGTCGGGGGTGGATCGAATCTGATCGTGTCCGACGACGGCTTTCCGGGCACCGTGCTCCATATCGCCTCCGAAGGCTACACAATCAAGTCCAGGGATATGATGGCCGGCGTGTTCGTTGAGGTCCAGGCGGGCCACCCGTGGGACGACTTTGTCCGTACCGCCGTGATGCATGCCTGGTCCGGCCTGGAGGCGCTGTCCGGCATTCCTGGACTGATGGGGGCGACACCGGTGCAGAATGTCGGCGCCTACGGTGCTGACGTTTCGCACACCATAGCGAGCATCCGGGCCTGGGACCGGGAAAAGAACGCCATCAAGACTTTCGCCAATTCGGACCTCAAGTTTGAGTACCGGGATTCGCTGCTCAAACGCGCCACGGTGGACGGTTCGCCGCGGTATGTGGTCCTGACCGTCCAGTTTCAGCTGGCTCTGGGGCGGGGGAGCGCACCAATCCGGTATGCCGAGCTGGCGCGGGTACTCGGAGTTGAGCCGGGGGAGCGCGCCAACGCATTGCAGACGCGCAAGGCTGTCCTCAAGCTGCGTGCTTCCAAGGGCATGGTTCTCGATTCGGAGGACCGGGACACCTTCAGTACCGGGTCCTTCTTCACCAATCCAATCGTGGACCGCCCGGTGGCCGACACACTGCCGGCCGGTGCACCCCGCTACCCGGTGGGTACCGGCCGCACAGAGGCAGACGACAGGGTCAAGCTCAGTGCCGCCTGGCTGATAGGCCAGTCCGGCTTCGCCAAAGGATTCGGCCTGCCGGACGGACGTGCCTCCCTGTCGACGAAGCATACGCTGGCTGTCACGAACCGCGGCGGGGCCAGTGCCCGGGACCTCCTGGACGTCGCGCGCACCGTACGGGACGGAGTCGAGGCGAAATTCGGCATTAAGCTGGTTCCCGAACCGCTGCTGATTGGCTGCGCCCTATAATCCATGCGAGGGCCGCGGATCCCGGGTGTAACCCTGTCTGGCATGTTCAACTGCGATCCGCGTCTCGATCAAGGCGCAACTGTCCAGCTGGGTGTCGACCAGTCCGCGGCTGCAGAGCCACTGGGCCAGCCTCGACGTCTGGCTGATCTGGGAGCGCCTGTCGTTGCCGTCATGGAGCAGCCACGGGTCACGCAGGAAGTCCGCCAAGGCATGAACAAGGTCCTCGGCGATCATGATCCGGGAGCACGCGCCCTCCAGCTCATACGCCTGCTCCAGACCGAGCAAATCAACCTTGGAACTCTCCAGGAAACGGTGTCCCGTTGCCTCCAGGTACCGCCGCAATTGAGCATCGACCCGTCGATAGCGCGAACACGTGGCAGGTTGTTTGTTAAAGCAGCTTGTGGCCAGGAATCCGGTCAGTATCTCGTCAACTGTTGGGTTTTTCATAGCCCCAACAGTGCCAGCCGGCACCGACAGAAACTGGAGCGGTGAAGCGGAGGTGCTACAGGTTCCCTGTGGCGATACGGAGCATCCGGCGCAGCGGTTCGGCTGCACCCCACAGCAACTGGTCGCCGATGGTGAAAGCGCTCAGGTACTCAGGTCCCATTTCCATCTTGCGCAAACGGCCGACCGGTACGTCCATGGTCCCCGTGACGGCAACGGGCGTGAGCTGCTCCATGGTCGCTTCCTTGGTATTGGGGACGACCTTGGCCCATTCATTGTCCTGCTCGATGAGCTGCTCGATCTCTGCCAGCGGCAGATCTTCGGTGAGCTTGATGGTCAGCGCCTGTGAGTGTGAACGCATGGCTCCGATCCGGACGCACAACCCGTCGAAGGGAATCCGTGCGCCGTCGGTGACGTTGAGGCCTAGGATCTTATTGGTCTCCGCACCGGCCTTCCACTCTTCCTTGGACTGGCCGTTGCCCAGATCGGCGTCGATCCACGGAATGGCCGATCCGGCCAGTGGAACGCCGAAGTGTGAGGCATCCATTTCCGGATTCCGCTGCTGCGTCACGACCCCGCGGTCGATTTCCAGGATGGCGGAGGCAGGGTCAATGAGGTGGTTGGCAACAGCACTGTGAAGCTCGCCAAACTGGTTAATCAGCTCCCGCATGTGCCGGGCACCGCCACCGGAGGCTGCCTGGTAGGTCATTGCCGTAGCCCACTCGACCAGGCCGTTCTTGAACAAGCCACCGAGGCCCATCAACATACAGGAGACTGTGCAGTTGCCGCCGATGAAGTCTTTTACACCACGGGCCAGCCCGGCGTCGATGACGTCCCGGTTGACCGGGTCCAGCACGATGATGGAGTCATCATTCATCCGCAGGGTCGAAGCGGCGTCGATCCAGATGCCATCCCACCCGGCGTCGCGGAGCTTCGGGTATACCTCCGAGGTGAAGTCGCCGCCCTGGGCGGTGACAATGATGGGCAGCTTGGCGAGGGTTTCGACGTCGTAAGCGTCCTGGAGTTTTCCGGCACCGGCTGCGAAATCAGGGGCATCCCCACCGGCATTGGAGGTGGAGAAGAAGACCGGATTGATCAGGTCGAAGTCACGCTCATCCTGCATGCGCTGCATCAGCACGGAGCCGACCATGCCGCGCCAGCCAATGAGGCCTACAGAAGGAGTTGAGGTGCCGGATACCAAGGAAGTCATACATCCATTCTAGTTTTCCCGCGCAAATCGCCAATTTGATGACGACGACGTCCCCTCCCGGCTGGGTTGCATCCAGTCCGCGCCGATCACCATAAAGTGCTCAAGGGCTCGAAACGTTGCATTGTTTCATCAGGCGTGATGAGCGTGGCGCCTTCAATGGGGGCCTGTGCGGCGATAAGACGGTCGAAAGGGTCGCCGTGGTCCCAGTCCAGTTCCGCAGCGGTCAGGGAGTGTTCTGTAGTGACGTTGATGGTGGATGGTGCAATCCGTCGGACATGGTGTTCGTAACCGACAAATACCCTTTCGAAACCGGGAAGTTTCCCTCGCTGGAATTTGTATGCGAGTTCGTACGCAGTGGCGGCGGAAGCAAAGAGGCTGGCGTCCATGTTGCTGATAATCCTGCGTGCCTTGGGTGAGAGAGCACGCGGATTCACCAAGGCGAAGAGAAGTACTTGTGAATCAATTAGATAATTGGTGCTTCCCACGTGGACAGTTCCTCCTTGGACATCGGTTGGAAGGCTTCATCCGGCACATCAAGGGGACCAAGGAATCCAAGTGCGCGTTTGGCCGGACGCTCAACTTTGACCAGCTTGGCCACAGGGTGCCCCGAGCGGGCGATAATAACCTCGTCCCCACGTTCCACAAGTTGCAGCAGCTCGGAGAAGCGGGTTTTGGCGTCCTGGAACGTTGTACTGTCCCATGTTGACCAACCCTAGTTGGTCAACATCTGCCGTGAAAGGATCCGGCGAGTATCCGAAGTCGTCAAATGTACGCATAGACCGACGATAGATCGTGGAAGCAGGCCCTTAGGAGTTAAAGATTCAGAATGTGGACAGTGCCGTTCCGGGAAACACGGTGGAGGACAAGTGGTTATACGGCTTGGTCAGGAGTGGCTTCGTGTCCAGGTTTCGATCCGGTAGCGCGCACCCTTGCGGGATTCATGCCAGCCTTGTTCCGGATCGCTGACCGCAAGTGTCCAGGCGTCCTCCAGCGCCGGGGCAAAGGTGTCGCCGGTTTCATCGACGTCGATGACAGTCACCGAAGCGGTGTCGGCTTTGGTCAGCATGGATTCGAAAATCCCGGCGCCACCGATGACCCAGACCTCCTCGCCGCCCTCACTAGCCGCGGCGGCATCCAACGCTGCATTCATGCTTCCGACGGCGATGGCACCTGCATCGGCCAGAGCCTGACGCTGGTCCTGGCTGCCGCTGATGACGATATTCGCGCGCCCTGGCAGGGGGCGGAACCGGGCGGGAAACGATTCCCAGGTCCGCCGGCCCATAATGACCGGGTGGCCCTTCGTCGTCGACGTGAAATGAGCCATGTCCTCGGGAACGTCCCACGGCATCGTGCCGTCGCGGCCGATAACTCTATCCGGTGTCTGCCCCCAGATCATCCCGATCATACTGCCACCGGCGCCTTTATGGTCGGGTGATGCTGGTAGTTCACGATCTCGAAATCCTCGTATTCGTAATCAAAGATCGACTCCGGCTTCCGGCCGATCTGCAGCCGCGGGTAGGGATAGGCGTCCCGCATAAGCTGTTCGGTCACCTGGCTCATATGGTCGTCGTAGATGTGGCAGTCCCCGCCTGTCCAGATGAACTCGCCGGGCTCCAGACCGGTCTGCTGGGCGACCATTCTGGTCAGCAGCGCGTAGCTGGCAATGTTGAATGGCACTCCGAGGAACAGGTCCGCACTGCGCTGATAAAGCTGGCAGGAGAGCTTGCCATCCGCTACATAGAACTGGAACATGACGTGGCATGGCGGCAGAGCCATGTTGTGCAGCTCGGATACGTTCCAGGCCGAGACAATGTGCCGGCGTGAATCCGGGTTCGTTTTCAGTCCCTCGACAACCTGGGCAATCTGGTCGATGTGACCGCCGTCGGGCGTGGGCCACGAGCGCCACT
Source organism: Arthrobacter sp. H14 (assembly GCF_000520495.1). Classification (GTDB taxonomy): domain Bacteria; phylum Actinomycetota; class Actinomycetes; order Actinomycetales; family Micrococcaceae; genus Arthrobacter_C. The sequence goes on from NZ_KI914640.1 coordinate 54,157, forward strand.
GGACGCCGTAGATTGGGCCGAGATCGCCGTCGTCGCCGGCCCACTCATTCCAGATCTTGACTCCGCGCTCCTGCAGCCACTTCGCGTTTGAATCGCCGCGCAGGAACCATAACAGTTCGAGGGCGAGGGATTTAAAATGCACCCGCTTGGTGGTGATAAGCGGGAAACTGTTGCTCAGGTCGAAGCGCAGCTGACGGCCGAAAACGCTGCGGGTACCGGTGCCTGTGCGGTCCGATTTGGACGTGCCGTTGGCCAGCACGTCACGGAGGAGGTCTTCATACGGGGTCTCAATACTCACTCGTCCATCCTATCCACCGAGTCATCGATGAGAGTGCGGGGAACGTGTTTGGAAACAAAATGATCCTGGTTTAGCGGGGGAGAAGAATGAGGAGCGACCTCAGCCCCTGCTGCGTGCCGGGCCAGTGCCGCTCGAGGGCTTCGGGGCCTGCAGTACGGATGACGGAACGAAGTGCGAGAACAATGATGATCGCGTCATCTGCGTAACCGATAACCGGAATGAAGTCCGGTACGAGGTCGATTGGCGAGAGCAGGTAGCCCAACAGCAGCCACAGTCGAACCCGTACGCCGACAGGCAGTGTCTTGTCGGAGGCTAGCCGGCGGAGCAGCCGAAGGACATCAGGCAGCAACCGGAGCGCCTCCCGCAGCGACGCCGGCTCATTCTGCGCCCGCTGCGCAAACCATAAAGCCGCAAGCAGGAGCAGCCAGAGCAGCAACAGTCCGGCGGCTGCCGCCAACAGCGTTTCCCACCACATGCTTCAACTCTAACCAGCCCAGCTTACGCGTCTGCCGGATCCGGGCGGCCCGGGCCGGAGCTGCGGAAGTGCAGGGGCTTAGTCGTCGAAGGGTTTGACCTGTTCGACCGAGACGATCCGCTGGTTGTCGAGGGCGCTGACATGCAAAATGATGATCTCACCGGGACTGAGGTAGGGGTCCGACGTCGGGAGCTTGGCGGCGTCTTCATCGCTCATTTTCGGGGCGAATACCTCGAGCAACGTCGGCAGTACCGGCCGATGCGTGCAGATGATGACCGGTTTGCGTTTTTCGAAGACACCCTCGGCGACCGCGCGGGCCTTTTTCGGCTGGCGTTTGTGTGACGCTTCTGTCAGCGCATCGATCTGCTTGATCTTCGGGTTGGCGATCTTTGCGTACGGTTTAAGCGTCTGGACGCAGCGCACCCAGGGACTCGTCAGTGCACGTTTGGGGCCCCAGGCGTTCAGCAGGCGCCCCACCGCCTTGGCCTGCCGCTGCCCCGAGGCGACAAGAGTGCGGTCTCCTTCGGCCAGGGTCCAGGAGGAGCGTGGCTTGGCCTTGGCATGCCGCAGCAGGATGATGGGCCAGGTCGGCAGGTGACCTTCCTCGAAGGCTTCGACCAGCGCGTTCAACGGATCGATATCGGACGGGTTGGAGAGCAGCTCCCGGGCCTTGTCGGGACTGACCCATTCAGCTTGATCTACTTCGTGGTCGTCCGGAAGCGGCTCCTGCTCGTCCACGTGCGCGGCCCAGTAAAGGACTTCCTTCATCCCGGAGTTGACCTTGTACTGGATGGACGGAAGCGGGATGCCGAGCTTGATCCGGATACCAACCTCTTCGGCAACCTCGCGCACCGCGGCCTCGGGAAGGGTCTCGCCGTCGTCGAGCTTTCCCTTGGGCCAGGACCAGTCATCGTAGCGGGGACGATGAATCACCAGGAGCTGGAGCTCGCCTCTACGGCTGCGCCAGCACAGTGCACCTGCCGCGCGCACCGCCATTCCCGTAGATCCTGCGCGCCGGGATTTTCCGG
>NZ_KI914640.1:56057-57303 GCF_000520495.1 Arthrobacter sp. H14
CGCTGAGCGGCTTACCGTCTTCATCGAGGTGGTGGCGGGTCCACTCCCCGGATGGTTCAAGATGCCAGCTGGAGGTGGCGTCATCCATATAACGGTCAAGCAGTGCCACCATGGCGGAAATATCCTCTGTTGAACTGAGCTGGACCAAGGCTTCCACCCGGCGGTCCAGGTTGCGGTGCATCATGTCGGCGGAACCGATGTAGACCACCTGGTCACCGGCGTTGGCGAAGGCAAAGATCCGCGAGTGTTCCAGGAACCGCCCGAGAATGGAGCGTACCCGGATGTTTTCGCTCAGTCCTGGCACGCCTGGCCGTAGTGAGCAGATGCCCCGGACGACAATGTCGACGCTTAGCCCGGCCTGCGAGGCGCGGTAAAGGGAGTCGATGGTGGCCTCATCGACCATGTTGTTGACCTTGATCTGCACCCTGGCACTGAGACCGGCCTTCTTATTGGCGATCTCCTTCTCGATCCGGTCGATCAGACCGGAACGGACCGACCTTGGCGCAACAAGCAGCCGCTTGAATGTCGACTTAGGGGCGTACCCGGAGAGCTGGTTGAACAACCTCGAGAGGTCTTCGCCGACTTCGTTGCTCGCGGTGAGCAGTCCGAGGTCCTCGTAGTAACGTGCGGTGCTCGGGTGGTAGTTTCCAGTGCCGATGTGGCAGTAGCGGCGCAGCCCGTCGACTTCCTGCCGCACGACCAGGGACAGCTTGCAGTGCGTTTTCAGCCCCACGATGCCGTACACCACATGCACTCCGGCCTGCTCCAGTTTGCGGGCCCAGGAGATATTCGCCTGTTCATCAAACCGGGCTTTGATCTCGACCAGTGCCAGCACCTGCTTGCCGGCCTCGGCCGCATCAACGAGGGCGTCGACGATCGGGGAGTCACCGGAGGTGCGGTACAGGGTCTGTTTGATGGCCTGTACCTTGGGATCCGACGCGGCCTGCTCCAGGAACGCCTGCACCGAGGTGGAGAACGAATCGTAGGGGTGGTGCAGCAGGATGTCGCGCCGCCGCATGGCCGCAAAGACGTTGGCCGCCTTGGAGGTTTCGCTCTCATTCAGGAACCGGCTGGTGTGCGCGACGTGCCGCGGATACCGGAGATCGGTGCGTTCGATGTTTCCAATCACGCTCAGTCCGCGCAGGTCCAGCGGCGCCGGCACCTCATAGACCTCGTCCTCCTCGACGCCCAGCTCGCGCACCAGCAACGACTTGATGCTCGGATTGATATCCGTGGTGACTTCGAG
>NZ_KI914640.1:57403-61835 GCF_000520495.1 Arthrobacter sp. H14
TGCGTCGCAGGAGTTCCTTTTCCAGCGCCTGCAGCAGGTTCTCGGCGTCGTCCTCCTCCACCTCGAGGTCCTCGTTGCGGGTGACGCGGAAGGTGTGGTGCTCGCGGACCTCCATGCCGGGGAAAAGCTGGTCCAGATGCACGGCTATGACGTCCTCGAGCGGAATGAACCGTGCCACCCGGCCCGGAACCCGGCCGGCACGTGGTCCGTCCACCGAGATCAACCGCGGCAGCTGGTCGGGGACCTTCAGGCGGGCAAAGAGTTCTTTTTCGCTGACGGGATTGCGTACGACGACGGCGAGGTTCAGCGACAGCCCGGAAATATAGGGGAACGGATGCGCCGGGTCCACAGCCAATGGCGTGAGGATGGGGAAGACCTTCTCTGAAAACAGGTCCCGCAGGTAGGCCTTCGACTGTTCATCAAGTTCAGCCCACCGTGTGAGGTAGATGGACTCGTCGGCCAGCGCAGGCCGGATCTGTTCCTCGAAAATCCGGGCATGGCGCTTGGTCAGCTCCTGCGCCTCTTCGCCGATCAGCTCCAGTTGCTCCACCGGGCTGAGGCCGGCGGGGGAGGGCACGGCGAGCCCGGCCGCGATCCGGCGCTTGAGGCCGGCCACGCGGACCATGAAGAATTCGTCCAGGTTCGAAGCGAAAATGGAGAGGAAATTCACCCGCTCCAGCAGGTACATGTTCGGATCCTCGGCCAGCTCCAGCACCCGGGCATTGAAGTCGAGCCAGCTGACTTCACGGTCGAGGAAACGATCCGGACCGACATCTCCGGCCGGTGTCAGGCTCGGCGCAAACTCCGGTATGTCGATGCGGTCCTGGGTGGCGCGCGCCGGTGCGACCTCGGACGAGCCGAAGCGTGTTGTGGGAATCGCCGCTGTTTGGGGTTCCAAGACATTCTCCTTCTGACTCGATCCGGTTGACTGCTCCAACCTTACAAGCCGGCACCGTCGGTTTTCGGCGCGTACATCACGTCCACGTCCCAGCGGGTGAAGCCGAGTTTCTGGTACAGCGCGACGGCGGCCTCATTATCGGCGTCGACGTAGAGCATGATGGCGTTCAGTCCGGCCTCGTGGAGATATTCGATTCCGGCAATGGTCAGCGCCTTACCCAGTCCAAGTCCCTGCGCGTCAGGGGAGACGCCGACGACGTACACCTCGCCAATGGCAGGGTGGCTGCCGCTGCGCGGATGAACCTTGGTCCAGTGGAAGCCGAGGAGTTCGCCGTCGCGCTCTGCCAACAGGAAACCGTTCGGATCAAACCAGTCCTCCTCCATCCGGGCTTTCAGATCGTTCAGGGTGGTGGCTCCCTGTTCCGGATGGTGTGCAAAGGCCGCGGCGTTGACCTTCAGCCAGGCTTCTTCGTCCTGGGCGGGTTCGAACGGGCGCAGCCGCACGCCCTCGGGCAGTTCATAGTGCAACTGGGCAGCCGACTGCAACGCCCTGGTTAACCGCATCCGCCACAGTTCGCGGACCGAAGTAAATCCGTACCGGCCGGCCAGTTCCACGGCCGCCTCATGATTGCCGTGCGACCACGCGCGCAAACCGGTCAGCTTGGTGGTCTCCTTCAGGGCGCCGACCAGCGAAGTGCCGATGCCCTGGTTGCGGTAATTCGGATGGACCACCAGCTCGAGGACTCCATGCGGACTGGTCTGCGCCTCCGGATCCAGGCTGACGACGGCGACACCGGCCAGCGACCCGTCGTCGGAATCGCTGTATTCCTCTTCCGGAATATACGTGGCGAAGCTGAGCATCGTGGTTTCGTCGCAGTCCTCGGAGCGGAGATTCACCAGGGTCTGCTCGGACAGCGGCGGATTGCCGTCAGACTCGTTGGCGGCGTCGGCGAGGGTGGAAATATCGCGCAACAGGTCCTTATTGGGGCGGCCCTTTATGGTGTGCACCGGCCATGTTCCGGAGGTTGTCTGACTCATAATCGCTGACTCCTTCGCTGTAGTACCGGCCCGGCCCAGACCGTGCATCTAAGACTAGCGCGATGGGCGCGGGATCCGCTTTGTACTACGTCTCCGAACCGACCGCGGCGTTCTCATCGGAAAGCGTACGGGTGAAGTGGTAGCCGACGTTGCGGACGGTCCGGATGAGATTTTCATGATCTGCGCCGAGCTTTGCCCGCAGCCGCCTGACGTGGACGTCGACGGTCCGGGTGCCGCCGTAATAGTCGTAGCCCCACACTTCGTGCAGCAGCTGGTCCCGGCTGAACACGCGGCCGGGATGCTGGGCGAGATATTTCAGCAGTTCGAATTCCTTGAACGTCAGGTTCAGGAGTTTGTCGTTGACCTTGACGGTGTAGCTCGATTCATCGATGACGACGCCGGCAATCCGGATCTCCGTTTCGGCCGGCTCGTCTGTGTTGGCCCGGACGACGACCAGCCTCAGCCGTGCCTCCACTTCCGCCGGCCCCGCAGTGTCGAGTATGACGTCGTCGGCCATCCAGTTGGGGGCGACGGCGGCCATTCCGCCTTCCGTCAGCACCAGCATCAACGGCGCGCTCAGGCCGGTTGCCTTGATCAGCTGCGCCAGCGAGCGGGCTCCGGCCAGGTCCTTGCGCGCATCAATCATTACGACGTCGGACGGCGTGGATTCCAGCAGCGCCGTCGGTTCGGCGGGGAGAATGTGGATGCGGTGTTCGAGCAGCTCCAGGGCAGGCAGGACATCAACGGATGAGCCTTGGCTATTGGTCAGTAACAGGATCTGCGACACGGTTCCTCCACGGTGCGTAGTCGTCCTCAAGGGGAGAACTGGCGCATCATTGAGCGAGCGGGGCTGTCTTGACTATACCTTGGCGGTTCGACGGCGGCACGGCGGGGCTTTCTCGCGCCGAATCGAGCTATAAGGCAGGATGGCATGGTGAAGTCTGCCAGTATTGCCGCCGCGGCGGCGGTGAGTTTGTGCGCCATCATTGGCGGCGCCTATCTCTCACTTCCCGTCGTCGTCGTTGTACTGAGCCTGGCCTCCCTGATTGTCGGCTTCGGCTGGCCGCACCTGCTTGGCGTGCCGGCAAAGAAGACCCTCGGCAGCATCATCGCCGGATCCGGCATCGCCTCTACCGTTACTGCCAGCCTGCTCGAAGGCGGACGCCTGCTGCTCTGGTTTCCCGCCATCGTCGCTGTGGGCGTGGCGCTGGTATTCCTGGTGCAGCTGCTGCGCGGGACAGGCCAGAGCCTGCGGCTGGAATCGACGATCGGCGGGACCGCCGGTGTCCTTATCTGCGCGATGGGAGGTGGTTGGGCCGCGGCCGAGCAGCTCAGGTCCAACGCGGAGGACTCGGGCATGATGCTCGTCACTGGAACCAGCGTGGTGGTCGCGCTTCTAGTCTCGCTGCTGCCATGGCCGGACAGGATCATTGCACCGGTCGGATTGATGCTGGCGACCTCGGCGGGGCTCCTCGGCGCGATCCTCTTGTCCGACGTGCCCAATCTCGCCGCGGCCGTCGTCGGGCTGGTCTGCGGCGCCGTCGTCGTTAGTTTCCGCCGGCTGATTGTTGCCAGGCGGGGCCCGAACACGCTGGCCGGCGCGCTGGCGGTTGGCGTGGCCCCGATCGCTGCGCTGGGAACCATGGTCTATTTCCTGGAGAAGCTGCTGCTGGTCTGACTGCGTATCCGTCCCACGCCCCACGGCGTCACCAACGGGAATTCTGTCGGGACTTTGGGGTAGCCTTGAGCACATGAACTTGCTTGCTCTGGAGATCTTCTACATCGCCCTGTTGGTCATTGCCGGCGGCGCCATGGCCTGGTTTGCCGGATTTGTCGTCTGGCGTATGTATAAGGGACAGAAGTAAGGGCTCTAATGCCTATCGAACTTCCCACAGATTTAACGCCTGAACTCGTTCCGCTTTACTGGTTGATCGGCCGGTGGGAGGGCGTCGGCGTCCTCGGTTACGGCGATATCGAGCAGCAGCAGTTCGCCCAGGAAGTGAATTTCACCCACAATGGCCTGGCCTATCTGGAGTACAGCGCGCAGAGCTGGTTGATCGACGACGACGGCAACAAGCTGCGTCCGCTGAGCTGGGAATCCGGTGCCTGGCAACTGGATCGCGAACTCAACGAATCCGACGGCGGTCCCGGACTGATTCCCGCTGAGATAGTTCCAGCGTTGAAGTCCGCGGAGGAGGTCGAGAAGCTGCGCAACAAGGACGACGGCTTCGACATCATCGCCAACGTGGTGCACCCGGGCGGAATCTGCGAGCTCTACGTCGGCCAGGTCAAAGGGCCGCGGATCGACCTGTCCACCGACGCTGTGATGCGTGCGCCGGGGGCGAAGGATTACAGGGCCGCCACCAGGCTGTACGGTCTGGTCGAGGGCGACCTGCTCTGGGCCTGGGATATCGCCGCGCTGGGGCGGTCCCTCGAATCGCACGCTTCCGCCCGGTTGAAGAAGACCGCCTAACAAACCGGCTCGCGCAACCTGCGC
>NZ_KI914640.1:61935-66542 GCF_000520495.1 Arthrobacter sp. H14
AACCTGCGCGGAATAGCCCGCCGATGCGAGGACGTTGACCCAATATGACTTATCGCAGCCCGCTACTGAACACGCCCGGAGCCGTCGAAGCAGGCGGGCCGGATGCCGGCGTCGCCGCCCATTACGGAAGCCCGTTACCCGAACAAAAGCACCTGGCCGCCGGTTCCGCCGTCGTCGACCTGTCCCACCGTGGCGTCGTGACCGTGACCGGACCCGATCGGCTGAGCTGGCTGAACACGCTCTCCTCGCAGGCGCTGACTACCCTGGCTCCCGGCGTCGGCAGTGAGACGCTGCTTCTGTCGATCCAGGGCCGCATCGAATTTGATGCCCACGTGGTCGACGACGGCGAAACGGCCTGGCTGCTGGTTGAGACTGAAGAGGCTGAGGGGCTGACCGACTGGCTGAACAAGATGAAGTTCGCCCTGCGGGTGGAGATTGCCGACGTTTCGGCGGAGTGGAGTGTACTCGGGTCGACCGCAGAGGTCGCTGATTTTGCGGGCCGGATCGTGTGGCAGGACCCCTGGCCGTACCTTGGCGAGGGTGGCTACGCCTACACCGCGGCCGAGGAATCCACGCATCCCGGCTACGAGCGGACTTGGTTCGAGTACCTGATTCCGGCCGGGGAGTTGGAGAGTGCCGTGGCCGGACGCGCACTGGCCGGTGTCTGGGCCGCCGAAGCGCTGCGTATCGCCGCCTGGCGGCCGCGGTTCGGCGTCGACACGGATGAGAAGACCATCCCGCATGAGCTGGACCTGATCCGCACCGCCGTGCACCTGTCGAAGGGTTGCTACAAGGGGCAGGAAACCATCGCCCGCGTGCACAACTTGGGCCACCCGCCGCGCCGTCTTGTCTTCCTGCAGCTCGACGGATCGCAGCATACGCTTCCGGCCCCGGGCAGCACGGTGATGGCTGGCGAACGGGCGGCCGGAAAGGTCACGTCCGTCGCACAGCACTACGAAATGGGTCCTGTCGCGCTCGCCATGATCAAGCGCAATGTAGATCCGGCGCTGGAGCTGGTGGTCGACGACGACGGCGAGCAGTATCCGGCCGTGCAGGAGCTCATCGTCGCGCCGGATGCCGGACAGGTGATCGGGCGCCAGAAGGGTTTCATCCGCACACCGCGGTAACTCTTCGGCTGGGTCAGCCGAGCAGCACGGTGGTTTGGGTTCCGGCCTGATCGAAGCCGAGCTTGGCCGCCGTCGCCCGTGATGCATCATTGTCCAGCCGCGCGCGCCATTGCGGCACCAGGCCCGACGCCATCGCCTCCTCGACAGCCACCGCCGTGACGTAAGTGGCCAGGCCCTGCTGGCGAAGCTCCGGTGTGACGAGCGTGCCAAGATGGGCGAGGATGCCTTCCCAGATGTTGTAACCGGAACCGGCGATGGCCAGCCCCTCGTCGGTGACCAGGGCGAACTGTTCGTCCAGACCGGTCAGCCCGACTTCGTTGACGTCGTCCGGCGGACATTGGCCCTCGACCTCGGCGCAATGTTTGGGTTCCCGGGAGACGGCTGCAACCTCGGACGGGCCGATCTCCAGCAGGACGTCCGAGTAGTACAGGGCGGCCGCTCCCAAACCATGTCCGTCATGACCATGGGTCAGATCCAGCATGGTCGAATGCAGTGTCAGCGACTCGTCGTCCACCTCGGCCGCGGCGTCAACGGCCCACCGCGGGCCGACCATGACGCCGACGTCGAACAATTTCACGAAGGTCACCGTCTTGGCGTCGTCGTCGATCCTGGTGATTCTTTCCAGGCCATCGCGGCGGGCATTGGGGAACGCGTCGTCGGCCAGCCCCAGAAGTCTCGCCCATGCAAGTTCGACTATGGCAACGGTCGTCGGCTCAAGACTCATGTTTTCAGCCTATCGGTTGGCGAAAACGGTGCGAACCGGAGGGGAGCCTCAACCGAAGAGGATGGCGGCTTCGTCGTAGCGGTGCTGTGGCACGGACTTGATCTGGCCCAGCGCATGGTCAAAGTCCACATGCTCGACGTCGGTTCCGTTCAGCGAGACCATGGTGCCCCAGCGCCGGTCCACTACCGCGTCGATGGCGGCCATGCCGAGACGGGTTGCCAGCACCCGGTCGAAGGCTGATGGAACGCCGCCGCGCTGAATGTGGCCCAGCACGGTGGCACGTGTCTCCAACCCGGTGCGGCGTTCAAGCTCCGGCTCCAACTGCTGACCGATACCGCCAAGCCGCGGCCGGCCGAAGGTGTCCAGGCCACGTTCGGAGTGCGGCGCCTCCATGTGACCCGGCATGAATCCTTCCGCGACGACCACCAGCGGCGCGCGGCCACGTTCATGTGCTTCGGTCACCCATTCGGCAATCTGCTCAATGCTGACCTGCTGCTCCGGGATGAGAATCGCATGCGCCCCTGAAGCCATGCCCGCATGCAGCGCAATCCAGCCAACGTTCCGTCCCATCACTTCAGCGATCATGCAGCGGTGGTGCGATTCACCGGTGGTGCGCAGCCGGTCGATGGCCTCGGTCGCGATCTGGACCGCGGTGTCGAAACCGAACGTGTAGTCGGTGGCATCGAGGTCGTTGTCCACGGTCTTCGGCACGCCCACGATCTTCAGTCCGGCGTCGGTCAAGCGTTTCGCCGCAGCCAGAGTCCCCTCGCCGCCGATAGCGATCACGGCGTCGATCCCGAGCCGGTCCAGGTTCTCCTTGATTTTCTCCGGCCCGCCGCCGTTGTCGAACGGATTCGTTCGGGACGTGCCGAGGATGGTGCCACCCTGCTTGGAGATACCCCGGACGCTGTGCCGCGGCAGCTCCATGATGTCGCCCTCGACCACGCCCCGCCAGCCGTCACGGAACCCCACGAATTCCTGGCCATGGACCTTGATGCCCTTGAGGACGGCACCGCGGATCACCGCGTTGAGTCCGGGGCAGTCGCCGCCGCTGGTCAGAATTCCGATCTTCATACAGGTCTCATCCTTGCAAGGCTGGGGGAAATGGCGTCACGGGCGTGACGCCGAGTTCAGTTGATACTCTAACGTTCCCTCAGTCCCGGTTCCATTGCGACGACGACGGTTACCACTGGCCGCGCGGGCTCAGCGGATGCTTTTGTCGCTCCGGTTCTCCAAGAGCCCTTGCATGACGATCTTGCCGTTCTGTGCGGGCAGCAGCAGCCACGCGGCAAGATAGAAAACGAAAGCCGGCCCGGGGAGCAGCGAGAAAAGCAGGAAGCCAATCCGGACGTATGTGACGTCGACGTTGAACTTCGCCGCCATCCCGCCACACACTCCGGCGATCCACCGTTCCGGTCCACGCTTGAGATTCAGTCCACGGATAATTCGAAAAAACCTGTCCATACCTACAGCTTCCCGCTTCCTAAGGCTGCTTGTCATCTTTTTCCCGGTTTTTGGCTGATATCAGTCCACCGATCACCAGCGCGAGACCCGCACCGATCAGCAAACCGATCATCACCTGGCCGAAGTCGAGACTGATGGTTGCCACCTCGGCCAGGATCAAGATGCTGGCAAGGGCGATGATGATCAGGCCCCAGACGACAGTCCCCACCCTCGGGCGCCGGCCGGGCTGGGTGGAGTTGGTTGGGTCATCGGCGGTGCTGTCGCGGATTGGTTCCGTCTGGTTTGCCCCGCGAAGTGGTTCGGTGGGCCCGTCGCCGCGTTCATAGTTTGTGCTCATTGTGAGAATCCGTTTCCTGACTCAGCAATTGTGGCTGAACTGAATAAGCCGCGTACTTCGATGATGATTTTTTCGCCCGGAGCGCAGGCATTGAATGTTTGCTGCGTCGGATTCCAGATGCCGTCGGTTTCGGCCCCTCCGGATTCGAAATCGGCAGAGCCCATGAGCAGATTAGTGCGAACCTCGACGGGGATACCGTCCGGCACGACGACGGTGCTACTGCCCATCACGACATTGACCGGAATGACCACTTCTTCATCGAGCGGCGCCTGGTCCTCGAAGCCCTCCAACTCAAGCGTCCCGTCGGCCATCAGAGTGGTATACCCCGTCTCCGCGGCGTCGATAGTGGACGGGTGCCAGGTGGTGTTACTGCCGACCACGAAGTTGCTCGACGTCGGTACCAGCCCGGAGACGGCCGCTGCGATGAGCGCGACGACGGCGAGGAACCCCATGGTTCCGGAGGTGCGTCCGCGCAGCCCTGCAACCACAATGCTCAGGCCGAGTACGACGGCGGCAGCCGCTGCGGCAACTGCGCTGGCGTGGGTGCCAAGGTCGAGGACGTTCGTGTAATGCAGGGCGAGCAGACCTCCTCCGACGAGCAGGGCCAGCCCGGTTGAGACACCCACCATTGGGGCGCTCGGGGTACGGCGAGCGGTTTTCGTCTGCGTGGCGTAAGCCGCGGGGGCAGGAGCCGGGACGTATTGGTTGGTGTGCGTGTAGGCCGGAAGATGGCCACCACCATGGCTCGTCCCGTGGCTCGTGTCGTATCCCGTGCCGTAGGACAGCGGCGATGCAGGCATTGAGGCATCGGTTCCTGCCGGAGCTGCCGGCCAGGCCTGTTCGCTGGCAGGCCGTTGGACCTCATATCCCGGCTGCGGCGCAACCTCGGGTGAGTAGCCGGCACTGGCGGGGTCAGCATCCGGGGCGTATCCCGCCGTCGTCCTTTTCCGTTTCC
>NZ_KI914640.1:66642-68614 GCF_000520495.1 Arthrobacter sp. H14
ATCCCGCCGTCGTCCTTTTCCGTTTCCGGTCGCGGGCCCTGCTGAAAAGCCACGCGCCGAGGGCTATCAGGCCGCCGACCCAGATCAAGGTCCATAACGCATCGCCAAAGCCCAGCGATGTGTCCCAGAAAGCACCGAAGGGACGGAAGAAACCGACGATGCTGACGATCAGCGCGCCAGTCATGCCATCCGTCCAATAACCGCGCGCCGCCCCTTCGAGGTGGATGCGGCCGTCGGGTTCGGGCAGGAGGGCCCAGGCGACGCCGTACGCGAGGACGCCGATGCCACCGAAGATGATGAACAGGATAAACAGGCCGCGTACGATCACGGGATCGATGCCGACCCGGTGCGCGATACCGCTGGAGACGCCGCCGATCCAGCGGTCAGTTCCGCGTTGGATGCCGAGTCCGCGGAGCCAGCCATAGAATCGGTGCGAAGTGCTCTGCTGCGAAGTACTCGGCTGCGGCTGCGGTTGTGCGTGTGGCCGAGGCGGCGCTGACTCGCCTTCCGCGTCAGGACCGCGGTTCTCTCCGCCGTCCTGCGGGTCATGGTGTGAGTTCATACTCCGATCATGCCAATGCCCCGCGGCGCAATCTATGAGGGCCTACCCTGAACCTTCCCTGACATCTCCCCGAGTGATGCCCGATGCCGCCCGGGACGTGTTTGGATTGTCCTATGGAACGCGTTCTGACCCGCTCGAGCAACGGCATCGTCGCCGGTGTTTGTGCTGGCATGGCGGAGCACCTGAACCTCAGCCCGATCGTCGTGCGCCTGGCCATGGCGGGCCTCTCGCTGGCCGGTGGTGCGGGGCTGCTGTTTTACGGCTGGTTGTGGGTTATGGTTCCGGTGGATACGGAAGCGGCTGCCAAAGCGGAGGGCGCGACGACGACGGCGGGGCCCGCTGCGGGTGCCACGGCTGCGGCGGGTACCTACGTCGACGCTTCCGGCGGCGTAGCTCCTTCGGGGACCCACTCCGAAGGGGGCGTATCCCGCCGTCGTCCTTTTCCGTTTCCGGTCGCGGGCCCTGCTGAAAAGCCACGCGCCGAGGGCTATCAGGCCGCCGACCCAGATCAAGGTCCATAACGCATCGCCAAAGCCCAGCGATGTGTCCCAGAAAGCACCGAAGGGACGGAAGAAACCGACGATGCTGACGATCAGCGCGCCAGTCATGCCATCCGTCCAATAACCGCGCGCCGCCCCTTCGAGGTGGATGCGGCCGTCGGGTTCGGGCAGGAGGGCCCAGGCGACGCCGTACGCGAGGACGCCGATGCCACCGAAGATGATGAACAGGATAAACAGGCCGCGTACGATCACGGGATCGATGCCGACCCGGTGCGCGATACCGCTGGAGACGCCGCCGATCCAGCGGTCAGTTCCGCGTTGGATGCCGAGTCCGCGGAGCCAGCCATAGAATCGGTGCGAAGTGCTCTGCTGCGAAGTACTCGGCTGCGGCTGCGGTTGTGCGTGTGGCCGAGGCGGCGCTGACTCGCCTTCCGCGTCAGGACCGCGGTTCTCTCCGCCGTCCTGCGGGTCATGGTGTGAGTTCATACTCCGATCATGCCAATGCCCCGCGGCGCAATCTATGAGGGCCTACCCTGAACCTTCCCTGACATCTCCCCGAGTGATGCCCGATGCCGCCCGGGACGTGTTTGGATTGTCCTATGGAACGCGTTCTGACCCGCTCGAGCAACGGCATCGTCGCCGGTGTTTGTGCTGGCATGGCGGAGCACCTGAACCTCAGCCCGATCGTCGTGCGCCTGGCCATGGCGGGCCTCTCGCTGGCCGGTGGTGCGGGGCTGCTGTTTTACGGCTGGTTGTGGGTTATGGTTCCGGTGGATACGGAAGCGGCTGCCAAAGCGGAGGGCGCGACGACGACGGCGGGGCCCGCTGCGGGTGCCACGGCTGCGGCGGGTACCTACGTCGACGCTTCCGGCGGCGTAGCTCCTTCGGGGACCCACTCCGAAGCTGACAG
>NZ_KI914641.1:0-7700 GCF_000520495.1 Arthrobacter sp. H14
GGAGCCGGTACCGGAGCGGGTACCGGAGCGGGTGCAGGCAGCGGGCCACCAAACTCTGGGCCCTCCGGGGTGAACGTGGATCCACCGTTTCCGGGAGCTGCCGGAGGGGGAGCAGGGACGGTTCCGGGTGCCGGTTTCTGCGGATCAGGAGCAGGTGCTGGCACCGGAAATGGTGCAGAACTCGGTAGCGGTGCAGGCATGGGACCCGCTTCAGATTTTGGCCCGGGTTGTTTTCGTTCTTCGGCTTTGGCCTCGAGCTCTGCCCGCACAGCGGTGATGGCTGCTTTTATGCGTTCAGCCCGGTCGGCCCCGATGGAACCGGTTGCCGCTGCGGATTCCACCGTGGTGATGAGTTTTTCCAAGCCTTCCAAGGCCTCAGTGTAGTCTCTTTCGGCGGCCTGTAGCGTGACGTTCAGTACGCTGGCTTGTAGACGGGCGGCCGCGTCCGGCTCGTAGTCGGGAGTGGCTACGCATCCACTGAGCAGCGGCAGGCTTAGAGCGGCACCAGCAAGGAGGAACCAGGCCCTTCTGGTGTTTTTCATGGCCGGCCAACACTTTCCTGAAGTTCTTCCAGCCGGTTTCCCAGTTCTGCGGGTACTGCTGGGTAATCGACCGGAGCGCCACCGGTGTCCGGGAGCAGAGCGAGAGCCGTGGCAACCGTGAGGATGGCAATGGCCACAATCAACGCCACCATGGCCCATCTGGCAAGGCGGGGAACGCGGCGTTTACCCGGGATCGGCTCAGCACGATTCCGGTGGGTCTCATCTTCTTCAGGAAGATGCAGGCGTGATCCCGTCCAGCGGACATGGGGCCGTGACGCGTTGGCGCCCTCGACAGTAGTCATCGGCGAGGTGTGAGGGCGCGGGTTTGCCGAAGGCAAGCGGGTTGACGCGTCCTCGGAGCCGGGACGCGCAACGGTCCGAACCTTTTCTGTTGGAGCGGACGTTTCGGTGGCACGGTCAGCAATGTCTGTTTGGAGGCCGGCAACGGTGCATAGGGTTGCTGCAACTTCAGCCGCGCGGGGACGTGCTGCCGGCGCGCGATCGGTCATATTTGTGAGTAATTCGACCCACTCATGACCCAGGCGCGCCGGTATATGGGGTCGGCGGTGAAGACGCGCCGCCGCGGAAGGCACAGCTTCACCGGGGAAGGCCACCTCACCGGTGAGGCATTCGAGCAGCACCAGTGCCAGAGAGTAAACATCTGTGGCCGCGGTAAGCGCCCCTCCGCTGACCTGTTCCGGACTGAAATATACTGCTGTACCCGTGAACAGCCCGGTTTCGTCCGGCTGTCTGCGCTCGGCAAATCCTGCGACGCCGACGTCGGTGAGTTTTGGATGCGCAGACCGGTGGCGGTTGCCGGTTTCGCCGGTGCGGATATTGGCGGGTTTAACGTCACGGTGCACAATTCCGCGGTGGTGGATATGAGCCAGTGCGGTGGCTATGCCGACGCCTATGGTCGTAACTTCAGCTTCGCTTAACCGGTATTGGGCGTCCGAACCTGCCAGTGATCGAGCCCGATGCAGGTCCGGGCTTTCAAGGAGTTCCATGATTAGGTAGGCGCGCCGGTCGAGGGTGACCGTATCAATGCCTGCGTCGAAGACGGTCACCAAGTTCGGGTGGCTTAGCCCGGCCAGGAAGCGGACTTCATCGCTGATCTGTTCGGCTTCGTCATCACTATCGGGAGCCGTGCGAAAAAGCTTGATGGCCACATCCCTGCCAAGAACGTCGTCCCGGCCCCTGTATACGGCGGCCGTGCCGCCCTGCCCGATCAGGCCGCCCAGCCGGTACCGTCCGTCCAGAACCACTTCTGTTGCCGTTGAAGAAGAAATGTCCACTTTCATCAGTGGGCCTTATCCGCTCTCTTGGTGGTACGAGGCGTCAAGGTGAGGGCCAAGGCAGCCATGCCGAGACCCAGACCAAGATGCAGCCAGTTATCAGCGACGTTCACCGGCACGAAATTCGCGGCTGACCCACCGCCGATGAGAAAACCGTAAAGCGACAATAAGAGGTAAGTCACTCCGCCAAGCATCAGGTAGGTTCGGGCGGCGGACACCGTTTTTGCCAGAACAATGCCGCCCACGCCATAGAGCAGGTGGACAATGTTGTGCAGAACGGAGACCTGGAAGATGCCGAGGAGCATGGCTTCCGACTCGTGCCCGGCGAACTGCAGGGTTCCATAGTCGGTCGTGATGCCCGGAATAAATCCCAGGACACCGACGAGTACAAAAACGGCGCCGACGGCCAGCGAAGCCTTTTGTACGGCCGTGCGGTTGCTCTGCAGATGTCTTGACGTTGACACAGTGATGGTTTTCTCCTCTAATAATCCTTCCGGCAGGGTGAAAGGAAAGATCGCTGATGGGTGCGCTGTCCCGACTGGAAGGAGTCAGTCTGCCGCTTATGTTTGGTGAGAGCCGCTTGCAGCGGGCATGTAAGCCTCAATGGCGCTGGCCGGGACACGGAATGACCGTCCGAACTGGACAGAAGTCAGTTCACCTGCATGCATCTTGCGGTAAACAGTCATTTTGGACACGCGCAATGCGGCAGCGACTTCAGCCACCGTTAAGAGTTCGACGGCGTGGAACTTCTCATCCATTAGACGGTCCGCGGTCGGTGCTGATTAGTGCATGACAATATGTGGTTCATGGGATCCCCCCCATTTATACGGCCGTTAGGGCAGCTGCTTTACCCCGACCACTTCCTAAACAGTATTCGATGGGAACGCCCGACCGGATTGGTCAACGTGCACGGTCTTCCGGGATGAGTCGATGTGTACCCACGATATGGGTGTGGCACCCGCCCCGGGTTGGGATGGGTGCCACACTCGTTCCTTGAGGGGTGGGCTAGAGTAGTCCGCCCAGCAGATGTTGGCTTCTGGCTCGGTGAATGGGCCCGTGCAGTTCCGTGCAGGTATGGGGGAGTGCCTACAGCACTATGGTTTTGTTGTTCCGGCTGCTGTTGGAGACGTCGAGCAGTATTGCCAGGCGTTGCAGCGGCGTCTCGAGGGCTGTTTCCAGATCCGCCGCCGTGTGCTCGGATATGTAGTCGACGACTTCGCGGATATCGGTGCGGTCGCTGACGGTCGCGTGGACCGTTAGTTCGGGGGAGGATGCGGTTCCGCGTAGCACGGCGCCGCTGCGGACGACGCCGGGGAAAGCCTCGACCTGCTGGCTGATCGCTTCGGTGAGTACCTGCGGGTCGCATGTCGTCAGTCCATCTGCGCCGTCGGCGTGCAGGCGGAGCGGGCGGGCCTGATTCTTGCGCGGTATCTGCTTGACCAGCCAGAGGAGGGCAAGGATGGCGAGGATCATCCCTGCCGTGGCTATAACCGCAGGGATGGCGGGTGACTCGAAGACTGACTGAACTCCTGGCGTCACCACGGATTGCGTTGGGGCTGCAAGGGCGCCGGGAAGGCCAAGTGCCTGTCCGACCTTGTTGCCCAGTCCGCTCGCCAGCAGCAGTCCGGCGGTGCCGAGGAGCAGGGCGAGTATTCCGACAATGGCCAGCCAAGTGCGGTTGAATGATCCTACTCCCTGCCGCATGATCGGCTCCTTTCATGAGATGTTGTGGGCTCGGGACGCACATGTCGCCTAGTCATCGGTAGACCGAACATTGACGCCGACCTTGGGGTTCGTCATCGGGGCGGTTGACTGCAGCCGTTCGCTTACCGCATCGGCAACGCGCCTGCGCAGATCTCCGGGTTGACGCAGCGGCGAGGTGACCCGTAGATGGACACGTCTGCCTTTCGACGTGGCCTTGCTGGAGGTCACTCCGTCTATCTGGTCGGCATGAGCGGTCGCGAGACGGGTGAGGGCCCGGTTACTCAGCAGGACCTCAGTGACCCTGTCCCGATCCTCATGGCCGGCTTGCAGGCGTATCCCATTGAACTTTCCGGGGACCAGTGCGGTCAGCAACAGGCTTACACCGATCACGGCAAGTACGATGGCTGTGGCCCACAATCCGACGCTGTTCCAGGACAGCGACGTCAGCCACCGGGTGGCCGGGCTCAAATACCCCGGCCACGCACCGGTACTCAAGCGCTCGATGCTGATCCAGGCGGCGGCTGACCCGACGGCGAGCAGTATGATGGCGACGATGGAAGCCGCCAACGCCCGGCTGGGCCGCCGCCGAAGACTCTTTGAACGGGAAGTTTTGCTCATTCCAGCCTCCTCGTCCGCTGACCGGCCTCCCCGGCCAATAGCCATGAGATGTCGACGTCGACCTGCCGGACGTCGATGCCGGTTAACTCGCTCACCCGCGACTGGATACGCCGGCGCAGCTCTTCTCCGGTGCGCCGCAGCGGCACCGGGTACCGCACGCCCACAGTCAACTCAATAGTTGCCACCTGCCCGCTTAGCTGCGCCCTGGCCTTGGGGCGGGCGGACAACTCTGCGTGGTCTCCAACGCCCAGGAAGCCGCCGGAGGGGCCTCCCACGGCTTCAAGTTCCGCGGCAGCGCGGCTGGCAATCTTCTCGACCACTTTCCCGGCTATTTCCAACCGGCCGCGGGACTCGATGTCAGCATCAAGCTGACGCCTTTCAGAGCGTGTCTGCATGTCGCTCATGGCCTCACCGCCGGTCGTTTGAACGGCCGAACAGCGCCCCAACGTCGAGTTTGCCCTCGATGATCCGGCCGACGACCAAGCCAGCGGCACCCAGTAAGGCCACGATGAGGAAGGCGTCAAACCCTCCGAACACGGCCACCAGGCCAAGTATCAGCCCGGCCAGCAATCCCATGGCTGTTGCACTCATGGTTTGCTCCTTTCACTCGGGGCTGACCACCAGGCGGTGGGCAGCCCGGGATTACTCAAGCCGGTCACGGTCGGCGCTGTCGTCGTCGTTGTCTTCGGGCAGGTGGACATCCGTGACGCTGATGTTTACTTCGAGAACTTCCAGGCCGGTGGCGTGCTCCACGGACTGGATGACGTTGCGGCGGATCATTTTGCTGACGTCGACAATGGAAACACCGTTCTCTACGACGATGCTGACGTCGATGGCGGTCTGCCGTTCGCCCTTCTCGACGCTGACCCCGCCACTGGCGTTGGTCTGCGAGCCCGGGATACGTTCGGTGAGGCCGCTGAAGGCCCGTCGGGCCGCGCTTCCCATGGCATGGACTCCCGGCACTTCCCGTGTCGCGATGCCCGCCAGTTTCTGCACAACCGTCTCGGCGATAGTGGTATCGCCTTGCTCGGTCTGCAGGGGGCCGACCTTCTTGGGCTTTTCTTCGGGGGTACTGCGCTGCAGCTCCTCGCCGGTGGGAGGTACGGACGAGCGGCGTGAGGTATCAATTTGGTCCACCATGAAAATCTGCTCCTCAATGGGATATTGTTTCGGACACAGTTAAAGACGCGGCCGGGAAGCAATCCTCACGCGGCAAGTTGATTCTTTTTCACACTGCGGGGCCATTGCGGCGCCGATGAGTTGCCGCAGGGCGCGGATCAAGGAGCGGGGTGAGCCGATGGCAGGTGCTGATGACGGATCGGTGCAACCCCTGGTCGGACTCGACGAAATCACGGTCATCTCACGCGCCCAGGACGGCGACCTGGATGCTTTCGAACAACTTGTCGATGTCTACCAGGGAAGGATCTTCCGGCTCGCTTACAGGATGCTCAACAACAGGCCGGACGCCGAAGACATTGTTCAGGAAACCATGATCGCGGCGTGGCGGCAGCTTCCAGTGCTGGTGACCCCTGCCGCGTTCAGCGGATGGATTTACCGGGTCTGTACGAACGAGTGCCTGGATTTGCTTCGCCGGCGCAGATCCCACCAGGAAACGTCGTGGGGTGAAGGAGAGCAGGAGCCGCAATCAGCAAGGATGCGCAGCCCAGCGCCCGCGGTTGCTGCCGCTGATCCAGCAGCGACGGCTGAGATGTCCGCACAGATGGATGGATTGGCAGATGTGTTGGCAACGATAACCCCGGAGCAGCGGGCCTGTTGGTTGCTTCGGGAAATGCATGGACACTCGTATCAACGAATTGCCGAAATGCTTCAAATCAGCGAAGCGTCCGTGCGCGGCCGGATAGCCCGCGCCAGGGGCCAACTGGCCGAAGGGATGAACTCATGGCGCTAGAAGACGAAACCCCCCGCCTCGGATGCGGGCGGCGGATTGACGATCTGTGGGAGGTGATCGATCAGCCGCTCAACCCCCATGAAAAGTCGTGCCCTGACTGCCAACAGGCGAGGGTCGCGCTATACAACCTTGCCAGCGTCACCGAAGCAATGCGGCAACACGACCCCGGACAGGCAGCTCTTCAACCCTCCGGACGCGTCAAAGAAACCATCATGATGGTGGCCCGGGCCGAAGTCCGCCGTGGCCGCAGGATACAGCTGGCCAGGACAGAAGCGGGAACCATCCACATCAGCGCTCACGCCCTCGCCGCCCTCGCCCGCTTCGCAGCCGACACTCTGACGGGCGTGCGGGCCCGCAGGTGCAGCATCGATCCCTTTACCCCCGCCGCCCGGACCGGCGACGCAGTGGTCGAGTCATCGGACATCCGGATTACGTTAAAGGTGGCGGTGTCATCGGCGTTGAGTATTCCACCGACTATGGAGGCACTGCGTGAACGGGTGATCGCCGTCGTGAGCGCCCAGGTTGCCCTGAACTCAAGGCAAATCGATGTAATCGTGGAGGATTTGTACGATGTCTGAACAGCCCACGACCGGTCGTCCGGTCGACCATGAGACATTGGCGGAGATGCTGGAACAATCCCTATCGGAAATCCCCGGTGTGATTCGCTTGGAGCCGACCCTCAAGAGCACGATGACCCGGATACGGTCCGTCTCCCGCCGAGGCATGTCGAAGTGGACAAGCCCCGAGGCGGAAACTGCTTCCACCGGCCGTGACGGTATTCATATACGCATCGACAACCGCGTAGCGAACCTGACGATTGAGCTTGCCACCAATATTTCGCACAGCTCAGTAGAGACCGCCAAAGTGGCACAACAAGTTGCCGTCGAGACCATCAAGCGTGCCGGCCTGTTTCCCGGATCCGTCGATGTATCGATTCTGTCCATTGAAAGCCGGACACAGTAACGCGGAGAGCCTGCGCTGCCGCTATTTCCTGAAGGCGTCTTTGGTTTTCTCGCCCGCATCCTTGAGGTCTGCCTTGGATTGATCGTTCCTTCCTTCGGCCTTCAAATCCTCGTCGCCCTTCGCCTTGCCGGCTGCCTCTTTGGCCTTGCCGCCGGCTTTCTGTGCGGCGTTCTTGATCTTGTCGTCAGTACCCATGGTGTTTTCCTCCCTAACGATGGCTGTGCCCCGCTGAAACCTGCGGTGGGTGCACCAATTCTACGCGCGTCCCATCCAATTGGACCCTCCAGGGAGGGTTTGACTAATGCCGTCAATGCGGAACAATAACAAGCAGGCTTACTGTCGCGACCCGAGGGAGAGCATATGGGTAATGTCGTAGTTTTCGCGCCGTCCCCCGTCCTGTCTGTGACAGTGGAGGACCAGGACGGTACCGACGAGGTTCACGTGCATGCAGCGGGCCAGGGCGTCTGGCAGACCCGGATGCTGAGGGCGCTCGGTGCAGAGGTGACGATGTGTTCAGTGCTGGCCGGCGAAACCGGTGGGCTGCTGAAGTACCTGCTGGAGGACGAAGGAATCCGGATCCTCACGGTGGACGGCAGTGCGCGCAGCGGCGCCTATATCCACGACCGGCGCGGTGGTGACCGTGTCTCCATTGCCGAGAGCGGCGGCGAC
>NZ_KI914641.1:7800-32646 GCF_000520495.1 Arthrobacter sp. H14
CGGCGGCGACTCGCTGGCCCGCCACGATCTGGACCGGCTCTACGGCATTACCCTCAAGGCCGGGATAGAGGCCGGCACGGTCATCCTCAGCGGGGCTGCCGGCGAGCACGTTGTGACCGCGGACGTCTACCGGAGGCTTGCATCCGATCTGAACACCGTTGGCTGCCGGGTCATTGCGGACCTGTCCGGCGACCGGTTGTCCGCTGCGCTCGCCGGTGGGCTGACGGTGGTCAAAGTTGCCGACGACGAGTTGGAGTCGGGCGGCCGGGTGAAGTCGACCGATACCGATGAGCTGATCAACGCCATGCACCAGCTTGCCTCGGAAGGCGCGGCCAACGTCGTCGTTACCCGCGCCGAAGAGCCCTCCCTGCTCCTCGCCGACGGTAAGGTCAGCGAAATCCATATGCCGTCGCTGGAAGTCGTCGACCACCACGGCGCCGGCGACTCGCTCACCGCTGGCGTGGCCGCCACCTTGGCCGACGGCGGTTCCATCACCGACGCAGTCACGCTCGGCGCCGCCGCCGGAGCGCTGAACGTCACGAGGCATGGGCTGGGCTCCGGCGATGCGGAAGCTGTGCAGAAACTACGGGAACTGGTGGAGATCAAACCCGTGAAGCCGAATGGAGGGCAAAATGAGAAATGAGTCCGACGGCGGTTCTCTCACCGCATTAATTACCAACGACGACGGCATCCACTCTCCGGGATTGCTGCACCTAGCCCAAGCCGCCCTCAAGGCGGGACTGAACGTCGTCGTCGCCGCTCCGGCCTCCGAGTTCAGCGGCAGCAGCGCCTCCATTACGGCGACGGAAGAAGACGGCCGGATCCTGTTCGAACGGCGCAGCCTTGACGGTCTGGATGGAATTCCGGTCTACGCCGTCCAGTCGGCGCCCGCCCTCATCGCGCTGCTGGCCGCCCACGGTACCTTTGGGACAGCGCCGGACCTGGTGCTCTCCGGCGTCAACCGCGGGGCCAACATCGGCCGGGCGATACTGCACTCCGGCACCGTCGGGGCCGCCCTGACCGGGGGAGTCAACGGCGCCAGGGGTATGGCGGTTTCACTCGACGTGCCGCTGGGAACAGAACCGCACGGCTGGACGGCTGCGGGCGCTCTGGCCGGCAGGCTGATTCCATTCCTGATCGATCAGCCCGTCGGTACCGTGCTGAACCTCAATCTGCCGGCCGGCGTCGGTGAGGACGTGCCCGAGTGCCGCGTTGCCTCGCTTGCCGAGTTCGGCGTCGTCCAAACCACCATGACGGAGCCGGACGAGGACCACGTGCGGTTGGCGGTTTCCGAGGAGCGGGAACCGCAGCATCCCGACAGCGACGCGTCCCTCCTGGCCGCCGGCTACGCCACCCTCACGGCGATCCGCTCCGTGGGTGAGGATACGTCCCTGCCGCTGGATGCCGCCGTCGACAATCAATAGCGCTGGGTCCTGCCGGGAGGTTGGCTGTGACAAACAATAGGGCACTCTCGACGCTGGTATTCCGGATGCTGCGGCTAAACTGAGGAAAGGTTGCCGAAGCTTCCAGGATTAAAGTGGACCAACGATTTGGGCGGAACTGCCCGCCGCATGAAAGCAGGAATGACATGACTGATGCCACGCTGACGGAGGCGGACGTCAACAGCGCCCTCCTCGACATGGTGATGGGAAGCGGGGACGTGGAGCAGTTCCTCAGCGGGCTGACGCGCCTTGCCGTGTCCGCGCTGTCGTCGAAGTCCTCCGGTGAGGTGCTGTGCGCAGTGACCCTGCTGCGCCCGCGGGTAATGGCAACGGTTGCCAGCAGCAGCGAGCACGCCGGGAAAATGGACGAGATTCAGTACGACTTCGACGACGGCCCATGCCTGCGTGCCGCGCGCGAAGGGTATACGGTGCATGTGCGCAATATGCCGACGGACGAGCGCTTTCCCGAATACCGCGACGCCGTCGCCGGACATGGGCTGCTTTCCGCGCTGGGTATCCCGGTTCCGTTGGACGGCGACGCCAATGCGGGACTCGATTTCTACTCAACAGTTGCTGATGCATTCAACGACGATGCCGTTAAGGCAGCAGAGGAGTTCGCCAGGGAGGCTTCCATATCGCTGCGTTTGGCGGTGCGCATGGCTCATCTCAGCGACACCAGCAAGCACCTTGAAGCGGCGATGGAGTCACGGACGAACATAGACCTCGCCGTGGGCATCATCATGGGGCAAAACCGCTGCTCGCAGGAGGAAGCGGTCAAGATCCTTAAATCTGCTTCAAGTGCCCGGAACATCAAACTGCGCGATGTTGCTGCCGGCCTTGTCGCGTCCACAGGTCAGGTTCCGGCGGAAACCCACTTTCAGGCGTAGTAGACCGAAATGACCATCTCGTCCTACTTGGCTTTCTGCGGTTTGTGCGTCGTACTGGCCGTGACGCCCGGGCCTGAGAGCCTTCTCGCCCTGCGGTACAGCCTCCGCCGGGTAACAGCTGGCCTGGCCGCATCCTGCGGCTCGGCCCTGGGCAATCTGATGTGGGCCGCGTTGGTCGGCATTGGACTGGCGTCGCTGATCGAACAATCCGCCGTCGCCTATAGGGTGCTGAAAATACTTGGCGGTTTGTACCTGATCTATCTCGGTATCCAGGCCTTCCGCGGGCCACGGCCGGACAAGCTTCCGGCCGATGCCGGTAAGGAAGCGATCAGAAGTGCCGGACTACCGGCGTTTGGCGCGGGCCTGCTCTCCTGCATGATGAATCCCAAGGTCGGACTGTTCTACATCGCCATCGTGCCCCAGTTCCTGCCACGGGACGGTTCGGTATTCGCCACCACCATGCTGCTCGGCGCGACGCTGGGGGCCATCATTCTGGTCTATCTCGTTGTGCTGTGTTTGGTTGCGGCGAAGGCGAACGCCTGGCTAAACCGGCCGCGCGTGACCAGGAATCTGGAGCGTTCCTCCGGGGCGATCCTCGCGGCCCTCGGCGTCGGAACCGCAGCCTCCGCCGTCGTCGAAACCTAAAAACGCAGCCAGGCGGTCGATGAGCACCCTTCGCTTCCGGCCGCCCCGAAAAGTCACCCTTTTGTGACATGTGGTGCAGATGTTTCGGATGTTATCGGAGTGGCGCATGGTGACAAGTTGCACATTTGTGATGTACTGTCAGGTTTGCGTCGGTTTCATCACGATCGACGTCCTTGATCAGAATGCCTAACTCTGCCGCTGTTCAAGGTCCGTTCGCACTTCGTCCGGCAGAGGCGGGGAAACCGTAGGGACTCGTTAGAAGTCCCAGGGGTGAAGACGCGTCAGGCCACCATGGATTTTCACGGTGGAACCAACTGTGTCCGGGTGACTCCCATCCGAATCCGACAGCTAACCCCGCAGGCACTGGGAGAGGCTACATCTGTGTCCAAGAACGCACGCCACCGCGCGCCGGTGCGCATTAATACCGCCAAAGCACTCTCGTCGGCTGTGGCATCCAACGCCGGGTCTGTCGGCCGTCCTGCTGCCGTTCTCGCTGCATCATCGGGAATGCTGCTGACCATGGGCGCTACCGCAAACGCGGCCAGCCACACTGTTGAGCGGGGCGACACGCTCAACAAGATCGCGAACCAGCACGGGTCAGCCTGAGCTCGATTTTCTCGCTGAATGGCATGGGCTGGAATGACACGATGATCTACCCGGGCGAGCGCATCCAGTACTCGAAGAGTTCGCAGTCTTCACCATCGAGGAGCGTCTCCAACGGAGGCAGCACCGCAGCGAACAACACTTCCAGCGTCTCCGCCAAGACGCACACCGTTCAGTCCGGCGACAGCCTGGGCCGGATCGCATCACGCTACGGCGTCAGCCTGCAGACCGTGTTCCAGTTGAACAACATGGACGGGAACACCATCATCTACCCGGGCGATGTGATCCGGATTTCCGGCAGCGCGCCGGCGTCCAACGGGGGAGCGGCGCAGTCGAACAATGACCGCCGCGTGAGCAACGTGTCCAACAACGTGCAAAAGCTGCCCTCCGCTTCCGGACTGGCCGCCACGGCACGGGCCTACCAGGGCGTGCCCTACGTGTGGGCCGGCACATCACCGGCCGGTTGGGACTGCTCCGGCTTCGTGCAGCACGTCTACGCCCAGAACGGGATCGACCTGCCGCGGATCTACCAGTGGCACGCCATGAACCGCACGTTCAACCCGAAGCCGGGCGACGTCGTCGTACAAAACGGCGGCAGCCACGTTGGCATCTACCTGGGCAACGGCAAGATGATCAGCGCGCTGAACCCGAGCCAGGGAACGATGATCCACAACGTCAACGCCATGCCGCTCGTCGGGTACTACACCATCTAAAGACCCGGGCCCTTGTCCTTACGACGACTTGTTTAGGAGCCCGCGATAATTACCTGAACACGCCAATAGGTTTGCGGCCCCGCGATACCGGATTACACCCGAGTATCGTAGGCATATGCTCACGATCACCGCACAGGCAGTAGCCGCAACGAGTGGGCAAGTGACGGGCTGCGTGCGCTGGTCGCTGTCTCTGTATTGAACGCATTGGCAGCTGTAGAGTGGATTCATCAAGACGATCAGGAAATGATCATCAATGTGTTCGACCAGCTGAACGCGGATTACTACGAGCAGGGTTCGGAGGCAACGCAAGATGCCGAAAGTCACTAAGGTGAACATCGCGGCTGCGCGCGCACAACGGGACATCCTCCGCCGAAGTGGGAAGGAAGTTCCGGAACGAGTCGAACACCTGGCTTCTTTATCGTATGTCCAGACACAGAAGGCGGAAGCGGGAGAAAAGGCGTCCGCCGATTCCGGCTCCGGTAGACGAGCTGGCACCACAAAGGGACGCATCTACCAAAGCTCGATCATTGGCAGGCGGGCGGGAAGAACCTCCTCTACACGATCTAAATAGTCCGTGTCCTCGTGCTCGGGACCATGCCAGCAGACAACAAGTGCGCCGCCGGATAGTCTCCGGCGGCGCACTTGTTTATAGCTATTGTCGGCTGCGGTGCAGTGTAGCCGGCTGGTTAGCCTTCGCAGTCCTTGCAGTAGACCATTCCGTCTTTCTCACGGGCGATCTGTGAGCGGTGGCGGACCAGGAAGCAGGACATGCAGGTGAACTCGTCCTTCTGGGCCGGGACAACCCGGACCAGCAGTTCTTCGCCGGACAAGTCTGCGCCGGGAAGCTCGAATTCTTCGGCTTCCTTGGCTTCATCGACGTCGACGGCGGAGGACTGGTTATCGCTCCGGTGTGCCTTCAGCTCCTCAAGGGACTGGGAGGCGGTGTCGTCGTCGGTCTGACGCGGTGCGTCGTAATCTGTTGCCATTTATATGGACACTCCAATTTCTATATTTCTGAAGTAGTTCTGAGTGAACAACCGCAGCCTACGGTTTATTCGTTCCTGCGTCTTCCGCGGTTTGCCGTGTGTCCAATTCCTCAGCCAGCTCGTGAAAGCGTCCGTGGGTTTCGGGGTGTGGCCCTCCGCGGTAGATGTATTCCATGTCCAGTTGCCGGGACACGCGGCTGTTGAGGATGTGCAAATCATCAGTAGCCATCCCGGACAGGTCCAGGGGGAAGGCCTCGCCGGGCTCCAGGTAGGTACCTGATGCGTCGGAACCTGATGGGACAAGCGCCTCCTCTGTAGGGTTGTTGGCAGCACCGGCCCCGGCGGGCTGCGGACCTGCCGAGGGGGCGGAGCTCATCTCATCACTCATGCCGGAACCCCTTGCGGAGCCATAACAAGAACGACAGATTTGCCGGAAAAAAGTAGTGGGCCGGTGTCCATACGGACAGCCGTCTGCAGTGCAAGTTCCACGGGTTTACTCCATCAGAAGTTTCCATGGCCACTGCTCAACCGCCAACAGAGTACATAATGAATGCACGCATGTAAAACGCGCGGCATCGCGACAGGCGATCAAGTCGCTCAAAGCCCCGGACAGTGTCCGGGGCATGGCACATTCAGCCGTCGTGTTTACGTCCGAAATACTTCCTAAGGGACCGGGAGGTGGGGCCGTCGGCCTTGAAACCGAGCAGGACAGTCCAGGCAATGCCAGCCGTAATGATCAGCAGAGCTACAACTCCGACCAGGGCAATTGAGAAAGTCATAGACACCACGAGGGCGACCACACCGATAACGACAGTGAGCAGTCCGAGCAGGACGTGCTTGGTCGACCGGTTCGGGTTGTCCCCGAAAGAGAGAGAGGCCGCGAACCGCGGATCCTCCTCCGCCATGCGTTGTTCGAGCTCGGCGAGTTCCCGCCGCTCGCGCTCAGTCAGGGACATCAGCCTCGCCCCCGGTGGAACTGATAGGTGCTCATCGTCAACTCCGAAGAAGAAACTCATGGCCGACTGCTCGACCTCTAACTTTGATTATATGCGGGCCTGCGGGGTCCGCAAGGTTTGGGTCGAGGAACCCCAGAATCCCCGCGGCGACGTCCCCGGGCGCGCTGTGTTGAACGCCATGGGCATGGCTTGGGATTTCGAGCAAGCGCCCATTCCTTGCTCCATCCGCCAGCCGTTGACACCATGACGGCAGAGCCACCGGATCGTGGCCACCCCTCACGACGAGCACAGGCTGCTCCACTTCTGAAAGCCGGTCTTCGAGCGGATAGGACATGACCACCGGCAGTTCCCGCTGGAACCATCGGGGTCCGCACCGCAGAAGGTCAAGCAATTGCCGTCCCGTGAGCGACGGGGATTCCATCAAGGCGTTGGATAAGAGCGCCAACGCCTGTTCGGAAACTGTTCGACGGGCGGAGTCGACGGCGGGGCCTATCAATACGAGGTGGGATGCCAGGCCGGGCTGCTCAATGGCGGACTCGACGACGGTTTGGGCGCCCATGGAATGGCCCACCAGGACGGCGTTGCTCACCTCCAGTCGAGTAAGGACATGTGCGAGCAATATTGCGTAGTCGGACATCGAGAGCTGGTCTTCAGGCGTGCGGGTGCTTCCGAAGCCTGGCAGATCGATGGAGTAGGTATTGCCATGGTCGGCAAGGACCTCGTGCAATCTGTTCAGATACCGGTGGGACATGCCGATGCCGTGAACCAGAACAAAGGCAGGGAGTCCTTGGCGCTCGTGTTGACTGGTGGTCGAGTGGATGTGAATTTCCAACCCGTCCACTTCGACGCTTTGAAAGGACGCCCCGTTTCCCGGAGGTGCGTTCCTGATGTACATACAACCAGTTCGTTGCGATCAGCGTCGAGGATTGCCTGCTGCTGACATTAGGCAGGGCATACCGCTGACGCGCCTGGCGGAGGTACTGCAGCGAGGTAACAGAAGGTAGCGCTGACTGCTGATAAAGGCAGATAGGATGCACAGGTGACATGGATACTCCCTTCCCGCCCAAAACGCAGCGCCAGCGCAACAGACCGGACCGACTTATGGAACCTCAGAGGCGACCAGGAGTATGATCTCCTGCTTGAGAGGATCCGCGAAGCCGGGTCCGGCAAGAGGATCCTCTATGTGCCAAATATCGGCAATTGGGGTGATGGCCTCATACATGAGGGAACGGTGCAGTTCTTTCATGAGCATGGTATCGAATACACCCAGATTGATCGGCCGAAAATTGCACAGATTCGAAAGGCATTGGAAGGGACGGGACTTCGCCTTTCAGATACTCTCCTCATTGCCGGCGGTGGAGGGGCCTTTTGCGAGGCATGGCCCAGCACCCGGAATTTTCTAGCGGCAAACGCCTGGCTCTTCGACCACGTGGTGCTTCTACCGACAACTTTCGAACTGCCTCCACTGGACGACATCGACCCTGACCGAATCACATACTTCTCACGCGATCGTCACACGAGTCAGAAGGTCAACCCCATGAGCGTCTTTTGTCACGATATGGCGTTCTACTTGGAGTTAACGGTGCCGGTGGGGGAGCCAGTTATTGAGCGCGGCAATTTCTTCCGCGACGATAAAGAGCAGCACCCCGAGGCAAAGCTGCCCGCGGACAACCTCGATCTCAGCCTGCAGGCTAAACACCTGCAACCTGCTCTTCCTTTCTTTCAGATCCTTGCTCCATACCGGAAGATCTATACCGATCGAATGCATATAGCGATTGCGGGCTCCATGCTAGGGCGGGAGGTAGCGCTTTATCCTGGCAGCTACTTCAAATCCACGGACGTCTTTCGCAGCAGTATCGAACCCAACTATCCGGCTACAGCGCTGGAAGTTTGGAAATAGCCAAGGGCTCAATGCCGGCGATTAACCTGAATCTGTGCGGACTAGAAAACAGCGTCTATAACACGTCGAGCTGCGTGACCGTCGTCGTACGGTGAAAATCTTCTGACAAATGCAGCGTACGCGGCTGTCTGATGTGAACCGGGATCAGCTTGCGTTTCCATGGCGGCGACGAGTTCGAGCGTCGAATTGACCATGGGACCAGGTGCAACTGTCTCCAGATCCAGATATAAGCCGCGATCCCCTTCCCTGGCTGAATCGAGGTCGGGAACCAGGAAATAGATGGGCTTTGCCGTGTTGCAGAAGTCGAACATCGCTGAAGAGTAGTCGGTAACCAGGATGTCGGCCGCGAGATAAAGCTCGTTGATGTCCGGGTATGACGTTACGTCCAATCCGACATCTACCGGCGAATGCCGTGGCCCTGTCATATCCGGATGACTCCGGTGCAATACCATGAAGTCGTCCCCCAGGGCGTTCTGAAGTACGCCGTAATCCATGAAATCGACTTGTCCGTGCGGTTTCCTGACATCAGTCACATCATCGCGCCAGGTGGGTGCATAAAGAATTGCTTTTTTATGGTCGGCGATTCCAAGCAGTTCTCTGGCCCGTCGACGCCGGACATCGACGTCACCGAACAGAGCGTCGTTCCGTGGGGAGCCAGTAACCAAGGATTCGCCGTTGTAGCCGAGTGCTTTTGGCAACACGTCTGCAGCAAAGTCGTTCTGGGCCAATAGAATGTCCCAATCCTCAGCCTCCCGTTTCAATGCTGCAAGTTCAGTCAGCTCCAGATGTGCAGTTGGACCGTCGTGGCCTATCCTCTTCAGGGGGGTGCCACGCCAGGTTTGGACGTATTTCTGCCTGGAATGCTTACGGAAGTAATGGGGGAACAATCCGTTATTAACGAGGAGCTCTGCGGACCCGAGCAACTCATACCACTTCCGCGAGTGTCGTATCACGGGCACAGCACCGGGCGGAACTGAGATGGACCGATCCTTCACCGACCAGTATTTGGGACGTGTATCGCCCAGCCGGACCAGTTCACGGTGGAGTTCCAGCCCGCTGTCGGAGACAGCCCGGCCTCCGTATGATTCAAAAAGGATCGAACCATCAGTTCGCGGACTGTGGGCCGTTGAACTTAGAGCTGCTATGAGTTTAGTCTGGTGCAGCTTTCCTGATTCGTCAGGATTTAGAGGTGTATCAAATGATATGTAGAGATTAGCCGCGATGGCACTGCGCGTAACGCGGATCTTCGTGCTGGGCAGGGGGAACTCAAGCGGAAGCGATGACTCGAGCCCGGCGGCGACTGGAACAGTATCCTGGAACTCGTCGTCGCCAATTTGCTTAGTTAGATACTGCAGGACATAGCTTCCGGGCCGAGGGGCAGCAACGCGTCTTCCCCAAATATCCTGGGCCAGTGGAAATTCCACTTCAAAACCACCGTTGTCCGCCATCGTGAAGCGGGAAGAGGTCAGCTTGGTCTCGTTGGAAACCAGGTTCATATCCTGGACCATCCGCGGCGCATCGGTCTTCATCCCGGCAGCTGCGAATCCTTTGATGATCAACTTTTCATGTTCGCTATCCAGAGTTACCTTCTCCGCAAAGATGGCCAGAGCGGATTCTCTTAGTTCAAGGTGGCCAAGCGTCCCCACAACCGGGCGCAAAGGCAGATTCTCGGGGTACTGATGGCGTAGTTCGGCAGAAGAACCCGGCCATGTCAGGCGATGCGAGGTGCCGGAATCTGATTGCACCCGTACTTGCCATGTGTGCGGTTTCGACGGACTCTCCCCTGGGGCTGGGACCGGCAGTTCCGGAAGCCCTGCGAGGAATTCCGCTTTTCCAGGGCTTGAGGAATGCGGCGCCGCCGTCACGGACATTTTCCGGCCCCGTGCCTGTAGTACCAGGCCCTCCGCTGTTTCGCCTTCCGGCGTTGAAATTTCCAGCTTAAGGTTGCGCCCAATCAGCTCGACCGTCGTAGCCTTCCAAATCGCAGGGACAACTTGGAGAACCAATCCCTTGCTGTCATCAAACCGGGCAACGCACCTACTGGCTTCACCTGCTGCCAGTAGGGGCAGAGTTGCAGCGGGACCCGAACGATCGCGCCCGGAGAATGCTCCGGAGACAGTAACATCAGCGACACTTAGTGTCATCTCCAGATGCCATTCCGCCGCGACGGTACTGTCATGTGCGTCGTTGGTGTTTTCCAAGCAACGGGGGTCAATGGTTGTCCTGAATGCCGCCCGGCTGTGGCTGGTCCATGCGTCGTTTGAGAATTGGTCTATTGCGTCATTGCGAAACCGACTGGTGTGCAGCTTGACGGGCGCTCTTCCATCATCTGCTTTGAGCCGCAGCATCAACTCCGAAGGGTTTGATTCCAAATCCATCCCAGGAACGTATGCGGCTCCCTCTACCTCAAAATTCCCGTCGCCGGCGGCCCGGACAGCGGTCAGCCGGCTCCGGAGTTGCAGGTCACGCGGGTCAACGCGAAACAGCCCCTCTTCTATGCGATGTTCCAGTCTGGGCAGGAATGACGGCTCGGCTGCCAGTATGCCCCCACGGTTCACAAGCGGGAATGAAGGGCCATATTGGGCCAGGTGCAGTAGAACAATCTCAAGATCGGAGCGATGCCCGGCTGCCACCAAGTGCACCAGCAACCGTTCATGCACTTTCATCCGTTGCCAAACAGCGTCATCGGCCAGAGCCAACAGGGTCTTTACCCCGATTTGGAGAACGCTCCAATACGCGTGGGGGACCCGAGGAACCTGGCGGTAGTATTGCGCCAGGTCGTGCCCGAGTATCCTGGCCAACCATTCTCGCCATACCTCTTCCTCCGCCTCTGCTTGCACGAGAGTAGACGTACGGCCAACAACCGTGAGCCTGTCTTCAAGGTTTCTCAAACTGGTTTTTTGCTGCGTGATTGAGGAACGATCAAGGCGGATTCGCCACTCATAAACTACGTCCGTGAGGAAGTCGAAGGATTCTGCCCGGAGGAACGCCTTAGCAGACGGCTCCTGGTCTTCATAACGTAGGCCTTCGGGAAACTCCCCGACTTTGGCATCCCAAAAGGAACGGCGGAACATTTTGTTCCAGGCAAACACGTCCCGAAGTGCCTCCGGAAAGTCAGCAATCTTGACCCCTATACGCTGGCGACTATGAACGCCTCCCGCCGATCCAAAAGATCTGCGCTGGTCACCGGCCAGCCTCCTCACGGATC
This sequence comes from Arthrobacter sp. H14, assembly GCF_000520495.1. GTDB lineage: Bacteria > Actinomycetota > Actinomycetes > Actinomycetales > Micrococcaceae > Arthrobacter_C. The sequence goes on from NZ_KI914641.1 coordinate 19,141, forward strand.
CGACGGCGAAGTCTGACCCTGATCCCTTGAGCGTGTCCACCATCAACTGATACGCACCCACCGGGATAACGTCGTCGGAATCAGCGAAGGTTAGATATCGTCCACTGGCGTGGGCAATTCCCGTGTTCCTTGCTGCACCCAAACCGGCGTTTGGCTGTCTAACGATAGTGAAGCGCGAATCGCTATCTGCATACCGCTCGGCGATCGCCAATGACCCATCGGTGGAACCGTCATCGACGATTATGATTTCCATCCGGGCGATGGTTTGAGCAGCCAAACTCGACAAACATTCGTCCAGATACTGCTCCACGTTATAGACAGGTACGACGACGGAGAGTATGGGAGCGGGCGAGGCAGCTTCTTGATTGGGATTCTTCGTATCTGATGTCCGAAACCGCCGCACAACCGGTTGGAGCCGGCTTTTGAGCGTAGTAGGCAGCAACCGCCACGAGGCCCGCAGAATGTCAATATTGCGATTCTTCAAGGAATGCATTCTCTACTTTCACTTCATGGTCACTCTATGGGGCGCACGATGCAATTCTCTGACAAGCTTTCCCGCGGGTACCCGTCTTACGATACCAACGTGCAGAACGGTGCACCTCGTCGACATCAAACCGTAGGCGGAGAGGTGTATGGCATGCTTGCTAAGCATGCTTATGATGACGTCGGTGTCCGGGATAAGGGCGGCGGACAGCGTCGTCTTCCTGGCAGTCGCTGGCAATCATCAGAGGTCGACCAGGGATAGCAGACGGAAGAGGAGTGAAGATAAATGGGAAATGTTCAACACGTAAGTCCATGGCGCGACAGCATGGGCCGCAGCAGCACCAGGGCGGCACAGACGCTGCTGCTGCTGACATTGGGGACGGTGCTGGTTTATGCCCTGATCCAGGTGTCGCTGGTTGTTATCCCGCTGCTGTTGGCGCTGATCCTCGCTGCTGCGATTGCGCCGTTCGTTAACTGGCTGCGCCGCAAAGGCTGGCCCAGTGCAGCGGCCACCGGTTTCTCGTTCGTGATGCTCCTGATCGTCTTCGGCGGGATCATTACGGGCATCGTCTTCGCGGTGATGAGCCAGGCGGCTGAGCTCGCCCGCCGCGCCACAGAAGGCTTCAATCAGGTCTATAACTATATTCAGAATGCTCCTTTACCGATTAGCGACCAGCAGATCCAGCAGGCAAGGGACGCCATCGTCGATTTTGCGACAAGCAGCGCGGTAGGAGCGGGAGCTTTGTCCGGACTGAGCGCAGTGACGAGTTTCATCACCGGCGCCCTGCTGATGGCGGTCATACTGTTCTTCTTCCTCAAGGACGGCGAGCGGATTTGGGCTTTCATCCTGCGCGCGTTCAAGGGCAAGCGGCTGGTGAAGGCCCGCCGCGTGGGCTACAGCAGCCTTGAGGTGCTCGGCGGTTACGTCCGCGGAACAGCGATTGTCGCCCTGGTGGATGCCTTCTTCATTGGTATTGTGCTCTTTTTCCTGGGCGTTCCGCTCGTGCTGCCGCTGGCCGTCATCGTTTTTATAGGCGCCTTCATCCCGCTGGTGGGTGCGACTCTGGCTGGAGTGCTTGCCGCCCTGATTGCGCTGGTGGCCAATGGGCCGTTCACAGCGCTCATGGTGATCATCGCGGTAATTGTGGTCAACCAGCTTGAGGGCAACTTCCTCCAGCCGGTTGTGATGGGCCGGACACTCAGCGTGCATGCCCTGGTGATCCTGCTCGCGCTGACTGCCGGAACCATCCTGGCCGGAATCGTCGGTGCCATCTTGTCTGTGCCCGTGGCAGCCGTGGGCTGGGCCGCGATCAAGGCATGGAACGCGGAAGACGATGATGTGATTACCCAAGTGGAGGTCGACGAGGCCGACCGGGCTACTGCACTGGACGAGACCGGACGGGGCCTGAGCGCGAGTCCCAAGAGCAAGCGGCGGCAGAAGAAAGCGGAGGCGGACGCCGCCGTCGAGGTCGCTGACACCCGGCCTGCTTCAGCCGCCCGGCCGGTCGACACGGGGGACAAGCCCGCGAAGGATTCCGGTAAAGGCGACGAAGGTCAGAGGAACGGCGGGTCTTATAGGGCGGACGAGTAGAGGAATGGCCTGACGTGTTCCAGGACCTCAGTTGCCGGGTGAAGGGTGCGTTCGTGGTCTTTGCCCGGCAGCAGGCGGAATTGTGCGTCCGGCATCAGCGAGGCGGCCCGTTCGGAATCCCGGTAACGGAGCCGGTCCATGGATCCCGCCAGTAGCAAAGTACGGGTCGGGATGGATTGAAGGACTTCCTCCGGGACGCCTGACTCCGTCTCACTGCGGCTGAAGTAGGCGCGGAGAGCAGCTGGATCGTTGGCCAGGAAGGCGGCGGCAGTTTGTGGATCTATGTCTTTGTTCTTGACGCTGCTCCACTGACGCAGGAATTCCGGCATGCCGCCGGATGCCAGGGCCGCATCGTAGCCGGGGAAAAAGAGCGATTCTATTTGTCCCGCGGGGGATAGGTAGGTGCCGCCCGCGGAGACGAAGGACAGTATCCGCTCAGCGTGGCGGGCCAGCAGTGAAAAGCCAATTCTGGCGCCGAACGAGTAGCCAAAGTAGTGCGCCGCGGAAATGCCGGCCGCATCCATGACGGCGAAGATATCGCCGACGACGCGGTCCATACCGTAGCTTTCCGGATCATGCGGTTTGCCGCTCCGGCCGTGGCCGCGAAGATCAATGGTGACAACGCGGTACTCCTCCTGCAGGGCTTTGATGTAGCCCAGGCCGCGCCAGATCGCACCGGATAGAGCAGACCCATGGACGAGAATGATCGGCGGCCCCTCCCCGAACTCCCGATAGGAAATCCGGACGCCGTCGACGTCGTTTATTGCTTCCATTGTGCGGTGATCTCCGGATCGCTCAGGCGGTGGCAAACCTTCCCAGCACGGCCGCGTCGATGCCTGCAAGCTCTGCGGCGAAAAGACGCTGGTAGGCAAGTTCCTCTCGGCTCCGCGGCGCATCCAGTCCGGCGACACGTTCTTCGTGCCAGTTCGCAGAAGACTCAAAATCGGTCGCTCGTTCACGCATGACGTCGGCGGTTCCGCTTCCATCGCCGAACTGCTCTTTCGGCCGCCACAGCAGGTCGTCCGGCAGCCAGCCCTCGAACGCTTCGCGGAGCAGCGCCTTCTCCTGCCCGTAGAGCCCCGGCAGCCTCCACGCTATGGGAATCTGCTCGGCGAGGTTCACCACGTCGCGGTCCAGGAACGGCACACGTGCCTCCAAGCCGTGAGCCATGGTGACGCGGTCACAGCGCTGCAGATTGAGGTTATGCAGTCCGCGGACGCTGCGTTCCAGTTCTTCCTGCAACTGGGACTCCTCTATTTCGCGAAGATGGTCGTATCCGGCGAACAGTTCATCGGCGCCCTCGCCGGTGAGAACTACCTTGACCGACTGGGCGGCGGTCTCGGCGAGCAGATAGTTCGGCACGGCGCTACGGACCAGCGACGGTTCGAACGACTCAATACTGGCGACGACGGAGGGAAGTGCATTGACCGCCTCATCCGAAGAGTAGACACGTTCGGTGTGATCCAGGCCCAGATGCTCTGCGATCCGCCGGGCGGCGATGAGATCGCTGCTGCCCTCGGTGCCGGCGGCAAACGAACGCACCGGCCCCCACTTATTGTCCGCGTACCGCGCCATCACTGCAGCGACGATGCTCGAGTCAAGGCCACCGGAGAGGAAGACCCCAACCGGGATATCAGCCATCATCCTCCGGCGCACGGCGGTAATGACAGTTTCGCGGATGCGGCGTACGGCCTCAGCCCGGTCCGCAGGAGCCGGGACAGGTGGCACATAGCGTTTGGTGCGGATTAGGCCCTCGCTGGATGACCACGCGTGCCCGGGAGGGAACTCGCGAACTTCCGGGCGTATCTTTTCGTCGAAGGCACGCAGCTCGGAGGCGAAATACACGGCCCCGTCGACGTCGGCCCAGTACAGGGGCTTAACGCCGAGCTCGTCCCGGGCCGCGATGAATGTTCCGTCCTCACGTGCGATGACAAAGGCATACATCCCGCGGAGGTCGCCAATGGCGTCGATACCCTGCTGCAGGGCTACTGCGAGGACCGCCTCATTGTCCGAGTCGGTGCGGAACCGGTAGGTGCTGTCGGCGCGGAGTTCGGCATGGTTATAGATTTCCCCATTGGCGACGAGCCAGTGGCCATGGTCTGAACCGATCGGTTGGTTCCCGCCGGGCAGATCGACGATCGAGAGCCGGTTATGGCCGAGGAAGGTTTGTCCCACTTGCCGGGAGGCCCGCCCATCCGGCCCGCGGTGGATGATTCGATCCAACATCCTCTCGCCGGCCGATATATCTGCTGCCGACACTGCTGGCGAATCTGTACGATGAACTGCGACGATGCCGCACAAAATGAGCTCCCACGTTGTAAATATGTATCTCCAGTCTACGCAGTGACGACCCTCAGTCCTTTCAACGATTCAGGGACGCATGATCGCGTTCGAACTCGGCCGATTCCAGATCCGCCGCTGCAATGCGGACATTCTTGACGTCGTCTTCATTCGTCTTGTTCTTCTCCAGCCAATCGGTTCTTACCGGCACAACCTAACGGAGGGACAAATGCCATGAAAGCGGACGAGAAGCTGGAACCACCGGTGCGCTGCGGCGCAGAACGGAACTGGCCGGCGTCGCACGGGGCCTGCGGTGTTGTGGCGGACCTGATGCGGTTCGCGGCGGTGGTGAGCCTCTTTACCGCGATCGCGTGGATGGGCAGGGGAGAAATCGCGTTGTTCGCAGTCGTGTTCCTCGCGCTGCTGGTGCCCCGGCTGACTTTGATTCCGCGCCCGTTCGACGCCCTTTTCTGCGTCACCTTGATGTTCGCCACCTGGGCCGCCGTCGAAGCCTGGTACCAACAGATCCAGTGGCTGGACGACGTCGTGCATTTCACCACGAACGGCGCTGTGGCGGGCACCGTCTATCTGGTTCTGGCCCGCATCAACCTTGTACGCGGATCCGGTGGCATGGGCCTGCAAAACAGCCTTGCCGTCCTGTGGTTGCTCACCGCCGAGCGCGATTCGGCGGAGGCTTCCGACGTCGAGAGTCTGGTTCTTCCGGAGGTCCAGGGGATCCCGGTAGAGGAGCTTTTGGACGGCGTCGTTTCTCCTTGCAGCCCGATCTGGTTGGGGCATCGCATTACGGGAGAATAGCTGAGACGACACTTTCATGGTGGTGCCGGGGTACTTCGGTATGTTCCGGTGCTGCATGCGTACCGGCCTAGGCTTGAGGCGTGGGAATAACGCGTGTGATCAAAGCGGTGGAACGGCGCCAGATCGGCCTTTACCTGTTGGCCATTGTCGCGGGAGCGGTTTTTGGTTGGCTGGTTCCTGCCTCGTCCGTACCCCTTGAGCAGGCAATCAACCCCGCCCTGGGGCTTCTGCTGTTTGCGACTTTCCTGGGTATCCCGTTTGCTTCGATCGGTAAGGCGGTACGCGATGTCCGGTTCATGGCCACCGTTCTCGTCCTGAATTTCGTTGTCGTACCGGGCGTTGTTTTTGGGCTGTCGCGGTTCATCGCAGATGATCGGGCCCTGCTGATCGGGATGCTGATGGTGCTGCTGACCCCCTGTATTGATTATGTGATCGTGTTCTCGGGATTGGCTGGCGGCTCAAGCGATCGGCTTCTTGCTGCTGCACCGCTGTTGATGCTGACGCAGATGCTGCTGTTGCCCTTATACCTGCTGGTCTTTGTTGGCCCCGAGCTGGTTTCGGCGATTGAACCCGGGCCCTTCGTCGAGGCGCTTGTCCTGTTGATCATCATCCCGCTTGTGCTGGCCGCACTCACGCAACAATGGGCGAAGCGGGCAAGCGCTGGCGGTTCCGTGATGACGATGATGGAAGGGCTGATGGTTCCTTTGATGATGCTGACGCTGGCTGTCGTCGTTGGGTCACAGATTGTCAGCGTCGGGAACCGGATTGGATCCTTGCTGTCGGTTATCCCCATTTATGCTGCGTTCCTCGTGGTGATGGTTCCGCTGGGCATGGCAGCGTCGCGAATAGGGCAGCTTGACGCCGGAAGTACGAAGGCCGTGATTTTCAGTGGCGCGACACGAAACTCGTTGGTCGTACTCCCGCTGGCCCTCGCCCTTCCGGAGCCGCTCGCCTTGGTACCCCTCGTCGTCGTTACCCAGACGTTAGTGGAACTCATCGGTATGGTGGCCTACGTCAAGATTGTCCCGAAGATCATCAGTACGGACCAGAGCCTGCAGTCCAGTTAGATGCGTGCGTACCAGGGGAAGCGGGACGCCCTGCTGAACATGCTTCAGGCAGAGGCTGGCTCGAAGATTCCTCCTCCGGTGGGGTTGATGTGGTGAGCCCGCACCTGGGCCACGGCGAGGTCCAAGAACGGCGTATCGACGTTTAGGGTTCGTGCGCGGGCCGCGAGGGAGCCGAGAAGGTGCTCGGCTTCGACTGCTTGCCCGCTTTGCAGATCGCGGTAAAGCGAAGAGGTGAACGTAGACCCCGGAGCAGTCAGCATATTCAGGCTCTGCTGATGCCCGGGCTCGCTCACCGGGTAGCCGGCTGCTGCCGCAACGTTTTCGGTTTCGGCGATGGCTTGCAGGATTTGGGGTCCGCCTCCTGCTTCGAGGATTGCGCCCACATTGTTGCGCAGCAGGCAGGTGATTGCTCCTGCCGCGCTGATGAACGCCCACTTTTCCCAGAGTTGCTGCATTACCGTGTTCGTAATGGGCGGGGGCATGCCGGGAACATCGAGGGTTTCCTTGAGGGAGTCGGGAAGCGGGTCGCCGGTCAGCGCCCCGACGGTCATTGTGGAAAGTGGTGCCATCTGCCGGATGGCACCGGCTTCGTCGACCATGGCGACGATTTTCACGAGACCGCCGATAACCTGTCCTGGATATACGTCCTCGAGCAGATCAATATGGTCAAGGCCGTTAAGGAACGGCAAAATCAGTGTCTTGTCGCCGATTGCCGGGCGGACAGTCTCGAGGATCCCCTTGAGTGCTGGTGCTTTCACCGCAATCACCACCAGGTCATAGTGATCGCCCTCAGTGATGCTGGTGACTGCTGTAACGGCATGCGTCCGGTCGCCGTCCGGGGCGAGGAAGCGCAGACCATCCCTTTGCAGGAGTCGCTGGCGTTCCGTACGAACAAGGTACGTGATGTCCTTGCCCGCTTCCTGTAGCCGGATTCCAAAGGCGCCTCCGGTAGCTCCCGCACCAACAATCAATACCCGCATCCGTGCTTCCTTCCAATCGCCCCCGACCATTAAGGTGCTAAGAGGACATAGTTCTGATTGCTTCCAGTCTCTCAGCCGTTGGAGCAGACGACTTCGATGGGTTCGGCCAGCGTCGCGGGAACGTGCTCACCCACAGCGCCGCATCTCGTTGTCCATACTTCGAGCCTATGCCGAACCCGGCGTCTGCATTCAGGATTTGGGTAACAGGCTGAATTCTTCGGTCTTCTTGGTGGGCCCGGCAACGATGATGGTGTCGTCGTCGTAGAGGACTGTTTGGGCGGTGGTGTAGTCCCACTCTCCGCCGGCCCTTTTTACCGCCACAATGGTAATGCCGTATTTGCGGCGAATTTCTGTCACTCCGAGCGGCCGGTCTTGGGAAACGAGTGGAGGGCTGGTCTTGACCATGGCGAAGTTGTCTTCGAACTCGACATAGTCGAGCAGCGCGCCCCGTACCAGGTGGGCGACCCGACGGCCCATGTCCTGCTCGGGAAAAATGATGTTGGTTATCCCGAGCTGTTCAAGGATCTGGCCATGCGTATCACTGGTGGCTTTGGCCCAGATCGTTGGGTTTTTGAATTTGAGCAGGTTCGATGTGGTGAGGATGCTGGCTTCCAGATTCGTTCCGATTCCTACGACAACCCGGTCGAACCCGGGCACTGAAAGCTGGCGCAGGACGTCTTCCTGAGTGGAGTCGCCGCGGACGACGTGGGTTAATTGCCCGTTGAGAGATTGGACTATTGCCTCGTCGGCGTCGATTCCCAGCACTTCCGTTCCAGCCTCTTCAAGCTCCAGTGCGAGAGCTTTGCCGAACCGGCCCAGACCTATGACGACGACGGAATCCGCCTCGGCCAGTCGTTCCGGGGTACGGCGGGTGAATACGGGTGATCTGCTAGCCAATGATCGGCCTTTCCTTGGGGTACTCGTAGAGGCGCGGGCGGTGCCGCAATGCCAGGGCTGTGGCGAAGGTGATCGGCCCGAGACGGCCGACGAACATCAGCATGACGAGGATCAGTTGGCCGCTGCTGGGGATGGCGGCGGTGATTCCGGTGGACATTCCCACGGTGGCGAAGGCTGAGACGACTTCGAAGAGAACGCGGTCGAGGCGCAATTCAGTGATCAGCATCAGGGCCATTGTTGAAAGCGCCAATAGCCCGACGGAGAGCAACACAATGGTGAGCGCTTGGCGGTGCACTGCTCGGGAGAGGCGCTTTCCGAAAACGTTGACGGCTGTTTCACCACGGATTTCGGCGTACATGATGAAGAACAGTACGCCGAAGGTGGTGATTTTCAACCCACCGGCGGTACCTGCCGGGCCACCGCCGATGAACATGAGAATGTCCATCCCCAGCCAGGTAACCGGGTGCATCGCGGTGATGTCGAGGCTGTTGAATCCGGCCGTGCGGGTCAGCACCGATTGGAGGAAGCCCGCCAGGACTTTGTCCTGGGTTGGGAGGCGGCCCATCGTGGCAGGGTTGTTCCACTCAATCACCGAGATGAAAATGGTGCCGATAAACAACAGTGCGACCGTTCCACTGATCACCAGTTTGGTGTTCATGGACCAGTGCCGGGGGACCCGGTACCGGCGGCGCAGTTCGAACAGGACAGGGAACCCGAGTCCGCCGAGGATCACGGCTGCTGCGATCGGTAAACAGATCCATGGGTCACCGACGAAGCGCATGAGGCTGTCGCTGTAGAGGGCGAAGCCGGCGTTATTGAACGCGGAGACGGAATGGAAGATACCGAGCCACAGCGCATCTCCCCATGTTTCTTCATAACGGATGTAAAAGCGCGCGGTCAGGACGGCCGCAGTGAGGGCTTCAATGATCAGGCTGATTTTCAGGACTCCCAGCACGACCTGTTTCACATCTCCGAAACCGACACTCTTAGTCTCGGCCGCCGTCGAGACACGGGATACCAAGCCCAGTTTCCGCGACAGCAGCACGCCCAGCAGAGAGGCGAAAGTCATGATGCCGAAACCACCGACTGCGATCATTATCAGAATGATGCCGTGGCCAAACGGGGTCCAGTAGACGGGTGTGTCGACGACGATCAGTCCGGTGACGCAGACGGCGGACGTGGCGGTAAACAATGCTTCGATGAACGTCGCGCCCCCGTTGCCTGCTTTCGAGACTGGAAGCAGCAGCAGTGCCGTTCCAGCGGCGATGGCTCCGGCAAATCCGAGCACGATGAACTGAGCCGGGTGACGGGGTTCGAACCGCTTGAAGAACCGCCGCAACAGCAAGCCCACTGATTGCATTGTGGTACTACCAACGATCATCTGTACGCAGGGCCGCGATGGCGCCTATTCCACAACAGGCTGCCAGCAGGAAAGCCAACACCACGATCCATGCGGACAACTCCAGGACCAAACCGGCTATGCCGAGAGCAAGAAAGGCGCACACCAGAACCGCCAGGACAATTCCCAGCAGCCGCATTACCTCCGAAGATCTCACCGTTCCCACCTCACATTTTCGAAATGGACCTTTGATGTCAATGTTCCTCTCCGCATCACCGGTTTTGGCCGATATTGATGGAATCCTGACGGTCCTGGTGCGGTTCCTGACGGATCCCGGACGGGGCACGCTCCTGCGGGCATCGACGCTGATTTCCCGACTTCGAAGACATGACAGGCGTCTGGATTCCGTATGAATGTGGAGCCTGGGCCGCCAATGGAGCGCCTTCAGTGGTTCTATGGATGCAGCGATAACAGAGAGTGAGGCGATGGTGGACGTGCACCGTGGAAGCCTGCGGGTATATCTGGGGGCGGCACCTGGAGTCGGCAAAACATACGCCATGCTGAGCGAGGGCCATCGGCGGCATGAACGTGGCAACGATATTGTCATAGGCTTCGTCGAAACTCATGGCCGAACTCCCATCGAAGCACTGCTCGACGGACTGGAAGTGGTGACCCGACGGACAGGCACCGCCAACGGTATCGAATCCGGGGAGATGGACGTCGAGGCAGTGATCGCCCGTGCTCCATCGGTGGCCTTGATAGACGAGCTGGCCCACACCAACGTCCCTGGTTCCCGCAATTTCAAGCGGTGGCAGGACATCGAAGAGATCCTCGCAGCCGGTATCGATGTCGTCACCACCATGAATGTGCAGCATCTGGAGTCACTTAACGACGTCGTCGAATCCATCACCGGCATTCCACAGCAGGAGACAGTACCGGATGCTGTGGTGCGCCGCGCCGACCAGATAGAGCTCGTCGATATGAGCCCGGAGGCGCTTCGGCGACGGCTGGCCCACGGCAACGTGTACTCAGCGGAGAAGATTGACGCCGCATTGACGAATTACTTCCGGCTCGGCAACCTGAACGCGCTGCGGGAACTGGCTCTGCTGTGGGTAGCTGATCGTGTCGATGATGCACTGGAAAAATACCGCATCGAGCATGACATCGATTCGCCTTGGCCTGCACGGGAACGCGTCCTCGTTGCGCTGACCGGTGGGCCGGAGGGAGACGCGTTGATCCGCCGTGGTGCGAGGATCGCTCAACGTGCTCAAGGTGGACAACTGTTGGCACTGCACGTATCCCGCAGCGATGGCATGGCTGATGCCCTGCCAACTACGCTCGCGCACCAGAGAGCGCTCGTGGAGTCGCTGTCCGGTACCTGGCACACCGTCGTCGGCGACGACATCACCTCAGCTATTCTGACCTTCGCACGGGGCATAAACGCCAGCCAGATTGTCCTCGGTGCCAGCAGGCGCAGCCGGCTCTCGGCGGCGATCTCCCCAGGGGTGGGTCGGGAAGTGGTCCGCGATTGCGGGGACATTGACGTGCACATCGTCACTCACGAACACGCCGGCCGTGGAAGGAGACGGCCACCGGCGCGGGGACCTCCCTCCAGAGCCCGATTGACTGCCGGATGGGCACTCGCCGTCGCAGGACCACCGCTGTTGGGTGCTGTCCTATATTTTCACCAAGGCCAACAAGGCCTACCGAACGTATTAATGCTCTTCCTGGCGTTGACGGTTGGCATAGCACTGGTCGGCGGGCTCTGGCCGGCCATCTTCGCGGCGTCTGCCAGTGGACTGCTGGCGAATTACTGGTTCACGGATCCGCTCCATACGTGGGCCATCAACGAGCCCGCGAACGTCCTGGCGATCATCGTTCTTGTCAGCGTCGCCGCGGCGGTTTCGGCAGTGGTGGATCTTGCGGCCCGCCGGTCACGGCAAGCAGCCCATGCGAGGACCGAGGCCGATACGCTTGCCACGCTCGCCGGATCAGTTCTGCAAAGTGACAACGCGGCGTCGGCCCTCCTCGAACAGGTACGGGAAATGTTTAACTTCTCCTCGGCGGCCCTGCTCGAACATCTGGCCAGCGGATCGTGGGCGCCACACGGCCACGCCGGATCCAACCCGCCTCAAAGCCCCGAGGAGGCTGACACAACAATCCCGGTCGGTACTGGAATGGTTCTGGCTTTGCGCGGCCGCCCGATTTCAGCACAAGACTTGCGCATCGCGACCGCCATGGCATCCCAAACCGGGGCGCTGATTGAACGGGACCGGTTGCGTGCCGAGTCCCGCAACAATCGGCAGGAACGGGAGAGGACGGCTATCCGCGCCAGCCTGCTCGCCGCGGTATCGCACGACCTGCGCACTCCACTGGCCGGGGTCAAAGCGAGTGTCAGCAGCCTGAGGTCGGATCTGTACGAACTCACACCGGCCGACCAGGCCGATCTACTGGCCGGTATCGAGGAGTCCGCCGATCAACTGAAAGCCTTGATCGATAACCTTCTGGATATGAGCCGCCTCGACGCTGGGGCCGTCGTTCCCCGGCTCGCCCCGGTTGCATTGGATGAAGTAGTTCCCCGGGCCCTGTCGGCAATTCCCGCTGGACGTGTGGTCATTGATGTCCCGGAGACCTTGCCATTGGTTAATGCGGACGCTGGGTTACTTGAACGGGCCGTTGCCAACGTTGTCGAAAACGCCGTCCGTCATGCCCCGGATGCGGAACCTGTGCTCGTCGCGGCCGGATACGCTGGAACTTCGCTGGTGCTTAGAGTGGCCGACCGTGGTCCCGGCGTTCCTGAGAACAAGAGGGAAGATATGTTCCATGCCTTCCAACGGCTCGGCGATGCACCCGATGGACATGGCCTTGGTCTTGGCCTCGCAGTCGCACGTGGCTTTACCGAGGCGAACGGTGGAACCCTTGATGCCGAAGACACTCCCGGCGGAGGCCTCACCATGGTCTTCAATCTCAAGATCGTAGCCGAGGAGTGGCCATGACCCGCGTCCTTATCGTGGAAGACGAACCTGCCCTCGCCCGGGCGCTGGCAATCACTCTTCGTGCCCGCCATTACGACGCCGATGTCGCCCTAAGCGGCGCCGCTGCATTGGACTTGGCGGCAAAGGGGCATCCCGACGTCGTCGTACTCGACCTGGGCCTTCCAGACCTGGATGGACTCGATGTGCTGCGGGCGCTGCGTGGTTGGTCCCAGGTTCCAGTGGTTGTTTTGTCCGCCCGGCAGACCAGCGACGACAAAGTCGAGGCCCTCGATGCCGGCGCCGACGACTACGTCAGCAAACCGTTCGGAATGGATGAACTGCTGGCCCGGTTGCGCGCTGCTGAACGACGTGGGCAGCCTGCCACCACGGCGCCGGTCGTGGAGACGGCTTCGTTCACTGTCGACCTTGCCCGCCGCCGCGTCAGCCGTAACGGAAACGAGGTCCGCCTCACCCCAACGGAATGGCAGCTTCTCGAAATCCTCGCCCGCCACCCCGGGGACGTCGGGGCAGCCTGCCACCACGGCGCCGGTCGTGGAGACGGCTTCGTTCACTGTCGACCTTGCCCGCCGCCGCGTCAGCCGTAACGGAAACGAGGTCCGCCTCACCCCAACGGAATGGCAGCTTCTCGAAATCCTCGCCCGCCACCCCGGGGACGTCGTCGGTCGCCGTGAAATGCTGCTGGAAATCCGGGGGCCTCATTTGGACCGCGAAACCCACTACCTGCGTGTCTACATCGCCCAGCTGCGGCGGAAACTGGAACCAAATCCCGCCAACCCACGCCATCTCATCACCGAACCCGGGGTCGGCTACCGCCTGGTGCCATAACTGTCGCCCCAATAGTCTTGGACCCGTTCATCCGGGAAAGGCGCGCGCGGCGGCGGACTGTTGGCTACTGATTGTTGGCTTCGTCTTCGAAGAACGCCGCAATTTCCTCGTCGGTCGGTTCAGTCACGATGATTTTCAGGACCGGTTCCTCACCGAGTTCAATGAGGTAATCGTTGATGGATAACTGCCCATCCAATTCGGCCGGCGACTCGTCGGCAGGCTCTTGTTCGTC
>NZ_KI914641.1:32746-60751 GCF_000520495.1 Arthrobacter sp. H14
TCCATACTGATGCAGCGCCGTTGCTCTACCCCTTCCTGTGGTCCCGGTGTAACGTGACTCGAAAGCGCAGGTCCGGCACTAAGGCGGTTGGTGTGTTGCTAAGTCTCAGGGAGCACAAAACTTCCAGTACTCACGATGCCCGCTAACGCTGCTGCGCTCCTGCTGCTGGCCGACGGACGACTGCCCGCCGGCGGCTACGCGCACTCCGGCGGCTTGGAAGCGATAATCCGCACCCAGTGCATCGACGGTGCCGAGAGTCTGGAGTTGTTCCTGACCGGACGGGCCGCCACCGCTGGACTCGTTGCCGGCTCTTTCGCCGCTGCCGCATGCGCTGCCTGTAAAGACGGAGAGCTGCCAAGGCTGCACGGACTCGACTCGGAGCTCGATGCCCGCATCCCCTCGACTGCGCTCCGGGAAGTCTCGCGCTCCCTCGGGCGCCAACTGCTGCGCACGGCGACGGCGATCCGGCCGCATCCGCACTTGAAAGAACTCGGGCGTAGCCTATGCCGACCGCTGCGGCCATTACCGGCGGGACACGCTGGCGGAGTCCATACTGATGCAGCGCCGTTGCTCTACCCCTTCCTGTGGTCCCGGTGTAACGTGACTCGAAAGCGCAGGTCCGGCACTAAGGCGGTTGGTGTGTTGCTAAGTCTCAGGGAGCACAAAACTTCCAGTACTCACGATGCCCGCTAACGCTGCTGCGCTCCTGCTGCTGGCCGACGGACGACTGCCCGCCGGCGGCTACGCGCACTCCGGCGGCTTGGAAGCGATAATCCGCACCCAGTGCATCGACGGTGCCGAGAGTCTGGAGTTGTTCCTGACCGGACGGGCCGCCACCGCTGGACTCGTTGCCGGCTCTTTCGCCGCTGCCGCATGCGCTGCCTGTAAAGACGGAGAGCTGCCAAGGCTGCACGGACTCGACTCGGAGCTCGATGCCCGCATCCCCTCGACTGCGCTCCGGGAAGTCTCGCGCTCCCTCGGGCGCCAACTGCTGCGCACGGCGACGGCGATCCGGCCGCATCCGCACTTGAAAGAACTCGGGCGTACACCACACCAGCCGATTGTCTTCGGCGCGGCGGCTGCAGCATTCGACCTGACGCCCCACGATGCCGCCCTGGCCGTATTGCATGAGGCGGTCGCAGGGCCGGCCGCTGCCGCTGTGAAGCTACTCAGCCTGGATCCATTCACGGCCCACGCCGCCCTTGCACACCTGACTCCGCTGTTGGACAAGTTGGCCGCTGAAGCTGCCTCGCACACTGGAGCGCCTCCGGCCGAGCTGCCTGCCGCCGGAGCCCCGCTGTTGGATATTGCTGCCGAACATCATGCTGTCCAGAATGTGCGCCTATTTGCTTCCTGACCGAAACAGCAACCATGAGTGCACGAGTGAAAATGAGGAGACCATGCCCGACAATCACGAACCAGCAAAGACCCGTTCCCTTCGGCTCGGCATCGCGGGCCCGGTCGGGACCGGAAAGAGTTCCGTCATTGCGACGCTGTGTCGAAATCTGGCGGGTGAACTCAATATTGGTGTGATCACCAACGACATTTACACCGACGAGGACGCCCGTTTCCTGCGTTCAGCGGGAGTGCTGCCCAGCGAGCGAATCCGTGCGGTGGAAACCGGCGCCTGCCCGCACACCGCCATCCGCGACGACGTCACGATGAACCTGATCGCCGTCGAAGACCTGGAACAGGACTTCGCACCACTGGACATCGTGTTCGTCGAAAGTGGAGGCGACAACCTCACCGCCACATTCTCACCTGCCTTGGTCGATGCGCAGATTTTCGTGCTCGACGTCGCCGGCGGAGGTGATGTGGCACGCAAAGGCGGACCGGGGATCGCGCGCGCCGACCTGCTTGTGGTCAACAAAATCGACCTGGCCGAATACGTGGACGTCGACGTGGAACAGATGGTCAAGGATGCCACCGCGGCGAGGGAGGGCGCACCGGTGCTGGCGCTGTCCCGGAAGCAGGAGGATACCGTGCAGAAGCTCTGTGCCTGGGTGCGCTGGATGCATGCCCGGCACGTGAACGGAGAGCACACCCCGACTGATCCAGGACCGATGGCTCCGCATTTCCACGCCGACGAGGATGGGAAAAGCCATTTCCACAGCCACGACGGCGATTCCCATACCCACGAGCCGGCCCGCGAGCCCAGTTAACGGGCAATGGAGCCGTACAGGAGAATTTCAACGGTGAATTGACCTGTCGGAGCGCCGTTCGAGGGCGCGCAGGCCACGCTTGTGAAGAAGCCATCCGCCGACAATGAGGAGCACGCCGAAGACCAGGAAGCCGATATCCCAGGCAAGTGGTCCTCCAAGATCGTCCCGTACGTGATGGACCTGGAGGATGTGATGGTCGATGAGTCCTTCCACCACATTGAAGATGCCCCAGCCCATGAGTAAAAGCCCGAAATGGAAGCTCCAGTTGGGTGCCAGTCGGCCTTGACGCCAGGCAAAGATGGCGGCAATAGAACCTGCCAAAACCAGGAACCATGTGACGACGTGGAAAAATCCGTCCGCCAGGACGTTCACTTGCAGCCCGGCTACTGTGTTGACCGGATATTCATGCACGTCACTCACCATGTGATGCCACTGCAGGATCTGGTGAAGAACGATGCCGTCAATAAAACCGCCAAAGCCTAGGCCATAGAGCAGACCAGATGCCTTCGTTGGTGGTCTGGCCGAGGTATTGGACCGGGACGAATATGCCGCCATGCCAGCCACGCTACACCGTCACAACTGTGACTCTTGACACTCGTGTTGGGGTTGGACAGTCTTGATTCTGGAGGAAGAGGGCACGACCGGCGCGCGACCCCACGGGGGCTGGTTCCGGTCATCCCGCTTCGTCCGTCTGGGGGCCAGACACTACCTAGGCAATCCCACGCCGAGGGCTTCTTTTTGATGGTTGAGGAAGAAGGAACCGATGCGATGAGCCATGTCAACAACGCCGAGCTGACCATCAAGTCCGGCATCGAGTTCGACAAGTCCGTGGCGCTCGCGAAAGCGTTCGCCGAAAAGGACGGTGAAACACTCGTGATCGTCGTCGGTGATCACCAGACCGGCGGCATGACCATCGAGGCGCCGGATTCCGAGGAGTAACCCGACGAATCCGGTGAGGGTCTCTCAGCCGAGGACGGTCCGCTGCCCGTTGGAAACTCCGACCAGGAGTTCATGGTGGACTGGACCACCGGCGGCCACGCCGCCGTCGACGTTCCTCTGACCGCATAGGACCCGGCGCGTCGCTGCTGACCGGTGTCTACGAGAACACCCATATCCATGACGTGATGTTGCAGGTCATGCGCGCCGGGAATTAAATGCAACTGGCGGCCCGCTCGCAATGGCGGGCCGCCAACGCAGGCAGGGTCAGCGCCTGATCTTGCGACGGCCGACCAAACCCTCAGCGACTCCGATCAGGGCGATCGCCGCAATGACGGCGACTATAAAGCCGAGGACGTTAAGCTCAAAAATCTGCCCAGTGCCCAGGAGATTGGCAATAAGACCGCCGATTACTGACCCGGCCAGACCGAGCAATAATGTAGCAATCCAGCCAAGGTTCTGTTTGCCGGGTTTAAACAGTCGTGCGAGAGCGCCGATGATGAGTCCGGCGACAATAAATCCGATCATGGTGGGACTCTCCTTGTTATGAAACGGTTTTCGGGTACGGGATAGTCAGTAGGGGTCGTGGGTAGACAACAGGTAATCCTTTCGGCCGGGGGAGCCAGGCCGAAAGATCAGCACCGTAGATAACAATAAGCATGCTTATAATATGTGTCCAATCGCGATTCGTTACTTATCGGGACCGGGTGACACGCCAAGGATATGCTTGAAGGAAAGCATGCTTACGGTTATCCATGGGTGCGGCAGCCGAGCAGCCGGAGCACCGTCCGCTTGAGCTGCTCGTAGTGAAGCGGAGGAGCTTGAATGGACTTCAAAGGAATCGTAGAAGTGGTGGTCAAGGGGGTTGAAGCCGCAGGGATCGCCGTCATCATCCTGGGCGCCATCTTTGCCACCTACGTTGCGCTGAAAAGGTTGCTGCGCAAGGAAACCTCCGTATACGGCCCGTATCGGCGCGTTCTCGGCCGATCGATCCTGCTGGGGCTGGAATTCCTGGTCGCGGCGGACATCATCCGGACCGTCATTGTCGCTTTTAACTTTGAGAACGTCGTGATGCTCGGCCTGATCGTGCTGATCCGGACCTTCCTAAGCTTCTCCCTCGAACTGGAAATTACTGGCAGATGGCCGTGGCAAAAAGGCAACTCATCCGACGAGTCCGTCGAAGTCTAATTGTGTTGATCGGACTGCACCCGCTTGCAGATCCAGGAGTGCCTCATCGAGCTATTGGGGAACTGCCAAATAGATAAGGAGAAAGCATGACGACGACGGTGGGCTTGCAGGTGCGGCACCGTGGTTGATTCCGGACTAAAGGGTTGGCAGAAAGCGTCGGGCATCATTGCGGACCTGGTGCGGTTTGCGGGGCTTTTGAGTATCGTCGCGGCGGTGCTCTGGATGGATCCCGGCGACATTGTCCGGTTTTCCATCGCGTTCCTCGGGCTGCTTGTGCCGCGGATCTTCCACCTGCCGCGGCCGTTCGATGCGGCGTACTGCATCACCGTGCTGCTGGCCACCTGGAGTGGTGCGGCAGGCTGGTACGAGGCCATTCCGTGGTGGGACTGGGTGGTCCACTTGATCACCAACGGGGCGATCGCCGCAGCGGTTTATCTGGTCCTGGCCCGAGTGCGGGTGGTGCACGATATGCATGACCATACGTTGAAGCACAGCCGGGTTGCCCTGGTGGTTTTGACCGCCGCCTTTGGGCTTGCCTTCGGCGCATTGTGGGAATTCGTCGAATGGATCGGTGAACAGTACATGCCTCAGTCCATTCATATCGGCTACGTCGATTCGATTGGCGATATGTCCGCGGGCGGGCTGGGGTCCGTGATCGCCGGCGTTGCATTGGTCATCTGGGCCGCTGCCGGTGGCGGAACCCGCCGTGAGAAGCGCGAGGGCTGAGCCCGGGATCGAGACCGCCATCGATGAGGGGCTGAGCTTCGATGTCAACTGGGCAAGATGGCCACCGGTCAAATACGGGAGCATAATAAACATCGAGGTGACACCAATGACAAGCTACACCTTCGATGTCTTCAGCACTCTGGACGGCTACGGCTCGCACGACGGCGATTGGGGCGGTTATTGGGGCAAGCAAGGCCCCGAGCTGCTCGACCATCGCGCCCGCCTCTACGCCGAGGACCAGCTCATGGTGTTCGGTCCCGTCACGTACCGCCAGTTCGCCGACTTCGTCCTCGAGGGGGTGGAGTTCGACGCCTGGGCGGCCCGGATGAGTGAACTGCCGAAGATCGTCGTCTCCAACTCCATGGCCTCGAATGAACCGCTGCCCTGGCCGAATGCGACCGTTATGCGCGGCGACGCCGTCGACGTCGTCTCCCGGCTCAAGCAGGAGTCCGAAGTTCCGCTTCGATCGATTGGGAGCCTGTCGATGAACCGCGCTCTTATGGCAGCGGGCCTCGTTGACCGGGTCCAGGTGACGCTCTTCCCCGTTATAACGGGGATCACCGGTCTGGAACCGATCTTCCAGGGCGCCGAAGATTTCGACCTCGAATTGGTTGATTCCCGAATCCTGGATGGAGACATCCAGGAGCTGACCTACGCTCCGACTGTGCACGCTGTGAGGCCAGCATGATTCCGCTGACTCGCGTTTGTCTGCCGCCTTACTGATCGCGCCGGTGCTGCCGACTGCCTCGGGGCGGATCCATAGGTGCGGCTGAGCATCATCAGGATGAAAATGCAGACCCAGCAATCCAGACCCACAGCCGGCCGACAATAAAGCCGGTGGCGACGACGGCGGCAACGGTCGCCGTCGTATGTCCGGAAGGAAAGGACGGCGTTCCGATCCTAACTATCCCACGCCCGAACAGTGGTTAACTGTTGTCCGGCTTGACCGGGGTGCCCTCGTCTTTTTCCTCTTCCAGTACGGAGTCTTCGTCCTCGTCCCGCTGTTGCCGGAACGCATCGGCGCCATCACCGGAATTCTTCCTTGCCTCCTCGGAATCGTCCTCCAATCTGCGGTTGACGGCCTCGTGGAAGTCCTTGTCCGTCTTTTGCCCTCGATCATTCACGCTTTACTCCTGACTCTCGACGCGTACCAAAGCTGGCTCTTACTAAGGCTACTTGGCAAGAGTACGATGACGACAAAGAACCGGCACATACGGAAGGGCATTTGTCCACAATGGCGCAATCACGGAGCGGGTACGTGGACCGGCCGCAATCGAGTTCGCTGGCCGACGTCGTGGAGGTGATCCTCGACAAGGGGCTGGTGATTGATGCTTACGTCGGTGTTTCGGTTATCGGCATCGAAATGCTCACAATCGATGCACGTGTGGTGATTTCCAGCGTGGACACCTATCTGCGCTTCGCCGAGGCCACAAACCGCCTGGACCTGACGCAAGTAGGTGGTACGGCTCCAATGGACCTGAAAGACGCCGTCATCCACAGCGGCGCCAAGGGTGCGGTCAGAGGCGCGATTTCCGGTATCAAGGAGGGGCTTACTGGGTAAACGAAGCTGACGAAAGACGCATCATAAGTCACATCGGCCGGTGCGTTAGCTCATCCAGCAAACTCACAGGAAACTCCCGGGGCGGATCTGCCCCTAGCGTTATTCATCTGTGACACGCTAGATTCTAAGCATGCTTGGTGTATCCGTAGAGGAGGGATGCACCGAAACAAACTATTGGGAGGGCACCTCATGGACGACAAGGCAAAATTCGCAGCAATCCTCTTGGGCGGATATCTGCTCGGGCGGACGAAGAAAGCGAAACTCGCCCTGACACTGGCCAGCGCGATTGCCGGTAAGCAACTCAGCAGCAATAGGGGTGAACTGATGGGCCAGGTGAGCGAGCTCGTCAAGTCGTCGCCGGAGGCGAAGAAGTTGATGGACCAGCTCACCGGCCAGCTCGTAGAAGCCGCCAGGGGCGCGGCCATTGCGGGCGCAACACGGGGCATCCAATCCGTTAACACGAATCTGCAGAACCGCACCCAGAAGCTGACCGACCTGCAGGGCAGCGTCCCGGACCTCGGCCAGAAGGGGTCCTCGGATGAGGAGGACGAGGGTGAGGAGACCGGCGATGAGGCTCCCGAGGACCAGGCCGAGGAAACCGTAGACGACACCACCGATACGGCCGACGAAACTGCCGACGAAGCCGACGAAACTGCCGACGAAGCCGGCGACACGGCTGAAGAAGCGACAGACGAGGCCGAAGACACTGCGGGCAAGGCCACATCCACTGCAGCAAGCGCGGCGGGCTCCAAGCGGCCGAGTGGCACTTCACGCGCGACCAAAGCGGCGAAAGCCGGCACCTCCACCGGCCGGAAGGCAGCGGCGCCGGCAAAGTCTGCTGGCAAAGCTGCCGCGAAGACAACGGGCGGCACGGCGAAGAAGAGCACCGGTGCGGGCAGCTCCTCGAAGAGCAGTTCCACCGGCAAAACCACCACCCGCAAGTCGTCGTCCAAGTAAGGAGCAGATGTCATGGCCGATAAATCCACTTCCGGCTCGCTTGCGGATAAGCTTCCGCTCGGCAGCCTCAAAGACACAGCCGCGGACTACGGAAAGTCGCTGATCAACAGCACGCTGGGCAAGGCTTCCGGCAAGGTCGAGGAGCTGACAGGCAAGATTACCGACTTCGGCGAGAATGGCGGCTCGTTGAAAGGCCAGGCCGCCTCCGGTGGGGCAAAGGCCATGGCGAAGGGTGAAAGCCCCGCAAAGGGTGCCATCGGTGGTGTCTTTTCCGGCATCAAGGACAAGGTGAAAGACGTCTTCACCGGCGGTGGAGGCAGCGGCAGCAAGAGCCAGAAGCTGGTCAACCTCGTCGAATGGATCGACGTCGGCGTGCCGGTCACTGTGGCATATAACCAGTGGACCCAGTTCGAAGACTGGTCGGACTTCATGAAGAAGGTCGAGAATGTCGAACATTCGCAGGAGGAGGGCACGGTCAAATTCAAGGGCCAGGTGTTCCTTTCCCACCGGACCTGGGATGCGACGATTAAGGAAATGGTTCCGGATGACCGCATCATCTGGACGTCCACAGGCCAGAAGGGGCATCTCGACGGTTCGGTAACCTTCCACGAGTACGGTCCCCGCCTGACTAAAATCTGCATCGTCGTTGAGTACTATCCGCAGGGCCTGTTCGAGAAGACTGCCCAGATCTGGCGGGCCGTTGGCCGCCGGGTGCGGGTGGAAATGAAGCGCTATGTCCGTCACGTGATGACGACGACGATCCTCGACCCGGATGCCGCCGAAGGCTGGCGCGGTGAGATCCGCGACGAGGAGATTGTCCGTACCCACGAGGAGGTCGTCGAGGAGGAAGAGGCCCAGGCCGCCGAAGACGAGGATCAGGAGTACGAGGACGACGGCGAGGGCGAAGAGTACGAGGACGAAGAACCGGACGCCGATGCCGAAGAGGTGGAGGATGAAGAGTACGAAGAAGAGCCGGACGCCGCGGAGGACACTGCGGAAGCTGGCGAGGGCGAATACGAGGAAGAACCGGAAGCCGGGGAAGCTGTCGCTGACGAGGCGGAGGGCGACGAGTACGAAGAGGACGCCGACGCCGAAACTGCTGAAGAACCGGCCGCTGAAGAAGAGTACGAGGAAGCCGAAGACACTGCTGAGCCGGCTGAAGAACCGGCTGATGAAGTAGAAGAGGAAGTGGAAGAAGAACCAGAACCCGCACCGAAAAAGACAGGCCGGAAGAGGAAGTAGGTAGCAACAATGACCACCATGTCGCAATCAAGGGGCGGCTACGTCGACAGGCCGCAATCAAGTTCGCTGGCCGACGTCGTCGAAGTCATCCTCGATAAAGGACTCGTGATTGACGCGTACGTCCGCGTCTCCCTGGTCGGAATTGAAGTACTGACCATCGACGCACGGATCGTGATCGCCAGCGTCGACACTTATCTGCGGTTTGCGGAAGCCACAAACCGGTTGGATCTCACCCAGCAGGGTGGCAAGGACCTTCCGGAACTAATGGAGTCCATGGGCTCTGGCGGCGCCAAGGGCAAGACCAGTGGCGCCATTTCCGGAGCCAAGGACGCATTGACCGGGAACAAGCGCGACGATGATGACGACGACAACGAACGGTCACACCGCCCGCGCCGTAAGGTGGCAAGTAAGTCCGAATGAGCGTCGAAGAGACAAACCTGGTCGGTGACCAGTACGTTTACGGCATAGTCCCTGCGGAAGCCGAACTGCCGCAGGGGCTTGCCGGTGTTAAGGACGAACCGGTGGAGAAGCTCGTCTCAGGCGGTTTTGCGGCGCTGGTAACTCCGGTGCGGGATCCTGACTCCGTCGGTACCCCGGACGACTTGCTGGCGCACAGCACCGTGCTGGACCGGATCGCTGCTGAGGGGCCGGTGTTGCCGATGACGTTCGGAACGATCGTTCCCGACGCGGAAACTATCACCTCCGTCGTGATGCCCTCCATGCAGGACACCTATGCCGAGAGCATGCGGCGGGTGGACGGCGCCACCCAGTTCACCGTGCGTGCCCGGTACGTCCGGGAGCGGGTCATCGGGGAAATGGTCGCGGAAAACCGTGAGATCGCCGCGCTGCGCGAGTCCACGGCATCGCAGAGCGAGGACGCTTCGCACTACGACAGGATCCGTCTCGGCCAGTTGGTGGTCGAAGAATTCCAACGCAAAGCTGCAGTCGATTCCGAGGACATTGTCGCCGCCTTGTCACCGCTGGTTCGTGAAACTTCGGTGCGCGAAACCACTCAGGCCGATGACGTCGTCGAACTTGCGCTGCTGGTGGACCGGGGTTCTGCAGAGGGATTCGAGCAGGCCGTTGAAAAGCTGGCGGAGGAAACGCTGGGCAGGATCAGCTTCCGGCTGCTCGGACCACAGGCTCCCTACGATTTCGTGGGGGAGGTCTAGGCCATGGGTCTGTTCTCCTCCATCCTGGGACTCCCGTTCGCGCCGGTCCGCGGGACCATTTGGGTTGCAGAGAAAGTGAAGGAAGAAGCCGAACGACAGTACTACGATCCCGGTCTTATCCGCCGGAAACTCGAGGAAGTCGCCGACGCGAAAGAAGCCGGGACCATTACCGAAGAGGAAGCCGCCGACCTTGAAAAAGAGCTTGTCGGCCGCCTCATCGAAGCCAACCGGCGTCCGCGCCAGAAGGGATAACCATGGCCAACGACGACGATACAGCCACCAGGGAACGTACGGAGAGCGCTGAGGATACCGCGCGTCCGGAGCGGTCCGCGAGCACTGACAGTTCCGACAGTTCCGGGCGTTCTTCCCGGCCGGCCCGGGATGGGGAAGCGCCGAAGAAGCCCGTCCGGAAGGCAAGTTCATCCGGAACGGCACGGAAGCCGGCCGCGAAGAAACCCGCCGCGAAGAAGCCAGCCAGCTCATCCCCGGCGGAGCGGCGCCCATCCTCCTCTGACGATAATGGCTCTGAAAGTTCACAATCCTCCCCGGCGGAGAGCCGCTCTGAACGAACCTCGACTTCTTCTTCCAGCAAGCGTCCACGGCAGGACTCCTCTACCGGAGAGGACAGCTCGAACGACTCAGAGGAAGACTCCTCCAGCGAAGAGGCCAATGATGATGGACGGGAACGTTCGCCGTCGTCGTCGCAGCCTGCCGGTCCCCGGATGAACGCAGCCAGGGCCGGCCGTGAAGCGATGAGCCAGCTTGAAGAGCTCACGAACAGGGAAGCTGAAGGTGTTGTCGGGATCAAGAAGAACAACGACGGCACCTGGACCGTCACGGTGGAAGTGTGCGAAGGCCGGCGCATTCCCGACACGGCCGACGTCCTGGCCGAGTACGATGTCACCATCGATTCCGACGGCGATTTGACGGCATACTCGCGTGAATCGCGCTACGTCCGCGGCCGGACGAGCCGGGGGGAGTAGATTCGCTTCATGACAGTAGCGGCACTGGAATGTTCTGGCGACGTACACGAGGCGGATTATAGATGAGTACGAATAACTCCGAAGGGAAAAGCACTCCGGCACGCAGCAGCCCGGCAGGTGATGATTCCACGGGCGGCAGTCCTGCCCGCGCCGGCGGCCACAGCCCCGCGCGGACCAGCGGGAGCAACCCCGCGCAGACGGGTGGCGGCATGTCCGGCGTCGCACGCAATACACCGGCCGGTGGCAACGCCATGCAGCCGTCGCGTGACAGCGCTGGCACGCTCACACACGTTATCGAGACGCTGCTGGACAAGGGGTTGGTCATCAACGCCGACATCATGGTCTCCGTGGCCGGCGTCGAACTCCTGGGTATCCGGATCCGCGCCGCGCTAGCGTCGTTTGAAACCGCAGCCCGCTACGGTCTCGAATTCCCGGCCGGCACTGACCGGGACACCGTTGCGTGGAACGAGGCGATCGAGCAGAAGGAAACCTGCCCGGAATGCGGCAAACGTGCACCCCTCGAGCAGTTGCTGAACGAGTTCTGTCCCTGGTGCGGCTGGAAGAGTGCGCAGGCACTGGAGGCCAGCGGAAACCAGGCATCGGCGGGCGGCAACTCTGGCGGGACTAAGTCCGGCAGTAACAACTCCGGGACCAAATCGAAGCAGGCCAACAAGTAAATGGGCGAAGCCATGCAGCCCACCCGCGATGTTCGGGCTACGTTGCCTGACTTGGTGGATGTGCTGCTCAACAAGGGCGTCTACCTCGACCTCGACCTGATCATCACCGTCGCCGACATCCCGCTGATTGGTGTCAATCTCAAGGCGACCATCGCCGGCATGGAAACGATGCTCGAGTACGGGATGATGAAGAACTGGGACGAGCGCACGCGAGCCTGGCTCCGCGATTCCGTCTCCCGGCAGGTTCCGCTGCGCGGGGGTGAGGAAGTCATCGCCAAGATGGCAGGCGGGCATTACTGGCAGGACCCGGACGGCTCATTCGAGACCTGGCGGCCCGGCAGCATCTACCTCACGACACACCGGATAATTGCTTTCCGCCGCGACCCCGAGGAAATCCTCTGGCAGGCGAACCTGTACGACATCGCCCAGGTCGTGTTGCAGACCGAATCCAGCATCGGCGGAGAGAAACGCAGCCGGCTGCTGGTGGAGAAGCACGACGGCGGCACGGCGCTGCTGTCGGCGGCGCAGCCAAACCGGCTGCGGGACCTGGTGCTCAAGGCACAGTCCGGAACGGTGGAGATCGAGGCCAGCGCCGGCGGACCGAGCACCCGGGGCCAGGCCGAGCGCGGCGGCAAGGGCGACGACCCGGACACGCTGCTGTTCGAAGGCGATGTCTGGTACCAGGAGCAGCGTTCCGGAAGTCCCATCTGGCGGGGCGGCACGGCCAAGTACGACTCGGACGAAGGCTTCAGCTGGAAGGCAGCGTTGGATCGGCGCCCGGCGATCCGGCTGAAAGCAACAGAGATGACCGCCGTCCGGGCCGAAAACGGGCATACGCCGGTGGGGAATTCATCTATCCTGATTCTGGAGTCGGAAACAGGAACGTACCGGCTCGCGAGCGACCGGGTAGAGCAATGGGCGCAGCTGCTGCATGGCGTCAGCCAACAGAAGCGGGAGGATGACGATGACGCTGAAAGTCAATGAGGATAACCTCAAGAATGGTGTCCTGACACTGGTCGTCACACTCGTTGAGGTTATCCAGGGAGCGCTGGAAACCCAGGCCGTACGGCGGTTGGAAGGCGGCGACCTGACCGAAGAGGAACAGAACCGGCTCGGAGATGCGCTGCTGGAACTGGACGAGGCCATGGAGCAAATCAAGAACGATCACGGCATCACCGGCTCCGTGGCGGAGCTGCACGCCGGACTGGACGACGTCGTCGACGAAGTCGTCAATAAACTCATCAATCCTGAGCGTTGGTCCGACGAGTCCGACAAGTCGAAGTCCCTCAGGGATCGTAAATGACTGAACCCGCCGACGACGGAATGCCCACCGAAACTGGAAAGCCGGCCGAAGACAAAAAGCCGGGCGAAAACCGCAAGCCAACCGAACCGGGACTGTACGTGTACGCCGTCGTCCCCTCCACGCTGTCCCCGGACGTTCTCGGGACGGGTATCAACGACGCTCCGCTGAAACTCATCGCGGTCGCCGAGGGCCTTGCCGCCGTCGTGCATCACCACGATGCTGCACCCTTCGATGGCGCTGATGCCGACGTCGAACGCTGGATTTTGGAGCACGGTGGGGTCGTCGAGCGCAGCTGGGAAGCCGCCGGAACGGTCCTGCCGATGAGTTTCAACGTCATTGTCGCAGCCGGTGACGGTTCGACGGCGGAGCAGCGGCTGGCAGGATGGCTGGGTGAGTCTGCTGCTGAACTCACCGAACGGCTGAAGGCGCTCCAGGGCCGGGTCGAACTGCGGATCGAGATTTCGCTGGACCAGCATGCCGCGGCGGAAGACAGTTGCGAGGCGGCCGATCTGCGGGAGGAAATGGTGCAACGGCCGCCCGGTGTGCAGAGGTTGCTGCAGAAACGGTTGGACAAGACGGAACGCGAGATTGCCGAGCGGCTGGCGGACGGGCTTTATCCCGAGTACCGGCGCCGGCTCGCCGCCCTGTCCGAAGATCTGACGGAGAACCGCCGTGCCCACCGGCCGCCGGGCACTGTTTCGGTGTTGACGGTCGCCGTGCTGGCGCACCGGGACGATGTGGAGAAAATCGGGCTGGAGTTGACCTCCATCGGGGAGGAGCAGCCGGCGGCGCAGATCCGGTTCCTGGGACCATGGCCGCCGTACTCATTCGCCGACGTACCGGAACTCGGCGCCGGCTAGTACAACGAAGGGAACGAAATGGCTGAAGTGTTGTTGTTCCACCATGCACAGGGTCTGACATCGGGCGTCCGCGGCTTTGCCGACAGGCTCAGACGCGACGGCCACACCGTCCACACTCCGGACTTGTTCGATGGGCGCGTCTTCGACGAGCTCGATGCAGGCGTGGGCTATGCCGGGGAAGTCGGCTTCGGAACGATCCTCGAGCGGGGAAAGGCGGCCGCGGAAGGACTTCCCAACGAACTTGTCTACGCGGGCTTCTCGCTCGGCGTCATGCCCGCACAAATGCTGGCACAGTCACGCCTTGGCGCGAAGGGTGCCCTGCTGTTCCATTCCTGCGTGCCGACGTCGGAGTTCGGTGACGGGTGGCCGCAGGCGGTTCCGGTCCAGATCCACGGGATGGATGCCGACGAGTTCTTCGTTGACGAAGGCGACCTCGACGCGGCCCGTGCTCTCGTCAAGGAGACCGCTGATGCCGAATTGTTCCTTTACCCGGGTAAACAGCACCTGTTTGCGGACAACAGTCTGCCTTCCTACGACGAGCAGGCGGCCGGACTCCTGACGGAACGCACTCTCGGTTTCCTCGCCGCGAGATCCGGCTAAGCCTCCTGCCAACCATCGGTCTGGGTGTATTTTGCCACCAGCTTGCCGTCGCCTTGCGAGGTGGAATTGGTCGGATCCTCATAGAGGGCCGCCTTGGTGGACTTGCTGTGCGTGATGATTTCCTCGGCAGCTTCCTTGGCTTCCTCAAGCGAGGCGCCGAACACACCACTGCGGGCTGACAGCTGTTCGACGTCGACAATCTCAGCGTCCGTCTCCGTCAACGGAACCGTGTAACCGGATTCCTTCTCGTTGACCGGAATCTCATAGTGATCGTCATCCTCAGGGTCCTGGATGGTGTATTCCACGAAGTAAGCCATGGGCCCACCCTTTCAAAAAATCAGTCAGTTTGCTTTCCATCTCCAGCTTTCTCCCTGTATCGGATTACCGCAAGCCGGAACTAGGCTGACAGGAACAACCATCGGAAGCACCCATCGTGTGGAGGAAAACATGATCGAGGCAGTCAGCAAGGCGGCCGGGCGTGGGTTCGCGGCGATCTTCGCCGTCTTGAAGGTATTCCGCGGCAAACGGCCAATCCATACACAAGGCGTTTCGCTGACGGGAACGATCGAACGCTTTGGCGCAACCGACAGTGGGCTTTCCTGGATCGATACGCCGGGCATCGTGCCGCTGCACGCCCGGCTGTCGAGGTCCGTGGGCCTACCCAAGTCCTGGCCGGACATTATCGGCCTTGGCCTGCGGATTTCCGACGACGGCGGTTCCTTCGACATCCTGCTCGCCTCGACAGGCATGTCCCGCGTGGGGCGGTTCCTGCTGCTTCCACACCAGTTGGCGTCGTCAGCGCGTCTGACGAGCCTGATGCCATACCGCGGCAGTCATGGTCCGGTATTGCTCGCGGCCCGCACGCTGGAACCCGACGACCCCCTCCCCTCCGGACCGGAAGCATACCTGACAACGTTGGGCGCCCGGGATTGGCAGTTGGCGCTGTACTTTGCTTCTCCGTCCGGGGAGTGGAACCGGTTTGGCACCCTCTCCTTGAAGCCCGATGCGGCACGCGTGGATACGGATCTCCGGTTCGATCCGGTGCTCAATCCGCTGCCCGGTGCCGGGATGTACGGATGGACCAGCCGCTTGCGCGTTCCGTCCTACGCAACGGCGCGTAAGCCGAAGGGACGTTCATCAGGGGCAGGCGAAGCGTGAAGCCGCGGCTGACGAGGGTTGTGTGGCGGAGGAAGGTCGGGGAGAATCAACAGCATGCTTACTAAAAAACCATCGTTAGCGAAATCCGTTGGCCGGGGAGTCGTGGCCGGAGTTGCGGGTACGGGTGTGATGACCGCTTTCCAGAAGTTCGTGGAGATGCCGATTACTGGACGGGGGCCAAGCTACGCGCCGGCGGACTTCGCCGAAAAGGTCCTCCCGGTGCACCCGGCAACGCAACAGGGCCGTACGCAGCTGAACTGGGCAACGCACTTCAGTCTCGGAGCCATGTGGGGCTCGGCCTACGGGGCTGCAGCGCACGCCGGACTGCGCGGCGCGAAGGCCATCGGCGTCGTATTTGTCAGCGTCTATACAGCCGACGTCGCGCTCAATACGGCACTTGGATTGTACCGGCCGGGGAGTTGGTCCCGTCAGGACTGGACTGTGGACATCGTCGACAAATTCGTCCAGGCAGCAGCGACCGGCGTGCTCTATGACTTCATCCTGAAGCCGTCCGCCGGCAGGTAGGCGGAGTCAACGTCTGGCTCCCTTAATGACTGCGGCGGCGGCTGCCAGCGCACCAGTCAGCGTGAGAATCCGCCCAGGGATTGACCGCCAGTGGCCAGTGACCCGATTGGAGTCTGGATCAGACGTGAATACGGTCCCTGCGGAGGGAGGAGCGGATCCGCCCCGCAACGCCAAGGTATCCATGATCGGACCGATGCACCGGTTATACAAGCCGGGCAGAAGGCCATGGAGTGGGATAAAGGCGCGTTGCAACTGCCCAACGACCGCGACCGGCCGCGGATGCTTGACCATCTTCAGCACTGTGCGGGCGACGCGCTGAGGGGAAACGACCGGCGGCAATGGATGTATCCGTTGGCCGGTGTAGTTGGCCGCATGCTGGTGGATGGGTGTATCGATTGTGGCGGGCAGAACCGTACACACTTTGATGGCCTTCACGCCACGGAGCTCCTGCCTCAGTACCTCCGTGAATCCCAGCAGCCCGAATTTGCTGGTTACGTACGGTGAAACGTAGGGCGAGGTGACCTTGGAGTAGACGGAACCAATCATGATCAGGACGCCGCTGCCCTGCTGGCGGAACTGCGGCAGAACCGCCCGCGCCCCATAGATCTGGCCGAACAGGTTGGTTTCCAGAATCCGCTGAAAAACTTCGGGCGGAGTCTGCTCGAAAGTGCCGTAACCGTAAAGGGAAGCGCCACCCACCCAGACATCAATACGTCCAAAGGTGTCGACGGCGGTCTGCGCCAGAGCCTGTACCTGGGACTCATCGCTGACATCAGTGGGCACGGCAACGGCCTGCGCGCTGTGTTTGGCGCACTCGGCCGCAACATCTTCGAGACTGGACCGGCCGCGTGCGGCGAGGATGAGCCGGCATGCGCCGTCGCCCGTCCGATGCCGCTGGAGGCGCCGGTAATGACGACAACCTGGCCCGGTCCGTACCGGTGATTCTGGCTCACAGGTTAACTCGCTGGCTCTGCAGGAACTTGTCCAGCGTGAGCAGGAAGCGGTTCTCTCCCAGCGGCACGAGCATCACATGCTTGACCGTCTTTCCGCGCGGGTCGACGGTCTCCACATACGGCTTGGTGACGCCTGCGTGCTTCATCCAGGGCGTGTCGCTGGCGATTCCGCCGATGATGATATCGAGCTTGTCGTGTTTCATTTGCTCTGCGAGCTCGTGCTCGGCGCCTTGGACCCACTCAATCCCGGCGTCGCGGGCGTCGGCGAACTCACGCACCAGATCAGGTTCGATCCCCTGTGGTTCCTGACCCGGCTCCAGCTGTACCCAGGGTTCGAATTCGGTAACGCCGACGCGCAGCGTTCCGCCGGTAATCTCCTCCAGCGTGCCGTTCGGATCACTGGGAATCGTGACCGCACCACACCCGGTCAGCACCAGCAGCAGCGAGGCAAAAAGTGCCGCCAACGACGTCGTGCGTTTCTTGGTATTCACCGGTCACCTCCGGATTGACGGTCGCGGGATGCTCAATTCGAACTCTAGCACTCGATCAGTACACTTTCTTTTTGTCGACGATGGCGGCGGGGGATCGGATTACGATCCGATTAAGTCCCTTGGGTGCAGTTCTAAGCCTGCTTAGGATTGACGGACGGCGTAATCGAAACAGCAACTGGCGGCGGAGGCCCGGCACGTCGCCGGCGCCGCCGTGCAGAAAGGACGAGTCATGGATACCCGCAACAACGCCATCTGGCTACGGAAGACCGCGGCGGCTGTGATCCTGCCTTTCGCCGCGCTTGGACTTGCCGGCTGCGGTGGCGGCGAGGACACGGCCGGTCCCGAGGAAAGTGCCGACGTCCAGGACATCACGGAGGACGACGGCGTCGAAGAAAGCGAGGCCGCGGACAGCCGCTACGACGCCGCCTACGACCAGGCCTTCGTCGACGAGATGGATACCTATGTCAGTGAAACCGTCACTCTGTCGGCCAAGGTGAACGACGACATTACTCCGAAGTTCTTCTCCATTGCCGGAACCGATGACACCGACGTGGAACCGCTGCTGGTAATGCACGGCGAGGACACGATGGACGTCCAGGACGGCCTGACAGTCAAAGTCACCGGAACGCTCCACAAGGCGTTGGATATAGCAGCCCTTGAGGAGAACATGGGCGTCGACCTGAATGAGAGCGCCCTGGAGAATTGGAACGGTGAACCCTATCTGGAGGCTGGAGAGATCAGCGTTCTGGACGATAACTAAACCGCCGGATGGATTTAGTTGCCGCGCGGCTGGCACTGGCGTTGCAGTGACGGAATCTCCGAGCCGACTGTAGCGTGTACGAAAAGGGACAGAAAGTTCCCTGGACTAGGAATGGGTGGTAAGCGTGGCAGGCGGTAGCACGAAGGCAGTCATAACGGCGTTGTTCGCGAATATCACCATAGCGGTGATGAAGTTTGTGGCATTTCTCTTGACCGGATCTTCGTCAATGCTGGCAGAGTCCGTTCACTCTGTTGCGGACTCCGGGAACCAGGGACTATTGCTGCTTGGCGGTAAGCGCGCGAAGCGTGACGCAAGTCCGGAGCACCCCTTCGGCTATGGCCGCGAGCGGTACGTCTACTCCTTCCTGGTGGCCATTGTGCTGTTCAGTGTGGGCGGTCTCTTCGCGCTCTACGAGGCATTCCAGAAGTGGCAGCATCCGCACCCGATCGAGGGTTTCTGGTGGTGGTTGCCGCCGGTGGTTCTAATTGGGGCCATCATCGCCGAAGGCTTCGCCCTCAAGACGGCAATTGTTGAATCAAACCGTGTGCGCGGCAAGCAGAGTTGGGCCGAGTTTGTCCGTAAAGCCAAGTCGCCCGAGTTGCCGGTCATCCTGCTTGAGGACACCGGCGCCATCACCGGACTGATCTTTGCGTTGCTCGGGGTCAGCCTGACCCTCATCACCGGGGACAGTATCTGGGACGCCCTCGGCACTGGCATGATTGGTCTGCTGCTGGTGATCATTGCCATCATCCTTGCCATCGAGATGAAGTCCCTGCTGCTGGGCGAGTCTGCCAGCAGGTCGAATATCGAGTCGATCAAGGAGGCCATTACGGCCGACGGCGGGACCAAAATAATCCACCTGAAAACTTTGCATCTCGGCCCTGAAGAGCTTTTGGTCGCCGCCAAAATCGCCATCGAACGCTCTGACTCCGGCCAGGATGTCGCTGAGGAAATCAACGGTGCCGAGCGCAGGATCCGTGAAGCAGTTTCCATCACCTGTGTGATCTACCTCGAACCCGACATCTACTCCGCCAAGGCGGCGGCCACCAACGACGGCGCGTGACGGCGTTCGCCGTCGAGTACGCGAGAATGGGCATATGCGCTTAATTCTCGTACGCCATGGCCAAACCTCTTCCAATGTCGGCGGACTCCTCGACACCGCCGAACCTGGTGCGGATCTGACCGATCTCGGGCGCGAGCAGGCGAAAGCACTGCTCGACGTGCTGGCGGAGGAGCCGATCGAGGCCATTTACGCGTCGATGCTGGTACGCACCCAGCAGACCGCCGGACCGCTGGCTGGATCCCTCGGGCTGGACGTGCTGGTACGGGACGGTGTCCGGGAAGTTAACGCCGGGGACCTGGAGATGCTGGGCGACATGAACTCCATACGGACCTACCTCGAGACCATCTTCCACTGGAGCGCCGGCGACCTTGAGGCGTTGATGCCCGGGGGTGAAAATGGTACCGAGGTCTATGCCCGGTTCGACAAGGTGGTGGCAGAGGTAGCGGGATCCGGCGTGAACACCGCCGTCATCTTCAGCCACGGAGCTGTCATCCGAACCTGGACGGCGGCGCGCGCGGATAACATCACCATCGACTTCGCCGCCGGTAATCCGGTCACCAACACCGGCGCCGTCGTGCTCGAAGGCAGCCCGGTGGAGGGCTGGACGGTGCTGACCTGGGAAGGACACGCCCTGGGCGGTCCCGACGTCGACACCGCACGCACCGATGGACCAGCCGGCGAGCCGGTCGACGTCGACGAGTGAGAGTGTGCGGAGCAGCCTCCGGCACTCTTGCCTGCCCATGGCGCCGGTCAGCACTGGCTGCCCATGTGCCCAGACAGCACCGACCCTTGTAAGTTGGGTGTATGAGTGAAACTTCCGGCATCGCCGCAGATGGCCAGCCCGTAGCCGCTGTTGTCTATAATCCGGTCAAGGTCGATCTTGACGCGATCAAAGCGGCCGTTGCGGTGCAGGAACCACGTGCCGGATGGGGAACGACGCTGTGGTTTGAAACCACCGAGGATGATCCCGGACAGGGTCCAGCGCGCCAGGCACTGGAGGCGGGTGCCTCGATGGTCATC
This sequence comes from Arthrobacter sp. H14, assembly GCF_000520495.1. Lineage (GTDB taxonomy): Bacteria > Actinomycetota > Actinomycetes > Actinomycetales > Micrococcaceae > Arthrobacter_C. The sequence continues at coordinate 53,084 of NZ_KI914641.1, forward strand.
GCCGCCGGTGGAGATGGAACCGTGCGGGCCGTTTGCGAGGAGCTGAAAGGCAGCGGCATTCCGCTCGCCCTGCTGCCCTCGGGCACCGGCAATTTGCTGGCACGGAACCTGGACCTCACGCTCGACGACCTTGAGCACTCGATTGATGCTGCGTATAACGGTGAGAACCGGAAAATCGACCTCGGTATGGTCTCCATCCGCAGAGAGGACGACTCGGTGACGGACCATGCCTACGTGGTGATGGCCGGGCTGGGACTCGATGCGAAGATGCTCGCCAACACTGATTCGGAGCTGAAAGCCAAAATCGGATGGCCGGCGTACGTCGGAGCTATCTTCAAGGCTCTCGGGGATAAGAACAGACTCCGGATGCGGTACAAGCTCGATGAGCACCAAGCTCGGTCGGTCCGGGCACATACCATCATTATCGGCAACTGCGGGAGCCTGCAGGCGAATGTGATGCTGCTGCCCGAGGCCGCCGTCGACGACGGAATGCTGGACATCATCATCCTGCGCCCGGAAGGAGTCATCGGCTGGGCGCAGGTCCTGGTGAAAATAGTCTGGGAGAACGGAGTCCTGCGGCGGACGAAGCTTGGCAGGGCGATGATGACCAAAGAAGTCCAAGCGCTCAACTACGTCAAGGGCCGCGAACTGAGTGTGCGGCTGAGCCGGCCTGAAGGCGTGGAGCTCGACGGCGCCACGTTCGGGGAAGCCGTGGCCTTGAAGACCTGGGTGGAGCCGGCCGGACTCACGATACGTGTTCCCCAAGATACAGTGCCCGAAGCGGAGACCACACCCTCAGACTGAAGCGTTCCCCTGGCCGGTAGCCGTGTTCTGGATCCGGAGCCGGACCGTGGACAATATGCGTTGCAGGGCCATGGCGATGGTGGCTGCGGCGCTCATGGAGGCAGGGCCGGCGGTGCGGTGTTCGTCGATTCCGGTGAAGAGCGTTTCGATACCGGCCTCTGCCCGGTCAAGGGATTCCTGGGCTTCAGCCCCGTCCTCCCACGTCGTGAGCACGTCTGCCACGGCAAGGATGGCCTCGCTCAGGGGTGGACACAGTTGGGTGGGGAGTTCGACCGGAAACGGTTTTCCCCACACAGCTCCGGCGAGGACCTCGGTCAGGTCGCGGATGTGGAAGGTGACGTTTTCGAGGGCGGCCAGGTCGTAAAAGTCCCCCTCCAGATTCCGTTTGTGGATCCGGGCACGGGGGTTGCCTTTCCGGCTGTCATCGGCGAGGTGGATAGTTTTACGGACTTCTGCTGCGGTAGCCGACAATGTCTGGTTTTGGCTTGCCCAGTCCTCACGCTCCGGCGGCCAGTTCTCGGTCAGGGCCGTGCCGACGTCGTTAAGGTGGCGGGCGAGGCTTCTGCGGAAATGGGAGAACTTTTGGACCGCTGAATCGAACGTCAACGGGGGCAGGACGAGGAGATTGATCAGTAATCCCACGCTGACACCGACGGTCATCTGCACGAGGTAACCAATGGAATACTGGCTGGCGTCCTGGCCGCCGACGATCAGCACAAACAGGGCTGCGATGGGCAGGTACTCCTGGCCGGGAGCGCCGAGCCAACGCATCCCACCGACCAGGACACCGGCGGCCACCACGAGGGAAATGGTCAGGAAATTCGGCGCGCCGAAAGCCAGCACGATCGCCGCGAGCAGGATTCCGATCGCCAGCCCGCCGAGGATCTGCAGGCCGTACTTGGCCGAGCCTTTCAGCGTCGAATGCATACTGAGCAGGGCACCGAGCGGAGCGTAGTAGGGGTACTCGTCGGCGACGCCGGGCATGAAGGGCGCAACCACCCAGGCAATGCCGACGGCGAGCGCGGCTTTGAAAGCCAGAAGCAGCTTGTGGCTCACCATGGATGGCGTGAAAAAAGTGGCAATACGCTGCCATACGCGGTTCGTGTCCATGTGACGTGGCTCCGGTTCTTCCAGTGCAGGATGGGACCGGGGCTTGATCCGCGTGCAACATCGAACATACCGACTCTGCAGTGTCTGCGTAAAATCTGGAATGGAGAGAGCGGAACTAATTCCAGCACTGCGGACTATTTTCAGCCCTGACGGTGTTGCCGCCCTTGTACCGCGCAAACGATAAGGAGACTGATTATGGCCAACGTGCCGAACGTGTCATTGAACAACGGTGTCAACATTCCCCAGATCGGCTATGGCGTGTTCCAGGTTCCGCCAGCCGAAACGCAGGAGTCGGTGGAGGCCGCACTGATGGCGGGATACCGCCACATCGACACCGCTGCGGCCTACCGGAACGAATCCGGCGTCGGTGCCGCCATCACGGCCTCGGGTCTCTCACGCGACGAAGTCTTCATCACGACCAAACTCCGCAACGGGGAACAGGACAAGCCCCTTGAGGCGTTCGACAACAGCCTTCGGGCCCTCGGCGTCGACCATGTTGATCTGTACCTGATTCACTGGCCGGCACCGGAGCAGGGATTGTTCATCGAGGCTTGGAAGGCGCTCGAAAAAATCTACGCTGAGGGCAGTGCGCGGGCTATTGGCGTCTCGAACTTCCTGCCGGAACATCTGGACGCTCTGCGGGAGGCCACGGAGATTGTCCCCGCCGTGAACCAGATTGAACTGCATCCAACCTTGCAGCAGACCGCCGCGGCGGAAAAGAGCCGCTCGCTCGGCATCGCGGTTGAGGCCTACAGTCCGTTGGGCCAGGGGTCGGATCTGACCAACCCGGTCGTGCGGGACATTGCGACCAAGCACAACGCCACCGCGGGTCAGATTGTCCTGGCGTGGAACCTCCATCAGGGCAATATCGTCATTCCCAAGACGGTGCAACCCGCCCGGATGAAGGAAAACCTGGAGGCTGCGGATATCTTGCTCAGCCCGGAGGAGATCGAGGTCATTGGTCAGCTGGAGTCCGGTAACCGCGTGACGGCGGATCCGGCTACGGCGAACTTCACGCAAATGTAAGACAAGAAGGAGTTCCGGCGGCGTCCTGGTGTGGCGCCGCCGGCGGCAGGCAAGCCAGAGTTCATAACGGATGGCCGGAGCCGGCCTGGTACTGCCTCCGAAACGCTGTATCGCTAGCCGGTTCGTGAGTGGAGGTCATCCTTCTGCGCATATGAGTCCCTTCGCGGCGGCTGTACGGAGGATTCCGCCCGCACCGGCCGTGCGGAAGGTTCCCGTTTAACCTGCTGGGCGGAAGGTTCCGGTTTGGGCTGCTGCACGGAAGGTTGCCGCGCCGGCGGCTGCGAATCTCTTTTGCGCGGAGCAGCTTCTTTGGGGGGAGCAACGTCGCGCATCCGCGGTTGGGGTCCCGGCCGGAGAACTGTGTTTTGGAAGTACTGTTGCTCCGCGGCTTCCTGCTGGCGGTGGCGCCGGAGTCTGCGCGTAATGTCGATGATCGCCAGTGCAGCAGCCACGATCGAAAGCGCGACGGCTGCAAGCATGACGTAAAGCCATATCAACACGGTCAGCGCCGGTTCAGGAGAATGGAGCACGCGGAGTCCGCCCAGAATGCCCACGATCCAGAACATGGAGACGCCAACCAGTACGATGGCTGCTGGTAAGTATTGCCTCCGACCGCCAAAGCCGGAACGTTGTCCGCCGACTCGATCCTTCATAGCAAGAGTCTGCTGCCCAGAGTCACTTAAGGCACCTCCGACACGCGGAGAAAACCGCATCGTCACCGGATCGTAAGATTTGGCTATCCGGCCGGTCCTTCCACCCTGACACGAACCGCAGCGACAATCCGTCTTAAGGTGATGGCGATAGCCGCTGTTGCCGCCACTGAATCCGCCCCTGATCCGGGGCGGTCATCGACTCTGGACATCAGTGCATCCAGTGCGACGCCGGCATCATCGATCGCCGCCGTGTCGCCTGATCCGGAATCCCACTCCATCAACACGACGGCGACCGAATTCATGGCCTCGCTCAGTGGCGGACACAGGTCGGCGGGAAGGTCGACAGGGAATGGCTTTCCCCAGACAGCCCCGGCGAGAATCTCGGTCAGGTCCCTGATGTGGAAGCTGATGTTTTCGAGGGCGGCCAAGTCGAGGAAGTCTGCGCTGAGATTACGGCGGTGGCGCAACGCTCGGGGATTTCCCTTGCGGCTGTCGTCGGCTTTGTGGATGGCCGCCCGCACCTCGCCGGCGGTCGCCGACAGCACTTCGGTTTGGTTTGCCCAGTCTTCACGCTCCGGTGGCCAGCTTTCGACCAAGGCTGCGCCGACGTCGTCAAGGTGTTTGGCAAGGCTGATCCGGAACCGGGAAAACGATTGGACGGCGCTGTTGATGGTTAGTGGTGGAGCGATGACCAGATTCACGCCGAGACCGACCCCAACACCGACGGCCATTTGAACGAGGTAGCCGATGGAGTAGTCTTCCGCATCCTGGCCGCCGACAATCAGGACGAACAACGCGGCAATCGGCAGATACTCCGTGCCGGGCACGCCGAGCCAGCGAATACTCCCGACCAACACGGCGACGGCGACCACCAGCGAAATACTGAAGACGTTGGGCGGTCCCAGAAACAGCACGCCGGCGGCGAGAACGATCCCGAGGACCATGCCGGCGAGGATCTGCAGTCCGAACTTTGCTGACACCGCCAAGGTGGAATGCATGACCAGTAGGGCGCCGAGCGGAGCGTAGTAGGGGTAGTCGTTGATCACCCCGGGCATCAGCGGGGCGATAACCCAGGCAAGCCCGACGGCGATAGCGGCCTTGACGGCGAGCAGCAGGCGTGGACTCACCGACCTCAGTGCAGTACGTGAAAAGGCAAGGCGGGATCTGGTTTTTAGAAGTGTGGTGACCATGGTTCCCGTCGAGCCTACTATGAAGGCCTGTACGGTTTCCCAGGCAGGAATGCATGCATTGCGCAATAAAAACCTTCAACATGCTTGATACGCGCAATGGCGTAGTCCATGCTGGGAACTGTCCGGACAACGCTGCCCGGGCCTCGTTCCTTGAGAAGGGGAATCCCCGCCGTGGATATACAACTCTTGCTGGCACTGGTTCTGGGCATCACGACGATCATTGTCCTCGTGCTGCGGACCCGCCTGGACGCCTTTGTGGCGTTGCTCATTGCCGCGCTGGTCACCGGCGCGGTCGCCGGACAGCCGGCACTCGAAATCGTCGGTTCCATCACCACCGGATTCGGCAACACGCTCGCCTCCATCGGAATCGTCATCGGCCTGGGTGTCGGAATCGGTAAGATTCTCGAAGTCTCCGGCGCGGCCAATGCCCTCGCCCTGGCCTTCCTGAAGTTCTTCGGCAAGGGACGCGAGCCATGGGCGATGGGCAGCGTGGGCGCCTTGGTGTCCATTCCGGTGTTCTGCGATTCCGGCTACGTGATCATGAACCCGCTGGCCCGGTCGATCGCCCGGGTGAAGAAGGCAGGCTACGTCACGCTCGCGTTGGCGCTGGGCTGTGGCATGACGTTGACGCACCACCTTGTTCCGCCGACTCCGGGTCCACTGGCCGTGGCCGGTATTCTCGGCGCCGATCTGGGCGCGCTGATTATTGCCGGGCTTATCTTCACCGTGATCCTGCTGCCCATCGTCGTCATCTACGCCAAGTGGATGGGACCAAAACTGGAATCTTCCGTCTCGGAGGAAATCCGCGAGGCTGTCTACGGGAGCGCCGCGTTGGCGGGCCGCCACGGCTCGGGATCAAACACCGCTGGCACCACCTTCGCCGACGACGACGATGTGGTCACCTCGAATGCCAGGGACGTCGAGCCGGCCGAAGACCCGGGTTCCGATCTCGGCACCCCGCCTGAAGGTGCTAAACCACACCGGGTCGGAGCTCTGGTCGGATCACTGCCATTGGTGATTCCGCTGTTGCTTATCATCCTGAATACGGTGACTGCCGCCGTCGACCAGTCCAATCAGGGCACTCTTGGCGGCGAGTACACTCCCTCTGCCTGGGCTGTCCCCTTCGCCTTTATCGGCAACCCGGTCGTCGCGCTGGTCATTGGTGTTCTGCTGGCTGTCTACATCCTGCTGCCGAGGTGGACGCCGCGCACGAAGGTCCAGGGCTGGTTTGCCGACGCTGCTGCCTCTGCAGGGTTGATCCTGCTCATTACCGGTGCCGGCGGCGCGCTCGGCCAGGTGCTGCGCGACTCCGGCGTCGGTGATGCCTTGGCCGAGGCCATCGCAGCAACGGCACTTCCGGCGTTCCTGGTTCCATTCCTGATCGCCACGCTGGTCCGTGTCGCCCAGGGTTCGGGAACGGTCGCCATGATCACCGCCGCATCCGTGACCGCTCCGCTGGTGGGCTCCCTCGGCGTCGATCCGGTCATCGCGGCACTCGCCTGCACCGCCGGTTCGATGGTGTTCAGCTACTTCAATGACTCCTACTTCTGGGTGGTCACCCGCTTCACCGGGATCGAAGGCACCGCGGCGCTGAAGGGGTGGTCCGGGATCACGACGGCGGTCTGGGCCGGCTCCATTCCGCTGCTCTTCATCGCCAACATCATTCTGGGCTGACAGCGGCGTTGGAGGTGGCACCCGAGCTGCGCAAGGGCACCCGCGACCGGCACGAACGGCTGCTGGCCCTTGTGCGCTCGGGGAAGACCAATGTCCACGATCTCTCCGGGCAACTGGGGATCTCCGCCTCAACCGTCCGCCGGGATCTTGCCCGGCTGGACAAAACCGGGGTGCTGACCCGCACCTACGGCGGCGCCACCACGGGCGGATCCTTCCGGGAGCGGGACCTGAGTGAACGGCTGGACGTCGAGCGTGAGGCCAAGGCGGCCATCGGGGCCCGTGCCGCAGAACTCGTCCCCGAGGGTGGAACCATCTTTCTCGACGCCGGTTCGACCTGCGCGCAGCTGGCCCGGCACCTGCCCGGGCGTGGCGGGCTGACCGTACTGACCCGCGGCCTCGACGCCGCCCTCCAGCTGGCGGGGGACGCCGATCTCGAGGTGATCATGATCGGCGGCCGGGTCGCGCGGAAAAGCCACGGCCTCGTCGGACCGTTGACGGATTATGCGCTCAACCGGTGCATGCCCGACGTCGCATTCCTCGCGGTGGACGCGCTCGATCCGCGGGACGGCGTCGGCGAACCCACACTGGCGGAAGCACAGGTGAAAGAGACCGCCGCCCGCCGCGCCCGCCGCGTCGTCGTACTGGCCGACGCCACTAAACTGGTCCGCGGATCAGTGCCCGCCTGGGCGCCGCTTCCCGAAGGCTGGACGCTGATAACCAACGCTGACGACGACGGTGTGCTGCAGCGCTACCGTTCCGCCGGCGTCGAGGTCATCAGCACAGGTGTCAGCACAGTAACGGATTGACAAACTCTAATGTTTCTCTAACGTCCAGTCGCTAGACTTTGAAAATGGACACCGAGGGGAATAAGCGGGGCCGTGCAGGCACGGACACCGCTGACGGATACCGGGGGAAACAGGCAACCTCGCAATTAGACGCCGGCCCGCCCACAGAAGCGGCCGACGTCGATGAACTGCGTGCCGGCCCCCATGATGACCTGCCCAACCATGATGACGTGTCTGACCATGACAACCCTCCCGACGCCGGTGCCGCCGGTAACGCTGCTACGGCCACGGGCAATGTTGCCAATGAACCTACCGCCGCTGCGCCACGCGTACAGCGGCCGGGCGGAGCGGACGGTTTTGTGTTGGCTGGCCGGTACCGGCTCGGCAAGCGGATCGGCCAGGGCGGCATGGCGACCGTCTACCAGG
>NZ_KI914641.1:60851-61786 GCF_000520495.1 Arthrobacter sp. H14
GGATCGGCCAGGGCGGCATGGCGACCGTCTACCAGGCCCGCGACGAGGCGCTTGGCCGGGAAGTGGCTATCAAGCTGTTCCGTTCCGATGCCACCGATGCGGACGAGATTAACCGCCAACAGGGTGAAGTCCGGGTGCTGGCAGGCCTGAACCACCCGAACCTCGTTATCGTTTTCGACGCAGGCACCGACACCAGCAGGCTGGAACCGCGGACCTACCTCGTGATGGAGCTGATCCGCGGTACGGACCTGCACCGGTTGCGCCGCCGCTCCGACCTCGGCGAAGAATCCAAGCTCAGCCAGCAGGAGGTCGCGACGATGGGCACCGGCCTGGCGGACGCGCTTGCTTACATCCACACTGAGGGAGTCGTTCACCGCGATGTGAAACCGGCCAACATCCTGCTTGGCGGAGGCGACAGGCGGCACCGCACCGACCAGCCCAAACTCACTGACTTCGGCATTGCACGCCTGGTCGACAGCGCACGTTTGACGGCGACCGGCCAATCCATGGGCACGGCCACCTACTTCAGTCCGGAGCAGGCGCAGGGCCTTGCTATTACCCCCGCCTGCGATGTCTACTCACTCGGACTGGTGTTGCTGGAATGCCTCACCGGACGGGTGGCCTTCCCCGGCCCGGCGGTCGCATCTGCTGCCGCACGCGTGCACCGGGACCCGGAAATTCCAGCGTCACTGGGCCGCGGCTGGGTGGAACTGCTCACGGCCATGACGGCACGCAATCCTGCCGACCGACCCTCCTCCGGCGATGTCGCCGCCGCCCTGCGCTCTGGGCCGGCACCGGGCGCGCTCGGAGACTGGCGCCCCGGCGGCGACCAGGGATCGTCGACCGAAGCGATGCAATCCGTCGCGGAAACCGGCCTCTATCCGGCGTCGGAGCCGGCAGGACCTGACACCTACGCGGTGGATTACGGCCCGACG
>NZ_KI914641.1:61886-62682 GCF_000520495.1 Arthrobacter sp. H14
CCCCTGCCGGTCACCCCCGCAGCCGGGGCGGGGCAGGCTGACGGTGCTGCTTCGCCATCGGGCCGGCCGTCCCGGCAACTCGATCTGCCGGAGGAACGCGAAGACCAGGAACCGTCCAATCGGCAAAGGCGAAGGGGCGGCGGACTCGATCTGCCGGAGGAAGGCGAAGACCGGGAACTATCCAATCGACGACGGCGCAAGGGTGGCGGACTCAGCGCATTGCAATGGGTGTTGCTCGTGTTCGTGGTGGCTGTCGTGGCCGCCGCCGCGGTCGTGGTGACCATGCTGCTGCTGGGGCCAACCGGCGTCGAACCCATCGATTACCCATCGGTTCCCGGCGAGCTTGGCCAACATCTGGAAGACCTGCAGGAAAGCGTGGTTCCGTGATGAAACTGAACAAGCACCTGCTGCACGGCGCAGCGGTCGGAGTGCTCAGCGTCGGATTCCTGTCCGGCTGCGGTTCCGGATCAGAGTACGGTTCCGCTGCGGCCAACGAACTTCAGGCTGCCGTTCAGGTGGTGACGCAGCTTTCCGCGGATGAACAGTATTCCCGGGCCATGGAGGCACTGCAACGGTTGGAAGAAAGGCTTCAATCGGTTTCCTCGGACGGTTTGGTCAGCGAGGACCGGCGGCAGCAGATCGAAGGGGCCATCGTCGTCGTACAGTCCGATCTAAAGGCGAAGATCGCCGACGAGCGGGAGAAAGAGGGAAAGTCGGAGAATTCCTCCAACAACCAAGAGCCGCAGGCGCCCGCGCCGGCACCGGCTCCAGAGCCACCGGCCCAACGACCTTCGGG
>NZ_KI914641.1:62782-63625 GCF_000520495.1 Arthrobacter sp. H14
CCGTACCGGCGCCCGAGACGAACGTCCACCCGCCGAACCCCGACGATGTTTTCGACAACCAACAGAAGGTCGAGAAGGAACGGCAGAAGGAACAGGAACGGCAGCAACGCGAGCAGGAAAAGCTGCAGCAAGAACAGACGGAAGAACAACAGGAGCAACAGGAAGAGCAACTCGAGGAACAGCGCGAGCAGGCCGAGGAGGAGGCTGAGGAGGCCGCCGAACGGGCCGAGGAAGAAGCCGAACGGGTCGAGGAAGAAGCCGAAAACGGTGGGAACGGTGCCGGAAATGGTGGCACCGATAACGACGGCAACGGGAACAGCGGTAACGATAACGGCGGCACACCCGGTTCGGGAGCCGAACGACCCGGCAACAGCAGTGGCTCACCTGAAAATGGGCCCAACGACCTTCGGGAGGCGGACCAGCCGTACCGGCGCCCGAGACGAACGTCCACCCGCCGAACCCCGACGATGTTTTCGACAACCAACAGAAGGTCGAGAAGGAACGGCAGAAGGAACAGGAACGGCAGCAACGCGAGCAGGAAAAGCTGCAGCAAGAACAGACGGAAGAACAACAGGAGCAACAGGAAGAGCAACTCGAGGAACAGCGCGAGCAGGCCGAGGAGGAGGCTGAGGAGGCCGCCGAACGGGCCGAGGAAGAAGCCGAACGGGTCGAGGAAGAAGCCGAAAACGGTGGGAACGGTGCCGGAAATGGTGGCACCGATAACGACGGCAACGGGAACAGCGGTAACGATAACGGCGGCACACCCGGTTCGGGAGCCGAACGACCCGGCAACAGCAGTGGCTCACCTGAAAATGGCGGCTCGCCGGATAACACCGGGGTGCC
>NZ_KI914641.1:63725-67618 GCF_000520495.1 Arthrobacter sp. H14
GGGGTGCCGGCAACCGCGCCCGCCGGTTCCCAGGAGAGGACGGGCGGTGCTGGCGTTCCGGCCGGCACTGGCGCACCGCGCGGAGACGACACCCGCAACGTCAACCGTAATGACCGCGCCGATAACGATGGAGCCGGCGAAAACGCCATCGACGACGACGGGTGACGGTGGAACGAACCTAGTAGGCCGGCTCCGCGAACCAGAGTTGGGTCTCGCCGTACTTTTTCGAGGAGAACCATTCCAGACCGTCCGGCCAGCCGGGTTCAGCACTGCGGGCAGAGCGTTCGACGACGACCACCGACTCCTCGGCCAGGTGCGGCACCAGGTACTCCAGTATGTGACCGAGTTTGCTTTGCGACAGGCCGTACGGCGGGTCGATAAACACCAGATTCCAGCCGCCGGCACTTTCACGCTCCAGGAAAGATTCCACATTGGTCCGGTGGACCTTTACGACCGAACTGCCCAGAACCTTGTTGACGACATCCGCATTCCGCTGGCACACCTCAGCGGCGCGGGCATCCATTTCGACGAGATGCGCCAGATGGGCGCCACGGCTGGCACTCTCGACCCCGAGCGAGCCGGATCCGGCGAACAAATCCAGCACGCGCGCGTCGGAAATGACGTTGTACGAGTCGAGCCGGGAGAACAGAGCCTCCTTCACCCGGTCCGTCGTCGGACGTGTGCCGTCGCCCGGAACTGAAAACAACCTCATCCCGCCGGCGGCTCCTGCGATGATGCGGCTCATTACCCAAGCGTAGCGAACACCTGTGGTGAGCGGGCTTAGCCGGGGCCGGCGCCGCGGTCGTTATTGGAACTGTTGGACCGATCCGACCCGCGGCCGGTCTTACCCTGGAGGCGTTCGATATGCTCGGAAGCTTCAGCCTTGGTCAGGTCTGCGGGCAGTTCCTCACCGGCGTCGCGCGCTAAAGTGTCCAGGTAGCTGCGCTGTGGACCGGTCATCGGCTCATTTGCCGTGACCCAGTTTTCCGGATCCTTGCTCGCGTCGGACTGCGAGTCCGCTTCCCTTGCACCCAGTGTTTCCGGCTTCTCATCACTCATCGGGCCAGCCTTTCCGTCGTCGATAATTGATCAAGCAGCTACAGCGCATCGTAGTTCGGGTTGTGGATCTCAGCCTCACTATCGCGCGCCTTCATCGATCTCATCGAAGCCATGCCGCCGACGACTGCGGCGATCAGACCGGTGATCCAGGCGGTGATGGCCGCTCCCAGCGAATCCGAATACATCAGCACCCATGGGGAGATGAACACGGCCGCGCCAAGGGCCGTCTGCGTCCAGTTCATGACCAGCACGATGGGTGTGCCAAGGGAAAGAACGCCCGCCGCGACGATCATCAGTCCGCCGCTGATCAGAGCCATCCCTCCGAGCCGTCCCATCGGCGTCCAGATGGGGGAGAGGGCCGCGTAGAGCCCCGCCGCAACCGCAACCCAGTTCTGCCAGCTTCTCCATGCCTTCACGGTAACCAACATCCTTTCGATGATCGGCCCGCGAAGTAACTGCGGGCCTGTGAGCGGTCATGACGCGTTCAATAAGGCTGCTTCGTAGTCTCAGATGTGACGTTACGCCCGGCGCGGGTGCCGGTCAATGGAGATACTTCATTGCGCACGCCCTCTGCTCCTACATAGGCTGTAAGCATACTGATTATCGGACCGCGGGCACGTTCTGTGTTCCGCAGCCGGTAATCTGCGAGGAGGAGTTGTGGCGTCAATGTTGGTGGCGGACTATATTCTGGACCGCCTGCGCCAGTGGGATGTGGAGCACGTTTTCGGCTACCCGGGCGACGGAATTAACGGGATCGTCGGCGCCTTCGGCCGGTCGGACAACGAGCCACAATTCATTCAGGCCCGGCATGAAGAAATGTCGGCGTTCGAGGCCGTCGGCTATGCCAAATTCACCGGGCGGTTGGGCGTCTGCATGGCCACCTCCGGACCGGGAGCGGTGCATCTGCTCAACGGACTCTACGACGCAAAGCTGGACCACGTTCCCGTCGTCGCCATTGTTGGGCAGACCGCGCGCACGGCAATGGGCGGCTCCTACCAGCAGGAAATCGACCTGCTCAGCCTCTACAAGGACGTGGCCAGCGACTACGTCCAGATGGTGACCATGCCCGAACAGCTGCCCAATGTCCTGGACCGGGCCATCCGGGTGGCGATGGCCGAGCGCGCCCCGACTGCCATCATCGTGCCAGCCGATCTGCAGGAAATGGAATACACTCCGCCGGCGCATGCCTTCAAGATGGTGCCCTCCAGCCTTGGCACGGAATGGCCGGAAGTTAAGCCCGACGACGGCGCCATCGGCCGGGCTGCCGAGGTGTTGAATGCCGGTTCCAAGGTGGCGCTGCTGATCGGAAACGGTGCCCGCGGGGCGGAACGGGAAGTGGAGCAGGTCGCCGATCTGCTGGGCGCCGGCGTCGCGAAGGCGCTGCTCGGCAAGGACGTTCTCTCCGATGAACTGCCGTTCGTGACCGGTTCGATCGGCCTGCTCGGGACCAGGCCCAGCTACGAAATGATGATGGAGTGCGACACGCTGCTCACCGTCGGATCGAGCTTTCCGTACTCGCAGTTCCTGCCCGAGTACGACCAGGCCCGCGGGGTGCAGATCGATATCGACGCCAAGCAGATCGGCATGCGATATCCGTACGAGGTTAATATTGTCAGCGACGCCGCCGCCGCCCTGCGCGCGCTGATCCCACAACTGCAGCGCAAACAGGACCGTAAGTGGCGCGAGGGGATCGAAAGCAACGTCACGCAGTGGTGGGAAACCATGCAGCAGGAAGCGATGGTGGACGCAAATCCGATTAATCCGATGCGGCTCTTCTCCGAACTTTCCAGCAGACTGCCCGACGACGCCATCGTCAGCGCGGACTCGGGATCCGCAGCGAACTGGTACGCCCGGAACCTGAAGTTCCACGGCCGGATGCGGGGGTCCTTGTCCGGCACGCTGGCCACCATGGGGCCTGCCGTACCCTACGCCATTGGTGCGAAATTCGGCTGCCCGGAACGTCCCGCCATCGCACTTGCCGGCGATGGGGCAATGCAGATGAACGGGCTCGCCGAACTCATCACCATCCGGCGGTACTGGGAAGAATGGGCCGATCCACGGCTGATCGTGGCTGTGCTGCACAACGATGATCTGAACCAGGTGACCTGGGAGCTGCGCGCGATGGGCGGGACCCCGAAATTCACCGAGTCGCAGACGCTGCCCGACATTTCCTACTCTGACTTCGCAGAGAGCATCGGGCTGCAGGGCATCTATGTGGATGATCCATCGCGGATCGGCGAGGCGTGGGAGCGGGCACTCGCCGCGAACCGGCCGACGGTGCTCGATGTGCGGGTCGACCCTGATGTGCCTCCGATCCCGCCGCATGCGACGTTTGCGCAGGCAAAGCAGTCCGCTGAAGCGATGATTAAGGGCGACGAGGACGTCCTTGGGGTGCTCAAACACGGCATCAAAGTCAAGGCGCAGGAGTTCCTGCCCGGCCGGAAGAAGTAGAAAGGAACGACCATGGCGCATCTCAGTGTAGGAACCGAGAACACCACGCCCATCGAGCTTTACTTCGAGGACCACGGAGCCGGCCAACCCGTAGTCCTGATCCACGGATACCCGCTCAGCGGCGCCTCCTGGGAACGGCAAACGATGGCACTGCTCGACGCCGGTTACCGGGTGATTACGTACGACCGCCGCGGTTTCGGCAGGTCCAGCCAGCCGACGACCGGGTACGACTACGACACCTTCGCCAGCGACCTGAACATCCTCCTGGAGACATTGGAACTGGACGACGTCGTCCTCGTCGGATTCTCGATGGGAACCGGTGAAGTGGGCAGGTATCTGGGCACCTACGGTTCGAAACGGGTGGACAAGGCCGTCTTCCTCGG
>NZ_KI914642.1:0-8957 GCF_000520495.1 Arthrobacter sp. H14
CAACAACGAACGCATAATATACTGCGCCCGCTCCGTCCCCTGCTCCTTAACCAACTGATCAAGGGACTCAATCCACTCAGCCGTCTCCTCAGGATCAGCGGGCGTACATGCCCGGTGAGGCGTGGCCCTGGAAGAACACCTGGTCCCCGCCACCGGGATGATCCTTACCCCGGAAGAAATGATTCAACCCCACCTCATACAGCGTCGCCGCACCCGCGTAGGTGGAGATATGCCCGCCGACAGCGATATCGGGCCGCTGCGCCCGGTGCACCATCACCGCAGCATTCCACCGCAACCACGCACGATACTTCCGCTCGATCTCCTCATCCCCCGGGAATGCCGGTTCCTGATCGGAAGGGATCGTGTTCACATAATCGGTGGTCGTCACCATCGGCACACCAACACTGTGTGAACCGGCACGCTGCAACAACGAACGCATAATATACTGCGCCCGCTCCGTCCCCTGCTCCTTAACCAACTGATCAAGGGACTCAATCCACTCAGCCGTCTCCTCAGGATCACGGTCGGGCAGCTGGTTTGTTAACCCGCTCAGGATTTGCGTTTCTTCTTCTCCTGCGGCCACGTCCAACCTCTCTTGTGTGCGGTAAATATTCGTGCTTGTCAGCATCAAGTGTCGCTGACACCATACGGTCTGTGGACCAGGTGCGACTGACGGCGGAGCCTCTGCCCGGCACAGCGGTGTTACGGGCATAAAAATCCACATAACCACTCTAGTCCCGCCTCCGCCCCGATGCGTAGCCGGACAGCATGCGGGCGGGAATCCCGGGGCTCCGTCCGCCGCCAAACCACCCGCCGGCGTCGTAATATCCCGTCAAGGTTACGGCGGGATATGCTCTTGAGCAGGCTTTTTACCCCGGCACTGCCCGTGTGGCTTGATGCGCCGGGCTTAAAGGTGTTGGCTTGTAGTTAGGCATATCACCGGCTCCGGGCAAAACACGTCCGACGGCGGG
Source organism: Arthrobacter sp. H14 (assembly GCF_000520495.1). GTDB lineage: Bacteria > Actinomycetota > Actinomycetes > Actinomycetales > Micrococcaceae > Arthrobacter_C. The sequence goes on from NZ_KI914642.1 coordinate 972, forward strand.
GTCTGCAGACCATATTGGCTAGTCAGTACAGGAGGAAACACGTGAGCGAGGCCGAGGCCGCCGCGGTGGACAACGTGGCGAGCAAGTTGGGTTTCAAAAACGGAGACCTGATTCAGGAATTCGGCTATGACGAAGACGTCGATTTCGAGTTGCGTGCTGATGTAGAAGATCTGATCGATTCCGAGATCCTGACCGAGGATGATCAGGATGTCGTGGATGCGGTCCTCCTGTGGTGGCGCGACGAGGACGGCGATCTTGTCGATGCGTTGATGGACTCGCTGACGACTCTCGGGGAAGGCGGCGAGGTCTGGGTCCTGACGCCCAAGGCCGGCCGTGACGGCTATGTGCAGCCAGCCGACCTGCAGGAAGCCGCGCCGACGGCCGGTTTGCATGTGACCACCCAGGCGGCAGGCGTCTCCGGAGACTGGACGGCGACCCGCCTGGTCAGCAAGCGCAACAAGGGTTAGTGCCAGCTCACATACCCCGGACCGGTGAGACCGCTCCGGACTTCGAACTGCCCAACCAGTTCGGCGAACCGGTACGGCTCTCGAAACTGCGCGGCCGGATCACCGTTGTGGTGTTCTATCCTTTTGCCTTTTCCGGCGTCTGCACCGGTGAGCTGTGCGAGCTCAGGGACAACCTCGACGCCTTCACGGCGAAGGACGCGCATGTCCTTGCCGTCTCCGTCGACGCCAAATACGCACTGCGGGCTTATGCGCAGAGTGAAGGATACGACTTCGACCTGCTCAGCGATTTCTGGCCGCATGGCGACGTGGCCCGCAGCTACGGTGTTTTCAACGAAACCCGGGGCATGGCTGAGCGCGGCACATTCATTATCGACGACGGCGGTATCGTCCGTTACAGCGTGGTGAATCCGGTGGGCGAGGCGCGCAGTCTGGCCGAGTACCGGAAGGCTCTCGACGAACTCGCCTGATTCGGCAAGACTGGCAGGGTGACTGAACAGAAACCGGTCGGCATCGGGATGACAGGGTTCGTGAGTGACTCACCCAGCAACGGTGTACCGCCGTTGATCACCAGCGAACAGCAGAACCTGGCCGCCGTCGTCGATCTGCTGTCGGGGCACCGGCTGGCCGTGTTGACCGGGGCCGGGCTCAGTACGGACTCCGGCATTCCCGATTACCGCGGCCCCAATTCCGCGCCCCGCAGCCCAATGACGTATCAGCAGTTCACCGGAGACGAAGAGCTGCGGCGCCTGTACTGGGCGCGCAACCATGTCGGGTGGCATTTCATGCGCCATGCCACGCCTAACGCCGGCCATTATGCGGTGGCCCAACTTGAAGAGCGGGGCCTGATGTCCGGTCTGATCACCCAGAACGTGGACCGGCTGCATGAGGAGGCGGGCAGCCGGACCGTCGTCGACCTGCACGGACGTTTCGACCGGGTTGTCTGCCTCGACTGCCACACCGTGGTGACCCGGAACGACCTTGCCCGGCGCCTGGACGAACTCAACCCTGGTTTCGCTGAGCGGGTGGGGCAGGAGGGAATTATCGAGCTGGCTCCGGATGCCGATGCAGTGGTGGACCAGACCTCCGACTTCACCATCGCGCCCTGCCATGTCTGCGGTGGAATGCTGAAACCGGACTTTGTCTTCTTCGGTGAGAACGTCCCCAAAGACCGGGTGGCCAGATCGTACGAAATGGTGGATGACGCCGGGGCGCTGCTGGTCGCAGGCTCTTCACTGGCGGTGATGAGCGGCCTCCGTTTCGTCCGGTATGCGCATAAGCAGGAAAAGCCGGTGGTGATCATCAACCGCGGAGCCACCCGCGGTGACGATCGGGCGGCGCTGACAGTCAATGTGGGTGTCTCCGCCGCCCTGTCGATGCTGGCATCATCGCTGCCGGATCTGTCCCAGGCGGTCGGTTAGTACCGGTCTGGTTAGCGGAGCCGCGCCCGATCAGGTACAGTTATTGCTCGTGAACTGGAGTGGATCTGCTGCTTTTCACATGTGCGAGGGTCTTTAGCTCAGCTGGTAGAGCGCCACGTTTACACCGTGGATGTCATCGGTTCGATCCCGGTAGGACCCACCATCCGAACACTGTTTCACGGCAGGCGAACCGTGTCCCCGCTTTTGGTAACAGAACGGTAACAACTAGACTGTTCCGATGCCCACCACGTTCCCGCGTGACCAGCGGCTCGACTCCGCCAAAGGTATCCTCATTGGCCTGGTTGTTCTCGGTCACCTGTTGGAGGCCACCAGCGCGTGGCACGCCGACCTCATCCGTCTTCCCTTGACGATGATTTACATGTTCCACATGCCCGCCTTCGTGTTCCTGTCCGGGATAACCGCCAAAAGGGACAACCTGCTCAAGCGAATCGCCACGTTCACGATCCTGTTGCTGACCTTCCAGGCGCTCTACTACTTCGCTGTGCGGCTGTTGCCACTGGAACGCGATTTCTCCGCATTCATGCCGTTTTGGATTCTTTGGTTTCTGCTTGGGATGATCTGGTGGCTGCTGCTCCTGCCACTGGCCATGAAAGTTCCCAGGACCGCTGTGGCAACATCCTTCGCGATCGCCATCGCCGCTGGTGCGATTGATGTGATGGGTTACGCGTTCAGCATCTCGCGGGCGCTGGTTTTCCTGCCGTTTTTCATCACCGGCGCAGTCTACGGAAGGCAGATCCTGGACGCTGCCACGAACATTTCGATGAAGTGGAAGGTCTCCGCGGCCGTTCTGTGTTGCGCACTGGGACTCATCCTGTTCAGCACGGACATTCATCAGGGTTGGCTGTATGGCAGTTACAGTTTCGACCGGCTCAACGCCGGAACAGCGGAGGGACTGGCGACGCGGGCCGGTTTGCTGGCGATTGCCGCGTTGACCACGTTCGCGGTGTTGTCCCTCATGCCGCAGCAGAAGAACCCGGCCACAGTCATCGGGCGGCGCAGCCTCGGCATTTTCGTCCTGCATGGCTTTGTGGTGCTGGCGGCCACGCCGTTGCTTCCGGGCCCGATTGGGGCAAACAATATCTGGGCCCTTGTTGCCTGTGCGGCGATTGCTATTGTGACGATCAGCGTCCTCGCCGCTCCACCCTTTGACCGAGGAGTCCGGCTCTACACGTCCAAATTGGCGCAGTTGTCCGCTCGCCCTTTCCAGCAGGAGGTTCGTCCGGCAGCCGGACAGCGGTGACTCCGGGCCGGACAGCAGGCCGGGCCGCGGCGCAGGCTTAAACGAAAACCCCTTATCCTGAAACCTATTTGGGGGAACAAGGTCCAGGATAAGGGGCCGAAGCTGAATATATCTGCTTTATTTCAGCTTCTGCAAATTGGTTGCGGCCGGACCTGTGGAATTGTGGTGCGGTCTATCAATAGAGTGGGAGCATCCGACCGGACAAAGGAGCGAGTATGGCCCATTCCAAACTTAAGGGTAAGAAGCTTCCGCCGATGGTGGTCATGGGGGTCTCCGGCTCCGGTAAGAGCACAATCGGATCGCTCCTCGGTGAATCATTGCAGGTGCCCTACGTCGAGGGCGATGAGCTGCACTCGGATGCCGGCGTCGGGAAGATGAAAGCCGGACAAGCCCTGGACGACGCCGACAGGGAGCCTTGGCTGCGGCGGGTCGGCGGACTTTTGAAAGAACGTAACGACGACGGCACATCAGTGGTCGTCGCCTGCTCGGCGCTCAAGCGCAGCTATCGTGACGTGCTGTGCGGCTACGTGTCGGAAACCGTATTCATCCATCTGGAAGGCAGCCGGGAGGTCATCGCCGCCAGGCTGAGCCAACGGGAACACGCCTATATGCCCAAAGACCTGCTCGATTCACAGATCAAGGCGCTGGAATCGCTGGTGGACGACGAATCTGCCATCATCGTGGATATCGATCAAAGTCCTGAGGAAGTCGTCCGGGATATTGAAGAACAACTGGTCACTCTGACCGACACCAGTGCGGATGTGCCGGACGAGCACTGACAACGCGCGCTGATTCAGCCAGCGTCGGTGCCCCGCGGTATCTGCGCCCACTCCTGCTGCATTTCGGCAATCGTCTGGCGCATGATTTCGTTCATCGCCCCGCGTGCCTCCGCGGGCCGGCGGATAGCGATTGCTTCGGCGACATCCATGTGCAGCTGCACCGCTTCTTCATGCGGATGCGCAGGCAACAGGCCCATGTCCCGGCGGCCGGTCAGAATCTCCTCAACCGCATCATGCAGTTTGGCAAACATTTCGTTGCCGGAACCTGCCAGCACAACCGAGTGGAAGCGCACATCCAGCTCGAGGAAACGGCGGGCATCCTGGCCTGCTGACCGCATTTTGTTGGCAATGTCGTGCAGCTCTTCAGCTACCGATTCCGACGCGTATTCCGCAGCGAGTTCTGCCGCCATCGGTTCGACGGCGACGCGCATTTCGGTCAATGAGCGCAGCTGGGCGCCACGGTTGTTGCCACGCAGCCGCCAGCGGATGACGAGGGGGTCGTACGGGTTCCAGTCGCTGCGTGGCTGCACCCGGATACCGACGCGCTTCGTCGACTGCACGAGTCCGAGCGACTGCAGGACGCGCACCGCCTCGCGGATAACCGATCGCGACACGCCCAGTTCGGATTCCAGCTGCTCGGCCAGCATTACATGTCCGACCGGCAGAGTGCCGTTGACGATGCGGCTGCCAAGGTCTTCGAGGGCCTTCTGGTGCAGTCTGCTTGGCATTTTCTGTCCCCCGGATTGGCTGTCAACGCCCTTGAGTCTAGCTCAAACAGGCCATCCGTCCGGCCGTCATATTTACCCCTAAAGTAGCCGTAGCCGGAGGCTGACTCATAGGGTGTTAGGAAGAGCCGGGCGCTGGCAGCCGCGCCACTGTACCGACGTCGTACCTTCCGCCCGCGGCCACGACGCTTCATCCGACTAAAGGAGTAAGAATGTCTGCACAGATCGGTGTCACCGGATTGGCCGTTATGGGCGCCAACCTGGCGCGCAACCTGGCACGGAACGGTTTTACCGTCGCCCTGCACAACCGCAGCGTCGAAAAGACGGATGCATTACTGGAGCGTTACAGCGACGAAGGCGAATTCGTCCGTACGGAATCGCTGCAGGAGCTGGTTGATTCACTGGAGAAACCGCGCCGCATCCTGATGATGGTCAAGGCCGGCCAGGCGGTCGACTCGGTAATTGAGCAGCTGGAGCCGTTGCTGGAAGCCGGTGACATCATTATCGACGCCGGCAACTCGCACTACGAAGACACCCGCCGGCGCGAGGCAGCCCTCGCCAAGAAGGACCTCGATTTCGTCGGTATCGGCGTGTCCGGTGGCGAAGAAGGTGCTTTGCTGGGCCCCTCGATCATGCCCGGTGGATCCAAGCGTTCCTACGACGCGCTGGGACCGCTGTTGGAGAAAATCTCAGCCCACGTCGACGGCGAACCCTGCTGCCACTGGATCGGAACCGACGGTGCCGGCCACTTCGTCAAGATGGTACACAACGGCATAGAATACGCCGACATGCAGGTTATCGGTGAGGCCTACGACCTGCTGCGCACCGGCGCCGGGATGGAGCCGGCCGAACAGTCGAAGGTATTCGAAGAATGGAACAGGGGCGACCTCGCCTCGTTCCTGATCGAGATCACGGCGGAGGTGCTGGCGCACACCGACGCGAAAACGGACAAACCCTTTATCGACGTCGTCGTCGACGCTGCCGGCCAGAAGGGGACCGGACGCTGGACTGTTGTTTCGGCGCTGGAACTGGGCTTGCCGACATCGGGTATTGCGGAGTCGGTATTCGCCCGGGCACTGTCATCGCAGGCTGACCAGCGCGCCCAGGCGCAGCAGGTGTTGGCGGGGGAGGAGGACGACGTCGAGATTCCCGAGACGTTTGTCGACGACGTCCGCCAGGCGCTGTACGCTTCCAAACTGGTCAGCTATGCACAGGGCCTCGATATGCTTACCGCCGCCGCCGGCGAATATAACTGGGAGCTGAAACTCGACGAGATTGCGTCGCTGTGGCGTGGCGGCTGCATCATCCGGGCCGAACTGCTGGCCGAGATCACCAAGGCCTATGCCGCTGAGGACAAACCGTTGAACCTGCTGCTGGCACCGGCCTTCAGCAAAGCCATCGCCCAGACGCTGCCGGCATGGCGCCGCGTCGTGTCCACCGCGGTGCAGTTGGGTGTTCCGGTGCCAGTCTTCTCATCCTCGCTGGCATATTATGACGGGCTGCGCCGCAAGCGCCTGCCCGCTGCGTTGACGCAGGGCCTGCGCGACCTTTTCGGTGCACACACCTACCAGCGGATCGATACCGAGGGCACTTTCCATACACTCTGGGGCGAAGATAAGTCCGAAGTTTCCGCAGACTAACCAGGAAGAGCCGCCACGTCGACGATATGCGGTCCACATGGCGGCTCTTTCTGGGTCTATCAGTGTTCAGTCCAACAGCCGCTGTGACTAAAACTGCGTGTCATAGCGAAACAGGAATGCAGCCATAGCGTCACGGTCGATATCTGCCAGCGGACGGAACGTCTCGTCCTCCCAACCGGTCGTGATGCCGGTTGATTCGAGCCAGGTGACTTCTTTGTAGAACTTGCTTCCCCGCGGATAGTCCTTGAATGGCGAATCCCGAGGTGGATCGAAGGAAGGCTTGTCAGCAAGCCGATAAAGGAAAGCGGCTATCGCCTCGCGGCTCACATCCGCCTTTGGCCGGAAAGTTCCGTCGTCCCAGCCGGTCGTGATTTCCATTCGGTCTGCCCACATTACTTCTGAGTAGAAATCGCTTGACGTTGTTACGTCGGCAAACCCGTTGGTGGCCAATTGCTGCAGGTCTTTATAGTCGCCGTTGAAGTGGTTCGAGTCTCCCTCGAAGGGGCCGGTCGCGGAATACTGCCACATCGTGTAGTCACGCCAGCCGCCGAACATCCAAATGTCGAAACCATCTTCATAACCGGGATAGGGGTATGCGGCCACATGGAGATCGTGTTTGTTCACGGCTGTGCTGTTGTTGGTGCACTCCGTCCACCAGGCATACGTCGTATAAATCATCGGCTTGCGGCCGGTCATACGCATCACCTGGCTGGAAAAGTCCTGGACCCAGTCGACCATCTGAGAGGCATCCATGTTGTAGCACATGTTGCCGAAATAGTCTGGATAAGGATTGTGCTCAATATCCAACAGTGGCGGAAGGGTACGACCATCGGCCGTCCATCCACCGCCATTATTGACGAAGAACCGGGCCTGGGAGCGGGCGTTGCCCACCTGAGGCAGGGCGAAATGATACGCGCCCCGGATCATTCCCACGTTGTCCGCGCCACTGTACTGGCGGTTGAAGGTATCGCTGGTGAACCCACTGCCCTCGGTCGCTTTGACGTACGCGAAGCGCGCCCCCATGTTCCATTGCTCTTGCCAATCGACATCGGGTTGCCACCCGCTGACGTCCATACCATTGATACCTGGCGCCTGCCAGGATCCAGCGGCCATCGGTTCCAGAGCTTGTGCTTCCATGAGGTTGGCCGGCTTGGTGTCCTGGACATCCACTCCTTGCCGCTTGGCTATGACAGACTGCCCCATGAAGGAGCCGCGTTCGCCAATAGCCTCCGCGAGGTTGGTCTCGCCGGAAGGGGTTTCCCCGGACGGTGTTGGTGCTGTGGTCGACGTCGCTGTGACGGATGGTGAGGGGGACTCTTCAGCGATAGCTGGCGAAGCGAACCCTATCGACCCAATAACGACGGCCATGGAGCACGAAAGTGCAACCAATCCCTTGGCTCCGCGATTACCCGGACGGTGTTTCTTTGGATTGTTTCTGGATTTCATGTATTTGCTCCGGTGAAGAACAGCTTCGAACGGTGAGGTGAATTACTGGTCATTGTCAGAATTTCGTGTCGTATCGCTGCAGGAAGGCCGCCATGGCATCGCGCTTGATGTTGGCACGAGGGCGGAAGGTTCCGTCTTTCCATCCTGTGGTGATTTTCGTGGAGTGCAGCCAGGTGATTTGTTTGTAGAACTTGTCGCCCGGCTGTACGTCGGTGAAGGGTGATTGGTTCGGCGGGCTGAAGCGTGGTTT
>NZ_KI914642.1:9057-18424 GCF_000520495.1 Arthrobacter sp. H14
GTTTATCCGCCAGCCGGTACAGGAAGGCTGCCATGGCGTCACGGTTGATCGGTTCGACTGGTCGGTAGGTATCGTCGTCGTAGCCGGTTGTGATGCCCGTTGATTCGAGCCAGGTGACTTCTTTATAGAACTTGCTGCCGTATGGGTAGTCCTTGAATGGTGAAGTCCTGGGCGCATTGAAGCCGGGTTCGCCCTCCAGCCGGTATAGGAATGCCGCCATAGCATCGCGGTTGATCGGAGAATAGGGGCGATAGGTCCCGTCGTCGTAGCCAGTAGTGATTTCCTTGTCGTATGCCCAGCGGATGGCGTCTTGATACGCGGTTCCCCCATCAACGTCGGTAAACGGGCCGGCCGCTAACGACGGTCCGGGAGCTGTGATCGTGACTTTCGCCTCGGCGTGGGCTCCGCTTCCGGAGATCCAGTTCACCTTGACTTGTGTTCCGGCATGAGTCGTGAACACCTGTCCCGCCTGCCAGGCGTGCTCCATGCTGTAATACCCGGAGAAGGGCCTCGTATCGGGTTCGAGAACTATGGACGACGGCAATTCATATTGCCCCACGGCAGGTATTTGAGTAATTTTCACGCCGCGGTTCAAGTAGTGCACCCCACTGGACAGGAATCTGTCCTCATCAACGGGAAGCCGCAATTCCAAATAGTAGCTTTCCCCGCTGACCGGGTCCTTGAATTTGACTGCCCGGTTGGACTTCTCTCCACCCCAGGGCCGCAGTATGTAGGACTTGGAGCCGGATACGGATCCGACGCTGCGGATGTCATCGGAACTGCCAAAACCGGCGATGTCCCAGAAGCTTGCGCTAATCGTTGGGCGGTGGGCCTGGGAGGTCCCCATGAGATCAAGCGTGTCGCCGTAGGCCCGGACCCAGCAACCGGCGTAATCAGGGGTGTCGGAGCCCCCGTCCGAACAGGTAAGGGCATTGGCATGCCCAAGTCCGAACACATGGCCAAACTCGTGGGCGAGGACGCTGTCGGTCAATGAGTTGTGGCCCCAGGTACTCGGCCTCGGCATCAGGATTCGGCCGGACGTGCCATCGGTGCTCCACCCCGCTCCATAAGCTCCAGCAGACAGAGTCTGGGTAGGGACAAAGACAATCAAAACTCTGTTCTTTTGATAAGACCAGTTCAGTTCTTTGGTGACCTGGGCCATGATGTCCCAGTAGTTCCAGTCTGATTTAGCCTCTGTATGGAAGCGTGGCTTTGTCTCGGCGACCGAAAGGGAGATCCGGCCTTCGGACATGTCGGACCAGTACTGGTCGGCGACGTCGATGGCATCGGCGGCTGCAGCCAACGACACAGAATCTACTGACTCTGGACTCAAGTCTTTGAGTTGCGCTCTAACGAGCGTAATTTCGACGTCTCCCGCAGGGTGCACACTTTGGGCCGCCATGGGGGAATTTTCCCCGGTTGGCGGGTCGATGCCGGGAATGAGACCCGGTTCGTAGTTGTGTACAACCTTCGGGCCGCCTTCCACATGTTGCTCGGGTGGGGGCGACGGCGCCGCCGCAGCCTGAGGGACGGGAACCAGTGAGGCTGCGACGAAAGTTGCCGCGGTCAAAGCCGCGAACGAGACCGCGCGCGCGGTGGTGGTTATGGACGTGAATGAACTGCGAGTTATTATCATGCTGCGAAGAACTCCCCCGACATGCTCCTGCCGTATTTCGGCAAGGAGGGGCAGCTGTCCCGTATATCCCCCGTAGGCAGATGCCCCAGATTCAGTGCGATGGGTGTAGCTGTACCGAGGAAAAGATAGCACCAAAGTGGCTCTTGTGGCCAATGTTATTTATGTGAATCGGCGTGTCGACTCGACACGCCGGTCTTTAAGGATTAGGGCTGCGAATATGGAGGACAGTACAGTCCATAGACCAGCACACCATGACCTGGAAGAAGTAGCCGGACAACTATCCGGCTGAACCGTGGATCCCCGTAATCCCGGGGATGAGAAGTCGCGGCATAACGTAACTGTGAGGGCTAGTGCCCTCGCCGGGAGGCGGCCCGCATGCGTTGCTGCACGGAGTCGGGGACTACGCGGCGGAGCAGTGTCCATCGGGTCAGGCCGCGTACAAACTTACGTGCTAACGCACGGTCTCCCGGACGACGCGCGATGGCCACACAGCGGGCCAGCGATTCCGTCACCAACGACCGGGGCCTGTCTCTCATGCCTGACGGCAAAGGCGCGGGCGGAGCTAAGGGAGCCCCGTTCGCGGTCTGGGAACCATCAGCGGCGGTTATCGTCCTCTGGTTCAGTTTACGGCGGGCCGCCCGAAGTTCGCGCCGCAGCCGCTGGGCTTCCGTGCGCAGATCGCCGATGCGTTCATTGGCTACGGTGTGGAAGGCTGCATGGTCGATGGCGTCGGAGGACCAGCCGTTCGGCGCGAGTTTGAGCTTGTCGATGCTCCAGCGGTCGCCGAAGGCCGCGAAGTCGTCGGCGTAGGCGTCCTCAATAATCTCCCGCACTCCGGAGTCGAGTACCTCGGCCGTCATGCGCAGCGGGGTGTCATTCGCCTTCAGTATGTAAAGTTCCTGATCCAGCCCAAGCTTCCCCAGGTGGGTGTGAATATCGTTGAAGAGGGTGGACAGTTCCGACAGATTGTAGATCTTCGTGTAATTGATGCCGTCCGGTTTGATGGGGTGGACCTGCGGCCGGAAGTGGGCATCTTTATCCAAGCCCGGCACATCGTCCCAGGGCCGGGCACGCACGAAAGCCCGCCAGTCTTCTATGACTTGTTCGCCGCTCTGCGGGACGCGCGGCAACCACGGTTGATCCGAATACCGATCCATAAACTTCACATTCCGGAGCAGCAGTTTCGATTCCCATGCCGACCAGAGACGGCTGTAGGGATCGCGGACGACCGCGAAGATGAACCAGCCGTTGTCCGGTGAAATCTGTGCCAGTTCCTCCGGCGACAGGTCGTTGAGCCGAGGTGTCTTCTTCCACCGCTGCCGGCCATCATGGATGCCCATGAGCCTCGTCTGCTCTCCGCCGATTCCTGCATAGAATGGTTCGAAGTCCTCGCCGGCTAGGTCTGCGACCATCCACCGGAGAGTGGTGCTGGCGGCCTTGGTCGTGTCGATGTAGACCATCTTGTGCCCGGGCAGCACGAAAGAGTTTGCGGGCGCACTGATTCCGTTCAAAAGCGGTGTCGGGGTGCTGGTCACGCTCATAGTTCCTAGCTTTGTTCCTTAACTATCCGGCCAATGCCGTCAATGGTCCGTTTTGCTCGCCGACAGCTCAGTTTATGCCAGCACCGGGCTGAGTAGTGAATTTGGCTGCAGATTTTACAGCTTCCGGGCGGCGCAATTGTCTGTCGAAATGTCTCTTTGCACAGTAGCCTGAGTACTGACCGCTTCAACCGAAGATTCAGGAGATGAAGATGAGTGACAATACCTATCGTGTCATTGAGATTGTTGGAACTTCGACGGCCGGTTCCGACGAAGCCATCGCCAACGGAGTCAGCCGGGCCAGCAAGACGATGGAGAATCTCGACTGGTTCGAAGTGATCGAGATCCGCGGCCATATTGAGAATGGATCCATCGAGCATTACCAAGCGCATCTCAAAGTAGGCTTCAGGCTCAACGAACCCGCCTAGGATCCGCTCCAAGACTTAAACAGGATGGCGCCGGGAGGTTTGAAAACGTGCCGGCGCCATATTTTTACGGCAGCTGCGGTTGCCGTCAAGCTCGACGAACTAGATATACATTGCAGGATCGATGTATTCGGCCGGGTCAACCTGCGGCTGTTTTTCCCGTTCCGAAATCCGCGGACGGGCTTTGGCCGGAATGCCGGTGATGATGGAATCCGCCGGTGCGTCTTTAACGACGACGGCGTTGGCTCCGACCGCGCTGTCCGCACCAATGACGACCGGTCCCAGCACCTTGGCTCCGGCGCCGATCACGACGCGGTCGCCGATGGTCGGGTGGCGTTTGATGCGGGCGAGCGACCGGCCGCCGAGCGTGACACCCTGATAGATCATGACGTCTTCGCCGATTTCGGCTGTCTCCCCGATGACGACGCCCATACCGTGGTCAATGAAGAAACCGCGGCCGATAGTCGCACCGGGATGGATCTCAATTCCAGTGATCCACCGTCCCAATTGGCCGACCAACCGGGCCGGTAAGCGCCACGCCGGGTTCGCCCACATCCGGTGTGTCAGCCGGTGGATCCAGATGGCGTGCAGTCCGGAGTACGCGAGCAAATTCTCTGCATCGCCGCGGGAGGCAGGGTCGTGGGCCCGCGCTGAAGCCAGGTCATCGCGGAGACGCGAGATGAAAGTCATGTGTTCCTTCGGTTGCTTCGGCTTTAGCCGCGGATGTCGTCGTACAGCAGCGTGGAGATGTAGCGTTCTCCAAAGTCAGGCACGACGGCGACAATGAGCTTACCGGCATTCTCCGGCCGTTTCGCCAGCTCCAGCGCGGCCCAGACTGCCGCCCCCGAGGAAATTCCGCCGAGGATGCCCTCCTTGGTGCCTAACGCCCGTGCAGTGGCGACTGAGTCCTCGACGGTGGCGTCGAGAACCTCGTCATAAACATCCCTGTCCAGAATATCCGGAACGAAGTTGGCACCCAGGCCCTGGATTTTGTGCGGACCGGGAGCGCCGCCGTTGAGGATGGCAGAGTCCTTTGGCTCGACCGCGACAATCTGTACATCCGGCTTGCGTTCCTTCAGGAGCCAGCCGGCGCCGGTGATGGTGCCGCCGGTGCCAATCCCGGAGACTAGAATATCGATCGCGCCGTCGGTGTCCGCCCAGATTTCTTCACCGGTGGTGTTCCGGTGCACGTCCACGTTGGCCTGGTTGGCGAACTGCTTGGCCCAGATTGAGTTCTCGGTGTTGGCGACTATGTCCTGCGCCTTGTCGACGGCCCCGCGCATACCTTCCGAACCCGGTGTCAGCACGATCTCGGCACCGAAGGCCCGCAACATGACCCGGCGTTCGGTCGACATGGTTTCAGGCATCGTGAGGATGACCTTGTAGCCGCGGGCAGCGCCCACCATGGCCAGGGCAATACCGGTGTTGCCCGAAGTGCCCTCTACGATCGTTCCGCCCGGCTTGAGCGCGCCCGCCTTTTCCGCAGCGTCGACAATGGCGACACCGATCCGGTCTTTGACCGAATTTGCCGGATTGTAGAATTCCAGCTTGACCGCGACCTGGGCGTCCAGCCCCTCGGTCAGCCGGTTGAGCCGCACCAGCGGAGTGCCGCCTACAACCTGGGTGACGTCGTCGTAAATCCTTGCCATGGAGATGCCTGCCTCAAAAAGTAGTGTCAAAAAAACAAAAGTGGAAAACCGCCGGCCACGATACCGGCCAGACCTTTCAGCCTAGCCAGCGGGATGGTGCGGTGGCTATGCGACCAGCCATTCTTTGTAATGTTTACGTGCCTTGGCCAATTTAGGACTGATAATGACCTGGCAGTAGCCGACTTCGGGGCGCTGCCCGTAGAAATCGTTATGGATTTCTTCGGCCGGATAAAACCGTGGCAGCGGCGACAGTTCGGTGACGACCGGGCTATTCCAGTTTTCCTGGTTCCGCTCGATCGCGGCCTGGAACAGAACCTTCTGGTCGTCGTCGGCATAGAACATGACCGAACGATACTGGGTGCCGACGTCGTAGCCCTGGCGGTTCAGCGTGGTTGGATCATGTGCCGTGAAGAACATGTCGAGGATCACCTCGGGCGGGATGGTCTCCTCATCGAAGGTCACTGCCACCACCTCGGCATGGCCACTCGTGCCCGAACAAACCGTTTCGTACGACGGCGCGCGGTCATGCCCGCCGGAATAACCGGAAATCACGTCCGTCACGCCACGGGTCTTCTGATAGATCGCATCGAGGCACCAAAAACAGCCTCCTCCTAGTACAAAAGTCTGCATGCCCTTAACAATGCGCCACAGGCCCGGAAGATTCCCTTTGCGTGCAACGGCGGTTTCATAAGGTAAAACTGGACACATGGATACACCAGCATCGCAACCCGGTGGACCCTCCAGCGCCGGCGGCTCCAGTGTCCCATCCGGTTCAAGCGAGGGGACCGACGACGACGTCCGCACCGCCTCCGGGCCGACGCTGGGAGAGGTGCTGCTGGCCGCGGAAGAACTCTGGCCCGAATCCCTCGCTGAGGACTGGGATGCAGTCGGACTGGTGGTCGGTCGCAGTGAAAAGACCGTGGCGAAGATCCTGCTGGCGGTTGACCCGACGTCGGCCGTTCTTGACGAGGCGTTGGAGTGGGGTGCGGATCTGCTCATTACGCACCATCCGCTGCTGCTGAAGCCGGTGAACTCGGTTGCCGGATTCACTTTCAAGGGTGACGTCGTGCACCGCCTTATCGAGCAGGGCTGCGGCCTGCTGACCATCCATACCAACGGGGACAGCGCCATTGGCGGCGTTTCCGACGTGCTGGCAGACGCACTGGGGCTGCAGGATGTGCAGCCGTTGAAGCAGGCGTCGGCCGGACTGGATGAGGAAGGCATCGGCCGCTGTGGCGATCTGGCGGAGGTGACCAGCCTGGGCGACTTCGCCGCCAAGGTTTTCAGCATTCTTCCGGCGGTGGCCGGGGGAGTGAAGGTGGCCGGTGATCCTGACGGTCTGGTACGCAGGGTCGCCATCTGCGGGGGAGCGGGGGATGGCCTTTTCGACGAGGTCCGCGCCTCCGGTGCCGACCTCTATGTGACCGCGGATTTGCGGCACCATCCAGCCTCGGAAGCGCGTGAAGCCGCTGCCAACGGACGGCCATACCTCATCGACGTATCGCACTTTGGCAGCGAATGGCTCTGGTTGACCCCGGCTGCGGAGGCGCTGGACAACGTGCTGCAGGACCTGGGCTACAACGTCGACATCCGCGTCAGCAGCATCAATACCGATCCGTGGGACTTTATCCTGACGCCTGGAACGGAATGAGCGGCTCCGGGTGCGATTGGTCCGGGCACGCGGTTTCCCTGGCCCGTTCGGGCATGCGCCCGGTGGGCGGGCTGAATTCACCGGCCGGTCTCGACTACCCTAATACAGACCGGGCCAACGGCGCCCGGTAAACGTTTGGAGGATCTTCGGTGGCAAAAGCGGCAGTAGCGGACCAATTGAATTTGCTGGAATTGCAGGCACTGGACACCAAATTGGCCCAGCTTGCACACCGCGCACGGACGGTGGCCGCCAACCCGGAGATTGCCGACGCCGAGAACCAGTCATCGGCTTCAGACCGCGAACTCGTCGAAATTGATACAGCGATCGACGACACCCGGCGCGAACTGACCCGCGCGGAAAACGACGTCGAGCTCGTTGCAACGCGCATCGAACGGGACCAGAAACGCCTCGACAGCGGTTCCGGTACCTCCAAGGACCTGACCGCCCTGCAGAGCGAGTTGGCTTCACTGGCCAAGCGCCGCTCGGACCTGGAAGACGTCGAACTTGAGGTCATGGAGCGGATGGAAGCGCTCAACGTCCGCCGCGCGGAGCATCAGGAAGCGGCTGAAACCCTCACCGCCACCCTGAGCAACTTGTCTGAAAAGCGCGACGCGGAGCTGGCCGGAATCAAGGCTGAGGAAGAGGCGGTCCGGAAAGAGCGCGAGCAGTTGGCCGCCGGCATCGACGCGTCCCTCGTCGCCAGCTACGACAAAATCCGGGCGAACCACAATGGCGTCGGGGCGGGTGCCCTGCACCAAAAGCGTTGCGAAGCCTGCCGGATGGAGCTCAACCCGCGTGACCTGGCCGATATTGCCAAGCGCGCGGAGGACGACGTGGTCCGCTGCGAGGAGTGCGGCAGAATTCTCGTCCGCACTCCGGAATCGGGGTTGTAGAGGATGACGCTCTTTGGTGAAGGAGAAAAGCCAGGCAATAGCGACGACGGCGGTTCCGGCCGCCGTTTAATTGTGGAGACCGACGGCGGCTCCCGTGGCAACCCCGGACACGCCGGCTATGGCGCTCTCGTCCGTGATCCGGACACCGGAAAAGTGCTGGCCGAAAAGGCTGAGTACCTGGGCAAGGTGTCCAATAATGTGGCCGAGTATTCCGGTCTGGTGGCCGGCCTGGAGCTCGCATTACAGCATGACCCGGACGCGTTGATTCACGTCAAAATGGACTCAAAACTCGTCGTCGAACAGATGAGCGGCCGCTGGAAAATCAAGCACGCGGATATGCGGGCACTGGCCACCAAGGCGCGAAGCGTCGTCGACCCCCGGCGGGTAACTTACGAGTGGATTCCCCGGGAAATCAACAAGGACGCAGACCGGCTTTCCAATGAGGCCATGGATGCCGGTGAGGCGGGCGTCGAGTGGAAGTCATCGGGGACGCTCATGGTCAGCGAACCGGAGCCACCGGAAGAGCCGGCCGCCGTCGAACCTGGGCCAGTGGAGACGCCGGCGGACGCGCCCGCCGAAACGACGCCCGAGGAGGAGCCGGAACTTGGTCCGGCCCCGATAACCACGCCGATGCCGATCATCGTCGACCGTGATCCTGAACCGTTCTACGAGCAACCGGACCCGCTCGTCGAAGAGTTTGCCCAACCGGCGGAACCGGCCGCTCCGGCCTTACCGAGCGGACGACTGCACCATATTGAACTCTGGGTGGAGGACTTCACCGAAGCCCGCACCTCGCTGGGCTGGATCTTTGAACGCCTCGGCTACCAGCGGAAAAACGAGTGGGAGTCCGGCGCCAGTTGGCAGGGCGCTGTCGGCTACATTGTGCTCGAATCCGGTCCCGACGTCACGCCCGGACGGCATGAACGCAAGCGGCCGGGAATGAACCACCTGGCATTCTGGGCAGGACCCCCGTCGTTGGTCGATGCCATTGTCCGCGATGCGCCCGAGTATGGCTGGAAGCTGATGTACGAGGATCAGCACCCCTACGCCGGTGGCAGCGGACACTACGCCGCCTACCTGGAGAATGAAGGCGGCTTCGAAGTAGAACTCGTCGCCACTTCCGACAGCGCGTAGGCGGTGGCTTCCGTCGTGAGCTCCTTCAAACGCGGCGCCAGAAAAGCCCGGAGCGACATAGAACCTGTCGTCGATGCCGCCGAGGATCTCTCGAATACAAAGACATTGGACGTCGTCGCGAGGGTTGGCTATGCCACGACCGGACTGCTGCATTTGCTGATCGGTTTGGTGGCCCTCCGCCTGGCGATGGGCGGTACCGGTGAAGCGGACACCTCCGGCGCTATTGAATACATTGCACAAGGAACACCCGGGAAAACGGCGATGTGGGTTGGCTTTATCAGTTGCATGGGTCTGGCCCTGTGGCAGCTTAGCGAAGCCACCTTGCGGGCACGGCGCCGCCAGCCGCGTGACCGGGCGGCGAAAACCTTGATGTCCGGCTCGTTGGCTGCTGCGTATACAGTCTTGGCGGTATCGTTCGCCAACTTCGCGGTAGGACCAGGC
>NZ_KI914642.1:18524-36466 GCF_000520495.1 Arthrobacter sp. H14
CGTTCGCCAACTTCGCGGTAGGACCAGGCTCGGATTCCCGCCGCAGCACACGGCATTTCAGCGCAACCGTGCTTGATATCCCTTTTGGGATGCCACTACTTATTGGGGTCGGGCTTGTCGTAGTTGTCATCGGCGGATACTTCGTGATGAAGGGCCTCCGTCGAAAGTTCCGCCAGGAACTTCATTTTGCAGACTCACACCGCGGAGTCGTAATTGACGCGGTCGGTGTGGTCGGGCATGTGGCGAAGGGACTCGCATTGGTTTTGGTCGGCGTGTTGTTTGCCGTTGCTGCGATTCAGCAGGACGGGGTGCAAGAGACTGGTCTGGATGGAAGCCTGAAGGTTTTGCTGGAACAACCGCTGGGGCCATATTTGCTGGCTATTATCGGCGTCGGGTTCATCTGCCATGGCGCTTTCGGTATGGTCCGCTCCAGATTCGGGCGGATGTAGGTTCGGCAGCTCAGTTGCCGATCGTTCAGCCCGGCAGGATGATATTGAGTTGGTGCGCCTTGCGTCCCTTCGCCTCGATCAGTTCGGCATGCCATTTCTCATTCGCCACCCTCAGGAGTTTTGCCGGCGTCGAAGGTGCGGTGCCGCGGCGGGTCAACAGGTGCCGGGCCAGTTCGCCGCGGGTGTGTTTAGCAAAGTGCGAAACCACCGTGCGCCGGCCATCGCGCTCCTGAAAGACGTTGACGGCCACGGACTGTCCCGCCGGAGGAGCCCAAGCTGCTGAGTAGCTGCTTGACCGGCAGTCCACCACCATTTCGTCGGCCGCGCGCTCATCCAGCGGACCGGCGAGCTGCTTCCTCCAGTACGTTGACAGCGTCCCGGTGCCGGGCAGGGAAACACTCATGGACAGCCGGTAGGCCGGAACACTGTCGGCAAATCCGATCGCACCCCACAGGCCGGAAATAACGACGACGGCGGCATCGGCCTTGCGCTTTTGTCCGGCGGTCATGCTCTTGTAGCCCAACGCGTCGTAGAGCACTCCCGTGTAGATCTTGTGGGCAGGCGCGGCCGGTTCTGTCTCCAGCGAGGTGTTCCGGCGCACGTCGTCGACCAGGGAGGCGCCGACACCCAGAACGTGCATCGCGTCGTCCCGGGAACTGACATGGGCGAGCGTTTGGAGAACCTCTTTATGCGCCGCGTTCAGCTCCGGAAAGCTCAGCTGGTCGAGCTCAAACGGGTCTCCCTTGGTGGCGGCGGTCTTACCTTCGGACGGCGGGAGCAAAATCAGCACCCATCGATCCTACCGGGATCCGCCGTCCGTCCAGTCGGCATCCGCACTAGGCTGTGGCGGAACGGGAACGGTGGTCGTTCCTATTCTGCAACGGCGTCGTGCTGTGGCGGAGCGGGAACGGTGGTCAGCTGCGAAAACGGTGTTCGCCAGCACCGTTGTCGCAGCTGCGCACCGTCGTCGTTGATAACCATCTAGACTGGAGCACGGATGGGTTGGCCAGGCGGCCGCGTTGACCCGGGATGGATTCGTCCATCCCGGTGCACCGAGGAACGTCCGGGCTCCATAGAGCGGGGTGGTGGGTAACGCCCACTCGGGGTAACCCGCAGGCCAGTGCCACAGAAAATAAACCGCCGTTCTGCTGTTGTGCAGGGCTGGTAAGGGTGAAAAGGCGGTGTAAGAGACCACCAGCGCTCCGGGTGACTGGAGCGGCTAGGTAAACCCCACCCGGAGCAAGGCCAGACAGGGCACGATCGAGGGCTGCTCGCCCGAGTGTCCGGGTAGGCTGCTGGAGGGCATCGGCAACGGTGTTCGTAGATAGATGGCCGCCCCACCGTTGCGGGTAACTGTGCGGTGGACAGAACCCGGCGTACCGGCCAACCCATCCCTCGACCGGCGTTGATGGGCCAGACCGGCAGGTACTGCGCTTTAGGCTTGTGTCGTACCCGAATCCGACGAATCCCGGTTGTCCACCTGTGCCTCTCGAATGACCGCCCCGACTTCTTCGGCGCGGCTCATTACACGATCCAAGTCATAGGATGGGGGATCAGTGGCGCGGAAAGCATTTGTCATAAGCGTGATCTGGTTCAGGAGTGCGGCAACTGTTTCGGCGGATACCGGTCTCCGGCCGACCCGCTCGGCCAGGACCAGACTTGCGAGCAGGACGGAAGGATGACTGAGCGCGTACGAACGCACGGCATCGAACACGAAATCAATGAGCTCAATGGGACCGGTTTGCCGTGCAATCACCCGCAGGACGCCGTCGTCGTCCACCCGACCGTTTCCCGGGTCCGGCCGCTCGCAGAACGGAACAAGCCCGACGGCGATTTCCTGCAGGGCGTTGTGTGCCGTGAACGGATCATTCATGCTCGGCGACAGTGCCCTGACCGCCATTTCCGTCAGTTGTTGTATCGCATAACCGACGTCTTGTTCGGGCGACCGGTCGTTTCCCAATGCGATGCAATGCCGGACATCTTCCAAAATGGTGTCATCGGGCTTGTCCTGCCACACATGTGCCATCGGCTCTTCAGCAATCATGTGGTCCCCGGGCACCACCAGAAGTTCGACGACGAGCCCGTTCCTGGTGGAGAGTCCCAAAAGGTTTTCGCGATCGATTGTCTGAACGAATCCGGTGCCCTTGGAGAAGACCGTGCGGCACGGGCCGGCCGGGGCTTTAGCATCTTGGACGGCGTTGGACGGTGACTTCCGGGGCCGCACGCGGTTCACGACCGAAACCAGTTCCACCCGGACCCGGTTGGAAAGCGTCGCCACCTGGATGGAGTCGGCAATGTGATGGATGAAGTAGACCAGCACCGCAACATCGACGATGGCAAAGAACACCGCGAGGTTTACGGAGATGTCAGGAACAAAGCCGCCGCCTGGTGAATCGACGGAACGAATGGTCCGCAACACCATGAGTGAGTAGAGAAACGTCGCGCCGAAGATGCCCAAAACGAATTGATTCCGGCGGTCAATCATGAAGTTCCGCACCAGCCGGGGCCCATACGTGGCGCTTGCGGTGGCGAGCACCATGATGGTGACAGAGAACGACGTCGCGGCCACAGCCAACATGGAACCGCCGATGGCTCCGAGGATGTCCCGGCCGCCGCTGGCCCCAACCTGGAACAGCAGAAAGTCCAGGAAACCGGCTGCGTTCTGGTCAACCAGCCGGTCCACCCAGATCATGAGCTGGGCAAAGACGAGGGCGGCTACGCAGAGTATTGCCGGGAGGAACCAGAAGGAGTCCCGCACGCGTCTGAACCAGGTCATCTCCCCACCCTACCGGGGGAAGATCGGCGTCCGCGGAGCCTGTTATGGACGTGTTTTTTGTGCCATGATGCGGTCATGGAAGAAAGTGCTGAATACCGTCAGGCGGAAGCGAACCTCAAGGAAGCCGACCGGCAGCTGAAGAAGGCCGAGAAGGACCACAAAGCGGGCGACATCAATGATGCCCGCCTGGCGGAACTGACCCACCTTCGGGAAATCGCCGC
Source organism: Arthrobacter sp. H14 (assembly GCF_000520495.1). Classification (GTDB taxonomy): domain Bacteria; phylum Actinomycetota; class Actinomycetes; order Actinomycetales; family Micrococcaceae; genus Arthrobacter_C. The sequence continues at coordinate 21,971 of NZ_KI914642.1, forward strand.
CGAGGACATGCAACGGCTCAGCGGGCATTGGTACTAGCGCGGCTAGTAGCCGCGTCGGTCTAGTGACCGAACGGATCGGGCTCAACGCCCGGCAACCAGGTCAGTCCAGGCACGCCCCAGCCATGGTCTTTGGTTGACCGCTTCGCCTTCCTGGCGTAGCGGTCATTGAGCCGGTCCACGTACAACCGGCCGTCCAGGTGGTCGTATTCGTGCTGCACGCAGCGGGCAAACCAGCCGGTCGCTTCGAACTCCACCGGGTTGCCTTCCGCGTCGAACCCGCTGATCTTGGCCCAGTCGGCACGCTTGAGCGGAAAGCTCTCACCAGGCACCGAGAGGCATCCCTCGGATTCCTCCTCCGGGTCCGGGGCAGTGCCGGGCACTTTCGACGTCGTCAATGTTGGGTTGACCAACACGCCGCGGTCGGGAGCGCCGTCGTCGTTGTGCAGCCCATAGACAAAAATCCGCAGCCCGACGCCGATCTGCGGGGCTGCAAGTCCCACGCCATAGGCCGCATCCATCGTTTCGAACATGTCCGCCACGAGCCGGCGGAGGTTCTCGTCGAAATCCTTGACCTCGGCTGCCCGGCGGTGCAGTACAGGCTCGCCGGTGATAACGATCGGATGGACGGTCATCAGGTGGTTCCCTTACTTCCCTGCTATGCTGCGGCCGACGACGTCGCGCATGATTTCGCTGGTGCCGCCGAAGATGCTGAGCAGACGGACAGCCAGGAAGGCCTGCGCGATCGGGTATTCGAGCATGTAGCCGTAGCCGCCGTGCAACTGGAGGCACCGGTCGGTAATGGACTTCACGCGCTCCGAGGCGAACAGTTTCACCCTGGCCGCACTGGCAGTATCGAGTTGTCCCTCGTTGAACGCGCGGATGGCGTTGTCCACGTAGGACTCCGTTGCCTCGACTTCAGCCAGCACATCCGCCAGCACGAACCGGGTGTTCTGGAAGTCGATCACGCGCTCACCGAACGCGTTGCGCTCCTTGGTGTAGGCAACCGCGGTGTCGTAGGCCTGGCGCGCGACGGCGGAGGAGGCCACCGCGATCGCGAGCCGCCCCTGAGGGAGCTGCTCGGCGGCATAGCGCAGGCCCTGGCCCTGGCCGCCGATCAGGTTTTCTGCGGGGACGCGGACTTTGTCGAAGAACAACTCGGTCGTGTCGGAGGCCCGCAGTCCCATCTTGTCCAGCTGGCGGCCCGGTGTGTATCCCTCGCCCTTGTCCACCATGAAGAGGCTGAAACTGTCCGAGGAGCCGCGGCCGGAACTGCCGTCGGTCCGTGCCAGCACGAGCGCCGCATCACCGCTGATGCCGTTGCCGATGAACGTCTTTTGGCCGCTGATCAGCCAGTCACCGCCGTCCTGCACGGCCTTGGTCCGCACGCCACGCAGGTCGCTGCCGGCACCCGGCTCCGTCATGGCGATAGAGGTGACGCGTTCGCCGGAGACCATGTCCGGAAGCCAGCGTTGCTTCTGTTCGTCGGTGCCATAGGCGAGGATGTGGGGGAGCACCATGTCATCGTGCAGGTGGAAGGCGAGCCCGACGGCGAGGTGGTTGGCCTTGGCGAATTCCTCATCCAGGACGGCCCGGAAGCGGTAGTCCGGCATTTCCGCTCCGCCGAATTCCTCCGGAACTGCCAGGCCCAGCAATCCTTGTTCCCCGGCCGCAGTCCAGACCTTGCGGTCCATCATGTGCTCGCGGTCCCACTGCTCGTAGTCCGGCGCGACCTCACGGACGTTGAATTCGCTGGCTACTTCGCGGAAGAGCTCATGGTCTTCCTCGTACAGATTGCGTTTCATTGTTGCTGCCTCTCCGCCGTCGTCTCGAAGCTAACTTCATTGTTGCCCTGCATAAATCTGCTGCTCATAAAAAAGGCCGCCCCGGATTCATCCGGTGCGGCCTCTGCCGAGGCTTCAGGCGCTCGAAGCCTCCATGGGGTGAGTAACGGGGCTTGAACCCGCGACCTCCTGGACCACAACCAGGCGCTCTGCCAACTGAGCTATACCCACCATGCGACCCTACGACTTTATTCTGCTTCGGCGCCGGACACAAACCGAGCCGCAATTTTCCTCGCCTTGGCGCTGTCCGGACCCGGCGACGGCACGAAAACAGCCTGCCGGTAGTACTTCAGTTCGTTGATCGAGTCCTTGATGTCACCCAGAGCGCGGTGGTTTCCGGTCTTGGCGGGCGACTGGAAGTAGGCCCGCTGGAACCAGCGCCGGGACAACTCCTTGATGGTGGAGACGTCTATGATCCGGTAATGCAGATGCTCGACGACGGCGGGCATGTCGCGGGCCAGGAACATCCGGTCAGTGCCGACCGAGTTGCCCGCGAGCTGAGCCTTGCGCGGTTCGGGAACCCACGCGGTGATGTAGTCCAGCACCTGCTGCTCCGCTTCGGCCATGGTGATGCCGTCCGGCAGCGCATCGAGGAGTTTGGAGTCGGTGTGCATTTGACGGACGAAATCGCCCATCTGCTCCACCGCCGCATGTTCCGGTTTGATAACGACGTCGACTCCGTCGCCCAGGACGTTGAGTTCAGAATCGGTTACCAGCACCGCAACTTCAATCAGGGCATCCTTGAGCAGATCCAGCCCGGTCATTTCACAGTCGATCCATACGATGTGTTCGTTAGAGATAGGCACCTGACCAATGTACCGCGCCCTGCGCTGGTTGGAGGGAGGGGTTGGCGGAAGGCCGTTACAAGGTGGTGCGGCGTGCGGGAGGATTTGCCGCCAACCGGTCTGTGCCGCGGTCGTGCAGCTGGATGAAGACCCACGGCAGGAGGAATGCGGAGAACGACACGCCGGCGATGAGGAACACGGCACCGGCAGGCACGGCCATCAACAGCATGGCGGCCGTGCTGACCACGGTGATGAACAATCCCCAGCCCAGCAGCGCGAACCTCTGGACATCCGGTTTTGGGGAAGGGGAGCCGTTGACGTTGCGCGGTTGCCGTTCGGCGCTGTGACTCCCCAAATTCGCTCATCCCATCGGCGGTTGCGTTGATTTGTCCCCAGCATATTGGACCAGACGTAGTGTTGCGGACAACACACTCCGGCCGGAGTGTGTTGTGAAGGCAACCCTTTGCCTGGAGGCGGATGACCAAGGGGTCGAAATTGCCGGTGCTAAAATTGCATCACCGCAAAACTTTGCCCGCCGCCTGTCCGTTCGCAGGCGACATGGCCGCCGTCGTGCAGTGTTTCACCGCCAGACCATGTCGAACCCCGTAGATAGGAACGACCCGCAGATGACCGCCCCGGTTCCTTCGACTGAACCTTCGGAGCGCGATAGCCGGCCGGAAGTCGATCATCCGAAATCCGCCATTATTTCGGGCGCAGTCGGATCCTTCATGATGTTTCTCGGCTCGTTCGGAGTCGGCTGGCTGGCATCGGTATCGGACCTCTCGCGGTGGCCGCCGATCATTTTCCTGCGGCTGAACCCGTTCGGCGTGATTTTTTCCGTCGTCCTGCTGGCCGCCGGTGCGATGCTGCTGGTGCGGTCCTGGCTGCGGCTCGGCCAAAAGGTGCGGGTATGGGGTCCCGAGGCACGCTCATCGACGATGAAGGCGGTACTTGCCTGGGGCGCTCCGATGATGTTGGCCATCCCGCTTTTCAGCCGCGATGTCTACGCCTACATTGTCCAGGGCCAGATGGTCATCAATGGCCTGAACCCCTACGAGGAGGGCTTCTCCCAAATCTCCAATTGGTTCTCCTCGGGTGCCGATGGGCTCTGGGCACAAAGCCCCACACCTTATGGTCCACTGTTTCTGTGGCTGGAGGAATGGGTGGTCTGGTTGTCCGCGGGCCATCAGGAGTTGTCGATCCTGCTGTTCCGGCTGGTGGCTCTGGCCGGAGTGGTCTTGTGTATTATCTATATCCCCAAACTGGCGGAGCTGCACGGGATTAATCCCAATCGTGCGCTCTGGCTGACAGTGGCGAACCCGTTGTTCCTGATTAACTTCATCGCCTCGGTGCACAATGATGCGCTGATGATCGGTCTGGCCCTCGCCGGGCTCTATTACACAGCCACCCGCAAGGCACTGCTGGGCGTGCTGCTGGTAACGCTTTCCATCGCTGTGAAGCCGGTGACTATCGTCTTCCTGCCATTCATCGGACTCCTCTGGGCCGGCATGGGGGCAGGCTGGGGCCGCAAACTCTTCTACTGGGTGCTGACAGCGGCGATTTCCTTCGTGTTGCTTGGCCTGCTCGGGCTGATCAACGGCTATGGCTTCGGCTGGATCGGAGCGATGTCGACTCCCGGCAGTTTGTGGATCTGGTACTCACCCGTCGGCATCGCGGGCTGGGCGGTTGCCACGATCTTCAGCGCCTTCGGCTTGGATGGTTGGACTTTTGGCAACGTGGTCCACTTGATGGGCCCGGCCGCCGCCGTCGTCATTATCCTGATCCTCGTATTCAAGGGCAATTACGAGCGGATTATCCGCCGGCTTGCCATCGCCTTCGGCGCGCTGGTGTTCCTGTCGCCGATTATCCAGTCCTGGTACGTCGTATGGCTGATTCCGCTGTTCGCTGCAACCGGTATCCGCAGCGACTGGCAGGTCAAGACTCTCTACTTCCTCGTCTCGTTCTTCATGATCTACTCGGTCTCGGACCAGCTGGACATCGCCTGGTTTATCGACTTGGACCTGAACGTGGCCCGGGTCATTGCCTCTTTGGTGGCCGTCGGTTTCGCGATGTACCTGATATTCGTGGACTCAAAAACCAAGCGCCTCTTCCAGCGCAAGCTGGTGGACCCGGGAACAGCGCATCAGATCTGACGCGGCTCAGTCTGGCGACCCATCGTGTTTAACGGCCAGGCCAACCGGGCGGACTGTTGTCCGGCAGACTAGAGGAGGCGTCGCTGTATCAGGTAGCGGGCGTAGGCTCCGAGACGGCGCTGGTAGGCCTGGCGGAATCCGGGCAGGTTTGAGTGCGCGGTTCCCGCCGTGCCTGCTGCCATATCCGCGAGGGTGGTCAACATCAGGTAGTGAGCCGCTTCGGTGGGAAGTCCGTGGGCTTTGAGTTCGGCGACGAAAGTCGACCAGATCGTGCGGGCGAGCCAAGTGTCTTCAGTGAAGGCATGTTCAAACGCCTTCTCCGGCTGAGCATTGCGAACGACGGACAGGGGCATCACCCTCGAGTAGTAGTTGAGGAACAACGTTAGGTCCGCGAGTGGGTTTGACGTGGTTGGGCCGCCTTCCCAATCAATGACACTTAACCCCCGATCTGACATTAGACAGTTGCTGGGTCCAAGGTCGCCATGGCACCAAAGGCGTGGGATCAGTAACCCCGAATATTCACGCCCTGAACCTTGTGCCCGCTGCAGCAAGCTTGCCCATTGTTTCCCCTCGCCGGGGAGCATCCGGGCCAGCCGGTCGTTCGCCAGGTCCTGGTCCAATGGTTCCGGTGGCGCAGGGATCGAAGCGGCATGGAACTGCCGCAGCCATGTGGTGAAATGGCCGAAGTCTCCGGCGGTGGCCCGGGTCCCATGCCGGAGGCGGCGTCGGAGGACGGTTGTCAGGGGTTTGCCCGCCATACCGGTTTGGGCAAGGATAAGTTTGCTCCCTGATGTAACCAAAGCCACCGGAGCGGGAACCGATTCGTGCAGCGATGGCCGGCTGCTGACCAAGGTGAGGTTCCGGTATTCTGCGCGAAGCCTCTTCTTGTGGCGCTCGAAAAGATCCACCTTCAGAACCATGGTGGGGGTCTTCGAACCCGGTGCGAAGAGCACATAGATGGCCCGGCCCGGCCAGTTTCTACCGAGGTGCACGGCGCTGCCTGCGCCTTTAAGGACAGCAGCCACATCCTTGCTGGGATTGGTTACGGCTCCGGCGACTTCGTCCAGCAAGGGGCTTAGCATGGTGTTCTTTCTGCTATGGGTGCCCGCTGTGCCACGAAGGCGAGAGTGGGGAAGAGTACTTTGCGTTGCCAAGCCTGCGGGAGTTTCTCGATCAAACGGATCATCAATTTCCCCTTGAGCGATTTGGGCTGGTATGTGGATCCGGCGTACCAATCGAGAGCGGCGGGATGGTTCAGCGGAACCAGGGTGCGGGGGAAGGCGATGTTGTTGGGAACACCGTAAACTTCGACGTTTCCGAATCCGTTGCGCTCGAGCTCTTGCCGGCCGCCAGCGTGGGTCCATCCAAGGTTTCGGCGTCCTTTGCGCCGCAGCACCTTTGATATGTGGGCGGCGTTGGGGACCAGTACCAACACGCCCCCGCCGGAACGTACCCATTGGGAGAGCCGCGGACATGCCACCTCAGGGGCTACCGAGTAAAGCGCAGGGACAATTGCATAGTCGGCAGGTGTTCCAGGGGACGGCTCCGCGTTCAGCTCAGCTTTTACAACCTGGACCTTCGCCCCCTGAAGGGACTTCAAGACCGCCTCGTCCGCATGCCCCAGAACTACTACCCGGTCGCCGGCATCAACAGCCAGTGCGAAGTGCAGCAGACGCGCCGACCATGGATTCACGTTTCCCCCAACTCACCATTCGAGCATCTCGAGGTTTGATGCCCATGCCCATCAGCCTATAAACCGAAGATGAGAACCGAATGAGAAACAATGCTGAACAGACGGTTCAAAGACAACCTGGTTCAGCGGTTGAAGGGGACAACAATCTCAAAGCGGGCGCCGGAGGCGATGCCTGGAATAACGCGGGCAGAACCTCCATGGGCGTCGGCGATTGCTGCAACGATCGACAAGCCCAGACCGGCGCCACCTTGGCTCCCGCCTCTGACCTTCGCGGAACCGCGCCGGAAGCGTTCAAAAATGTGCGCTGCCTCTTCGGCCGGTACCCCTGGTCCGGTGTCGACCACCCACAGAGTCACCGTATCTGCGGCGACGTCGGCGCCTACCCGGATGACTGAGTCGTCGTCGGTGAACTTCACGGCGTTCTCGGCCAGTTGCAGCATGCCCTGCGTTAGCCGGTTCCTGTCCGCGTTGATAATGATCCGTTGTGGAGCATGCACCTGCCAGTCGCGAGGCGCCAACGCTGTTGCTTTCCGATGCACCGCACTTACGAGGTCCTGCACATCCATCGGCTCCAGCTGCAGAAAGTCGGGGCGTTGAGCTTGGGCGAGCAGGAATAGATTGGACACTAACTCGTTCATTCGGTCGATTTCCTCGGTGACCAGTGCAACTGTCTTGGCTCGTTCAGCCGGTGTTTCATCGAGTTCGATGAGTTCGATGTGTCCCCGGATGATCGTTAGGGGGGTGCGAAGTTCGTGACTGGTGTTGTTCAGGAACTGCCGCTGATCCGTGAAGGCCTGCTCCAGCCGGGTGAGCATATCGTTGAATGCTGCGGCTATCTGAGAGGCTTCGTCATGCCCGGTGACCTCGATCCGCTGGCTCAAATCGGTATCGGAAATCTTGCGGGCAGTGGCGGCTAAGGAATGGAGCGGCAGAAGAACCCTTCCTGCCAACGCCAGAGCAAGCAACGAGGCCACGAGCAGGGTCGCGGCTTGTACGATGATCTGGGTCTGCACCGCGTTGTTGATCTCGTCCCGTTCGAAGGCAGGAAAATTAGCCACGACGAACAAACCACCGTTGGGCTGGCCTTCGACCGGTATGGCGACATAGCGGGCTGACCCGGCGGCGGTGCTCATCATGCCTTGCTCCGTCTGCTCCAGCGACAGCCAATAATTGATTGCCGATTGGATCTCGCCAGGGGCGGCTACACCCTGTGAACGCCGGGACTCGTAGAGCTCACCATCGATAAAAGCGAGCAGGGTTTCTCCCTCATCAGGGACTTCGCGGGAAAAATAGACATCGAAAATGGCCGATAGATCGTTTCCAAATGGTTGACCTGTCCGGGGGTCGGTTCCGGCGGCCAGCAATTGGAATTCTTCGGTTTCCTGCCGCAAACTCGTCCGGATCTCCGCGTCGAGATGTTCAAACAGTACAACCCGCAACAACAGAACAGAACCGATCGAGGACAACAGCAGCAAAGCGACGATCACGGCGACGATGCGCACCCGGATGCTGTCCAGCAGGCGTCGGGGTCTCCAATTGCTCATAAGCCGGTCGTCACCCGCGGCCGCCGGCCAGCCTGAACGTGTCGGTGAAATCGCCGATCGCCGGCCGGAAATGACCGCTGAGCCGCTCAGAGGTAATGCGTACTTCCAATGACCCGAATGACGGATTCATGTTCGCGCCGGACGCCGCAGCAAAGTACGGGGCTTCAGGGTCGTTCGCGTGCACGTCCCTCAGCCCCGTGCCGCCCGTGCCCACCGTGATGAAGACAGTGCCTGTCTCCTTGGTCATGCTGGCATCGTCGTCGGCCCGGCATCCATCCAAGAAGGTACCCGGCTTAATCGCGCTGCACTCCGGTCCCGCCGCGAGCAGGTGTGTCCGCTGATACAGGTGTTCGTCTCCATGCACCACCAGGTCAACTCCCTTCTCGAGCATCAGGTTATTGATGTCCGCTCCCGAGGTACAAGGATATTCGCCCAGTGAGAGGCAGGGCGCATGCATGCCAACCACGACCCATGGAATGGCTGCCTTCTGTGCACCGTCGATAGCATTGGCGGTCCACTTGTACCTCTGCGAACCCTCTTCATAGGACCGTGTATCGGCTCCGAAGGGAACAGCCAGTGGATCGTTCCCGCCCGGCAGCCCCAGCGGATTGTCGTCGAAATCCAGTCCCGGTGAAATCATGACGAACCGGACCAGCGGGTCCTCCTTTGGAACATCGACATACCATTGGCGGCCGTAGTCGCCTTCGAGGCCCGGCAGTTGATTTGGCAGGCAGCCGGTGAAGGCATCTATGTGGCCGTCGTCGCCGTCGCTTTCATGGTCTCCGGCGAGTAATTGAAACGGAAAATCCTGCCCGACGGCGGAGGTCACCAGGTTGCACCAGTCCTGTTCAGTCTCCGTCTCACCGTAGGAAAAATCGCCCAACGCCAGATGCAGGTCCGGGTCGATCTCATTAATTTGCTCGAATACGGATCTTGCCGCGTCGCTGGCTGAGTAGTCACCGGAGGCGGTGAACAGAACCTCCCGGGACACGGCCGCCGATTGCGCTCCATCAGGTTCGTCGTTCAATGCTGCAGGACCTGATGAATGGCGGTACAGCAGGGCCATTAGGACCACAACAATCACGACGCCGAGGACAATGATGATCGAAAGGCGCCATCCCTTTACATGTGACTCAATGTCGGACCGCATGCTAGAAGTATGTAGCAATTCCGCTTGGAGAAGCCAACCTGTCAGAGGTTGCGGGATCTTGCCGGACCGGTGGTGGAAAGAATACTCAACGGCCCATTTGCGTTGCCAACTGGCGAAGCCACCTGTTGGCCAGCTGTCGCGTTACCGGCCGGAAGGCGTAAACACATGCCAGGCGCAGGCGGGTGGAGGCCTCGTAGGCGGTCATGCGCTGGTCGGGAACCCGGAGGTCGCCGGCAACGGCCGTGATTGAGTCGACACCGAGTCTCCTTTTGCCCGGGTCGAGCAAGCGCTGGGCGACCCGGAAATCCAGATGTACCTTCAGATTGGCGAGATCCAATGCTGTCTCGGCGATGCTGGCCGTATCAAAATCCAACAGCGCCAGATTCCCTTTCCCGGATGGTGCCGTTGATCCCGTCGACGTACCGCTTCCGACAACCCCCGGCTGCTGGTAGAGCAGGTGCTTGTCATGCAGGTCCCGGTGGCTGACACCCTCCGGTCCGGCAGGCGAGCCAACGAGTCCGGCCGCGACTCCGGCGGCTATGTTCTGCAGCTCCGCGGCGGGGGCGTCCAGTGCCTGGTGGTCTATGGCATGTCCAACCCAGCGCAGAAGGTTGGCCACTTCATCTTCAGACGTGAATTCCGGTAGATCACCGGCCATGTGGGTTCGGTCGACAAATCCGGGCCAGCGCTGTTGCCAGTTCTGCCATGCCGCGGCCCACTGACGCTCTTGGCCCGCAGACGCTCCAAGGTCGTACAGGCTGGTGCCCTCGACTGGAGCGAAAACGACACGGTCTGCCGTAGAGCCGATGATCGCGGCACTGCCGAAACCGGCGTCCAAGGCTATGCCGCCGAGCCGCTCGGAGATACGCGCGACATTATCGGCCTTGTTCCTGGCCAGAATCTTGGTGTAGCACCGGCCGTCGCTGCTGAGCACGACGGCGCGCCGCTTGTACCGGTGCACCAGCACCCGGCCATCGACAGCCTCGGCGGCGAGACCCGGCAGCGCAGGATCACTTCCATAATCGAGCAGCGTTAGTCTGCCATCCGCGGCTATCTTTCCGCTCCGGATGGTGTTGTCCGTGCGGTCCAACACCTCGATGGAGAGCTGACCGTGCCGTTGCGGCCAGGCCCGGCGGACGTTCATTTCACGGCCGTCCTGGTCCAATAACTCCGGCGCAGGGACCGGGGCAAATATCGGTTCGACGACGGCAGGTCCGGTCGTAGTGGGGGACTGCTGGCTCATCTCAACAACTCCTCCACCAGGGTCAACTGCCGTTCGATGGCGGCCGGCCAGTGCGGGTCGCACCTCCGGAAAGGCATCGTAAGCCGGATGCCCAGATGGAAGGCGCACCAAATGCGCAGCTGGTCATCGGTAATGTGTCCACCTGCTGCGCGGTAGCCGTCGACGAGGCAGCCCGTCAACCACCCCTGGACGGGCGCCGCTGGGCCTGTATCGTTCTCCTGCAGGAGTTCGACGGCCGCGAAAGACCCCAGATCCGAAGCGGCGGGGCCAATCCCCGAGCGGTCGAAATCAATCAGGAGGGCCTCCGGACCGTCCATCAGCACCTGATCCGGGGAAAAATCGCCATGCAGGAGCGCCGGTGGAATATCGACATCGAGCCTGGCCGCCAATCGGGCTGGAAGAGCATCCAAGCGGCCCGCCAGAGGCGGCAGGATTAAGCCCAGAACCCTTATCGCCTTGCCAAGTTGTTTGGCGGCGGAGCTTGACCCCCCGCCGTCATTGCTGGAACTGATGGGAACGCGGTGCAATGCCGCCAACGCGCCGCCGGCCTGATACGCCCCTGATAGGGCGGTTTCGGTCGCCGGACGGGGTCCGGCAACAGTGGCCCGCCCGATTGAACCAGCGGACACTTGCCCCACATTCACCGTCGGGGACCGGCGTCGCCAAAGGGACAACAGGTCCCCGCCATCCACCCACGGATAGTAGGCAATGTGCCGGCTGTGCTGCCACCGGTCAGCGGTCAGCGGTCCCAGAACTGGAACCGTGCTTTCCCGCAAACGGGCATGCAGGGAACCACGGCTCCTGGTGGACGAGATCTTCACCGCCAACTTCCGCCCGTCGACAGGTCCCGCCGAGATAACCAGCCGTCGGCCGGGGTTATAGTTCAGGACCTCGACGCCGACAGCGCCGAATTCGGAACCGGCGTCCGCCGTCGGCATGGCGATTCCGGGTTCGCGCAGTTTCCGCAGCGGCTTGTAGAGGGCACGGTCCAGTTCGATCGGCGCCGCCAGCAGCGTATGCCCTGCTGCTGCGCCGGGAATACTTTGCTGGTTACAGACGTCCTGCCCGCTGGAACGCTGGACAGTTTTATCCATCTTGTGTGCCGACGCGGGCGTGTACCCGGCCACCCAGCTGAACCGTCCGTTTTCGTCGCGCACACTGGCGAGCACGGACCTTCCTGGTTTGTACCGGAGGTAAACGGGCTCCAGGCGCTTTCCCAACAATTCGCTGAGCCGGTCAGCATCCATAACCCAGTCCAGGGCCGGCAGTTCCGGGTCCAGGGCCACGACTGCTGTTTCCCTCTCCTTCATCGGGCCGATTCCCCGGCCGGCACAGGTGCTGACACGACCGACTCATTATTTGACCGGCCGGCACGGATTTCCTCTGCCCGCTGTTGTTCAATCCAGCGGGCAAAAATGCCGGATTCCTCGCCCAGCAGGTCAACCGGTGATCCGTCCAACCGGATTCGCCCGTCCTGCAGCCACACCACACGGTCGCTCTTGAGCGCCAACGACGCCGAATGCGTGATGGTGATCGTCGTGCGGCCCTCTGTGAGCCGCTCCAATGCTTCCATCACGGCCGCACTGGCCTCCGGATCGAGGCCGGTGGTGGCTTCGTCCAGGATCACAATGGGGGCATCGCGCAGCATCGCGCGGGCTATCGCCAACCTCTGGCGCTGACCACCGGACATCGTGCCCCCACGCTCACCGATCACTGTTTCGTAACCGTGCTCGGTGGCCAGGATGAATTCATGAGCCTGCGCCATCACCGCAGCACGTTCGACTTCTTCGTCTGTTGCGTCCAGCCGGCCGAAGCGGATATTTTCCCGCACGGTTCCGGTGAAGAGGACAGAGTCCTGCAGCAGCAGGGAGACTTGGGAGCGGACGGAACCGACCGCGACGCCTCGCAGATCGTAATCATCGATACAGACGCAGCCGGACACAGGGTCCATCATCCGCACCAATAAGGAGGCGACCGTTGACTTGCCGGCACCGGAGGGGCCGATCAGGCACACGTTCTGGCCGGCCGGAATATCCAGCGAGAAGTCATCCAATACCGGATCACTACCATAGCCAGCCCGGATCCGGTGGAACGAAACGGCTCCAACCACGGGCGGAAGCTGACCGGCGTCGTCGGAGTCGCGGATGTCGACCTGTTCATCGAGCAGGTCCGCCACCCGCTCTCCCGAGGCGACCGCGCGGGCAATCCGGCCGATGTATTTCGCCAGGTCCCGCAGCGGTTTCAGCGAGGTTTTTAAATAGGTAAGGAAAACAACCAGGTCGCCGGGGGACATGACGCCCTGCACGACCCGCCAGCCACCGCCGACGAGCACCAGCGCCGTCGCAATTCCGACAATGACGTCGGTCCGGCGCTCCAAGGCCGCGGCAAGTTTGCGCGCCTGGACGCCTTCCGTCAGCGCCTGGGAGTTACTGGCCTTGAACCGGCCGGCCAGCAGCGACTCGAGCCGGTAGGCCTGAACCACCCGCATGGCGCCAAGGCTCTCCTGCGCCGTGTTGGCCAGGGCGCCTTCGCCCATCCTCGTTTTCCGGGCGGCGGTCGTTATTGCCCCGGAACTGCCCTTTGACAGCAGCCAAAAGGCCAGCGCTGCGGCGATGACGACGACGGCAAGCAGCGGATCCAGCCAGAACATGACTCCAGCCATCGCCACCAGGGTTATGCAATTGGCGAGCAGCGGCAGGCCGGCTGTCACGGCTACTTCCTGAAGACGGCCGACGTCGCCAACCAGTCGCTGCACCGTGTCACCGCTGCGGGCCCGGGAGTGGTATCGGTCCGACAGCGACTGCACATGGCCGAACACCCTGGCGCGCAAAGACGTGGCCACCCGCGAACCAACCAACGCGAAAGCCACGGTTGAGAGGTAGTTCATCAGGGCACGTAGGGCGGTAATCAAGACCAGCGCCCCACCACACACAAGCAACAGCACCGGCGTGGCCTCCGGGCCGGCGCCCGGGAGGTCGGCACCAAGACTGCGGGTAACGGCGTCGACGACGAATTTCAGCGGCCAGGGTTCCAGAACCCGGAATGCCACCTCGAACAACAGCGCCAGCATGCCGCCAGCCATCAGTGGTTTGTGCTCGGGTATATGGGGTTTGACGATCCGCAGCGTTCTTCCCAGGGCCTGCGGGGACACCTTCTTCTTCCGGCTCATGACGTCGGCGCTCCTGCCGCCGCCAGAACCCCTGCCAGGGTGCGGTCCAGGACCCCGTCCCAGCTGTAGCTGTCGACGGCCCGGGCCCGGGCAGCCTGTCCCAGACGCCGGCCTAGTGCGGGATTGCCGATCAACGAATCGATGCCAGCGGCGAGCTGACGGGCGTCTGAGGGCGCCACGAGGAGTCCGGTTTCACCGTCGCCGATTATCGATGGAACCTGTCCGATCCGGCTGGCGACCACCGGAAGTCCCGCGGCACCGTATTCGTAGATTTTCAATGGTGAGAAGTAATTTCCGTACGCTGCCTGCGTCTCCGGGTACGGCGCGGCCGCAACTGCACAATCGCGCAGCATGCCGGGCACCCGGGCCGGACTGACCGCTCCGGTGAACTCCACATCCAGATTGCGGTCCGCCGCGTTCTCCCGCAGCTGCGCGCCCAGCGGTCCGTCGCCGATAATGCGCAGCCGCCAACGGGTGCGTGCCAGGGCGGCGGCGTCCAGCAGGGTCTCGACCCCGTGCCATGGTTTCAGAGTGCCGACAAAGACCACCACGGGTGTTCCGTTTTCGGCGGTGTGCCGGCCGGGTGTGATGCGTTCAGTATTAACGCCATTGGGTTCTACGGCGATATCCGGAGCCGCGCCGTCAAGAACCTGTCCGCGGAGCCAATCAGCGACAGGAACCGACACACATACTGCCCGGGACGCGCACCGCAATAAGGTGCGCAGCGCGACTTGGGCGCCTTCGGCGTCGTGCAGTTCGCGGTGTTCAGCCTGCTCCTGGATCAGCGGCGCATTTACCTCGAGGATCGCCGGTACGGACAAACATTCCGCAATCTGTGCCATGGCAGTGCTGAAGAGCGAGTACCGCTCGTAGACCAGGTCACATCCGCCGTCGGCGGCGAGTCTTGCCAACTCGTCA
>NZ_KI914642.1:36566-37832 GCF_000520495.1 Arthrobacter sp. H14
GAAGTTTCCGTTCGGTTAACGTTACGGCGCCGGCCAGATCGGCAGGAACGTCTTCCCCCGCACGGGTGCAGTAAATGTGCACCTCATCTCCACGCTTAAGGAAACTGCGGACAATTTCCTGCACATGCACTGAGGCCCCTTTTGCACCGAAGACCGGGATTCCCGGATCGGCGCAGATGTAAGCAACCTTCATCGGTTTCCCCTTTGTGCCACAGCCGGCAAGCTGCCAGCCGGCAAGCTCCGCAACTGCCGGGCCTGGTTCCTGGAGTCGAAGTTGCATTCAATAAGGCGGCGGGCGCGGGCAGCGATTCCGGCGCGGTCATAGCCCGGTGCGGCAACAGTTGACAGAGCCTGCACCAGATCCGGGATGCTGCCCGGGGTCACAAGGATGCCGGTGGTGCCTGACTGGACGACTTCGGGAATGCCGGTGACACTGCTGGCGATGGTGGGAACACCCATGGCCATGGCTTCGAGCAGCACGGTCGGTATTCCATCGGCGTTGCCATCGGCTCCGATCACACAAGGTGCTGCAAAGACATCCGCCCAGCGCAACAGTTCACCAATTTCGTGCTGGGGCTGTGGTCCAAGGAGCGTGACGGTGTCCTTAAGGCCGGCCGCAGTAATCCGGTCTGCCAGATTGCCGGCCAGTACACCTCCGCCGGCAATGCGCACCTGGAGCCGGTGGCCTGCACGGATCAACACTTCCGTGGCATCGATCAGATCCGCGAAGCCCTTCTTCTCCACCAAACGCCCCACCGCCGCAACCCGCAGGGTGGAACCAGCCGGTTCCGGTGACCGGAACTGGAACCGGTCGAGCTCGAGACCGTTGTAGACCAGGTGCAGGCGGCCGGTTTCCTGCGGAAAGGTGCTGCGCAGGTATTGGTGGTTGTACGCACTGATGGTCACGGTGTGGTCGGCCCGTTGGAGCAAATTCCGCAGCTGCACCGTATCGACCGATTCGTGGAAGATGTCCTTGGCGTGAGCGGTGAAGGAGAACGGGACACCGCTGAATCTCGATGCCAGTTCGGCCACCCGCGCCGCGAGTGAGCCGAAATGCGCGTGCAGGTGCTCAATGCCTTGCTCCTTGATCCGGATGGCGAGATCGATTGCCTGCCAGACCTCGGACGGTTCGGCACCGGAAAGTCCGGGAAGCGCCTCGGCGAACAGTTCCGGGAAGTTTTCGACGGTGCAGCCGGCCCGTGCCATCACGTCCCAGGCATCGCTGAGTTTGTACGGCTTGTCGAGGTAATGCACCGGTGCCTGGAC
>NZ_KI914642.1:37932-44975 GCF_000520495.1 Arthrobacter sp. H14
TGCACCGGTGCCTGGACGCGGGCCAGTTCGGCGTGGAAACGGGGATCTGCCGGTGGCCGCAGGGAGAAGATTTCGATCTCTTCCCCGGCCGCCTCCCGGGCGAGAATCTCAGTGACGATGAAGGTTTCAGAGAACCGCGGATAAACCTTAAGGACGTAGCCTGTTTTCCGACGCACGGCCGGATCCGCTCCGCCGTCGTAATCTGCTGATTCAGTTCCCGTGGCGGGGGATCGCACGCCGTGCCTGACAAGCCCGGAGGGTTCCGCGGGACCGGATTCCGTGTCGATCACAGTGGCGTCAGCCTGCAACATGGTCATACTCCAGTTCTGCAAGCAGCCCGTGGCTGTTCCGGTCGTCGCGGCCGCGTATCGCGGTGTTTCGTTCTGCAGGGCCATTCCGTGTTCTGCCATCCAGCAAGGCGGAGGCGAGTCTGCCCACCTCGTCGAGGCCTGCCAGATCGATGTGCCCCCGGCTGACTCTGGTTCCGATGACGGAATGGAACCACTCGGTCAGCAGCTGCGGACTTAGCTCGTGCGCCAGGGAGACGTTGACGGCTCCCTGGCAGGCCAACGCCCTGGCGCGGATAAACTGCTCCATCCTGGGCTTCTGGCGGGGGACAATCAGCGCCGGGATCTCCGTCGTCATGATTTCGCAGACGGAGTTATAGCCGCCCATGGATACGACGGCCTCTGCTGCGATGATGTCGGCGAGCGCGTCGGGGACAGATTCGACGACGCGTGCCCGATCACCGGCCGCCTGCTCAACCTGCCGGCGGTGCCGTTCCGGCATTTGCGGGCCGGTCACGATGAGATGCCCGATGCCGGCGGGGAGGCTGGCCCGTGCCGCGTTCATCGTTAGGTCCAGACCGTCGGAACCGCCCCCGACCATGGTCATCACGTACGGCGGCTGTACCGTTGACGCGCCTTCCGGGCGGCGGCGACCTTCCGCCAGAAAACCGGTGAACCTGATCCTGTCGCTCAATTGTTCCGGGATTTCGCCGGACAGCAGCGGCGAGTGCACTCCCGGGTCACCGTAGACCCACACCTCATCAAAAACGCTGCGCACGTAGTTGATATCGCCAAGCGCCGCCCATTCCCGCCGCGCTACGCTGGGCGTGTCCAGCACTTCGCGCAGTCCCAGAACGAGCCGGCAGTCCGGATTTGTCCGTCGCAGGCCGGCCAGCGCCGGGGCCAGCTCGTGCTCGACACCGAAGGCGTGCCGGTCCACCAGGACCAGATCGGGGTGGAAAGCCTGCAACGCGGCGTCAATTACCTGCGAGCGGAGACGGATCAGTTGACCGAGGCCAAAATCCAAATGCCGGGGTGCGTAGCGGCTCTCCTGTTTGCAGATGGCGGGCAGGACCAGCCAGTCCCAGCCCGGAGGGCTCTCAAAGGCCGTGGCGCGTGACTCTCCTGTTATTAACAGTCCCGTGACACTGCAGTCCAGCAGACGGGGGAGCTGCTCCGCCAAGGTATGTGCAATGGCAAGATTCCGGCGTGTATGCCCCAACCCTTGCGAGTCGTGGGAGTACAAAACAACACGGATCTCCTCCATACCGCACCTCCTGATGTATTGGCGCCGACGTGGTGTCGTAACAGCCTGGTAACAACAGTGGTGCATTCTGGTGAGGACTTTATGAATTCTTCATGAGAGGACTCTCATCTTGCAGACTTACCCGCGCGGACAATGCCACGTACAGCCCACCCGAGGACCACGAACGACAGCACGTTCCGGATCGTCAGCAGCAGCGCTACCGCCGGATTCAGCGAGAACAATTCGCCATAGAAGGTGGGATAAATAAGCGTCGTCAGGGTGGAAATGACCAGCATGAGGATGCCCGGAACCATCCAACGCCGGCGGTCAAAGGCCAACCCAACGGCGACGACGGCGATGACCCACAGTTGAAATTGCGGCGAGCCAACCTTGTTGAACACCACGAAGGCGGAGACCATGGCCAAAGAGCCGAGCAGTACCAGCTGTCCCCGCGCGGCGCCGTTCTTCATCGCCCACAGCAGCAGGCCGGCGACGGATAACGAGGCCAGGAAGAGCAGCGGCGTCATCAGATCCGCCACGAACGCTCCCATTGCCCCGCGGATTTCCAAGGTGTTAATGCTCACATCGTGGTAGACATGCGCTCCATCCAGGCCAAGCACCGCCTGCCACAGCCCAGGTGTCGTGAAGGGAGCCTCGAGCTGCATTCCGCGGTCCGCCTGGGCGCCGATGAAACTGAGCAGATGCTCCAACCCGCCGAACGCCGCGGTGATTCCAGCGATGACGGCAGACACTGCCATGCCGGTCAGGAGCATTGCCAGCCGCTGCCGGCTTGCAACCAAAAGCACGCCGATGACGGCGGCAGGCCACACCTTGATCCAGGTCGCCAGTGCCAGGATGGTTGCGGCAATCACGGGACGTGCCGTCATCAGTACCAGGCCGACAATAACCATCGGTCCGGTCAGCCCGTCGATGCGGCCGACGGCGACCGGCCCCAGGATGCTGGTCGCGGCCAACCACCAATACGCGGCGGGGTAGCCCTGGATGCGTTTGCCCCTGCGCGTCAGCACCAGTACGGCAGCGGCATTGAGCGCGGTGAACATCAGCCACCAGGTGAAGTGGTAAAGATCGTAACCCAGAGCCGTGGCCGCAATCATCGGCAGCAGCGCGGCGACGGGATACACCCAGTCCTCGGTGATGCCGACCCAAACACCGTCGCGGAGACCATCGAAGGCCCATGAGCGGTAGAAAGCGACGTCACTGAGTACATCTCCGGTGACGATCAGCGGCAACAGGAAGATCAAAAAGACCAGATGAACGACGGCGAAGGCCGTTGCCAGCGTGCGTGGCCGGCGCAGCCTGGCCCGAATGCCAGCCGGAATCTTCTCCTCCGGGCCGGCAGTCATTACGGGCGGCCGAGTGCGCCGAAGGTCCAGCCCGCGGTACGCCATGCTGTGGGGTCGAGAACATTGCGGCCGTCAATCATGACCGGAATGTGCACCAGTTGCCGCAATGCCGCCGGATCCAGTTCCCGGTACTCCTGCCACTCCGTCAACAGCAGCATGCCATCGGAATCCGTGACGGCGTCGATCAGGGTGTCTGTATAGCTGAGATCGGGGAAGCGCAGGCTGGCGTTGGTGGTGGCATGCGGGTCGCAGACGATGACGACGGCGCCGGCGTCCTGAAGCTGCTGGGCAACGTCAAGGGCGGGGGAGTCGCGGACGTCATCGCTGTTCGGCTTGAAGGCAGCACCCAGGACGGCCAGCCGCTTGCCTTCGAGCCCGCCGCACAGCCTGGAGGCCAGGGCAACCAGGCGGGAACGCTGGGATTGATTGATGTGATCAATATCATTGAGGAGACTGACCGCCGAATCGACGCCAAGATCCCGGGCCTGAGCCTGCAGAGCCCGGACATCCTTGGGCAGGCAACCGCCGCCGAAACCGACTCCGGCATTGAGGAATTTCCGTCCGATCCGGTCGTCGATGCCGATGGCGTCCGCGAGTTCCGTCACATCCGCTCCGGAGGCATCGCACAGTTCCGCCATGGCATTGATGAAGGAAATCTTCGTGGCGAGGAACGAGTTGGCACTGTTCTTGACCAGTTCCGCCGTCGGATAAGCCATCACCAGGCGCACGGTGCCGCGGTCCAGCATGGTGGCATATGCCTCGTCCAGATCCTGGATGGCAGCGGCGGAGGCCTCCTTGTCCCGCACGCCATAGATCAAGCGGTCTGGATTGAGCGTGTCCTTGACGGCATGGCCCTCGCGGAGAAACTCGGGGTTCCAGATCAAGTCCGCACCGGCGTCGACAATCATTGGTGCAAGCCGCGCAGCTGTCCCGACGGGTACCGTGGACTTGCCCACTACGACGTCGCCGGGTTTGAGGTGAGGCAGCAGCGACTGCACTGCAGCATTGACATACGAGACATCGGCGGCGAGGCTTCCATCGAGCTGAGGCGTACCGACACAAATGAAATGCATCGTCGACGACGCCGTGTCCGGGAAATCGGCGCTGAAACGAAGGCTCCCCTTGTTCTGCGCCTCGATCAGCAGGTCATCCAAACCGGGCTCAAAGAACGGCGAGTGTCCGGCAGTCAGACGGTCCAGTTTGTCCTGGTCAACGTCTATTCCGACGACGTCATGACCGAGCGAGGCCATGCCCGCTGCGTAGACAGCGCCGAGAAACCCACACCCTACTACGGAAATCTTCACAGTTGTCCTTTACTGGAGACGGCCAGCGCCATGGGCGCGGTGAGTTGGAAGCGTATCAATTACACTCTAAAGGGACGCGGTCCGCCCATGGGGCACCGTACGACTTGAAATCACACTTCGGTAAGGGAACTAGCTGGCATGAGCGTTGCCGACTTCGCGGCTGAGAACAATCTGCACAGGGTTGGTGCCCGGCCGCCTCTGCATAAGTATTTGCAGGAAATGTGGCAACGCCGGGACTTCGCCATTGCCATGGCCCGGTACAAGATTGAGGCCGACAACCAAAAGAACCGGTTGGGAATGATCTGGATCGGGCTCAGTCCGGTCCTCACCGCCATTGTCTACGGCGTGGTCTTCGGGCTGCTGCAGGGCGATCGCAGGCCCGATAACTTCGCGTCGTTCATCATTGTCGGCGTATTCCTGTTTCAGTATTTCACCAACACGATGAACAGCGGCGCGAAATCCATTGTGTCCAACAGGTCCTTGGTCCAGTCGCTGGCGTTTCCGCGAATGACACTGCCTATGGCAACCGTGATTCAGCAGTTAATGAACGTCGTCGTGATCATCGGCGTGATGTACGTGATCCTGCTGGTGCTGGGCAATCCGCCATCACTGTCATGGCTGTTGATAGTTCCGCTTGTGATGATCATGACAGTATTTAACGCGGGTGTGGCGCTTTTCACCGCGCGTCTGACTGCTCATACCCGGGACTTGACGCAGGTGCTGCCCATCGTCACCCGGATCTTTTTTTACACCTCCGGTGTGTTGTTTCCGATTGATAGGGTCTTGTCTCACTTTCCCGCGCTGGTGAAGGTCTACGATTTCCATCCCATTTACGAGTTCCTGGTGATTGGCCGCGGCGTTTTGTTGGAGGGATACGAGGTACCGGCGGAGTACTGGCTGTACGCCTCTGCATGGGCGCTGCTACTGCTGGTCATTGGTACGGTGACTTTTTGGGCAGCAGAGGAGAGCTATGGACGCGTCGACTAGATCGGAAAGCATCGTGGATACGAATGATTCGCCGTCCAAGACGCCGGTCGTGGTCGTGGATGACCTCTATGTGGACTACAAAGTGCATGCGACCGGGAAGCGGTTCAAGGGAGCCAACAAAAAGCTCCTGACGCCGACCCGCGGGCTGCACAGCGTCCATGCCCTGAGAGGCGTTTCCTTCACTGCCTACGAAAACGAATCGATCGGTATTATCGGCTCGAACGGATCCGGTAAATCAACGTTAATGCGGGCGATTGTCGGGCTTACCCCGGCGACCAAAGGTTCCGTTTACGCGGCCTCGCGGCCCAACATGCTCGGCATTGGCGCCGCACTGATCCCGGATCTCTCCGGGGAGAAGAACATCGTGCTCGGCGGATTGGCGCTCGGCCTGTCGAAGGCGAGGATCAAGGAACTGCAGGAGCAGATCATCGAGTTTGCTGAACTCGAGGATTTCATCGACCTGCCGATGCGCACCTATTCCTCCGGTATGCAGGCGCGGCTGAAGTTCGCCATAGCGGTGGCACGCGATCACGAAATTCTTATCGTTGATGAAGCGCTCTCCGTGGGCGACCGGCGTTTCCGCCAGCGGAGCGAAGCGAAGATCCGCGACATACGGGCGAACGCCGGCACTGTTTTCCTTGTTTCACACTCCATGAAGTCGATCAGAGACACCTGCACCAGGGTCATCTGGATCAATCAGGGAGAGCTGCAAATGGACGGTGACCCTGAAGAGGTCATAGAAGCCTACGATGGTTCCAAGAACCAGTCCGATGATTGACCAAAACGGAAAGGTATCCCAGGACGGGCTGCCCGGTGTCTCCTTCATTATGCCCATCCTGAATGAGGCAAGGTACATTGAGCGTGCCGTCGGCAGCGTGCTGGGACAGGACTACGACGGCGACAAGGAAGTCATCCTGGCGCTGGGGCCGTCCTCTGACGGAACCAATGAAATCGTGTCCCGGCTGCAGTCCCGCGAGCCGAGGCTCAAGACGGTGCACAGTCCGACCGGTGCCACACCGGCGGGATTGAATCTGGCAATCGAAGCGTCGCAGTATCCCGTGATCATCCGCGTCGATGCGCATTCAGAACTACTGCCCGGCTACACCCGGGTCGGTGTCGCCACACTGGAGCGGACCGGAGCGGCCAATGTCGGCGGGCTCATGGACGCCAAGGGGGAGACGCCCTTCCAGGCCGCTGTGGCACGCGCCTATGTCAGTCCCGTTGGTCTGGGCGGTGCCGTTTATCACAGTGGAACCGAGCCCGGTCCGGCCGAATCCGCCTACCTGGGAATTTTCCGGCGTGAGGCGCTGGTGGCAGCGGGTAGATTCGACGAGACTCTGCGCCGCGCGCAGGATTGGGACCTGAACCTTCGCATCCGCGAGGGTGGCGGAACGGTCTGGTTCGATCCGGAGCTGAAGGTGACGTACTGGCCACGGTCCAGCTGGTCCAAGCTTGTACGCCAGTTTTACGCGACGGGAGTCTGGCGCGGCGAACTCGTCCGCCGGCACAGCGCCCGGAATTCCCTGCGGTATTTCGCCCCGCCGCTGCTCGTGGCGGCGATCTTTCTCGGATCCCTCTCAGCGGCGCTAAAGCTGTTCGGAGTGACGTCATTATTGCCCTCCTGGGGTGCCCGCGCGGCGACGATGGCGGCATGGGCACCAGTTGCCTACCCTGCGTGGCTGCTCTGGGCGATCGCAACCTCGGGCGAGGGCATGAGTTTGAAGGAGCGCCTTTATCTGCTGTTTGTACTGCCCAGCATGCATATCAGCTGGGGATCAGGTTTCATCTCCGGCCTCCTCAAGGGAGCAACAGACCAAGTCGATACCAGCAGGTAGGCGGCTATGACCTCCAGCCA
>NZ_KI914642.1:45075-46703 GCF_000520495.1 Arthrobacter sp. H14
GTGCCCGCCCGACACTGGAAGAACTGCGATCAGTTGCGCAGCCGCCGGAAGTGCGGGCGCGTAAGAACGCGGAGCACTGGACCGCCGATCTGTACCTCCGGCATTTTTCCATCTACTTCACTATGCTGCTTGTCCGCACCCGCATATCGGCAAATGGAGTAACCGGACTCATGATTCTGGCCGGTTGGGCGATTGCAGCGTCGTTGCTCATCCCCGGCATTTGGGGACCTGTGCTGGCGGTCTTGTTTTCCCAGCTGCAGATGTATATCGACTGCTGCGACGGCGAGGTAGCGCGCTGGCGGGGAACCTTCAGCCCCAAGGGTGTCTTCCTGGACAAGGTTGGCCACTATACCGCTGAAGGCTTCATCGGCATTGCCATCGGGCTGCGGGCCATCGGGGACCTCGACCGGTTTGGCACCGATCCTGCAACCGCCTTTGGATACGCCTTCGCGGGGGCAATGCTTGCCTTCTTCATCGTCCTCAATAAGTCATTGAACGATATGGTCCATGTATCCCGGGCTTTTGCCCAACTGGGACGCCTTCCGGACAGCACGGAAGCCACGACGGTAAGCCAGACGACACTGGTCGGCAGACTCCGCGGTGCTGCCCGGTTCCTGCCGTTCCACCGGATTTACCATTCAGTCGAGCTCAGCCTGCTGACGCTCGCCGCCGCCGTCGTTACCCTCGTTTCTGGTGCCCCGCTGCTGGGTGAACGGCTTCTCTCGCTGGTGCTCGTCCCGCTCGTGATTCTGGCGACGATCGGTCACTTTGCCGCCATCATGGCGTCTTCAAGGCTGACCAAATAATGGCCGTTGAACACCGTCACGAACCGTCCTTCGGCGTCGTGATTCTGACTCAGGGCAAGCGGCCGCCCGACTTACAGCGGGGATTCGATTCCTTATTGGCCCAGAGCGGCGTCCATTTGGACGTAGTGGTCGTTGGTAACGGCTGGAAGCCAAGCGGTCTTCCGGAGACGTTCAAGGCTCTTCATATACCGGAGAATGTGGGAATACCGGCCGGGCGGAATGCAGGTGTGCCGCTTGTGCAGGGGGAGTACCTATTCTTTCTCGACGACGACGCGTGGTTGCCGGATCCGGATTTCCTGGCCCGGGCGGCCGGAATGCTGGAGCAGCAACGCGGAATCGGAATGATCCAACCGCGGATCGAAGATCCCGATAATCAGGAGGCTCCGCTTCGCTGGATTCCGAGATTGCGCAAGGGCTCACCCTATCGATCCGGGAACGTTTTCTCAGTGGTGGAGATGGCGGTTGTCCTGCGCCGCAACGTGTTCGAGGAGACCGGGGGATGGGCCGGCGCATTCTGGTATGCGCACGAAGGGGTCGAACTGTCATGGCGGGTGTGGGATACCGGCTACAGGACCTGGTATGCCGGGGACCTGCGGGCAGGACATCCGGTAATCGATCCTGCCCGTCACCAGGAGTATTTCCGCCTCAACGCCCGGAACAGGGTGTGGCTGGCCCGGCGGAATCTGCCTTGGCCCATCAGCTGGATCTATGTGGGATCGTGGACCCTTGTTCAAACGGCGCGCTGGGCGGGTAAACCCGATCAGTTGAAGCCGTGGGTCTCGGGATGGGTAGCCGGATGGAGGCAGGGCCCATGGTCCGGGG
>NZ_KI914642.1:46803-54445 GCF_000520495.1 Arthrobacter sp. H14
GAGCCCCGCCCGCGCCTTGGCTGGTCGACCGTCTGGCGAATGGCACGGCATGGGCGGCCGCCGGTTATCTGAGCGGCCTCCACAAGATCCGGGCCGTTCCGCCCTAAACTGAACAGCAGCTATGACCGATGAAATGAGAATCTTGGAGTGAGGTAGGACTATGACGAAAACGGTTCTGACGTATGGGACTTTCGATCTGTTCCACATCGGACACCTGAACATCCTCAAGCGGCTGAGCGAGCTGGGAGACAGGCTCATCGTTGGCGTTTCGACAGACGAGTTCAATGCCATTAAGGGGAAAAAGCCTATTGTCCCCTTCGACCAGCGGCTGGAAATAGTCCAGGCC
The DNA here is from genome assembly GCF_000520495.1 of Arthrobacter sp. H14. GTDB lineage: Bacteria > Actinomycetota > Actinomycetes > Actinomycetales > Micrococcaceae > Arthrobacter_C. The sequence continues at coordinate 47,150 of NZ_KI914642.1, forward strand.
ATCCGCTATGTCGACCAAGCCATTCCGGAAGACCGCTGGAGCCAGAAGCGTGAAGACATTGACACGTACAGGGCGGACGTCTTTGGAATCGGCGAAGACTGGAAGGGGAAGTTCGACGACCTCGAAGACAGGGTGGAGGTCGTCTACCTTCCACGTACCAGCGGGATTTCAACGACTGAGATGAAGCGGGTGTTGAGCGCCTTTGACACCAAACATGTCGAGGAACTGAAGAAGACGCTGGACAGCATCAGCCAGATCGTAAAGGAATTGAGCTGACTGTCCAGCGGCGGCAACCGGTTCCCTTCTACAATGGATAGCCGAAAGAAGTGTAATCCTCGCCATAGATTTCTTTGACCTTAGCCTCCATGTCCGGCGAGACAATGACATCGCTACTGGAAAAGCCAGTTTGCTGCTTACCATCCTTGAGTTTGGGGATGTCCGGGTTTAGCCCCAGATCCAAGCGTGCGTTGAGGTCGTCCACGACGCCCCGCATGCCGTCCTCGAACCGGTAGACGCTACTGTTCGGAAGATGGAATTCCACTTGCCGCCTGAGGTGGTTGTCGAAAACGAAATTATCCCGGGCGTACTGCTTAAACACCTTGGCGCCCCAGCTATTAACTGACTCTGCGTCTACGACCTTCAGGTCTTTTCTATTGCGCCAGATGTATTCAGATTTGAAACGTGACAAGGGGTCGCGAACCATCATGAAAATTTCGTCGAAGTTCCCGAGCCGGAAGTTCATTTCCAACATGTCGGCGTGCATGTGTTGGGGCGTGCACCGGCGTACATGATTTACTGACGCCGGGCCGACTTTTCCGTCCAGATAGAGCGTTTGGTAGCCGCTTTCCCTGAAGACCTTTTCTATTGTTGACCCACCGGTCTTGGGAACATGGACGAAAAGAATGTTTCTTCCGTCTTTTCTGAAGATTGGCACTCTCTAGAGCCTTCCTGGAATTGGCGATCTGGCTTGGGCGGGCGGCACCTCAAGCAACCTGGCCCGAAGAAACGGACATGGGATAGTTAATCTTGCGAAATACAGAATACTTGATTCGGAGCGGACTCTGGCGGAGCGCCGCCCCGCCTCATTCAAGCCCCCGGGATGGCGGAGTGCTGCGCAATGAGTCTGAGTACGGCGTCGGTTGCTTCCTTTACGGAAGTCACAGATGTATCGACGACATAGTCTGCATCTGCAGGCTCGTCGTACGGCGAATCGATGCCCGTGAAATCCGGGATTAGACCAGCTCTGGCCTTCGCATAAAGTCCCTTACGATCCCGCCTCTCGCAAACCTCCAATGGTGTCGAGACATGGACAAGAATGTACTGACCTGCACGTTCTGCAAATTCGCGGACACGCTTCCGACTTTCGTCGAAAGGAGCAATCGGGGCGCATACGGCAATGCCCCCTGCGGACGAAATCAGTGACGCGACCCAACCGATTCTCTCCACATTGGTATTCCGGTCCTCCCGAGTGAAGCCCAACCCTGCGGTCAGGAATCGTCGCACATCGTCGCCGTCGAGCAGGATCGCCTGACGGTCATCGATGGTTTGTATTTGTTCGAGGACGGCCCGGGCCACAGTGGACTTTCCTGACCCGGATAGGCCCGTGAACAGGACCACCATCCCTCCTGGGCGGGGGGATGCGGTGTCGCTTCGCGCCGGCTCGTGAAGGGAAGAAAAGTTGAGCACCTCACGTGCGCCCAGGCGCCGCAGGACAAAATCGCCTATAGAACCTTCGCCCTCATGAGTTGTGGCAGCGTAATCCGGTACAACTAAGAGGTTGGCTTCGGCTTTTTCCAATGGGCCCGCACACGCGCGCACCGCCGCCAGCAATTTTGCCAACTGGTTGTCGGTAGCGTCTCCTGCTCCCGACAGGGCAATAAGGTGCAATTGAGCATCCGATTTTTGTGCTGTCGCCACGGCTAAGGCGAGTTGCTCCGCCGTTGGCGCACAGTCAAAGGCTGCCACGATTTGGACCGTTCCGGAAGCATTGAATGGGGCGGTGATCCGCAGGTCCCGTGCGGCAGAATGCTCGGGCTTCTGCAATGGCGTGAGCGGACCGGCAAGATAGACCGCATCTGGTGGTGCTGCTTCGGTGGAAGTTACCTCCAGCCGGGCCAGAGGTGTGCCATCGGGGTCCGCGAGCAACAACGCGCCGTATTCCGTGGCTTTCTCGGCAACGCCCCGGGGGACTGTGAGCAACGGCTCGACTGGGAGGTTCGATGGCACTTGCCCCGGGAGCATATACGACGTCGTGCCCAGCAGCCCGCCCATGAGTAACTCAAGTGTGTCGAGAATGCTGTAGTCAAGTGAGTGGCTTGGTTCGTGCAGTACTTCCTGCCACGGCGTCATCTAAGGTCCTTTCGAAGGCATTCGCGTCTTGGTGTGCGGATTCGAACGTTAGGACGTAATTGATTCCGGCGACGACCGCCATCATCATACCCGCGACAGGTTGGAAAGTACCCGGGACTCCGGCACGGAGCCGTTCGTGGATCGCTCCGGACACCCAGGTCATTGGCCATGGGCTTTACTGTAGTTTTCCTCACACTGTGGAACAGGAATTCTGGAGGATTGAGGAGAGGGCGCCTATGGTCTGTAAGGTAATTCCCGAAAGGGCTACCAGCTTTGGCAGCCTCACAACGAACATGGAGTCATGGGTGGAGTTGGAAGAGTGGCTGAGGAATGAATTCAGCCAGAGCGAAGCCGACGCGGCATTCGCATCGCATCTTGCAAGCGCGGCTGGCCGGATGCTGCGGGATTTTCGGTCCGAGGCGCTGGCAGCTGGAATCGGGAAAGACCAGCTGAAAGACGAAGGTGACGCCCGGTCCCAAGCCTTGATGAGCTCGGTTCTGTCTTTCGCCCGCCCGGATGATGCCGTCCTTTCGGAGGAAGCCGCTGACGATATTGCACGCGTCCACGCGAATCGCGTCTGGATTATCGATCCCCTTGATGGCACCCGTGAATACTCCGAGAATCGTCACGATTGGGCCGTGCATGTTGCGCTCTGGGTCGATGGATCCCTTAGTGCCGGTGCGGTTGCGCTGCCTGGCGAGGACATAGTCCTCGGCAGTGCAACAGACGTTGGGCCCTCCAACGCCGTCCATTCGGGCCCAATCAGAATAGCCGTGTCCAGGAGCAGGGCCCCGCAGTTGGTTTCGGATATCGCTGCTTCACTCGACGCTGAGCTGGTGCCGATGGGTTCGGCAGGATATAAGGCTTCCGCCGTCATCAGGGGTGAAGTGGATGCATACATTCACGCCGGCGGGCAATTCGAATGGGATTCGGCCGCACCCGTGGCTGTGGCAGTGGCGCAGGGCCTGCATGCTAGTAGAATTGATGGTTCGGATCTTCGATACAATCAGGAAGACCCTTATCTGCCTGACCTACTGGTATGCCGTGCCGACCTGGCCGACCAGTTGCTGAGCGCTATCGCACAATTTAAATGACACTGACAACGGAAGTTGAGAGACGGACGGGATGTGCACACATGAGTACCGCTAGCGGCTCTAAATATAATCTGAGCCAACTCAAGGCGCTCGAATCGGAAGCGATCTTCATCATTCGTGAGGTTGCCGCCGAACTCGAACGACCAGCGATGTTGTTCTCCGGCGGCAAGGATTCGATGGTGATGCTTCACCTGGCGGTTAAGGCTTTTGCCCCTGCCGCAGTACCCTTCCCAATTGTGCACGTGGACACCGGGCATAACTTCGATGAAGTCCTTGAGTTCCGGGATCAGGAAGTCGAGCGGTTGGGTCTGAATCTGGTCGTCGGATCAGTTCAAGAAGCCATTGATAGAGGAATCGTGGCGGAGGAGCGCAATGGCTCCCGGAACCGTATCCAGACACCGGTCCTCTTGCAGACCGCGGAGAAGCACGGCTTCAATGCACTCATGGGCGGGGCCCGCAGGGATGAAGAGAAAGCCAGAGCCAAAGAGCGGGTCTTCTCATTCAGGGACGAGTTCGGACAGTGGGATCCCAAGAACCAGCGGCCCGAGCTATGGAATCTCTTCAACACTAAAGTTCACCCTGGCGAAAGTATCCGGGTCTTCCCGCTCTCCAACTGGACTGAGCTGGATATCTGGAGCTACGTCGAGCACGAAAACATTAATCTTCCATCGATCTACTTCGCCCACGAGCGTGAAGTATTTGAGCGGAATGGCATGCTGATGGGAGTTCACAGGTTCTGCCAACCGCAAGAGGGCGAAGAGACGTTCATCGAAACAGTTCGGTACCGGACCGTCGGCGACGCCAGCCTGACCGCAGCAGTTCGCTCCTCAGCCACGACGGCTGCAGACATCGTTGACGAAGTCGCGGCATCACGTATTACCGAACGCGGAGCCACCCGTGGGGATGATCGAGTTAGCGAAGCGGCTATGGAAGACCGCAAGAAAGAAGGATATTTCTAAATGGACCTCCTGCGATTTGCAACGGCTGGCTCGGTCGACGACGGTAAGAGCACCTTGATAGGCCGGTTGCTTCACGACTCGAAATCCATTTTCGAGGACCAGCTGGCGGCTGTGGAAAAAACGAGCCGCGCCCGTGGAGACGAATACACCGACCTGTCGCTTTACACCGATGGCCTCCGGTCTGAGCGGGAGCAAGGCATCACTATCGATGTTGCGTATCGCTACTTTGCCACGCCGGAGCGGAAGTTCATCATCGCGGACACTCCGGGGCACATCCAGTACACGCGCAATATGGTCACTGGTGCCTCAACTTCGGACTTGTCCATCGTCTTGGTGGACGCACGGAAGGGTTTGGTGGAGCAGAGCCGCCGTCATGCTTTCCTGGTCTCCCTCTTAGAGGTTCCACACATGGTGGTGGCCGTGAACAAGATGGACTTGGTCGACTGGTCGGCGGATGTCTTTAAAGAGATCGAACGGGACTTCGCAGAATACGCGACCCGCCTCAATATTGCCGACTTGACTGTCATTCCCGTGTCTGCGCTCAAGGGCGATAACGTTGTGTCACGTTCGGAAAACATGCCATGGTACGAGGGCCCGTCGCTTTTGCATCATCTGGAGCACGTTCATATTTCGAGTGACCGGAACCTCGTTGACGTCCGCTTCCCGGTTCAGAACGTTATTCGGCCCAAGAGCGACGACTTCCACGACTATCGCGGCTATGCCGGTCGCATCGCCGGCGGCGTGATGAAACCCGGTGACGATGTCATCGTACTACCCAGTGGGTTGCCTACAGAGATCGAGTCGATTGATACCGCCGACGGGCCGCTCGAAGAGGCTTTCGCGCCGATGTCTGTCACGATCCGGCTGAAGGACGATATTGATGTCTCGCGCGGTGACATGATTTGCCGGCCGAACAATCAGCCACATGTTACCCAAGACATAGAGGCTATGATTTGCTGGATGGACCATGCTCCACTCGTGCCCGGCACGAAGCTTGCCATCAAGCACACCACGCAGTCCGCCAGGGCCATGATCAAGGATCTGCACTACGAGCTCAACATCAATACACTGCATCGCAACAAAGAGGCAACAGAGCTCAAGCTGAACGAGATCGGGCGGATCCGCTTGCGGACGACCAAGCCACTGCTTGCAGACGAGTACCATCGCAACAGACTGACCGGTGGCTTTATCCTGATTGATGAATCGACGTACAGCACGGTGGCGGCGGGAATGATCGTCAGCGCCGAATAGCCGGCCGTTTCACAGTCATGTCATGCATGCCCCGGGGTGGTCCAAATAGAGGATGCGCCCCGGGGCACTTTTGGCGGTATCCATGGGAAAGTCCGCGCATCCAGGCCCTCGCGTGGTTACGGTATCCATATTCGCGGGACCAAGTGTTCGACGACTAAGCTCAGTCCACGGCCCCAATAGCCCGGTAAATTCTTCCATCGCCCGCCTGTTGTACGCATCCGCGTCGAAGAACCCGGTGGGAATTTCCTTTCGGATAGCCTTACGCATGCCCTCTGCGAGCGCTTCATCATCCTGTTCGACAATTAACCCCATCCCATCAGGAAGGGCGCTCTTCGCTGAACCGAATGCTGTGGTCAGAACTGGCAGGCCCAGAATCAAGGATTCAAGGATAACCATCGGCTGGCCCTCGTAGTCGCTTGACACCACCATGCAATCCGCCGCGGCCATGAGGGCGGCCGCGTTCGGTTGTTAACCGGCAAATGTGACGGAACGGTTCAACCCGTAGTGGGCAGCGACGTCACGCAGGTATGCGGCCAATGGTCCGCTGCCGACGATGATCAGACGAGTCGCGGGGCTCCCGTCATCTTTTACCAATTTGACCGAGAAGAATTTATCGGTTCGTGGGGTTCTCATCTGGGTCTGGATGTCGAGTTACCGGGTCCAATTCACAGTACCCTCAATGGGGTGATGGAGGAGGTACAGGCCAGGATTGCTGTTGAATGCGAAATGGAGCCCCGGTATCAACGGCGCGCGGACCAATTTTTGACCTACCGGGACACTGGCAGTAATCAACGAATATTCTCCTGCGTGGTGGCTGACCGTACTCAATCCTCAGGTATCGGCGGCGTATTGGCTCGCCCTCTAGCCTTGCTGAATTTGCTGCTCAAGCAGTCCGTAAATCCTGGATCTGGTCAGGGACCGTCAGACTCTGAAACTCAAATTGCCATGGATCGTAGAGTAGGCGTCAACGCCGTCGTCGATGCTGCCCGTTGAAATGCGGACAGATTGCAGTCCGTCTCTTCCCAGTATCTCGACGAAGGCGTCATAGACCGCCTTTTTATTTCCGGCCAGAATTTCGGCGGGCCACTCGGCCGATACACGGAAATAAGTGTCTGTTTCGCGGGCAACGGCAGTGATATTGGACCGGTAGAGATCCTTACCGCCGCGCTCACGGAGCGCGATCGTAATGGGGAATACCGGAACACCGACAGGGGCCGGAGGTGCATCGAAACGGATACTGCATTTGATGGACAACCGATTTCCGCTTACGGCAGTGTCTCCATTTTCCGCCTGGATAGCGCCCTTCCAATCAAGGCCGGCTTTCCATCGTTTGGCGTGGTCGAGGGCGGCCAGCCAAAGCGGTACGGTTGCTTCGTCGGAAAAGTCGCCCGACCTCTTGACGGCAGCCTCCCGCATGGCGGCCCGCTCAGCAGCAGGTAGGAGCAGGAAGTCGTGGATTGTTTCTTTGAGCGCCTCTTCTTCCCCCAGGGGAACCAGGAAGCCGTTAACCCCATGGTCAATAACTTGGGAGGGGCCATAATTCATGTCATAGCAAATGGGAATACAACCCATGGCCATGGATTCGAGAATAACCAGTGGCAATCCCTCAGAGTGGCTCGTGAGCAAGGAATACGAGGACCTTG
>NZ_KI914642.1:54545-64949 GCF_000520495.1 Arthrobacter sp. H14
AGGAATACGAGGACCTTGCAAATTCGCCAGCCACATTGTTTGTGAACCCCTCCAGATGGATGGATTCTCCCATCTGGTTATCGCTAATCAACTGGCTCAGAAAATCAACTTGAGAACCTGAACCGAAGATATGAAGGGATGAAGCCTTTTCCGGAGTGTTGAGTGCTGATACTGCCCGGACTGCATGGTCAACCTGCTTTCGACTGTCCAAACTTGCCACAATGATCCCCCGGGCTTCATCCCGTTCCTTCGTCTCGACTTTTTGGGAACCGGGGTTCCAACTATTCGGGATGACAGTCAGATTGCCGAAGTCACCCAAACGCATGGCTGTATGGAACTTCTGGCGATCGGTTAGGAGCACGACCCCGTCGAACCGTTCCAAACCTGCAAAGGCGTCCCTGCGCACGCGGCTCAACGGCGCATAGGGCGAACGTACCCGCCAATCAATATGCGCACCATGGACCATATACATCGTGGTGACATTCGAGCGGCGATATTGCGCAATAAAGTCAGCGGCGAACTTGCTGTCTACGATCACGAAAGCGTCATCGCCGGCCGTGAGCTGATCAAGCCATAAGTGATACAGGGCTGACGAGTTAGTCAACGTTCTAACCGGCTTCCCTGAGCTATCGCAGAGGAAAATCCGGCGGACTGTTTTTTTTCCTTCGGCGACTGCAACGTCGAAACGATCTGATACAAGCAGCGAACCGTCTTGCCGGTAATAGTCCTGTTGCAGAAGGGTTTTCCCGTCCTGGGAGTAACGCCTTCGACGGTCCATTCGATTCTGATTTGGTGCTTCCGACGCGTCCAACGGCTTGAAGTCCTCCCGGCTTTGCCTGTCGCCCAGAGCACGAAGGCGCCTATCGTCTAGATCCGCTAGCCACTCCCACAGGTTCAGCAGTTCGACGCCTTTAGTGAGGGCAGCTCTACGCTGCAGCGCTTCCCGTGCATCTTCGTAATTTGGACGCCAGTCGAAGGTAAGTACCGTAACGTTCAAACCGGCCTCCCGCGCAAGGGCGCGTGAACGATGGAACAATGCGTTCGTCATGCCGCCATAGTTGTCCGGAATTGCCCATGTGACGACAAAGTGTTTGGCGCGGGCTACCGAATCGCCGGGCCTGGTCGGTCCACCGCCGGTACCTCGAGCCGAAATACCCCGGCCGATGCGATTCAGGATGCGCCGTGGTACTTCAGTGGAAATAGGCACGCAATGATCACCTTTCGAGACAGTACAAGTCTGGTTGAGTTGGAAGGACGGCATCAGTCATGGGGAACCAGAAACTCCCCACAGCTGAAACTGTCTGTGTTTGTTGCTAAGCGTACGTGGCAAGTGGCCGAACCTGCTACCGTAACGTGAAGCGAAAGGCTTGTGTTGCACAGTTGGCTGGAGCAGCAGGGCGAACTTCGAATTAGAGGAATGAGTTGAAGGACTGGATCGGTAAAAAGGTGCAAGTGGCGGTTTCGTCACCGACTGGCATCTGGTTGCGCAACTGGATGGGCCTACGCGGTGCGTCCCGGTCCAACCATGAAATCCATGGCATCTCTGTTCCTGCGGATGTCGTAGTCTATTTCAGCGATGTCGCAGCGAAGGCCTATCAACTCGAACAATGGCTCCCCGTGCTCGAACGTCTAAACCGCGATCACAAGGTCCTGCTTGTCTTCCGGAAGGTTGGTGCGCTGCGCGAATTGCGGAGACGCACATCCCTTTCGATGATATTCGCCCGGCGTTTCGACGATCTCATGGAACTCTTCGACGCCAACGACTACTCCCTTGGCATCTATGTCAATAATGGCGTGAACAATTTCCAGTCGCTGACCTTCGCCCGCATGGTCCACGTTCACGTCAATCACGGTGAAAGCGACAAGCTTTCCATGGTGTCCAATCAGGTCAAGGCTTACGACAAGGTTTTCATCGCGGGTCCTGCGGCATTGGAACGACACCGTTCGGTCCTTCTCGATTTCGACGAATCGAAGCTCGTGATGGTGGGACGGCCACAACTGGACCTCGGCTACCCCCCGGAGCTCGAACCTTCCGCGTTGCGGACTGTAATGTACGCGCCAACGTGGGAAGGTGAAAACGAGTCGAACAATTACACATCGCTGGATGTGTATGGACGGCAAATCGTAGATGCCTTGCTCGCCCTCCCCGATACACGGGTGGTCTACAAACCGCATCCCCGTGTTGCGTCGAGCCCGAACCGGGACGTTGCGCAGGCACACGAAGAAATTGTCCAGGCGATCGAAGAAGCGAATATTGACCGTCAGACCCCGCACATAGTCTCTGAGCAGGGAAATATTCTTGCAATGTTCGGCGGCGTCGATGGGCTGGTAACCGATGTGTCCAGCGTTGGTTTGGATTTTCTTTACCTTTATCCGGAACGGCCACTGGTCCTTACTGACCGGAGGACGGATAGGCCTTGTCTCGAACGCGACGCGCCAGTCGCCCGTTCCTGCCCCGTCATCGACGGCGATTCTGTGAACGAAGCGTATGGCTTGATATCCGCTGCCTTGGAACAGGATAAGTCTTCAGCAGAACGCGCCGAGGTGCGCCGATTCTACTTTGGTGACCTTGCCAAGGGAGATTCAACGGACATCTTCGTCTCAACCGTTCACGACCTGATTACTGAGCGCAGGAAGAAACTTGTGAACCATCAGTTCCATGCCAGCGCCGGAGAAGCAGCGGACGAGTAGGTCGGGCTTGTCACTGTTGAAGAAGTCTGCGCGGGGAGCCAACGTCATCCTCAGGCGGACAGCGAATGTATGGCTTGAAGCGAAGGCCAGGCGCCGGCTCGCTGGTCAACTCCCAACGGCGGGAAGCGTTGAATGTGCCCTGTACTTTGCCGACGAACGAATCAACGCCTATCAGGTACGCCAGTGGTATGAGCCCATGCGGCGGCTGTCGGAATCCCATCCCGTTGCCCTGCTGGTCCGCACTCCGCGGGCCGCTCTCGACCTGATCGTTGACTGTCCGTTACCGATCGTACTGGCCACGAGTATGCCTGAGCAGGAGCGCTTCCTCGGTTCTCACCCGATACAGATCTTTTTTTATGTGAACAACAACAAGGAAAATTTCCTGCCGCTGCGCTTTACTGAACCCGTCCATATCCACCTGAGCCATGGCGAGAGCGATAAGACCTCTATGGCATCGAACCAGCTGAAGGCTTACGACTACGCCTTTGTAGCCGGCGCCGCATCACGGGACCGCATCCAGAGGCAACTGCGGAATTTCGACGTCGGACATCTTCTGGAAATTGGCCGGCCCCAACTTGACGTACCGAGGAACCCACGTCCAATGCCCGACGACGGCCGGACAGTCGTTCTCTATGCTCCCACTTGGGAGGGGGACCGGGCAGCCATGGCGTACGGCTCCATCGTTTCGCACGGCGAAACTATAGTTGCCGAATTACTCGCGGATCCCCGCTTCCGGCTCGTTTACCGTCCACACCCCAGGGTTGGGGTCCAGGACAAGCGCCAGGCGGTTGCGTCAGCGACGATTAAATCAGCCATAGCCAGGGCTAATGAAGCAGATCCGGATGCCCACCACGTTGTGGACGATGCTCGGGAATTCGGTTGGCCGATGGACGCTGCCGACGTCGGCATTGTCGATATCTCTGCCATGGCCGCCGACTGGCTATCCACCCGTAAACCCATGATTGTGACAAAGCCATCCGAACCCAGTGCCAAAGTGGATCCGGATGGTCTGGCCGGCGCACTGTGGCTGATGCCGGAGTCGGAAGCTCCTGAAGTGCGTCAAATCATTGAGCGGCTTATGAGGGCAGGAACCCCTCAGGAGCAACTCGCCCAGGTCGAGTATCACTTCGGTGACACCGCCCCGGGAGCGTGCATGAGCCGGTTCCTCCGGGCTGTCGAAGAGGTGTTGGACTGAACCTGAATCCGACTGGGTATGCTGGACGGTGATTCGTCGAGAGGAAATCAGTGTGCCCAGCAACGTAAACCTTCCCCCATTCCGGTACTTCATGGTGACGTGGGGAGTCGGCGTGGAGTTTGGTGGCATGACAACAATGTGTCTCACCCGGTCCCGGACAATGCGACAGCTCGCCGGAATCCATGCCCCGGTCATCACCTTCGACGTCCAACCGAATTACGAGGACATTTGCGCGAACCTGATGAGGGCGGGGCACATTGTGGACGGCCAAAACATCCTCAACATTTATCATGACTACCGTTCCAAGGATCTTTCTGGTCGCCCGTCTATCGACGCGCAAAATACGAGTGAGCCGCTCGAGCAACTGAGCGACGTCCAGACGCAGACAGTGCGGGATGCTGAGGGGTCGGTTTTTTGCCGGGTACTCCGCACCCTCGATGCCGAGACGGAGATCCGGCGCGAATACTTCCGGCAGGATGGCAGCACTTTTCTTTTAGAGGAGGCCAAGCCGAAAGCCGGCAGTGGGGAGGGACGCTCGATCTCGTTGCTCGACAACGACGGCCGGTGCGTGGCAGCTTTTGCCAGCCGGCACGAGTTTTATCAAGCCTGGATGCTGGAGTTGACGGGCGGTGAGCCCAGCGTCTTTATTGTCGATAGTCAACAAACCATAAAACATGTGGGCACGCTCGACGCCGACCACATCATGAAGTTTGCCGTCTTTCATAACAGTCACATTTCCGGTGGCGGAGACCCGTTGAGGGGCAAACTGGCTCCGGGACGGCGGGAGCTAACAGAGTTTTCCCAACGGTGGGATGGACTACTCTTCCTGACTGAACGCCATAAGCAGGATTTCATTGACAGGTATGGGACCGCGAATAATCTCTTCTGCCTGTCCAATCCTTCACCCCGCGCCGATGCGCTGCCGCCATTCGGGCAACGGAATCCTCACCGGGGCGTTATGGTGTGCCGGCTTGAAGAAGTCAAGAACGTCCGTGCGGCCATCGACGTAACCAATATCGTCCGCCGGTCCGTACCGACGGTTAAATTGGACGTTTATGGGACCGGTAAGCAGCGTCATGAGCTGCAGGAGCATATCGAGGAGCTGGGGCTGCAGGACCACGTCGAACTGCATGGGTATCTTCCGATGGCATCAGCGCAATTCAAGACTGCCGCGTTTTCCCTGTTGACCAGCAGTAAGGAGGGCCAGCCACTCGCCCTGCTGGAGAGTCTGGGCCTCGGCTGTCCTCCAGTCGCATACGACATCCGCTACGGCCCCGAAGACGTCCTGGAAGATGGTGTAGATGGTTTCCTCGTGCCGCGGGGAGATATCGAAGCAGCGGCGGCGGCAATTGTGCAACTGTGCACTGACAGTGCCTTCGCTGAGAAGCTGAGTGCGCGCGCGTGGGAGGGCACCCGGAAGTTTGGTTTCGGGGGAGTGCTGGAACGTTTAGGAACGATAGTGCAAAAAGCATGGGAACAACGAACAGATCGGCTGAAAATGGACGAAATGCAATTCGTATGTGAACGGTCGGCTGTGTTGAGCACCGGAGAGCTAGAGCTCATAGGCAGGTTCACTTGGGATCAGTCAGCAGGCGAACCGGCCGAAAACCAGCTTTCGGCCGCGCTTCAGGTCATTCCAAGGAAAGACGGCCCCACACATTCGTTCCCCGGCGAGATTCTTTCACGCACACCCGGGGAGATCTCGGCGCGTTTCCTTGCCGGACTGGATGAACTTGGAGCGGGTGCATCGAAGGACGACCTGCTGGATGCCTTCGTGCTGATTACCGGCCGCAACGTTTTGTACCGGCATCGTGTGGAGTTCAGTTCAGGACATGCACAATGGATTCCGTGCTCCACGGCCAAGGGCAAGTTGAGCTTCAAGGCTGCCCCCGCGTCATCGTAAGGGTTGGCTCGGTGGGTACGGCCAGGAGCGGAATATGATCACGACAGGACCGTTATTGTTCACGGTGGGACACGGAGCAGCGCCACAGTCGGATTTTTACACAACTTCTCAATGACAACGACATCCAGTCCCTCGTCGACGTCCGGATTGGTCCTGGAAGCCGAAAGCACCCACACTTTGGTAAGGACCGCCTGCAGGAATGGTTGCCGGCAGCAGGGATCGGATACCGATGGGAGAAGCGGCTCGGCGGTTTCCGGAAGCTCCTGCCGGACTCGCCGGACCTGGCGTTGCGGAATGAGTCATTCCGGGCCTATGCAGGGTATATGCGCTCCGATGAATTTCTTGCTGCCCTCACTGAGCTCATCGCTGACGCGAGTGGACGCCATACGGCGATCATGTGCAGCGAAACCGTCTGGTGGCGTTGCCATCGACGATTGATCGCGGACCATGGCGTCCTGCTAGATGGACTCGATGTCCGGCATCTTATGCCCAAGGGAAGGACGACGGCACACAAACCAACCGATGGGGTCAGGGCCGCTGAAGGCGAACTGATATACGACGTCGTTAGCAAAGCGGACATCGGATCCTGACTCCTGACTCCCCGCCGTCACGCTGCCCGCGGAGGACCTGTTTCCTGACGGTGAACCTTCTTGCCGCGGATGGCAGATCCCAATCCAATGACGAACGCTGTGAAGCCGATCAGCCATGCGATCCAGGCAGAGCCTGCATTTGCTGTGTAGCCGAGAACCCAAGGTGTCAGAAACAGCAATAATCCAAATACTGCCTCGAACCAGAACACGGAGACGGCGTTGGGAGCTGCGAGGTTGATTACGGCGGCCAACACGAGTAGCCCGCCCAAGAGTGCCAGAGTGCCAGAGCGCCGGCGGAAGCCGGAGTGGTGGGAAAGAACGACGGGGAAAATGCGGCAATGATTCCGCCGGCGATAATGATCCAGTCGGGTAAACGCGTCCATGCCTTCATTAGTGCCACGCTCCTTTGGTTGGGTTCGCCCTATAGTCAGTATGCTGAGTGAACGCTGTCTGATCAACCTTGGGAAGAACCGCAGTGACATACTTCAATCGGCGGGGGACTTGTCGACGTCGCCGGCCTGATGCGTATGCACCCCGGGACTTGGGTGGGGGCCGGATAGCTAGAGTGCTTGACGAATGGCATTCGACAAATACGGTGCCAAGGTGCGCGCATATGTAGCAGTTATATGCGAACCGTCGAAGTATACAACGACGCCTCCAATAACCGCCCGGCATCGGTCTTCTCCACAGAAATAGCTGTCAAGATTGACCGCATGGATGTTGGGGCGTGCCAGCTCTTTTGCCGCTGCGAACAATGGAGTCATAACATGCCATTCCTCAGGCGTACCAGAGCATGACAAGTGGTTTTCGAGGTTCTCCGCTAAACAGTCTGGTACGGAGCCACCGGGAAAAGTCGGATCTTTAATGATCACCAGATTGGTGCCGCCCTCGGACCAGTCTTTGAGGTAGGAGATGTACCCGTTCTTTGCCGGTTCAGCGGAATTTGCATAGTTGTAGCCTTGAACTGGCACCGACTGCCTTTCTGACGTAATGACAAGGTCATACTTGGTGCTTTTAGTTTCCTCCATGGCCCAGCGGCCCCACTCCAGACAGTTCTCCGTCTTTTCTGGAGTATCAAAAGTCAGCGGCGCGTCTGTCGGGTTACACCGCGAGACTAGATATGTCGTTATAGTCCATCCCTTTTGTTCGGCGATGATCTGGAGGGCTGGCAACCAGTGTCCAGCATGGGAATTGCCCACGAGCGCTACCTGTTTCGGGCCGGAGCCGTAAGTACATTTCGTTCGCTCGGTAAATGGGGCGTTATTCCAGCAGTGATCCTCGTAGGCCTCAGCCTTATCCGTTCTTGCGAGAGTGAGGTCGGGGACAGGGTCAGCCGTCGGATCCTGCGGGCACTTATCAAATCCTGCAGCAATCGAAGACGCGCCGAAACATGGGTCGTTACCATTGACGGCTGACTTCAACTGATTGGTGGCCACAGTTTGGCGGTACTCCACTTCCGCCAGCTGGCCGGCGGACAATGCCACAACCGTTATCATTCCCACGCCCGCGAGACGATACGTTGCCGCCAGCGATGCGCCTGGCTTACTGACGCGATACCGATCCTCAATGAACTTTTTACTGGCTCCTGCCAGCAGCAGCGTCGCGACGAGGATGAATGCCTTGTCCAACCTTCCGAGATGTCCACCACTGACATAGGGGATCAACGCAATCAGCGGCCAATGCCATAGGTACACGGAGTAGGAAACGTTCCCAAGCCACTGGATGGGGCGAAGCCGGAACACGTTGGTCGGTGAGAAGGCACCGCATGCGCCAGTCCAAATGACGAGAGCTGTGCCGAGTACTGGTACGAGCGCTGCATATCCGGGGAATGGAGTTGAGCCGCTGTAGTACACAGCAGAAATCACGATGGCCGTTACTCCGAGCCATGCTAGAAGCGGCCCAAAGCTGGACGCCAATCTTGTCGACATGATTGGCAGAGTCGCTATTGCTCCACCCATGGCGAGTTCCCACATGCGGGTGGGGGTAATAAAGTATGCGCTGGCAGGCTCGTTGATAGTCGCCGTCACGGAGATGGCAAGTGACAGGCAAATTACGCCTGAGATCACCGTCTGCGCAGTGGTCCTTGGCGAAAGCTTAAAGCGGCGGGCCACCCAGAATGCGGCGAGTAAAAGTATCGGCCACAGCAGATAGAACTGTTCTTCCACCGAAAGGGACCAGAAATGTTGGACCGGAGAAGCACTATTGTCAGCGGCCAAGTAATCCGTCGCGGACGACGCCAACGCCCAGTTCTCAATATATATAAAGCAGAAGCAAGGATTTCCCGTGATATCTGCTCCCACTGGGTAGGCGGTGCCAGCAGACGGGTTGCCACGGCGGTTATTGCCAGAACAACAAGGGACGCAGGGAGTAGCCGTCTAATACGACGACTCCAAAATCTCGCTAGATCATGGAACCGGGCCGGCGGTTTAGCGAGCAAGTGCGCTGTTATGAGGTAACCGGAGATGACGAAGAAAGCGTCTACTCCAACGAACCCGCCGGAAAGCCGGTTCGGCCAAAGGTGGTATAACACCACTAGACTTACGGCCAGCGCGCGAAGTCCTTGGATATCTTTTCGAAAGCCCTGCCCGTCCTTAAGGGCAGGTTCCATGACGGCAGTAATGTGACTTCTCCTTATACTAGCCCGGGGTTTTCATCGTTGATTGGCTGAAGGTGTGTGTTTAAGCAGGGGAAGGGTGCTCTGACAAGGGAAAATAGAGGTTGTTGAAGCCAAATTTTCCACTTACGAAGGAGCACCCTTCCGGTGACGATTCTACCGTCTGTTTTCCCGTCTTTGCCCGTCGATTTCACCGGCCAGTCGCTGATCTCCCATGCGGGTGCGAAACTGTTGACTGAGTTCGTTGATGCCCTGGGTTTCCGTGGACTGTGTGAGGACCGGTTGGGCCAGTTCGTCCCCGCCGGTGCCAGCCACCGCCCCGGTACGGTGATCGGCCAGTTGGCGTTGATGCTCGCCGCCGGCGGTGAACATGTCTCGGACCTTGATATGTTCCGCTCCCAGCCCGAGGCCTTCGGTGCGGTGGCCTCCAATGCCACGGTCTCGCGGTTTTTCGATCGCGCCGCAGCGAGTCCGGAAGCTTTCACCCACGGAACGCAGACCTTGTCGCGGATGCTGCGCACGATGGTCTGGGAAGCGGCCGGTGACCGGAGCCCGGCGGCCCGGGCCACCGCGGCCGACCCCGCGGTCCTGGACATTGATGCGACCCTGGTGGCATCGCACTCGGACAAGGAATCCGTTGCCGGGGACTACAAGGGCGGCTACGGTTTCTCACCATTCATTGCCAGCATCGATTACGGGCCAGCCGATGGCACCGGCGAGATCCTCGCCGCGCTCCTGCGCCCGGGCAACGCCGGAGCCAACAGCGCCGACGACCACATCAGTGTCTTCGATACCGCCACGGCGGCACTGCCCGACGGATTCCATGACCAGATCGGGCAACTGATTGGTGAGAAGGTGCTGATCCGTACCGACAGCGCCGGAGCCTCCCGCAAGTTCCTTTGGCACATCCACGAGGCCGGCGCCCAGTTCTCCGTGTCCTACCCGGTTCCGTCCGGTAAGGCACACATGGTCGACTGGATCAGCGACAAACAATACTGGGAACCGGCCCTGAATACCGATGGCAGCGAACGCGCCGACGCGTGGGTCATCAACGCCACCGACGTCATACCCCTGGCCGATTATCCGCCCGGGACGAAACTGTTCCTGCGCGCCGAACCCCTGCACCCCGGCGCCCAGCCCACCCTGCTGGACGTGGATGGTCACCGGATCACCGCATTTCTGACGAACTCGCCACGCTGGCACGGACCCACCCTTGATGCCTGCCACCGGGCACGGGGCCGGTGCGAGAACCGGATCAAGACACTGAAAAACAGCGGAATGCGGAAACTGCCGTTCTTCGATTTTGCGGCGAACCAGGCATGGGCGGACATCGCAGCGCTGGCCTCGAACCTGATCGCCTGGCTGCAGATCAGCGCCATCCCCACCAGCCACCGCGCCCGCTTCTGGGACG
>NZ_KI914643.1:0-2266 GCF_000520495.1 Arthrobacter sp. H14
CGGTTCCACATGCACTTCACCCCGACGTACTCGTCGTGGATCAACCAGGTCGAGCGTGTCTTCGCGGAAGTGACCCGGGACCTACTGCAACGTTCTGATCACCGCAGCGTGCAAGCCCTCGAGAAAGACCTCCGCAGCTGGGTGAAGGCCTGGAACGTGGATCCACAGCCCTTCATCTGGACCAAAACCGCCGAAGACATCCTCGCCTCCATCGCCAGATACCTGAAACGAATTAACGAATCAGGACACTAGTTCGTACCGCGCCAGATCGAAACCCATTAGGCGGTTCATCCAAGTTCGTGTTTCCCGGTGCTCGACGTCCACGAAAGGGAGAGGCTCGATCAGTTCGAGTTCGTATTTGCGGCGCTGGAGCCGCAGTCCCGGGCGATGGATCCTGGCTTCATATGGTGTGGATCCATCGCAAAATTCAGTCTCAACATGGCAGGACTCGGGCGAAGACGGGCCAGTGTCTCGGCAAAGCAACCTTCAACATTGCTTGATGCGTACAACACGCCACCGCCTGGCACATCGAAGCGGTTACCCGCCTTCTGACTTTCGGCTTGGAACGGGTCGATCCAGGGGTATTTAAGTGCATTTCCCTTATAAGCGACTCGCCAAAGCCGATGAGCTGGGGTGATGAGGTGCGGCTGACTCCCACGGCGTGTCAATGACTAGCCGCCGATAAGGAAGGCGTCAGCGGCGGCTGCAACATCACGATAATTGTCGCCTCGAAGAGCCTCTACTGGCGACACATCATCGAGCTGAGGATTCATGCCCATGAACCATGCGCGGATTGTCGCGGAGGCATCTTTCCCAGACAATTTGATGAAAATGGCGTAGGCCTCACGCATCCGGCGTTCCACGTGCAATGTGGGGGCTTGAGATGCTGACCGCCATCGTTCAATGGTCTGAGGACTCGCTCCTGCTATCTCTGAAGTAAGCACTTTGCCAAGATGGTCGACCAGAAAACCGATGATGTCAGGGAAGCTGTCTTCCACTGCCCTGCGATGAGCCTTCGTTCGGCTGGCAGTGATTGCCTCATGGTTGGCCGGCATGTCCCCATCCTTATTTCGATTCTGACGATATACAAAACGCCCAAACAACGACTATTGTTCCGATATAGGCGACGATACCCCAAAAGACAGCTAAATGAACCAAAAACGGTCAAAAGACTTGATGGGGATACGCGCTTGCTCCGTCGGTAAGAGTCGGCCCCGAGGGTTGGACGGAAGCAACAGTTCCGGAAAACCGTTTGATGCAGAGCCAACCCGCGGGACTCATAGAGTTCCGGCATCGATTCATCGCCGGGAATTTTATGCCGGGAACCGCTGGCCCGCCGCTGCCGGCCCGTTGCGACAGCGAAGCTGAACGCATAGTCTCGCATCATCTTCAGACCACCACTTAGGAGCCTGCAATGCCTGAACGTGATTCCACCCCGCCCGGCGCACCGTGCTGGATCGATCTGGCCAGTTCGGACCCGGACAAGTCCAGGGATTTCTATTGCAGCCTGTTCGGCTGGAGTGCCAAGGAAAGTGGCCTGGTATACGGCGGGTACGAGATGTTCTTCGCCGGCGACCGGCCCATTGCGGGCATGGCACCAAAGGGTCCAGCATCAGAGGATCCCGATGGCTGGTCCACGTATCTGGCAACAGATGATGCCAGGGCCACGGCCGAAGCCGCCGAGGCCAACGACGGCAAGGTGCTGTTGGCACCCTTGCAGATCGCAGACCAAGGCACGATGACGATCTTGTGTGATTGGCACCCTTGCAGATCGCAGACCAAGGCACGATGACGATCTTGTGTGACGCCGGAGGGGCCGCCATTGGTGCTTGGCAGGCTGCCGCGCACCAAGGTTTTGGATTGGTGGGCGAAGCAGGTGCCCCGGTATGGCACGAGCTCTCCACCCGCGACTACGAGAAGTCGGTCAAGTTCTACGAGACAGTCTTCGGCTGGAATACCGATGTGATGAGCGATTCGGACGAGTTCCGCTACACGACGCTGGGCAGCGGAGACGACGCGAAGGCCGGAATATTCGACGCCGGCTCTGTCCTCCCCAAGGGTGTTCCGGCCAGTTGGCAGCTTTATCTGGGCGTGGACGATGTCGATGCCGCCGTCGAGAAGGTCCAGAAACTCGGCGGCACCATCCAGCGTCCTGCCTGGGACAGCGACTACGGGCGGATGGCGCAGGTGACCGATTCCACCGGAGCGGTCTTCGTCCTCTCCTCGGTATAGTTCAGCGCGCAATTACGACGACGGCGGCCGGGCC
>NZ_KI914643.1:2366-18790 GCF_000520495.1 Arthrobacter sp. H14
AGATGCCCGGCCGCCGCTTTGTTGCAGCCCACCCGTACAGTTCTGCTGGTGCTTGCCGGACTGCAACCACCCGTTTACTCAATTCTGATTCTCTCGGTATGTGCTGACGTTTTTGTCGGACCCATCGCGTACGTTCTTAAGTGCGATGGACCACTACCCCCTGTGGTGCATATCACTCGCGGCTTCGTTATGGCCGCTCAAAGGAGAGTAATAACGGATGAGTAATTCGTCATGGAAGGCTGCGCTCGGAGCGGCGCTCTCGGTGGGGCTCATCGCCTCGCCAGTGTCCGCGCTCCCGGCGTTGGCCGAAGAGCCGGTGATCCCGGCAGCGGCCGCTGAGGGAAACGGCGTCATTATCAACGAGGCGTACACCAACGCCGGCAGCTCTAATGCTGTCTTCACCAACAAGTTCGTCGAGCTGTACAACCCGACGGACGAACCCGTGTCGTTGGAAAGCTGGTCCATACAGTACCGGTCAGCTGGCGGCACCGATGCACCCCACCAGGTCATCCCCCTGGACGGCAGCATCGCTCCCGACAGCCACTACCTAGTCCAGGGAAACGCCAACGGCGGAGAGAACGCAGAAGGCGCTCCGCTGCCGGCTGCCGACGTCGTCAATAATGCATTGAATGTCAGCGGCACCCAGGGCACCATCATCCTCGCCAGGACGGACAGCGCACTTGATCCGCTCGCCACGGGATCGATTGTCGAAGACATGCGGATCGCCGACCTGCTGGGATATGGCAGCACCAACACGTTCGAGACAACGGCCGCGCCATCGCCGTCGAACAATTCAGATCCCAAGTCCATAAACCGCACGGATTTTGTGGACACCGATGATAACTCCGCGGACTTCATTCTGAAGGCCGAGGTGACTCCGACGAACGCCGCGGGGGAAACCGGCGTGCCTCCCGAGGAGGAGCCTCCGGTCGAGCCGGAACCAGCGGGCGAAAAGAGCATTGCCGAAATCCAGGGATCCGGCGCGGCCAGTCCCCTGAACGGCAAGACCGTTACCACCCAAGGCAAGGTGACCGCGGTCTACCCGACCGGCGGCTTCAACGGCTACTACATCCAGACTCCCGGAACCGGTGGAGCAATCGACCTGGGCAGCCATTCGACCTCGCACGGAGTGTTTGTCTTCTCCCCGGCAACGGTCGATGAGGTGCAAATCGGCGACTTCGTCGAAGTGAACGGCCTCGTCAAGGAGTACTTCGACCTGACGGAAATTGACGTCTCCGCCGGAGGACTCACCCAGCTGGATGCGGCGGCCGAAGAAGTCAAGGCCGCAACGGTCGGCCTGCCCGCCGGCGATGCGCAGCGCGAATCCCTCGAGGGCATGCTGCTCGCCCCGCAGGGCGATTTCACCATCACGGATAACTACTCGCTGAACCATTACGGTGAAATCGGACTGGCTGCCGGGACATCTCCGTTGATCCAGCCGACAGCTGTAGCACCCGTCGGCAGTGAGGAAATCGCTGAGGTCGAGGCAAGCAATGCGGCGCGGTCGGTGACACTCGACGACGGCGCCAGCACCAACTTCTTCTCCCAACAGAACCAGCCGCTGCCCTACCTGACAATGGAGGAACCGGCGCGCGTCGGCTCCCCCGTGCACTTTGAGACGAATGTCGTTTTCGACTACCGGTTTGGCGTCTGGAAATTCCAGCCGTTGACCGAACTGAACCCGGTCAATGCCGAAACGGTTCAGCCTGTCAGCTTCGAGAACACCCGGACTGCGGCCCCGGAACCGGTTGGCGGCGACATTACGCTCGCCTCCTTCAACGTCCTGAACTACTTCAGCACTACCGGGGACGAACTGACCGGTTGCGAGTACTACACGGACCGGGACGGAAACCCGATTGCTGTCCGGGGAGGGTGCGAAGACCGCGGTGCCGCGAATGAGGAGAATCTGCAGCGGCAGCAGGACAAAATCGTCGACGCGATCAATTCCCTCGACGCCGACGTCGTCTCGCTGGCGGAAATTGAAAACTCGGCCGTCTTCGGCAAGGACCGGGATGATGCCCTGAGAAATCTGGTGGCGGCCCTCAACTCCACTGCCGGAGATGTGTGGGAGTACGTCGAGTCCCCTGCTGATACCCCAATCAATGAGGACGTCATCCGTACGGCTTTCATTTACAAGAAGCCCGCCGTCGAAACCGTTGGTGAATCGCAGATCCTGCTGGGCAGCGAGGCATTCTCGAACGCCCGCGAGCCTCTGGCGCAGGCGTTCAAAACCGCTGGCGGACCTGCCGAGTCGGCATTTGTCGCCATTGCCAACCACTTCAAGTCCAAGGGCTCGGACCCGGGTGATGGAGGACCGAACGCCGACAAGGGCGACGGCGCAGGCGCCTGGAATGCCACCCGCACCGCACAAGCCGAAGCGCTGGTCGACTTTGCCAACAAGGTGAAGGCCGAAATCGGAACTGAGTTGGTTTTCCTCATGGGTGACTTCAACTCGTACAAGATGGAGGACCCGATCGAGGTTCTGCGCGACGCCGGCTATGTGAACCAGGGAGCGAAGACGGGTGAGCACACATACGCCTACGGTGGCGCCGTGGGCTCGCTCGACTACATCTTCGCCTCCGGGGCAGCCGATGCCACAGTCACGGGCGCGGATATCTGGAATATCAACTCCGTGGAGTCGGTGGCCCTTGAGTACAGCCGCTACAACTACAACATCACGGACTACTACGCTCCCGACGCCTATCGTTCCAGCGACCACGACCCCATTCTGGTCGGATTGGACCTGGCCGGCACCGGCCCGGAAGCAGGAACCACCGAAGTCAACATTCTCGGCATCAACGACTTCCACGGGCGGATTGACGAAAACACCGTCAATTTCGCCGGGACCGTCGCGGAACTCAAGGCCTCGGCACCCGAGGGTCAGACGGCCTTCATCTCCGCCGGAGACAATATCGGTGCTTCCCTGTTTGCCTCCTCGGAGCAGGACGACGTCCCCACCATTGAGGTTTTGAACGCTCTGGGCCTCAAGGCATCCACCGTTGGCAATCACGAGTTCGACAAAGGCTGGGAGGACCTCCGCGACCGCGTCAGCGAACTGGCGGACTTCCCATACCTCGGCGCAAACGTCTACGCAGCCGGAACTCAGGATCCGGTGCTGGACGAGTACCAGATCATCGACCTCAACGGGGTTCAGGTTGCCGTGATCGGAGCGGTCACGCAGGAAACTCCTTCATTGGTTTCGCCGAACGGCATCTCCATGCTGGAGTTCGGTGATCCAGTTGAGGCAGTGAACCGCGTCGCGCAGGAAATCGAGGCTGCAGGTTTGGCCGATGTCATCATCGCGGCGTACCACGAAGGCGCCAGTGCTGGAACGCTGGCCGAATCAACGCTGGAGGAAGAAGTCGCAGCCGGCGGCGCTTTTGCCAGCATCGTCAATGAGACAAGTCCGCTCGTCGACGCGATGTTCACCGGGCACACACACAAGCAGTACGCCTGGGATGCTCCCGTTCCGGGGGAACCGGGTGAAACCCGGCCCATCGTGCAGACGGGAAGCTACGGAGCGTTTATCGGCCAGATCGAACTCACCATCGATACCGCCACGGGTGAGGTGACCGCTTACGAAGCGAGGAACGCTCCCCAAACGGAAACCCCCGCCGAGGAACTGATTGCGACCTACCCGGCGGTTGCCGAGGTCGACACGATCGTGGACGCCGCCCTGGAACAGGCGGAAATCATCGGTTCCCGACCCGTCGCCTCAGTGACAGCGGACATTACGACGGCGTTCTCCGGACCCGAGGGCGAGCGCACCCGGGATGACCGCGGATCCGAATCGGCGCTTGGCCACCTCGTGGCGGATGCGTTGCTCGAAACGCTCAGTCCGGACCAGTTGGGAGCGGCCGAGATCGGCGTCACCAACCCCGGTGGCCTGCGGGCGGAGCTGTGCGACAGCGAAGCCGGCGTCCCGTCCCCGGAGGGCGATCTCTGCGATGGCAACTCCGATGGCGTTATCACCTTCATGGAAGCCAATAATGTGCTGCCATTCGTCAATAACCTGTGGACCACCACGCTCACCGGTGCGCAGGTAAAGACGATGCTGGAACAGCAATGGCAGCCTGATGACGCCTCACGTCCATTCCTGGCGCTGGGACTGTCCGAGAATGTGGCCTACACGTACGATCCAACCCGGGCGCAAGGCGACCGCATTCTGTCGGTCACGGTTAATGGCGAACCGTTGGATCCCGAGCGCGGCTATCGAATCGGAACTTTCAGCTTCCTGGCTCAGGGAGGGGACAACTTTACGGTGTTTACTGAAGGAACCGACACCAAGGACTCGGGTTTGGTCGACAGGGAGGCGTGGATCGCCTACCTTGAGGCGAGCAGCCCTGTTTCCCCGGACTTCTCCCGCCGCGGCGTGGTTGTCCAGAATGCGCCGGAGTCCGTTCAGGCGGGACAGGAAGTGAGCTTCGAGGTATCAAAGCTCGACCTGGCCTCGCTCGGGGCACCGGACCTCAAGGAGCTCGTGATTGAACACGTTCCAGCGTCAGGCGAACCAAGCACCGTGGGGACCTACCCGGTCGTTGATGGTGCCGCTACCGTCACCTTCACCGCAACAGCGGAAATGGCGGAAGGTTACTTTACGGCTTCGACGCCGGTCAGCGGGACCATGGTGCGGCTGCCGTTGACAGTCTCTGCGGCTGATGCCGCGGACTGCCGGGAACCTGGCAAACCGGACCAGGAGGAGCCAGGCAAGCCGCTGCCGATCTGCAAGCCGGTGCACCCCGGAAAGCCTGGGTCCTCAGTTGGTCCTTGGCCGGGCCATGGTCAGCCGGACCAGCCGGGTAAACCGGGCAAGGGCGGTCATGCCGGACAGCCGTGGTCAGGTACCGGGATTGGGCAGCTGATCAACCAGTAATCCAGTCGTCACCGGCCTTTGATGGTGCCCGCTCTCCTGCTGGAGGGCGGGCACTACTCGGTTGAGCCGGCTACCGGCGGTCGGCCAGCACGCGTCGCCGAGCGCCCGCATCAGGGCTGCGGTAATCGACGTCCAGCGCCCTTTGAACGATGTCCGACGCGATATCGTCTGCGTCCTTCAAGGTCCTGGCCCCGGCTTCCAGGTCCCCGCCTGCCTGCGCTGCAATAGCGGTGCCCCACTGTACCGAGGAAAGCTGCAGCCCCAGGGCGTAAACACCCTCGTTGATGTGTCCGTTCTTCATCCGCAGCCGGTACGGAGGAGCGGTGACGTCGAGCCCACTGCCCGGCACCGGCGCATCTTCGATGGAGACCATCATCTTCGGCCTGGCGAAACCGTCCTCAAGCATCTGCGACAACAGTGGCGAAACGTTCCGCTCCACGTGGTTCGCCGGCATCATCGCCTCCAGCATGTGGGCGGCAGTGACCCTACCACCCTTCACCCATGGTGAGCCGGCGCTGAATAAGCCGGTTTTTTCATCGACGTGGAATTTGGGGTCCGGTCCAAGAAAATGTACGACGCCGGCCCTCGCCAGCGCGGCAAGCTGCTCGATGCGTACAGCTGGCGGACCGCTGGCAAGACCTTCCACGAAGGACTCAAACCAGCCCCGCAGCTCGCTGAGCCAGGAAGCATCGGTGAGGCCGCCGTCGGCGACGACCTTTTTAATCACCGACCGCCCTGCATTAAGCGCACCGATGGCCATCTTCACTGGGTCGTCCTCGCCTGCTGCCGATCCCCGGGCGTCGGCCTCAAGGTAATCAAGAACGACATCGTCATAGTCGCAGTGACTGGCAAACGTACGGCGTGCGAAGGGGTGCGCCAGTTTCCGGATCTGCAACTGGTGCTCCGGGGAAACATGTTCAGCCGTGAGCCGGTCGACCCGGTGGTCCCAGGGCTCCGCGCCGTGGAGGATGTGTTCGGTAAGAATTGCGTTCAGGCGGGACAGAAACTCGTCGCCCCCCAGCAGGAAGGCCGAAGGCGTCACCCGGGCAAGGGTTTTGTAGTACGCCCACAGAGCATCCCGGTGCAGCAGCGGCCAGAGGTCGTGGTCGAATGCCGGCTGGACTCCCGCCGCCGCGAACCGGCCGGCCCGTTCGGCCGTACAGAAGCGCAGCTTCACGCTGGCGGGGATATACGTCTGCAGCTCTGCTTTCGCCCGGTACGGAGTTCCCCTTCTGGAGGCGGCGTAGAGGATGGGTTCGGACCCGGACGGCTTGTATTCCAGTGCCCTGCCCGGTCCGTCGCCGCTTGAAACGAATTGTCCGCCGCGGCCGACAGTCACCTGCATCATGACGTCGAAGAAGTTCAGCCCGAGCCCGCGGACGAGCACCGGCTCATCCACAGGAAGTCTGGACCAATCGACGTCGGCAGGCACGGCTGGGGGCCAGTATCTCAGGCCATGCTTCACCGCCGCCGTCAGCAATGCCTGCTGGTCAGGCCGCAGCTCCGCCGGCAAATGTCCCATCGCCAGCACCACGCTGTCGGCCACCAGATCCTGTCCGTCATTGAGCTCAATCCCGAACCCACCAAGTACATCCGGAACAAAGCGCACTGCCTCCCCTTCGTGGACGGAGAGCGTGATGTCGTCCGTTTGATACGCCGTGAGCTGGGCGAACATCCATCGCAGGTAACGCCCGTACAGCGCCCGGCTCGGGAACCCTGTCGACTCCAAACCCGCGAGTTCATCCCGGTCCTGTTCGCTGAGTTCGACGTCGGTCAACGAGCCGGACTTCAGCCGCTCCCGCCACTGGTCGAAGGTCAGCCCCGCGACCGGCGCCGGTTCCAGCAGGTCGCCCGGCGACAATGTGGGGAAGAGCGCAGGCGTGTTCATCAGGAAGAGCCGCGACTGGTCCGGACGCCAAACATGGCCGGCGCCGGGCGGGTAGGGGTCGAGCAAATCGATATGCAGCCTCAACGGCGTTCCCGCGTTCCGCAGGTGACCGGCGTGGGCCAGCAACCGTTCGAGAACGGAGGTGCCACGTGGCCCGGCGCCGACAACCGCCACCGTGTGTACCCGTTCTTTAGCCATTCCTATAGGGTATCGGGCGAAAATCGTTGGCGGGCTCAGCCACCCATTCAGCCCGGGGTACAACTTAGGATGGCTCTATGGTCTCTCATCACAGCACCGGAAACTCTGCCGGAAGCACCCTCCGAACCGCACCTCCCGCCGTCGAACATAATCCAGCCGATGAATTTCAGTGGCTGGAGGACATCTATGGCGAGGACCAGCTCAGCTGGGTCAAGGAGCAGAACGCCCGCACGGACGACATGTTGCTCTCTGCCGAATACGAAGCGCTCGAACGCAGTGTCCTGGAAGTGCTGGATTCGACCGACCGCATCCCCATGGTGACCAAGCGCGGGGATTTTTACTACAACTTCTGGCGGGACGAGGAGCATCCGCGGGGTCTTTGGCGCCGCACCAGCTGGGACAGTTACCAGAGCGATGCCCCGGATTGGGATGTGCTGCTCGATGTCGACCAGTTGTCCCGGGACGAGGATGTCGAATGGGTCTTCGCCGGCGCCTCGCTGCTCCGCCCCGAGTTCACCCGGGCATTGATCTCCCTCTCCCCCGACGGCGGCGACGCCAAGGCAGTGCGCGAGTTCGACGTCGACTCCCGCAGCTTTGTGGACGGCGGATTCAACCTGCCCAGCGCCAAGAACAACGTCAGCTGGGTCGACCAGGACACCATTTACGTTGGCACCGACTTCGGCCCCGGATCCATGACCACCTCCTCCTACCCGCGCACCAATCGCCGCCTGCGCCGCGGACAGAGCCTGGACGAGGCGGAACTCGTCTTCGAGGTGGATGAGGACCACATGATGGCCATCCTCGTCCGCGACCTCACCCCCGGTTTTAAACGCGACATCGCGATCGACATCATCGACTTTTACAACCGCCGCAGCTATCTGATGGCCGACGGCGGGTGGCAGCAGATCGACGTGCCCGACGATGTGAACGTCGACCTGCACCGCAATTGGATCCTGTTCCGTCCGCAGACCGAATGGACCGTCGGGGACATGACCTACCTGCCCGGATCGCTGCTCGCGGCGAATCTTGAGGATTTCCACGCCGGCGAACGGAACCTGACCACGCTCTTCTCCCCGGACGAGAGCACCGCCTTGCAGTCATGGAGCTGGACCAAGGACCACCTGTTGCTCAACCTGTTGCGCGACGTCTCCTCCACCATCCGCGTGCTCACGCCGGGAGCGGATGGCTGGAACGAAACTGAGCTGGACGATGCGCCTGCCCTGCACTCGGTGGACGCGTTCGCCGTCGACGATGAGGACGAGGTCAACGGCAATGATTACTGGCTCGTCGTCACCGGCTACCTGACTCCCACCACCCTGCACCGCGGCACCATTGGGGCAGCAGCCACGGAGGTCAAGGCCTCGCCGTCGTACTTCAACAGCGATGACTACACCGTCGAGCAGCATTTCGCGACGTCCAAGGACGGCACCGAGGTTCCGTACTTCCAAGTCAGCTCCAAGGACTTGAAGCTCGACGGCGGCAACCCCACGTTGCTCTCGGGCTACGGCGGATTCCAGATCGCCCGCACCCCGGCCTACAGCGGAGCCACCGGACGCACCTGGCTGGAACGGTGCACCGCCCCGGATCAGGACGGTGACAGCCGCGGCGGGGTCTACGTCGTGGCCAACATCCGCGGCGGCGGCGAATACGGGCCCAGCTGGCACCGTGCCGCACTGCAGGAAAACCGGCACCGGGCCTATGAGGATTTCGCTGCCGTCGCCGAGGACCTGATCGAACGCGATGTGACGAGCCGCGCGCATCTTGGCTGTGAGGGGCGCAGCAACGGCGGCCTGCTGGTGGGCAACATGCTCACGCACTACCCATACCTGTTCGGAGCGGTGTCCTGCGGGGTGCCGCTGCTGGATATGCGCCGCTACACCAAGCTCTCGGCCGGTTACTCGTGGATTGCAGAATATGGGGATCCCGACGACGAGGAGCAGTGGGAGTTCATCCGCACCTTCTCGCCGTACCACAACCTCCGGGACGGCGTGGATTACCCCTCAACCTTCATCTTCACCGCCACCAGCGACGACCGCGTCGGCCCGGTGCAGGCCCGCAAGATGGCGGCAAGGATGGAGTCGATGGGCGTTCCCCAGGTCTGGTTCTATGAGTCGCTGGAGGGCGGCCATGCCGGTGCAACAGACAACCGCCAGGCGGCCCGGCTGCACAGCGCATCACACGAATTCCTCTGGAAGGCGACCACCGGCGGCCTCTGATTCGGCGGCGTTTTGCTCTGTGCCCCTCCGTCTGGGTAATCTTGGGGGGCTGGTTACCAGCGCTGGAGACGTGCCAGAGCGGCCGAATGGGCTTCACTGCTAATGAAGTGTGGGTCCGCCCACCGGGGGTTCAAATCCCCCCGTCTCCGCGAAATGCCAGGCCCGCCCTTGATGCAGATCATGCCGGGCCGGCTGGAACGCCCCGGTCTTTGGACCGGGGCGTTTCTGCGTCCAGGTCCGGGCGGTCGACCCACCAGGGGCGTCCGCCGTCAATCTCGGCCAATTCCATGGTCGCCGGTGCCAGCACCACAATCCCGGGATATGTCTGCAGCAGTCCGGCCAGCATCACGCGCCCATCGTCGTCCAAGTCGCCGTCCACGCGGTTGAGCACCAATAGCGGCGGCTCCCCCAAGGCGGCGCGGGCGACCTTCAGCCGGGCCTGTTCGGACACCGTCAGCGGCTCTCCTCCACGCTTGAGGCGGGTACGTTCTCCCTCAGGAAGATTGGCCAGCGCACTGCCAAGTCCGGCCTTGTCCAGCGCAGCAGAGCCTTCATCAACATGCAGTTCGGGCCGGCGGTACCGCACGGACCGGCCGATGGTTCCCCGCTCCAACAATGACCCCGCGGCGGCATAGCCAACCAGAACCCGGCGGTCCCGGTCCTCCGCCGACAACAGGTCGACGCCGTCAATCAGCGTACGCACGGAAGCATCCGGCCGCACCCCCAGCATCCGTTCGAGGACTCCGGTTGCCTGGGCAGGATCAGCGGCACGCAGCACGATCCGGTCCCCCGGCCGGGCTTCCAGCGGCGGCAGTTCCGCACCGCCGTCGATGGTTATCCCGCTGACATGCAGACCTTCGGAGCCGGCTTCGTTGACGTCTGCAGAACCTGGCTGCGCTTCGGACGCCTTCGGCGTCGGCGTGGCCACAACCAGGGCCGGCCCCAGTATTCTGCGGGCGGCCTTGAAGTTCTGCCGGTATTCCACCACCTTGCCCATATCCGCGACCGGTGTGGCGATCATGCCGACTATGGTCAATGCACCGGCGATCGTGGCGGTGGGCACGGCTTGCCATGCGCCCACCGTTGCCACGGCGGCAAGCGCCAAGGCGGCAACAGCCGCAGCGGAGCCGCGTATGTAGCCGGCGATGGTTGCACGGTCAATGGCGGCGCCGGCGACACTCCCGCCGAGCTTGTCCACCTTCTTCACCTCGCGGACCAGACCGCCGTCAATCCTGATCATCTGGGCTGCAGCGACAGTGTCGGCGATGTGCGCCGCCAATTGGCCTCGCTTGCGCCGCAGGATCCGTGCCCGCCGGAACGCCGGTATCGCCAACAGCGCCAGGGTGCCCGCGAGCAGACACAGAGGTACGACGACGGCGAGTGCCAGCGGCGGGGCGAGGAGCCACAGTGCGCAGAGCGTTCCCAGTACGAGCGGGATGCCCACGGCCAGTGGCGCGATGCCTTGAGCAACCCAGTTCCGTACGCTGGTCAGGTCATTAGTTGTCCTCGCTATGGTGATACCTGCCGCTGGCCCGCGGTCTGTTGAAAGGGCGGATCTGATCAAACCGGTGCGGATTTGGTGAATGTAATGCTGGCCCAGCTTTTCGGCGAGGACGCGTTCGACCGCACGCAGTGCTCCGGTGCCGAGGGCGGCGATGAGCAAACCGGCCAGGATCAGGATGAAGGCAGTAGTACCGCCGCCCGAGCTCAAGGCCCGGGTCATCAGCAGTGCGCTGGCGCCCGCTGCCGCAGCCAGTGCCAGCCCACAAACGATGAGCATCGCCATGTACCACCGGCGCCTGCCAGTCAGAAGTTTCGGCAGCATGGTTACAGCGTTGCTGCGGCCGCTGGAGCAGCCGGCGTGGAGGCAACCATCGTCACGATGGCGGGCGTACCGGTTCCGCTAATCCTGCCTTCGACCGGACTGGTGCCGGCAATGCCGGTTTCACGGACGGGCAGCATTCCAAGGGCGGTTGCCGGATGGCAAAGGTCGAAGGTGTCGATAACGGGGGTGTCCAGGACGGAGGCCGCCTCTTTGGCCGCCAGTGGTGAGGCCGTCAACAGGCCCGAGACCGCGGCGACATTCACTCCGGATTCGCGCAGGACCTGCAGTCCGCCGGCGGCTCCGAGCGCATCGGCCGCCGAAAAGATCACGTGGTCGACGGCGTCGTGGAATACCGGATCGCTGAGCAAGCGGGAGGTCTCGCCCTGATACACGCCATCGGCTATTTCAATCACGACCACGTCGGTTGCCGAGAACGTCAGCGCGTCGATCATGCTTGTCAGCAAGCCGCGGACGGTCTCATAGTCGAGTTTGAAGGTGGTCGGGTATCCGAAGTCGGTGAAGTCGAGTACCTTGGTCGCGCCGCCGTCGGTAAACAGACGTGGATCGTTCCCGGCGCCGGTTCCTGTGGCCTTACCGGCGGAGACGTTCAATCCCGCTGTGGTGAGACCTTTGACGAGGCAACCGAGGGTGGTCGATTTTCCGGAGTTCATGGAAGTTCCCAGGACGGCGATAACCGGCGGACGGCCCGGCAGCTGACTGGAAGAATGAATCTGGTGCGGTGCTGCGTCCTGCAGGTTCACGACTTTGCCGTGGCGGGACAGCAGACCGATGGGCTCGATCGCAGTCGGTTTGTCGATTGCGGCATGTTGTTCCAGGACGGTCCCGGCAAGCCCTCCGCCGGCCACCAGGTGGCATGGCTGAAGATCGTCGGGGACGACGGCGAGGAATTGGTCCGGGGCATACCGGTTTCCGTAGGCGACAAGGATCTCATCGCCGAGGAACATCGTTTGGCGGCGGGAGGCAGGGGATTCCAGTTTTGTGTGCTTGCCGAGTTCAGTGACGCGTGCAAGCACCACATCTCCGGCTTGTGGCGCAGCCTTCGGCTGGACGTCATATCCATACGGATTCAATTCGATGGCGTCGGCCACGAACCGTGTGGTGTATGCCTTCTTGGCGCTGAGGAGCCGGGCGGCATCCAGAGCAAGGGGTGCGCGCTCGGTGCCTCCGGACGGTTGGACGGTTCCGGAGGGGTGCGTAGTGGTGGTCGTCATGGTGTCTCCTTCGTTGGCGTTGCTGGCACTAACCAGTCAACACAGCCAACGTGAGACGATCATTTGAGCCCGATGAGTTTGCACTCATCTGTCCTTTACCTGTTGTTCATCTTGTATGTTCGCAACAGTCAGAGCCTCTGCTCAAGGGCCGGCCCCTCGACGTCGTTGTTTGTTGCTTACGGTTCCCAGCCGAGCCTGCGGCTCAATTCCCGGGCGGCCGGGCCCAGAGCGGCCAGGATTGGCTCCTGCGCCGGAACATTACCGGATCCAGGCCGTGACTCCGCGGCAAGGGTGCTGTACGAATATGTCACCGCTATGGAGGCTACGATCCGTCCGGTGCGGTCCCTGACGGGTTTGGCGACGGACGTCAGGCCTTCGGCCACTTCACCAAATTCCCGGGCGAAACCCTGCCGACGCACCGCATCAAGTTGCTGCTGGAGTTCAGAGAAGGTGGCAGGACCTCTGCCCGTCCGTTGAACGAACGAGTAATTAGGCGGAAAGAGGGCCTTCAGTTGCTGATCGCCCAAGCCCGCCAGGACGGCCCTGCCGGATGCCGTCAGGTGCGCTGGCAGGCGGACGTCCTTCGCGGTGACCAGCGGGGCGCGCGATGGTGCCGTCTCCTCATGAATGTAGAGCGTTTCGTGGCCCTGCACTACGGCCAAGTGTGCCGTTTCGCCGAGCTTGAGGACCAACCGCTCCAAAACAGGTCTTCCGAATCTTGCCAACGGGACCTGGATAGCGAAGGCTTGGCCGATTTCAAGCGCTGCGATGCCCAGTACATAGGATTTTTGCTCCGGAAGGTGCGCGACATACCCCAACGACTGCATTCCACGGAGGAGGCGGAACGTCGACGACCTGGGAGAGCCGGCAGCCTCGGAGATCCGTACGGCAGAGACTGGACTGGCCTGCGTAGCCAAATAGCTGAGGATCCGCAGCGCGCGCAGGGAGCTGCTTGAGTCATTTTCCATGGCGCTCCTCTGGCCGCGAGACAAGGATCTCATATGTGAGACCGCTTACTACGATTTTCCATTGTCTTTACAGACGATCAAGTGTCGGATAGTCCTAGGCAAATGAACGAGCCGCGTTTCAGGACGAACGCCGGCGCAGAATCCGGGAGACAATAATGGCCACAATTTCGAGGGCCCAGGAAACGAAACCGCACCAGATGTGGAAGCTGTTTGTTTACAGCGGCATTGGGGCATTCATGTTCTTCGTGCCGCTGACCATCAGCGGCCGGAACACCATCATGCTCGACCATATCGTCACGTTTCTCCAGGCAGCTATCGGACCTGCGTTGCCGTATTACGCCCTGGTGGTCATCGTGGCAGGAGCCCTGTACCCGTTCATCACCGGAACGTGGAGGAGAACGACCGTCGACGTCGTTTTTTCCTTGTTCAAGGTCGTGGGCATGGGCGTCGGCTTCATGCTGGTGTTCAATATCGGTCCTGCCTGGCTCTTCGAACCGGAC
Organism: Arthrobacter sp. H14; assembly: GCF_000520495.1. Taxonomy (GTDB): domain Bacteria; phylum Actinomycetota; class Actinomycetes; order Actinomycetales; family Micrococcaceae; genus Arthrobacter_C. The sequence continues at coordinate 16,067 of NZ_KI914643.1, forward strand.
ATGGGCCCGTTCCTGTTCGACAAGCTGGTGATCCCGGTCGGGCTGCTGGTTCCCATCGGAGCCGTCTTCCTGGCCCTGCTGGTCAGTTATGGTCTGCTTGAGTTCATCGGCGTCCTCGTGCAGCGGATCATGCGCCCAATCTGGAAGACCCCGGGCCGCTCGGCCATTGACGCCGTTGCCTCCTTCGTTGGCAGCTACTCGCTCGGCCTGCTGATTACCAACCGCGTCTACAAAGAAGGTAAATACACGGCCCGGGAAGCGGCCATCATCGCCACCGGCTTCTCCACGGTATCGGCGACCTTCATGGTCATCGTGGCCAAAACCTTGGGGCTGATGGGCCAGTGGACGACCTACTTCTGGGTGACCTTCCTCGTGACGTTCCTGGTCACGGCCATCACGGTCAGGATTTGGCCCTTGAAGGGAATCCCGGACGAATACCACCCTGATGCAGAGCCCCAGCCGGAGGAGGAAATCACCGGCAACCGGTTGTCGAAGGCTTGGAGTGCGGCCCAGGAAACGGTGCAAGAGGCGCCCTCGCTGCGGGTAAACATCTGGGTCAATGTCCGCGACGGAGTACTAATGGCGATGGCGATCCTGCCGTCGATCCTCTCGATCGGGCTGCTCGGGCTGGTTCTCGCCACCTACACGCCGGTCTTCGACTGGCTGGGCTACGTCTTCTACCCCTTCACCTGGGCACTGCAGCTGCCGGAACCGATGCTGGTGGCGAAGGCCAGCGCCGTCGGTATTGCCGAAATGTTCCTGCCTGCCCTGCTCGTCGCCGAGGCCGGCGCCTTGGTGAAGTTCGTGATCGGCGTCGTCTCCGTTTCCGGCATCATCTTCTTCTCAGCTTTGGTCCCTTGCATCATGGCCACGGACATTCCGATTCCGATCTGGAAGCTGGTCGTCATTTGGTTCCAGCGGGTCGTACTCACGCTGATCCTGGTGACGCCGATCGCTTTCCTGCTGTACTAGTGCGGCTTAGGAACCCTGTGAGGAACCCGCCGACGCCGTTTTCATCGTGATGGTGTGGAGGGCTTCCTCTTCTGCGGATACGGGGTCTCATGACGGGCGAGCATCTGTACAAAGTCCTCAATGCGCCGCGAACGCGTTAGTGCTCTTTTCGCCGCATTCACGCGGTAGATAAGCGCATACCGGTTGGTGGAAGTCAGCACATCGAACATCGCCTGCGCGGCGGGCACGGCCGCCACGGCTTCGGCGAGATCCGCGGGCACTTCCGCTGTGGATTGACCGGTATAGGCCTTCTCCCAGCGCCCATCCGCCTTCGCGTTTTCGACGGCGGCCCGCCCGGCAGCGTGCATCTTCCCAGCAGCTTCCAGCCTTGCCACATGGGATACGTTTCTGGCCGACCAAGGGCTGTGCGGTCTGCGGGGCGTGAAGCGTTGACGGTAGCTGCCCTCGTCGCGCTTGTTGGCCTGGCCGTCGATCCAGCCGAAACATAGGGCTTCGTCCAGCGCCGCGGCGTAGGTCAAGTTAGTGACCGTCCCCCCGCTCTTATGGAGTACAAGCCATACTGAGTCAGCGGTGGAATGGTTTACCTCCAGCCATTGGCGCCACTCCTCCGCACCAGCGACAACGAGTTCAGGTGTTTCGGTGACCATGGCGCCGTTTACCTGGAGCTGTTCCCATAGCCAGTGTCTGTAGGGCCAAGCGTTCGCGACCCATACCTTAAGGCTGGCCCGCCAGCCGGATCAAGGCCGGAGAGGACGTCATTTCAGACAGGGAGAATTCAACCGCCTGTCCACCTTCTCCTCCACCGCGCACCGCTAGACCCTCGCCCAGATAGATGGCGGCGAAAGTCTGGCCGTTGGCATCCGTGTAATACAGGAGATCACCGGCTGCTGCTGCCTCAATAGTGGTGACGGTCTCGCCCAGCTGCAGGTAGTCCCGTCCACTCGGAGCGGGTGCATACCCTGAGCCGGTGAGTACCGTTTCGATGAACGACACGGCATCGTGTGGCTGCCCAACCTGGGCCATGGCCACTGCGGCAACGGTCGCCTGAAGGTTGCCGGTATCGGCTACCGGTGCCTCCGGAACGTCCGGTTTCTCCGTTTCTTCGACAACTGCCTGTTCGGGAGTAGCTTCGACCGATTCTTCGGACGATCCCTCCTCAGCGGCAACGTCCGCCGGTTCCGCGGCAGATCCGTCAACGGGGCCTTCCGTTGGAGCCTCGCCTGGTGATCCGACGGGATCCTTCCGGGCGCCGGATGACTCTGCGGCCTTGTCGGACTCAGTTGCCTGGTCGGGCCCGGCGGTCTCGGGCGTTTCCGGTTCCAGGGATTCCGTTGGTCCAGACGTCTTGTCCTTCTCTGTCCTGTCCTTACCGGTCGAATTGCCTTGCTTCGGTGATTCCTCCGCCGAAGGCTTCTCCTGCCGGGCCTCTTCGTCCCGCTCGGCCAGCTTCTCCCGTTCGGCCTTATCCCGCTCGGCCAGCTTCTCCCGCTCCCGGGTCTTATCTGTACCGGCCGGCTTCTCCCGCTCAGTCTCGTCCCGCTCGTCGGCTTTCTCCCGCTCCGGCGTTTTCGAAACCTTCGAAGTATTCTCGGTTTTCCGGGTTTCCGGAACCTTCACCCGGGACAGAGTTGCGGCCTCAATCCGGCGTTTCCCATCGTCTTTTTCCGTCGTAGAATCCTGCCGGGCACCACTGGATGACCCGTCGGAGGGAACCTCCGCAGGCGAAGGAACCGTGGCGGGCCCCGGGTAACC
>NZ_KI914643.1:18890-23494 GCF_000520495.1 Arthrobacter sp. H14
CCCGGCGACAAGGCCGGATGGCGCACCTGCGCCTCCCCCCACCGACGTCGTAAAGAACCATGAAGATCCTTCCGGACCGACCGGGTGCAGCACGGTACCCTCGTCCGGATTGAGTGCGCTGATCATCATGCCGTTTCCAACGTAGATTCCGACATGCGCCCAGTGGTTTGGCCCATCGGGACGCTGCGTCACCAGGTCCCCGGGAGACGGCGTCGTCGTCGGCCTTAAGGCTTCCCACTGGCTCACGCGAGGCAGTTCGATTCCGGCGTGCCGGTATGCCCACTGCACGAATCCCGAGCAGTCCCATCCGCTGATGAAGCTGGTACCACCCCAAACATAAGGTCGTCCGAGCCCGGCGTAGGCATATTCCACGACGCCGGCGAGGTCACCTTTCAGCGCCGTTCCGGGCTGTCCGGGCAGTCCTGGTTGTCCGGGCTGTCCCGTGCTGAAGTTGTCCGGGAAGGAAGCCGGATAAACCTTGCTCTGTGGATATGAAAAGACAGCAGGGGCCAGATTGAAGGACAAGGTGGCGGCTGAAGCCGCCGTTACCGAAGAAGCCTGCTCACGTGTCTGGGATTGTGGAGTCGCCGTCTGCTGTGGAAAAGCAGGTTGCACCACGAGCCCTGCGCCCAGGATCAGACCGCAGGCGAGGGTCACGGCGGAGGTGCGAGGTGATGTTTTGAAGAATGCGGGACCGGGCGACCTGTGACTGCCCGTGTGCCCTGATCCGGATGTGCGGATCGTCGAGTGACGCCCCCTGCTTGCTGACACTTATGCGGCCCCTTTCCACGTAGTCCCGCTTAATCGTACTGTGACTGATGTGACTGCGCCATAGCAGTTAGGTAAAAAGATTTCAAACATTTCCATGGGGTGGGCGATTCGCCCGACTTCCGCTCCCTCCGATGTACCTTGAACAGTTATGAGCGCAGTCGAAATGTTTCAGGCAATGGGCCTGGGTTTCGGGACCGGGCTGGCCTTGATCGTCGCCATTGGCACGCAGAACGCATTTGTACTTCGCCAGGGCATCCAGCGGGAGCACGTGACCGTTGTCGTCCTCATTTGTGCCGTCTCGGACGCCGTGTTGATCAGCGCCGGCGTGCTGGGCATCGGAATCCTTTTCCAAACGGCTCCGGTCATTGTCGACGTCATCCGGATCGCCGGTGCCGCATTCCTGCTGGCCTATGCCGCATTGGCAGCCAAACGCGCGATACGCCCGGGCCGCCTCACCGCCGCTGATGCCCCCCGGGAGCTGAGCGCGTCTTCAGCCGTTTGGGCAGTCCTGGCCCTGACTTGGCTCAATCCACACGTCTACCTCGATACCGTCCTGCTGCTGGGTTCGGTCGCAAACCAGCAGGTCCCGGATGCACGCTGGTGGTTTGCCGGAGGGGCCATTCTGGGCAGCTTTATCTGGTTCTCTGCGCTCGGTTTCGGGGCACGGCTGCTCCGTCCCTTCTTTTCGAAGCCTTCCTCGTGGCGCATTCTCGATGGACTGATCGCAGCCATCATGTTGATCCTCGGCCTCAGGATGGCGGTCGGCGCCTGATGGCTGTCCTGCTAAACCACGACGACGACGGCCTCGTCACAGTGAGCTGGCTGCGGAAAGGATCCGGGCGTCTCCGTCGGAGAAGGCGACCAGCCGGACCTCCTTGATCCGGCTGTCCTGATGCGAGCGGAAATACTCCCGGATGGTCCTCACCGCGATCGAGGCAGCTTCCTCTTTGGGATACCCATATACCCCTGTTGAAATCCCCGGAAAGGCGATGCCTTCAGCCTGCAGTTCCTCTGCCAGATTGAGCGAGTTCCGATAGCAATTGGCCAGCAGTTCGGCTTCGCGGCCATGGTGGCAGCCGTAGATGGGGCCGACTGTGTGGATGACGTGATTTGCCGTGAGGTTATGACCGCCCGTGGCCTTCGCTTCGCCATAGCCGCAACCGTTCAAGGCACGGCACTCTGCCAGTAATCCAGGTCCCGCAGCGGCGTGGATAGCGCCGTCGGCTCCCCCGCCCCCGAGCAGGCTCGTGTTGGCGGCATTGACGATCACGTCCACGTCCTGGCGGGTGATGTCCCCCGTCACGACGGTCAACCGTTCTGTGGCCATGAGGTGAGTCTCCAAACTGTCGAGAAACGCGTCAAGGTTTCTGCAACTAGTGTTGTAGTCGAAACTGGCACAGTTGATCCTAAGGAGCAAGAGATGGAATACCGGAACCTGGGGAACAGTGGCACCGCCGTGTCCTCCTACGCCCTTGGAACGATGACGTTTGGCGCCGAGGCGGATGAATCCACGTCGCATGCCATCATGGCCGACTACGCCGCTGCCGGTGGAAACTTCATCGACACCGCTGACGTCTACTCCCGGGGTGCGTCCGAGGAAATCATCGGACGCTGGCTGACGAAGAACCCATTGGAACGCGACCGGATGGTCATCGCCTCGAAGGGCCGCTTCCCGATGGGCGACGGCGTCAACGATCTCGGCCTTTCACGCCGACATCTACGCAGGGCCCTCGAGGCATCCCTGTCGCGGCTCGGCGTCGACCATCTCGATCTATATCAGGTCCACTCGTGGGATCCTGTTACTCCCTTGGAGGAGACGCTCGGCTTCCTCGACGATGCCGTGCGCAGCGGCAAGATCAGCTACTACGGATTCTCGAACTACACCGGATGGCAACTGACCAAGGCCGTATGGATGGCCAAGGCAAACGGCTGGACGGCGCCGGTTACGTTACAGCCGCAATACAGCCTTCTGGTACGGGAGATCGAATCGGAAATCGTACCCGCGGCGCTCGACGCCGGCATGGGTCTGCTGCCTTGGTCCCCGCTGGGCGGTGGCTGGTTGACCGGAAAGTACAAGCGGGACGCGGAACCGACCGGCGCCACCCGGCTGGGCGAAGACCCAGAGCGGGGCATGGAGGCCTGGGAGAAGCGCAATGCGCTGGAGCGCACCTGGCGGATCGTCGACACGGTGCTCGAAGTGGCCGGCGACCGCGGCGTAACACCCTCGCAGGTTGCCCTCGCGTGGACCGTCCAGCAGCCTGCGGTTACGTCCGTCATCCTCGGTGCCCGCACGACGGAGCAGCTCGCCGATAACCTTGGAGCGGCGAAGCTGCAGCTTGCGTCGGAAGAGGTTCAACGGCTTTCAGATGTCAGCACACCGGAGGTCGGCGACTATCCGTACGGAGTTCCGGGACAAGAACAGCGCAGTCGCAATCTCGACGGCGGCCGCTAGTTCCTGCAGCGGCTTCCACCAGCTCCGCGTTGTCTGCCTAAGGTTGCTCAGCCCGCCTAACCCCGGACGGCGAGCGCGAACGGCAGGACAGCTCCCGCACCTGCCTGGCGCAGCGCCCGTCCGGCGACAGTCATGGTCCAGCGACTGTCGACCTGGTCGTCCACCAGCAGAACCGGCTGTCCCTCGTACGGACGCAAGGCTTCTGCCAAGTCTGCGCCGACAGTGAACATTTCCCATACGGATCCGAGCCGGAAGGCGCTGTTTCCGCCCGGTTCGCCGAGCGGACCGTCAGCTTTCATGGTCATCACGCCCAGATATGGCAGCTGCCCTACATCGGCCAGTCCGCGCGCCAACGAATCCACCACCCGCGGTTTGCTTCGGGAAGGAATGTTGACTACGGCTGCCGGACGTTTGGCCCAATCCCACTCGGCCAACACCCGTACGCATGCCTTCAGCATGGCCGGATCAAGCTCCGCGTCGGGTGCGCCGGCGGCGAAGATTTCCCGGAGCGGTCCTCCCCAGCCCAGATCCGTCAGCCGGGCCAGCGCCCGTCCACGCTCGATGCGGTCCTGCTCGGGAATCTTGCCCTTGACCTCGATACTCAACCGGGGCATTCCCTGCGGCCACATGGCTCTTGGCTCCAAGGCGACGCCGGCACGCATCAGCGACTCATCGGCAGTGCTGGCAGCGGCATCGGCAATGTCGGTGGGGAACCAGGGACCGGCGCAATTGTCACACCGCCCGCACGGCTTCGCGCTTTCGTCGTCGAGGGCCGTGGTCAGGAACTGCATCCGGCAACTGTCGATCGCCTCATAGTCGAGCATGGACTGTTGTTCGTTGGTTCTGGCCTCCGCGATCCGCTCGTACCGAACCCGGTCGTAATGCCAGCCTGTCCCGGTGGACTGCCAGCCGCCGGCGACTCTCTCCACGGCTCCATCCACGGCCAGGACCTTCAGCAACAGTTCCAAGGGTGTACGGCGCAAATTTACCTGTGCCTCCAACGCACCAGTCGACAGAGCTTTGCCGGAACCTTCCAACGCCCGCAGTACGTGCTGGGCTTTTTCCTCTGAGGGCATCGAGGCTGTGGCAAAGTATCGCCAGATGTCCTTGTCCTCGGGACCGGGCAGTAACAGCACGTCCGCCTTGTCGGTCGCGCGGCCTGCACGCCCGACCTGTTGGTAATAGGCAACCGGCGACGACGGTGCACCAAGGTGGACGACAAACCCGAGGTCGGGCTTGTCGAACCCCATACCGAGCGCGCTCGTCGCCACCAATGCCTTAACCTGGTTCGTCTTGAGCAGCCGCTCCGCCTCTTCGCGGTCCGCCGGGTCGGTCCTGCCGGTATAGGCCAGGACGTTGTGGCCTGCCTCTTTCAACAACC
>NZ_KI914643.1:23594-28175 GCF_000520495.1 Arthrobacter sp. H14
CCTGCCGGTATAGGCCAGGACGTTGTGGCCTGCCTCTTTCAACAACCGGGCGGTGTCCTCGGCCCCCGAAACAGTCAAGGCGTAAATGATGCCGGAACCGGTCAGATCGTTCAGGTGGGACAGCAGCCAGCCGAGCCGTGCCTTGGCATTCGGCAGCAGGAGCACGCCCAGCCGAAGTGAAGCCCGCGCCAGCTGTCCCCTGATGCTCAATGCTTCTTCTCCGAGTTGATCTTCAATATCCCGAACGACGCGGGAGTTCGCCGTCGCCGTCGTGGCGAGAACCGGCACGGAGGGAGGCAGCAGATTAATCAAGTCGCGTATCCGCCGGTAGTCAGGGCGGAAATCATGCCCCCAGTCTGAAATGCAATGCGCCTCATCGATGACGAGCAGACCCATCCGGGAGATGAGCTCGGGCAGTTGTTCTTCGCGGAAGCGTGGATTGTTCAGCCGTTCCGGGGACACCAGCAGCACGTCCACCTGATCCGCGGCAAGCTGCTGCCTCGCCTCCTCCCACTCGTGCTGGTTCGCCGAGTTGATGGCCACCGCCCGGACGCCGGCGCGTTCAGCGGCCGCCACCTGGTCCCGCATCAGCGCCAGCAGCGGAGAAACGATCAGTGTCGGACCGGCGCCGCGCGCACGCATCAACAGACTCGAGACGAAATAGACGGCGGATTTTCCCCAGCCGGTGCGCTGTACCACCAACGCGCGCCGCCCTCCCTCGACAAGGGCCTCGACGGCCTCATATTGCCCAGGGTGGAAGTCAGCGGTTTCGGACCCGACCAGTTTGCGCAGCAGTTCTGTCGCCCGGACGCGCAGATGGCCATCTGCCTCCGGATCCGTAGTCTGTTCCGCCGTCGTTCCTGTTTCAGTCATGATCCCAGTTTGCCAGCCGCCACCGTCAGGACCAGAACCGGATGCCGTAACTGTGGATAACCATCGGCAACCGCGTCGTTCCGCGCCTTGGGCCACGTATGGGGTCCCGTTTCCGGTTTTTGGGTAGGCAGCGTGGCAATTTCCACGGTTCGTGTCGGCAATCGCCCTGCTCTGGCTATTCGGAAGTTATCGCTTCGCAACGTCCCACCCCTCCCCTTCAGTGGTCTCGCGGTAGCGTGAGACTAACGTTGTTACATCACAGACAGGGACCTAATGCGCACGTTGGCCAAACTGACTGCTGGTGTTGTCGTACTGCTGGCGTTGGCTGGCTGCAGTAACGATCCGAAGTCTGCAATGTCTGCTCTCGAGGCTCCACCGGGCACGGCGGACACTTTCGGCGGCGACGCCGACGCCTTAGGCATCGCAGCAGACAGCGTGAGGTTGCTGGGGGAAGAGAACGGCTACGCGTTTTATATCGCAGCGCCGGATAATCCCGAGAACGGTAACGTGTGCCTGGTCATCGAGACACTTGAAGCTGACACCGCCTCTGCCGGGTGTCACAACATCCCCAGTGTGACCCCCTTAGAGCTGGCAGTCTCTGGTGTGCGAGCGAAGCTCGTAGTTGATGACTATGACGCGGGCAAGGAGCTGTCTGAGGGCTGGCGGCAACTGCACCAGAACCTGCTGGTACGCCTCTAGCCGGGTCTCCGGCACTCCATTCCGTCGACAGTCACCATCGCCGGCCGGATCAGGTTGCCCGTTGGCTGCGGGAGGCAGGGTTCACGGTCGAGGCCGAGCTGGTCATGCGACCGGATGAGGAGGTCCCGGGCGCGATCATCCTCGCGCGGTGTCACTGACCACCGCGTGGCGTCACCGGCCTTGTTCCTGTCAGTTCCGCGGCTTGCTCGGCGGTTGCACAGATGTTGGATGAAAATGGGATCTGCAGCTCGCGCGCTGAAAACAGTCGGGATAGCCGGTTAGGCTTAGTCAAGTGACCGAGAACATTGACCTCTCCCCATCTTTCAAGGCCTACGATGTGCGCGGCGTCGTGGGCGAAACCATCACCGCCGAAATGGTTGAGGCGATCGGCGCCGCCTTTGTCGATGTGCTGGACCTTGCGGGGCAAACCGTATTGGTCGGCGGCGACATGCGTCCGTCTTCCCCCGAGTTCAGCCAGGCGTTTGCCAACGGTGCCGCAACGCGCGGAGCGGAAGTGCAACTGCTGGGCCAGATTTCCACCGACGAGCTGTACTACGCGTGTGGTTCGCTCAAGGCCGCCGGGGCGGTTTTCACCGCGAGCCATAACCCGTCCCAGTACAACGGGATCAAAATGGCCAAGTCCGGAGCGGTTCCGGTCTCCTCCGAAACCGGTCTTGCCGAGATCAGGGAACAGGCCGAAAAGTACCTCGCAACTTCCATCCCCGCCGCCCCGGAACTGGGTGGTATCGGCGTCCACGATGTGCTCGGCGACTATGCCGCCTACCTCCGCTCGCTGGTTGACTTGAGCGGCTCCCGCCCGCTGAAAGTCGTGGTCGACGCCGGCAATGGGATGGCAGGGCTGACCACGCCCGCGGTGCTGGGTGACGATATCCTGCCGGCGCTGCCGCTGGATATTGTGCCCCTCTACTTTGAGCTGGACGGCACTTTTCCGAATCATCCCGCCAACCCTCTTGAGCCGGAGAACCTGCGGGACCTGCAGGCCGCCGTCGTCAAGCATGGCGCGGATATTGGCCTGGCGTTCGACGGCGATGCCGACCGGTGCTTCGTGATCGACGAAAACGGCGATCCCGTCACGCCCAGTGCCGTCACCGCACTGGTGGCCCTGCGCGAGATCGTCCGGGCGAAGGCTGGCGGAGAAGAAACTCCGGTGATCATCCACAACCTGATCACCTCCCATGCCGTACCGGAGATGGTCGAAGCCGCCGGCGGTCGCCCGGTACGGACACGGGTCGGGCACTCCTTCATCAAGGCCTACATGGCGGCCGAAGGCGCCGTCTTCGGCGGAGAGCACTCGGCCCACTACTACTTCCGCGACTTCTACAACGCCGATACCGGAATGCTCGCCGCCATGCATGTGCTGGCCGCGCTGGGCGAGACTGAAACACCGCTCTCCGAACTTGCCCGCGAATACGACCCGTACTTTGCCAGCGGGGAGGTCAACTCACGGCTCGACGACGTCCCGGCCGCCGTCGCCCGGGTGCGGACAGCGTATGAAAACGACGATGTTGTGGTGGACGAGGTCGACGGGCTAACGTTCACCCGCAAGGACGGTCAGTGGTGGTTCAATCTCCGCGCGTCCAATACCGAACCGTATCTGCGGCTGAATGTCGAAGCCGTGGACCAGAAGACGATGGAGGACGTGCGTGATAACGTCCTCGGATTGGTGCGTCAGTAGATGATTGAAGAACAGCCCCAGACCCACAACGGTGCGGCTTCGGAGCCGTCCCAGCAGGTGCAGGAAGACCTGAACAAGTTGATCGGAACCGGGCTCGGCATGGCCCAGGAACAGCTCGAGGACCAGGGCGCATTCCTTCCGGCCGCACTGATGGTCAATAACGACGGCGAAGTCCGCATGGTCGCCGTCTCGCCCGCAAATGACGACGAAGACATCGACGCCGAAACGATGATCACCGACCTCTACACGGTCCTGGCCGAGCAGAAGGACAACCACCGTGCTGTCGCTGTCGTCTCGGATGTGCACCTGCCGGACGAGAATACCGATGCCATCTTCGTTGCCTCAGAACACTCCGAAGGTATTGCAATCGCCGCCGTGCAATCCTACTCACAGCAGGAAGACGGTTCATGGACTTTTGCCGATCCTGCCTGGGAAGGTGCCGACCGGTCGGTCTGGGAGGACTGACCCGAAGAGCTGAAAAGGCCCCGCTCCTGTCCATCTTGTGAACAGCGGCGGGGCCTTTTTGCATTTCGGCTGACTCAGTTCTCCAGCAGGGCAACATCCGAAGGATGCACCGCCAGGGGCGTTACATCGATCGCCATGTAGGGAAAGAGCGGAAGGTTCCAGAGGATCTCATGGAGTCTTTCGTTGTCCTTCACATCGAAAATACTCAGATTTGAGTACTGGCCGGCATTGCGCCAGATGTGTACCCACTCCCCCGCCTGCTGCAGCTGATGGGAGTAAGCCTTCTCCCGCGAAATGGTGTCGGCTTTGGTCTCTGGATCGAGATCGTGCGGAATTCTTACGTCCATGTTCACGGCAAAAAGCAAGACTGAAATCTCTTCCTGTATCGATGGGCAGCTGATGCGCGATCATGCCCATGCGGTTGTCTTCCGGTGTGGTTATGCCCGGTCCAGCGCGAAGTTGTATGTGACCTCACTGCCCTTGCTTCCGGCCTTCGGCTGGGGGTCCAGGATCAATTCGGGCTTTACAGCGGTGGCAATGTCGTCTTCCAGGTGCTCGTCCCCCTGGAAGTAGAGCTGCGCCGTGACGAGCTGGTGCTCCGGTGCGGAAACCTTCAGGTGCAGGTGTGCCGGCCGCCAGGCGTGCCAGCCTGCTGCTTCGATCAATGCGCCGCAGGAACCATCGGTAGGAATCTGGTACGGGGCCGGCTGCATGGTGTTGATCTTGAAGTTCCCCTGCTCGTCGGCAACGACGGTGCCGCGCAGGTTCCATTCGGGCAGGCCCGGTGCGAATTGTGAGTAGTAGCCATTGTCATCGGCGTGCCAGATTTCGACCTTCGCGCCGGTCAG
>NZ_KI914643.1:28275-65180 GCF_000520495.1 Arthrobacter sp. H14
CGCTGCCACATTGGTGACCTGGCCCTGGAACAAGAGCGGCGTACCCGGCTCATCCTCACGCATCGGCAAGGTGGTTTCCGCGGGAAGCTCCGGAGCGTCGGCCACGTAGTACGGACCCTCGATGGTCCCCTTGGAACCTTCGCGGTCCGAGGTTGCCACCTCTTCCACAACATGTTCGATCCAGACGTCCATGAACAGCGGCCATTCGCCGTCGAGCCCCACCTGGATCAACCATCCCTTGACGGCCTGATACTCGTCATAGGTCACGTCGTGCTTGCGGATGGTGTCATAGATCGCCGAGAGCACTTCACCGGCCAGCAGGCTGACCCGTTCCTTGGGCGTCTCTACATTTACTTTGTGGTTTTCAAAGTAGCGTTCAGTGGCGTTCTGGCCGGACTCGCTGGCCTTGGCCTCGTCAGTCGATGTAGTCATGACTCTTACTCCGTTCCTTCCCCACAGGTCATTCACCGTCAGGGTTGTTGTCTGTTTTGCGGCCTTTCCCCGATCGGGGTGTACTGGGCCGCTCGTTCGCGGCATCACGGTCTACTGGATGCCTGTGACGTGCGTCGCTAATGGATTCAGCCTAACCCCACACATTAAGTATCAACAAATAGCTTTTAACATCTGATTGATATGGAAAACATACTAAAAAATGCCTAGGGCAGTCCTAGGGTCATGCCTAGTGTGACGAGGCGCACTTACTGGAAAGGTGTCCTCCAGACCTCAGCGACGCTGTGACTGCAAACACACGAAGGAGAGACGGATGACTGAGACACTTGATGACGTCCGAAGCACTGTTGACGAAGCCGTAGTCGAAGAGCCCGACAACGGCATCTACCGCGTCAACCGCAAGATTTTCACCGACGAGGAAATCTTCGAGCTGGAGATGAAGCACATCTTCGAAGGCAACTGGATCTACCTGGCGCACGAAAGCCAAATACCCAACGTGGGTGATTACTTCACCACCAATATTGGCCGTTCGCCAATCGTCATCACCCGCAACAAGGACAACGAGCTCAACGCCATCATCAACGCATGCAGCCACCGCGGCGCGATGCTCTGCCGGCGCAAGACGGACAACCGCACGAACTTCACCTGCCCCTTCCACGGCTGGACCTTCAACAACAGCGGGAAACTCCTCAAGGCGAAGAACGCACGCGGCGGCGGATACCCGGAGCAGTTCAATAAAGAAGGTTCCCATGACCTGACCAAGGTCGCCCGCTTCGAGAGCTACCGCGGCTTCCTCTTTGGCTCGTTGAACCCGGACGTCAAACCGCTTGACGAGCACCTGGGCGACACCACCAAGATCATCGACTCCATGGTCAACCAGTCCCCCGAGGGCCTGGAGGTGCTGCGAGGCGCCTCCACCTACACCTATGACGGCAACTGGAAGGTGCAGGCCGAAAACGGAGCTGACGGCTATCACGTCTCTTCCGTGCACTGGAACTATGCCGCCACCCAGGGCCGCCGTGATTCCGGTGAGTCCACCAACGACACCAAGACGATGGACGCAGGCAAATGGGGCCAGCAAAAGGGCGGGTTCTACTCCTTTGAGCACGGTCACCTGTTGCTCTGGCAGGAATGGTCCAACCCGGCGAACCGCCCGTTGTTCGACCGCCGCGAAGAGCTGGTCGAGAAGTATGGCGAAGTCATGGCCAACTTTATGATCAATGTGTCCCGCAACCTGTGCCTGTATCCGAACGTGTACCTGATGGACCAGTTCAGCTCGCAGATCCGCCACCTGAACCCCATCTCCGTGGACCAGACCGAAGTCACGATCTACTGCATCGCACCAAAGGGCGAAAGCGACGAATCCCGGGCCAACCGGATCCGCCAATACGAAGACTTCTTCAACGCCACCGGCATGGCCACCCCGGACGACCTCGAGGAGTTCCGCTCCTGCCAGAAGACCTTCCTGGCTGAATCCGCCTCCTGGAACGACATGTCCCGCGGGGCCACGCACCAGATCACCGGGCCCGACGAGCAGGCCGAGGCACTTGGCATGAACCCGATCGCCTCCGGCGTCAAGACTGAAGATGAAGGCCTTTACCCCATCCAGCACAGCTACTGGCAACAGACCATGCAGGCGGCCATTGCGCAGGAGGAAGCCGAGGAAGCAGCTGTTCGGGCCGGTGCGGGCAAGGAAAAAGCCCCAGCCACCCCCTGCAGCTGAACAACCGGTCCGAAAAGCAGAAAGAAGGTACAGCCATGACAGCAGAAACCCTGACTGAACCCCGCACCGTGACCCTCGAGGGCATCCGCGAGTTCCTCTACCGTGAGGCCCGGTTCCTCGATGACCGGCAGTTCGACCAGTGGATCGACTGCTACCACCCCGAAGCCGAATTCTGGATGCCGGCCTGGGACGACAACGATGAGTTGACCGAAGACCCCCAGCGCGAGATCTCGTTGATCTACTACTCCAACCGGGGCGGGCTCGAAGACCGCGTCTTCCGGATCAAGACCGACCGTTCGGCCGCGACCAGCATTCCGGAACCGCGCACCGGCCATAACATCACCAATGTCGAAATCCTCGAGCAACGCGGCGATGTGGTGGATATCCGGTTCAACTGGTTCACGCTCTACTACCGCTACAAAACTGTCGACACCTACTTCGGCACATCCTTCTACACCGTCGACTGCTCAGGCACGCAGCCGTTGATCACCAGCAAGAAGGTTGTACTCAAGAACGACTACATCCACCACGTCGTGGACATCTACCACATCTAATCCGGCACGTCAGAAGAGAAAGGAGAAGTCTTATGAGCCACAACGTAGCCCTGGGCTTCGAAGACGGGATTACCCGATTCATCAAGGTCGACCCGATGCAAAGCGTGGTCGAGGCAGCGTACAAGGCACGCATCAACATTCCCTTTGACTGCGCTGACGGTGCCTGCGGAACCTGCAAGGCCTTCTGCGAGTCCGGCACGTACGACGGCGGCGAGTACATCGACGACGCCCTGACCGAAGAAGAAGCGGAAGCAGGTTACTGCCTGCCATGCCAGGTGGTGCCCGAAAGCGACCTGGTCCTGCAGATCCCGACGACGTCTCAGGCGGCCAAGACGGCGGCGGGCAAGTTCGCCGCCACGGTCAGCGACGTCCAGCATTACTCGGACACCACGATCGGCTTTACGCTCGAAGTGGAGGACCGCGAGACGCTGTCATTCCTCTCCGGCCAGTACGTCAACATCGGCGTGCCCGGTGCCCACGTCGAACGCAGCTATTCCTTCAGCACCGGTCCGGATGAGAAGCACATCTCGTTCCTGGTCCGCATCACCGACGGCGGCGCCATGTCCGGTTATCTGCGGGACCGCGCGCAGGTGGGCGATCAGCTTGAACTCACCGGTCCGATGGGGAGCTTCTTCCTGAGGGACATCAAGCGCCCGGCCCTGCTGCTGGCCGGCGGCACCGGATTGGCGCCTCTGTTATCCATGCTGGAAAAAATGACGACGACGGCACCCGCCCACCCGATCCACCTCATCTACGGGGTGACCACCGATGTGGACCTGGTCGGGATGGAGAAGCTGGAGCACTACGCCGGCGGGATCGACAATCTCACCTTCGATTACTGCGTTGCCGATCCGGAGAGCAGCGCCCCGAACAAGGGCTACGTCACCTCGCTGATCAAGCCCGAGCACGTGAACGACGGCGACTACGACGTCTATCTGTGCGGTCCGCCTCCCATGGTCGAGGCGGTCAAGGGCTACCTCAAGTCCGAGGGTATCGAACCGGCAAACTTCTACTCTGAGAAGTTCGCCCTCGCCGTCGTGGAAGAGCCCGCAGCCGCATGAGCGTCCTCACCGCGGAACGCTTCGCCGGAAAGGTATTTGTTGTCACTGGAGCCGTCCAGGGTATCGGCCTGACCGTTGCCCGCCGGTTGTCCGCGGAGCAAGCCACGGTGATGCTGGTGGACCGGTCTGAGCTGGTCCACCAGGTCGCCGCGGACCTGCGTGATGCGGGCGGTGAAGCCGATTCCGTCATCGCCGATCTGGAACAGTACGAGGGCGCCGCTGCTGCGATGGCGGCGGCACGGGAGCGGTTCGGCCGGATCGACGGCGTTATCAATAACGTCGGCGGGACCATTTGGGCCCGTCCGTACGCCGAATACGAGCCCGAGCAGATCCAGGCCGAAATCCAGCGGTCGCTCTTTCCGACCTTGTGGTGCTGCCGTGCGGCGCTGCCGCATCTGCTGGAAGCGGACAGCGCCGTCATCGTCAATGTTTCATCCGTGGCGACGCGCGGGATCAACCGTGTTCCGTACTCGGCCGCTAAGGGCGGGGTCAATGCCTTGACTGCATCCTTGGCCCTGGAGTACGCCGGACACGGCATCCGGGTTGTTGCCACGGCACCGGGCGGAACCGAAGCACCGCAACGGAAGGTCGCACGCGGCCCTTCGGCGGAAGACGCCCAGGAAAAAGAGTGGTACCAGCAGGTTGTCGACCAGACTGTCGATTCGTCCCTGCTGAAACGGTACGGGACGCTCGAGGAGCAGGCCGGGGCGATCCTCTTCCTCGCTTCCGACGAGGCGTCCTACATCACCGGTACCGTGCTGCCCGTAGCCGGAGGTGACCTCGGATAACGACGGCGGTTACAGTAAGGCGATGAGCGGCGATTCCAATTTCCAGGGGTTCAACGGCCGCGGGCGAGAGCTCGCTGAGTTGGACCTCCGGTTGGCGCTGGCTGCTCAAGGGCAGTCAGCGATGGTCATCGTTGAAGGACCGTCCGGAATTGGAAAGTCCGCCCTGCTGGAGAACTTCTTCGCGCAACACGACTCATTGCAGATCCTGAGCGGCTTCGGGGTCGAGTGGGAATCGGTTGAGCCGTTCGCGGTTGTCGAGCAGTTGGTCCGAGGCAGGGCGGATGCCCCGTTGTCCGGACCCGACGGCGTTGGACCGGGCGGCGCAGGCTTTAACAGCGTCGTCCCGACCGTGGACCGGCCGGACGACGGCCCCAACGGCGGCGAAGCAGATTCCGCACGCAACGCCATGAAGGTTGGCCGGCGGTTGCTGGAACTAGTGCAGCAGCTGCAGCAGAGCGCTCCGGTCGCCGTCGTCGTCGACGATTTGCAGTGGGCAGACCCAGCCTCCATCCGCGCCCTGTCCTACATGGTCCGCCGGCTGCACAAGGAGCGGGTGATGACGGTCGTCACCGTGAGCGACGAACACAGGGTCAACATCAGTGCGGCTGCTCAGCGTTTCCTGGCCGGACACCAAAACACAGTCATCAGGGTCAATCCGCTGACCGGCGCACAGATCCGCGATCTCGCCATGGCTGCCGCCGGGATTGAGCTGACCATTCCCGGTGCGCACCATTTGGCCGCCCATACATTGGGAAATCCCTTGTACACGCGGCAGCTGCTGACCGAACTGCCGCCGGAGATCTGGCAGCAGTGGCAGCCGGACCTGCCCGCACCACGGGTATTCGCTGCGGAGGTGAGGACCCGTCTGGCCCACTGCGGCGCCGCCGGACGGGCGCTGGCGGAAGCTGCCTCGGTGCTGGGCAAAACCATTCCCTTCGCCGATGTGGCCGCCCTTGCCGGGACGCCGGATTCCCTCGCGGCCCTGGACGAGGCGCAGCAGGCAGGAATACTGGCCAGTTTTGGCGGCGGCGAACGGCAAATGTTGACCTTCAATGAGCCGCTGGTCAGGGCCGCTGTCTACACTCAGTTGAGCCACACCCGCCGGGCTGAGCTGCACCGGCATGCTGCACAGCTGGCTCTTTCCACCGAACAACGGCTCAACCACCGTGCCGCGGCTTCGCCATTGCAGAACGCGCAGTTGGCGGCGGAGTTCGAAGCACTGGCCAACGCCAAGGCCGCCACCGGTCAGTGGTCCCAGACGGCACGGGCGCTGATTACCTCCGCACGGCTCAGTACCGAAAAGTCCCTCCAGCAGAACCGGTTGCTGCACGCGGTGGACGCCCTGATCGGCGCCGGCCAACTGCCGGAGGCCATGACCTTCCTGCCGGAAGTCGAAAGCCTTGCCCCCAGCGCGGCCCGCGATACTGTGCTTGGTTATGCGGCAATAATGCGTGGCCGGCGGGCGGCCGCGGAGACATTCCTGTCCAACGCCTGGGACAGCTGCGACCGTTCGGCCGATCCAGCCACCGCCGCCGTGGTGGCGCAGCGTTATGTGCTGCACGCCTTGGCCCAATGGAACGGGCCGGAACTCGTTGAATGGTCGCGCACCACCGTGGCTTTGGCAGAACCAGGCAGCCCTCCCGGCGTGGAGGCAGAGGCGATTGCCGGACTGGGGCTGGTGGCAATGGGCAAGCGGGCGGAGGCATTCGAACACTACGCGCGGGTAGCCGCCCGGGTCCCGGAAGGCGCGCAGACACAACGCGTCCAGTTGGGGTACGGCTGGGCGCACCTTGCTTTCGATGATCCGCAGGCCGCGCGCAATGAGCTCGAGGCCGCCGTTCCCACCGAATACGCCGCCGGCTCCATGCGGATCTCGCTGTGGGCGCAGGCCTGGCTCGCCCGTACACAGTTTGTGCTCGGCGACTGGGACGCGGCAATCCGCACTGTCGAGGAGGCCGAGCGGCAGCTGGAAACGGCCGACATGGACCTGATCCGCCCGCTGGTTCACTGGACGGCGACCCAGGTCCATGCCCTGCGGGGAAATTGGGAGCTGGCCAAGATGCATATGGAGAAGGCCCGCGCGAGCGACCAGAGCTACGTCACCATGCTGATTCCCGCGCGGCTGGCGCAAGCCCAGTACGCCGAAGCGCAAGGCGACTATCCCGCCGTCGTACGCGCTTTGGAACCACTGGTAAAGCTGTCCCCGGGAGCGGACGAGTCAGCTTTCTGGCCGTGGCACGATACCTACGCCAATGCGCTCGTGATGACCGAGCGGGTTGCTGAAGCCAGCGATTTCATCAGCCCTTACGAGCAGCATGCCTCAGAGCGCGGACATCGTTCCGCGGCCGCTCGGATGGCCTACGTCAGGGGCCGGATCCTCGGGGCCCAGGGTCTTCTCGAGGACGCCAGGCAGAGTTTCGACCATGCGCTGGCCCAACTGGAGCCCGTGTCGCTGCCGTACCTGCGGGCACGTGTACAGTTCGCCTACGGCATGACCTTGCGGCGGGCGGGCAAACGGGCCGAAGCCGCCGGACTGCTGCACGCCGCGGGGGACGCCTTCGGTTTTCTGGGCGCACAGGCCTACGTGGACCGCTGCAACCGGGAGCTCAAAGCCAGCGGAGTCGATATTGCCCGCAGGGATGATTCCGATCCGGTGTCGCTGACCGCCCAGGAGCAAGCCGTGGCCAACCTGGTGGCACAAGGCAAAAGCAACAAAGAGGTGGTCCGGGACCTTTACGTCACGGTCAAGACGATCCAGTACCACCTGACCAGGATCTACGGGAAATTCGGCATCCGGTCACGCGGTGAACTGGCCGCCCGCTACCGCCCGGACGCCGATACCGACGCCGACGCCGAGAAGACCTGACCTTTGACCCTGCCTGGCCCCTGCTCTACCTGACCCGCGGCTCCGCCTGACCGGCTCTACTGGTCCTGCCGGTACCTGGCCAGCTTCTCCTCGTCGATCGCGGCCCCGACGCCGGGAACCTCCCGGGCATTGATCCGCCCGTCCTGGATCAGCAGCGGATCGGCCAGCAGGTCGTCACTCATATCCAGAAAGTTGGACAGCTCTCCAGCC
This sequence comes from Arthrobacter sp. H14, assembly GCF_000520495.1. GTDB lineage: Bacteria > Actinomycetota > Actinomycetes > Actinomycetales > Micrococcaceae > Arthrobacter_C. The sequence continues at coordinate 35,928 of NZ_KI914643.1, forward strand.
CGGCGGGTCGTGGCTTCAAAGGCCGATCCGAAGGTTACCGACGCGAGTGTTCCGATCTGGGTGTCGATCTGGTTCCCAATTACGACGTCGACCCCCAGTCCCTCGCACAGTGACAGGATCCGCTGGGCTTCGGTAAAGCCGCTGCGTGCCGTCTTGATGCTGATGGCATTGCAGCCCCCGGCCAGAAGTTCACGCGAAACATCACCGGCGGTGGGCACGCTCTCGTCGCCGACGACCGGAATCGGAGACTTCTCGACGAGGCGCTTGCGGCTCATCGCCTCCTTCGCATCGCACGGCTCTTCAAGCAGTGACAGGCCCAGCCCGTCGGTCTGCCGCAGTACCTCCATCGCCTCGTTGGCCGTCCAGCCGCGGTTGGCATCCAGGTAGATTTCGGTCTCCTGCCCCAACCCGTCCCGCAGCACGTGGCAAGCTTCGATGTCGAGGCCGATCGGCCGGCGTCCAACCTTGAGCTTGAAGGTGTCGATACCGTACTGGTCGCGCATTCTCAGCGCCTCGTCCAGCAGCTTCTGCGACTCCGCAAAACCAAGCATGTGCGAGACCCGCATGCCGTCGGTGAATCCGCCCAACATCGAGGACACGGGCAGACCGGCAAGCTGGCCGATAATGTCCCATACCGCAATGTCGATTCCGCCCTTGGCCGTATTGTTGTGCACGGTCCGGTTCAGCTTGGCGTGGATTTTCTCCCGGTCCAGCGGGTCCAGGCCCAGAAGCGACGGGCCAAAAATTTGGTCGACGACGGCGACAATCGACGCCTGGGTCTCGCCATAGGTATACGGACGCGGGGGTGTATCGGCAATGCCGGTCACGCCGTCGTCGGTAGTCACCCGGATGAGCACATGCTCTGCTGCCTCGACCTCACCGCTGGCGAACTTCAGCGGCTTACGGTACGGAATCGAGTAGGGAATGGCTTCCAGTTTTGCGATCTTCACGAATCGGTGTCCTTCTTATTGATGTTCTCGATCAGGGAGACGAAGTTGCGCAGCAGGGCCGAATCGGACCCGCGGCGCCAGGCCACGGCCAACTCCACCTCCGGCGCATCTGCCAGTTCACGGATGACGACGTTGTTGATGGCAAAAGTGGTCGCCGTCGCAGGCACCAGCGCGACTCCCGCACCGGCGGCCACGAAGGAAAGCAGCGCCGACGTCTCGCTGGCTTCCTGCACGATCCGGGGGTAGAAGCCCGCTTGCCGGCAGGCGTCAATGGCCGTTTCCGCCACGGCCGAATCGCTTGGATAGCTGACGAAGGATTCTTCCTCCAGCTGCTCAAGGCTGAGCACCTCGTATTCCGCCAGCCGCGAATCGGCCGGAAGCACCACGACCAGCGGGTCCTTGCCGATAACGCTGACTTCAAGCTCCGCCGTGCGCACCGGCGGGCGCAGGACCGCCACATCGAGACGGTACTCCAGCAGGCTGGAAACGAGTTGTGGCGTCAACTGCTCGCCCCGGATCTTCAGTGCGAGACCCGGCAGTTCTTCTTTGGCATGGCGCACCACCTGGGGCATCAACCCGTAAGTGGCTGAGCCGGTGAAGCCGACCCGCAGGATGCCCTGGACACCGCCGCCGACCTGTCGAACATCGTTTTCCAAGGTTTGAAGCTCTTCCACGATGCGCCTGCCGCGTTCCAGCAGTAGCTCCCCCGCCTCGGTCAGTGCGACCTTGCGGGTGGTGCGGTTGAACAACTTCGTCCCGAGCTCCTGCTCCAGCTGCCGGATCTGTTGCGACAACGGCGGCTGGGCAATATTCAGCATGGCCGCTGCCCGCCCGAAATGACGGTGTTCAGCCACCGCTATGAAGTAGCGCAGATGCCGGATGTCCATCTAAGCATCTTAGGGAGTTACATTATGAAAGGGAAATACTATTTACGGCCCTATTTATATTCAATGCCTATCCAATCGTTTTCTTGACCGTCACAGCATGTCCTCCATCAGCCGGGCCAGGATGTCATTCATGGCCAGCAGTCCGACCAGCTGGTTGCCCTCGACGACCACGAGCCGGTTGAGGTGGTATCGGCTCATCAGCGTCGCGGCTTGACGCAAGGACAACTCTGCGCCGACGGTGATCGCGGGGATCGTGGCCGCATCGTAGACATTGAGGAGATCCATATCTCCTTCTTCCGCGACTACGCTATGCAAAAGTTCGCTGTAGGTCAGCAGCCCATAGGCATCATGTGGGTGCTGCCCTTCAACCACGAGGCTCTTAACCTGACGCTCCTTCATGGCGGATATCGCCTCGCGCAGGGTGCTGTAAGGGGAGATGGTGACGACCTTCGGAACCATGACATCTTTTACAGTGAGCATCTCTTTCCTCCTGGTAAGTGCTCCGGGCCAGCTTCAGTCGTCCTCGTGGCGCAGATAGTCTTCGAATTTGCCCACCTGGCGCAAGTCGATCCCGGTCAGATGTTCAATCGGAATAGCGAAGGCAAGACCCCGCGATTCGGTCCCCTTCACCAGCAGCGGGTGCAGCGCCTTGAGGATCGGAGCGGTTAGGTGCCGTCCGACCACCATCAGCAGCACGGACTGTGTTCCTTCAAAGGTCAGCCCGAGGAATGACTTTTTCGCTTCACCGCCGATGCCTTTGCCGACCAGAATGGTTACGCCAGTGGCGCCGGCCCGTTGGGCGTACTCAATCGCCTTGTCTTCATAGTCATCAGGGGCGATGACGACGATGGCGGTGAATTTCACGATGCTTCCTTCCGAAGCCGAGGAAATCTCTCCATCATGATGGCATAGATCAGAACGGAGATCACGGGAAAGATGGAGGCGAATGCGATCAATCCGAAACCGTCAATCAACGCATCGCGTCCGTCGATCGCAGTGGCCAGGCCGAGACCGAGCGCGGTGACCAGCGGCACCGTGATTTCCGACGTCGTGACCCCGCCAAGATCGAAGGCCAGGGCGACGATGTACTTGGGCGCAAAGAACATCAGCACGAGCGCTATCACGTAGGCGGCCATGATGAAGTAATGGAAGGGCCCACCAACAAGAATGCGGTACACGCCGAAGCCGATGCCGAGCGCCACCCCAACAGCGACAATGAGCCGGATGCCGACGGCACTGATCCTTCCGGGGGACGCCTCGTGAGCCTGTTCGCCGATCGCCAGCAGAGCAGGTTCGGCCATGGTGGTGGCAAAACCGATGAGCAGGGCGAAGAGCAGGATAAGGGCTGGCATGCCCTGCTCGATCAGCTGCTCCGCCATTACTCTTCCCAGCGGAAACAGCCCGAGCTTGAGCCCGACGACGAAGGCGTACAGTCCGACGACGACCATAATGAAACCGACGGCGACTCTCAACGGGTGGGACAATCGTCGTCGGAGAGCAACGTACTGGAAGAAGAGGACCACGGCCACCATGGGCAGAACCTCCCGGAGCGTCTCGGCCAAGCCAAGGATGGCACTGATCACCGAGAGCGGTGGATCTTCCCCGGCCTCCACCCCCGGCACCGTGCCACCACCGCCAAAATTGTAAACCCAAATGCCGTACAGCTGGACGCCGATCATGGGAACCATGACGCAGAGCGCCACCAGACCAAAACCATCTGCCAGCTGGCTGCGGCCCCGGATGGAATTGGCCAGTCCAAGACCGATAGCGGCAATCAACGGAACACTGACGATGTTGGTTGTGACTCCGCCTGAATCGTAAGCAAGGCCAATGATCTCCTCGGGGGCGGCATAACTGAGCGCCAGCACCAGCCCATATCCGGCAATCAGCAGTTTGTGGACCGGCCAGCCCCGCAGCACCCGCATGATTCCCAGGACGAGGACCAGGCCGACCGATACGGCAATAACAAGGCGCAGGGTCATTGCGTTAATCCGCCCGTCGCTGACGAACTGCGCTTGCTGTGCGACGGCGATAACCGCGGGCTCCGCTATCGAGGCGGCGAAACCGATGGCGAACCCGAAGGGCAACAGCAATCCAAGTGCTCCGCGCCGGACGAACTGGTTGGCCAGGTTCTTGCCGACCGGAAAAACGCTCAGGTCCAGCCCCTGCAGAAACAGGGCAATGCCCAAGCCAACAATCAGCAGCCCCGCCACAAGGTTCAGCGGATCGTCCGGCATCGAACGGAACACCAGCAGTTGGAAAATCACGACGACGGCCACGATGGGCAGGAGGTTCCTGAGCGCCTTGAGGAATTCGCGTGCGAATTGGCTGAGGTGCTCCATTGGGTCCTCTCCCAGTGATGGCTGCGGGTACCTCGGTCTTCAATCTTCCCTTAAGCAGGCAATGCCCCTCCCATAATGGGAAGGGCACTGCACACTTCAGGCGGTTTCGGCTGGGAAGGTCCTAGCTCGCGAACCGTTCCTTCAACTGCGCCAGCTGGTCGCGCAGACCATCCGGCAGCGAGTCGCCAAAGCGCTCGTACCACTGCTCGATACCTTCAAGTTCGGGCCCCCACTCCTCCGGTTTGACCGCCACGGCTGCGTCGATCTGCTCCTGGCTGATCCCAAGCCCTTCGATGTCCAGCGAACCCGGTGCCGGCACGTAGCCGATCGGCGTCTCGGCCGCCTCTGCGGTTCCTTCGATCCGATCGATCACCCACTTCAGCACCCGCGTGTTCTCGCTGAAGCCAGGCCACAGGAATCCGCCGTCGGCATCCCTGCGGAACCAGTTGACGAGGAAGATCTTCGGCAGCAGCTCCTGGTTGGCGGCTCCGCTGAGTTTGATCCAGTGCTTGAGGTAATCGCCGGCGTCATAACCGATGAAGGGCAGCATCGCCATCGGATCGCGGCGGACGACACCGACCTGGCCGGAAGCTGCGGCGGTGGTTTCCGAGGACAATGTCGACCCCATGAAAATGCCGTTTGTCCAGTCACGCGCCTCGGTCACGAGCGGGACGGTGGTCTTGCGCCGGCCGCCGAACAGGATGGCCGAGATGGGAACACCATCGGGGTCGTTGTATTCCTCGGCGAGCATGTCGATCTGGTCGATCGGGGTGCAGAACCGGGAATTCGGGTGTGCTGCCGGGTGGTCCATTTCCGGCGTCCAGTCATCGCCCTGCCAGTCGATCAGGTGATCCGGGGTTTCCTTGGACATGCCCTCCCACCAGACACCGCCGTCGTCGGTCAATGCCACGTTGGTGAAGATGGAGTTGCCCTTCACGATGGCGCGCATCGCATTGGGATTGGTGCCCCAGCCGGTGCCCGGTGCGACACCAAAGAGGCCGGCCTCCGGGTTGATGGCACGGATTTCGCCGTTGTCGCCGAAACGCATCCAGGTGATGTCATCGCCAAGTGTTTCGACGTGCCATCCCTCAAGGGTCGGATCGAGCAGGGCCAGGTTGGTCTTGCCGCAGGCAGAGGGGAACGCCGCGGAGATGTAGTACGTCTTGTTCTCCGGGCTGGTTAACTTGAGGATCAGCATGTGCTCGGCGAGCCAGCCCTCATCGTGGGCCATTACGGAGGCGATGCGCAGCGCGTAGCATTTCTTGCCGAGCAGGGCATTACCGCCATAGCCGGAACCATAGGACCAGATGGAGCGCTCCTCGGGGAAGTGCACAATCCACTTGTCCTCATTGCACGGCCACTGGACGTCCTCCTCGCCGGGTTCAAGCGGAGCTCCGACCGAATGCAGGGCAGGAACGTAGAACGCGTCCAACTCCGTCATTCTGTTCAATACGTCAGTGCCGATACGGGCCATGATCCGCATTGACGCGACCACGTATGCACTGTCGGTGATTTCGACGCCGAATTTCGGATCCTTGGCATCGAGGTGGCCCATAACAAACGGGATCACGTACATGGTCCGTCCGCGCATGGAACCATCGAACAAGCTGTTAAGCTTGATCTCCATCTCGGCAGGATCCATCCAGTTATTGGTGAAACCGGCGTCGTGCTTGTTCGCCGAGCAGATAAAGGTCTGCTCTTCGACCCTGGCAACGTCCTTGGGGTCGGAGAAGGCCGCAAACGAGTTGGGGAAGGTGTCCGGGTTCAGCCGGGTCAGTGTTCCGGCATCAACCAAATGGCCCGTAAGCCGCGCATACTCTTCTTCAGTACCGTTGACCCAGTAGATAGTCTCCGGCTTGGTCAATTGCGCAGTCTCGCGCACCCACTCAAGCAGCCCTGCATGAGTCGTAGGCGCATTATTGAGAGCATCTTGCACAGTCTGCGGTGTCGCAGTTGGCTCAGCGGAATCTTCCATCAGAAGTTGACGCGCAGCATCGCCCATGACTCTTCCCTTCCTTGGGTCTGTGGTGTGACTAAATGCTATTGGTCCGTAATGCGGGCGGAATGGGGATCTTCATGTAGCGGCGGTATACTGGACGCTGCCGTTCCGCGGATTGTCGCGGTTTTGGCTACCTGATGGCAGCAGTGGATGTGATAAAGGTCACCTAGACCGGTATAGCAATAGCTCGGGTCAAGCTGCGCTCAAGCTTCAACCAAACGGGCGATTCGCAACGAATATCGAAACACGCTAAAGTGGTCTACGGCCCGCGAGGGTCATGCGCCCGTAGCTCAACGGATAGAGCATCTGACTACGGATCAGAAGGTTGTAGGTTCGAATCCTGTCGGGCGCACATTCGAAGAACACCCTGGCAGCGAAAGCACCGCCGGGGTGTTCTGCTTTAAGTTTCGTCGGCCACGGCAAGAATCCCGTTGATCTTTTCCCGCAGTCCATCGAAATGCTGGCCGAGCCGGCCCACGGCGGCGGCCTTGTCGCCGTCGGCCACAGCTTGGAAAATCTCCCGGTGCAACGCCGCCGCAGCCGCCGGATCACCGCTGGAACCGCCGTCGTCCTGCTGGATCTTCAGGTCAATATGCCGGAAGACGCCCACCAGATGGGTCAGAAACTCATTTCCCAGCGGCTGGAATAGTCGGCGATGGAATTCCTCCTCAGCTTCTGCAGTATCTTCGCACTGTAAGGCGAGTTGCTCCATGCGGTCCACTGCCGCCTCGAGGGCTTCCAGATCCGCTGTATCCATTGAGTCCATGGCGGCGTCGATCAGGGCGGATTCAACAGTTTGCCGGGCATTGATCAGCTCCAGGGCTTCCACTCCTTGGTGCCGCAGTGACAACCGCCCGCGGAAGGTCAGCCCGTCAGTCAGCGCGGCGAAGTTTGACGGCGCCACGAACATGCCGAACCCGTGGCGGATTTCGATCACGCCAACCGCCTGCAGAACCTTCAACGATTCGCGGAGGGTATTACGGCCGACGCCGAGTGCCAGGCAAAGCTCGCTCTCGGTGGGCAATGAATCGCCCACGTCCAGCTCGCGGGCCAGGATCAGTTCCATGATGTCCGTCTGCAGGGCGCGCAACCGCGTCTGGGCGCTGAAGCGCGGCGGAGTGGCCGGTGAGATCACGTCCCTCTCTCCTGGACTCTGATTCCCCCATGGCCTCTAAACATATATCGGTTGACCCGGCTCCATCAATGGGCGTGCGGCGCTACGGATCCGGTGCGGCTCTTGCCACTCCTGCATCGCGGTGACAGTCTCGTTCTATGGGCACAGACACTTCATCGCAGCTTTCCACCGACGTCGTCATCCTGGGCGCCGGAGCAGTCGGCGAAAATGCCGCGGACCGCGTCGTCAAAGGTGGGCTGAAAGCGGTTCTGGTCGAGTCCGAGCTGGTGGGCGGTGAGTGTTCCTATTGGGCCTGCATGCCCTCGAAGGCGCTGCTGCGTCCAGGCATCGCGCTGCACGGCGCACAGGCGGTGGCCGGTTCACGCGAAGCAGCGGACGGCCGGCTCGATGTGCAGGCGGTCCTGAAGCGCCGGGACTCGTTCACCTCGAATTGGGACGACTCAGGCCAGGCCGAGTGGGTTGCCGGAGCGGGTATCGAGCTTGTCCGCGGTCGTGGTCGTCTCAGCGGCGAGCGGCAAGTGGAGGTCAACGACGACGACGGCAACGTCACCAGCATTACCGCGCGCCACGCTGTCGTTATCGCCACCGGCTCCACTCCGACCGTACCGCCGATCGAGGGTCTGGACGCGGTGACGTACTGGGGCACCCGCGAGGCGACGTCGGCGCAGGAGATTCCGCCGCGGCTTGCCGTGATCGGCGGCGGAGTGGCCGGGACCGAGCTGGCGCAGGCCTTCTCCCGATTGGGCTCCGAAGTGACCATGATTGTCCGCGGATCCCTGCTGAACACCTTTCCGGAGCAGGCCGGCGCGTTGGTTTCGGCCGCGCTGAGCGAAGAGGGAATCGATATCCGCACCGGCATGGAGGCGACTTCCGTCAGCCAAAGTGATGACGGCGTCGTGCATCTAGAGTTGAAGGACGGTTCGACTCTGGACACCGACCAGTTGCTGGTATCGACAGGGCGCCATCCGGCGACGCAGGATCTCGGGCTCGATGTCGTCGGTATTGAACCGCAGGAACTCTCCGTGGATGTGTCCGGCCGGGTGAAAGGCGCCGGCTGGCTGTATGCCGTCGGCGACGCCGCGGGCAAAGTGATGCTGACGCATCAGGGCAAGTACGAGGCACGTGCCACCGGTGACGCCATTGTCGCCCGCGCGGACTCGGAGTTGGCGGACGACGTGGACTCATGGAGCCGGTACGCGCACACCGCCGACGACTGTGCCGTTCCACAAGTCGTCTTTACCGATCCCGAGGTGGCTATGGTGGGGCTGACCCTCGAACAGGCCAGGCAGCGGGGGATGAATGCCTCGTCAACGGAGCTGGATATCGCCGTCGCCGGTTCCGCCCTGCAGGCCGACGGCTACAAGGGCTGGGCACAGATGGTGGTTGATGAGGACCGCAAGGTCGTCGCCGGTATGACGTTTGCCGGACAGGACGTGGCTGAACTGCTGCACGCAGCGACCATCGCCGTCGTCGGTCAGGTTCCGCTGAAGAGGCTATGGCATGCCGTACCGGCCTACCCGACGATCAGCGAAATCTGGTTGCGGCTCCTGGAGAAGTACGGGCTGTGACGAGCGCTTCCCCAAGCCAGAAGCTTAAGCTGCCTCCAGGTAACCTCTGACGCTGGCTCGCAGCTTGTCGGCATGCTCATAGATTTCATGAACGGCACTAACTGGGATGCGTGTTTCCGCCTTGCTTTCGTCGAACACACCCAGGTACTTCTGTCCACGATTGAAATGAAGCCGTGCGATCGGTTTGCGGTTATTGTCATCGAGCAGTACTGCGAAATAAGACTTTGCGTCCCGCTTAACGACGCGTGTCGGACTCACATCGCTGCAAACTATTGCACGGACAATCTGATACCCCTCGAGCTCCTCCAAAGTCGTTTCGAGGCCAGTTTCGAACAGATCTTTCTCTACTGCCTCCTCACTGGTCACAGGAGCCGGCGTTTCAGCGTCGCTGGAAGTAGAAGCGTTTGGAGCGCTGAGGGCGGTTTTTAGCCGCTCATTTACTTGGTCGCTGAGAAACTGCTTGGTCGCTTTGGTTACAAGTCCGGTGAACTGCTCACGGACCTTCTGAGTGTAGGGACCGTCGTAAACCCGAGTGGTGAAGAACTTTATCCAGTCGTCCTCGGGTTCCTTGAACTGGGAACCAATAGTCCGCTTTATCTGGCCAATGTACTTGAGTTCACCAGCAGCACTAATGATCGAATCCAGATCGAAAACGTCCCTTGAGAGCTTCATCAGCTCCGGGATGAGAGACTCGTCGATGTCGTTCAGGTCAAGCACTAAGAATGGTTTAGCGTCCATGCGATTAGGAGCGTCCAAATCCGTGAAGAATTCGTACACCTCACCATTCGTGAGTACCGCTATCCGAGCCTTTGTAACGGCGAAGTATCGGAAAAGCTGAGAAGCGTGCTCGATGCGCAGCGGCTCTTTGGACTTCTTGCACTCGATGAGGATCTGTACGACGCCATCGTGGATGACAGCGTAATCGATTTTCTCGCCTTTTTTCACGCCAACGTCGGCCGTGAACTCCGGCACGACTTCCAGAGGATTGAAAACGTCATAACCTAGGATCGTGGAGATGAACGGCATGACAAAAGCGTTCTTTGTCGCCTCTTCAGTTTCGATCTGTCCCCGCTGCTGCCGAACCTTTGCGGCCAATGCTGTTAAGCGCTCCGAAAATTCCACTACTTCCCCCTGAGTCGAAATTGGCCCACCACTCATCGGCGAGCAGCCGGTCGTTCCATCACCCTATAACGCGGTTTGTACATTCTCTCGGCAACTGCAGATCACGGCTGACACCAAGTCGTCATGCCCGTGGCGCGGCGAAGGCTGTGAGCCTGCAGTCCCGGTCGTCCAGTTCTGCCCATTTCAGGTCGTGCTCCAGGACGGCGATGCCGCCGGTCGGATAGCTCAGCGCAACGTCCGTGTAGGCTTCCTCGTCTGAGTTGTCGGCGGCCAGTCGCAGGGCCAGGGCCTGCACGGCCGGCAGATGCGTGATCACGAGCAGCGAGGTCACCGTCTCGGGCACATGGTTAATCATGGTCAGGATCCGGGTTTCGGAGGCGTCGTAGAGCCCATCCTCAAGTTTCGCCGTCGGCGCCTTCTCCCCCAGTTCCTGGCAGATCCAGGTACAGGTCTGGCGCGCCCGCAGCGCGGAGGAACAGAGGATGAAGTCCGGCACCGCGTTATGCTCCACCAGCCACTTGCCCGCCTCCGGGGCGTCCGCGTGGCCCTGATCCGACAGCGGACGGTCATGATCGGTCACATGGCCGGGCATGGAAGCTTTCGAGTGGCGCAGCAGGATCAGCTTCTTCAGGTGGTGTTGGCTCATGCCTACCAGTCTGTCACTGTCGCCTCGCAGACAAGAGTGGTGCGCCGGTTCACCACCGACGCACCGCCCAGATCCTGAAAGCTGCTAGATCGAGTACTCCGGAGCGGCCCAGACGACGACCTCGGGGTGCTCATAGAAGCGGTATCCCTGCCCACGGACCGTGCGGACCGTGTTGGCGAGCCGCCCCAGCTTCGAGCGCAGGCGGCGGATGTGCACGTCGATCGTCCGCTCATTCGGGATCTCGTCGGCATTCCGCCACAGGCCACTAAGCAGTTCCTCGCGGGCAACGGTGCGCTGTCCGTTTTCCACCAGGTAGTTCAGCAGCTCGAATTCCTTGAACGTCAGGTTGAGCGTGTCACCGTCGAGATGAACTTCGCGGCGGGACAGGTCGATCAGTACACCTGTGGGACGCGGTGCCTGCGGAAGCTGCGGAGCGCGTGCCGGTTCGACCCGGACATTGGCTGCAGTGGGATCGCCAAGGGCATTGCGGACGACGTCGATGTCGCTGCCTGTGGCATCTGCCGGGGCAAGGGCGACGGCAGCATAGCTTTGCGCATTCGGCACCAGTGACTGGGCGTAGGCACGGATGTCCTGCACCAGTTTCGTCAGCGATGTGCCATTGGCCGCTGCCGCTTCTTCGTCAAGGCCGACATAGAGGACGAACCCGCGGGCGACGTTGTCATTGGCTACTGAACGGACGGGCGTGGCCTGGTCCTCCCCTGCGGGAGCGACAACCTGGGTCGGCGCCGTCATGGGCGAGCTGTCGGGATTGCGCGTTGCTTCGGCGGCCTGCGGCGGCACGGCACGGAGCGGGCGGTAACCGGGTTGCTGAGAGTAGGACTGGATTCCGTATCCTGCCCCATACCCGGAGCTGTTGCCTGGCTGCTGCCTTGCATTGGCCCCGGTGTTATTGCGATTGCGGAGGGAGATGTGGACGTATCCGGATGACACTGACATGGTGCTACCTCATTGTGAATGGCCGTCGACGCGGCAAGAATGCATAATTTTTGCCCACGGAAAACGGGGTGGAAGCCCGCCATTGGGCGAAAAGGAAATTGCCTGGAACCTTTTGGGGTGGAAAGTTAGGCGTGCATTCGACAACAACACATGTCCATGCCAGCGGATGAGCCGGTCCGGATAACTGCGTCAGCAGGTGCTGTTGGGTTGGTGTTCACCCCTCGATTCTGCACCGTAACAAAACGAACGCGCAAGTAACATACGGTCCAAATGTCCACATACTGAGATATCCGGCGCCTAGGTGACCGTTATCACATAAGACGGTGGTCACGCCGTCGTACCGTTTCGCCGTCAGTTGGCAACACCATACAACCTGTCGCCGGCGTCGCCAAGTCCGGGAACGATGTAGGCGTTCTCGTTGAGGCGCTCGTCGATGGAAGCCAGCACAATGGTCACGTTCCTGCCCTCGAGTTCCGCCTTCAGTGCCTCAAGTCCCTCCGGTGCGGCCAGCAAGCAGATGCACGTAACATCCGCGGCGCCGCGGGCAAAGAGGAACTTGATTGCCTCCCGGAGTGTGCCGCCGGTGGCCAGCATCGGATCGAGGACAAAAATCTGCCGTCCGGTCAAATCCTCGGGCAGGCGCTCGGCATAAGTGATCGCTTCCAGCGTCTCTTCGTTGCGGGCCATTCCCAGAAAACCGACTTCGGCGGTCGGAACCAGCCGCGTCATGCCTTCAAGCATGCCGAGGCCGGCACGCAGAATCGGCACCACCAGCGGGGTCGGTTTTGTCAGCCCGGTCCCGACGGTCCTGGTCACCGGGGTTTCGATCTCCGTCGGTTCAACGCGGACGTCGCGGGTGGCCTCGTACGCCAACAGCGTCACCAGTTCCTCGGTCAGCAACCGGAACACCGGTGATGAGGTTTCCTTCTGCCTCAGAACGGTCAATTTGTGGGCAACAAGGGGATGATCAACAACGAGTACGCGCATGGGTAAAAACCTACCAGCCGTTAAACACGAACGGAGCCGGCCCTTCTTTCGAAGAGGCCGGCTCCGCCGGGTGCAACTAGTGCAAACTCAGTGTCCAGGATGCGGGCGACCCGCCCTGGCGGCTAAGAGGTTCTTTAGAGGAAGCGGATGTTCGCTGCCTGCAGACCCTTGGGGCCCTGCTGCGTTTCGAATTCAACCTTCTGGTCCTCACGCAGTTCCTTGTAACCCGAAGAATCGATTGCTGAGTAGTGGGCGAAGACATCGGCGCTGCCGTCTTCCGGGGCGATGAATCCGAAGCCCTTTTCGCTGTTAAACCATTTAACGGTGCCAGTAGCCATAATTTTGTACTCCTCCAGAGTGGTGATTGGAGATCCCTGATTTTCCGGGACCAACTGCAGCGGTGTTCTTTATCCGCCGTTCAGAGAAGCACAAGCCTCCAGATGGAGGAGCCTGCAGCTAAAAATAAAATGCGTAACACAACAACTACCCTTCAAGCCTACCCGACAATACTGGAAGCGTTTACCACTTCTCCGTCTGGAACTGTTATGCGCCGCAAATTGGTCCATGTCATCGGTTGTTCAGCCAAACAAGATAGACTAGCAGGTATCTACAGGGCACTCGCCCGTTTTCACGGCTGGGAAGTCGGCATTCAAACTACCCCAGGATCCGTATGAGTATTTCTGCACAATCCAAACTCCGTACGAGCCGCAGTTCGGCCACCAGTCCCGGTACGGCTGCCGCCAGCAGCTACGCCAACCTAATGCGCACCGTCCGCGACGCAGGCCTGTTGCGCCGTCGTCGCTCCTTTTACATCTCACTCTTCATTGGTCTTGCCATCTCGCTTGGCGGCGCCATCACCGGCTTCGTCCTGCTCGGTGACAGCTGGTTCCAGCTCCTGATCGCAGGCGCTCTCGGCGTCGTCTTCACCCAGCTGGCCTTCCTCGCGCACGAAGCCTCGCACCGTCAGGTTTTCGCGTCCGGACCGGCAAATGACCGCGCCGGACGCATCCTTGCCAATGCCGCCGTCGGCATCAGTTACCAGTGGTGGATGAACAAGCACACCAGGCACCACTCCAAGCCGAACCAGATCGGCAAGGACCCTGACATTGCGCAGGACACCATTTCTTTCCTTCCCGAAGACGCCGCCAAACAAACCGGCTTCATGGCCTGGTTCACCCGGCGGCAGGGCTACCTCTTCTTCCCGTTGCTGATGCTTGAAGGCATCAATCTGCACATCACCTCCATCCGTTCGCTGTTCGCCAAGGGCAACGTCAAGGGCCGCAAACGCGAGATATCAGTGGTGTTCGCCCGGCTGGGTCTGTATGTAGGCGCGATCTTCGCCTTCCTTCCCGTGGGCATGGCGTTCGCTTTCATCGGCGTCCAGCTCGCAGTTTTCGGTGTCTACATGGGTGCATCCTTCGCGCCGAACCATAAGGGAATGCCGGTGCTGCCGCATGACAGCAAAGCCGACTTCCTCAGCCGTCAGGTACTGACCAGCCGGAACATTACCGGCGGAAAGTTCATTGACACGCTGATGGGCGGCTTGAACTACCAAGTGGAGCATCACCTGTTCCCGAACATGCCGCGGCCGAACCTGGCCAAGGCCAGCGAGATTGTGCGTGAATACTGCGCCGATCACAAGATTCCCTACACGGAGACCTCGTTGCCCAAGTCCTACGGGATTGTGGTCCGTTACCTGAATGAGGTCGGCCTGTCAGCGCGTGATCCGTTCGATTGCCCGATGATCTCGCGGTTCCGCCGGGAGTAGTCCGGCCCGGCCCCTCGAGCCACCGAAACTGAAGGATAAATCCGAAAGCGGCACAAATTTGTGCCGCTTTCGTCGTTAATGTTTGGTTTCGCGCCCTGTGGCTCAGGACTTGGTGGTGCTCACCGCCAATAATTCAGCGGTGGTCCTACCGACGATCCAATAGGGAACGGCTGGTGACATCCGGCAGACTGGACTATATGGAACGCTACGCCGATTGGATGGGGCTTGCCCTGGACGAGGCCAAGCGCGCGCTGAAGACAGGTGATGTGCCCATCGGAGCAGTCGTCATCGGCCCGGACGGCGAGATCCTGGGGACGGGGCGTAATGAGCGGGAAGCGGAGCTCGACCCTACCGCCCACGCCGAGATGCTGGCCATCCGTGAGGCCGCGCAAAAGCTCGCCAGCTGGCGGCTGGAGGATTGCACTCTCGTGGTGACGCTCGAACCCTGCACCATGTGCGCCGGCGCGGTCGTCCTCTCGAGAATTCCCCGCGTGGTCTTTGGCGCCTGGGACGAAAAGGCCGGGGCAGCAGGTTCCGTCTTCGACGTGCTGCGCGAACGTCGCCTGAACCACTGGGTTGAGGTCTATGCCGGAGTCCGCGAGGACGAGTGTGCCGCCCTACTGAAGGAATTCTTCGCGGGCCACCGGTAGTGGCAGCACTGTTCCTTCACAGCCGCGCACATGCACTCGCTTGAGGGGCGGCTGCATTTTGGGCTCAGGGGCACCGACCGGGTAAAGTGGCGGAGTTGGTGACGTGTCCGAGCGGCCGAAGGTGCAACACTCGAAATGTTGTTTGGTGAAAGCCAACGTGGGTTCAAATCCCACCGTCACCGCCAACGATGAAGGTCCTGTATTCCTTGTAAACAAAGGGATGCAGGGCCTTTTTCTATGTCTGAAAAGCACCCGGTGACAACACCCTGACAAAAGTTTTTCCACACAGCACCGAACATTTGCTCGGGTTTCCCGACGTTCACGCACTAAACGCTTCGTAAGCCACTTCGCGGAACATCTACGGATCGACGCTTTGGTCACAGATTCTCTGCTGATCGCGCCAAAAGATTTTCGAGAAATATGAACGTAACAGTTCGTGCATCCCTTCGGTTGACGTACCAATCAAACAGCAGTGCGGTCACCGGTCACGATCCAAAAATGGCCATGGATCTGCCTGCAAGAAACGCATACTGTCGCATTGACCACGATCAATCCGACCCCGAAAGGCAGCCATGCCTGAACACGCTGAAGATCAGCAGACCACCTCCACCGAAGGCGCCCACCACCGAGCAGAGGCTCTCGGCCTGCTGGGCGACATCCGGCCACCCGCCGGCACCGCCGAGGCCATCGCATCAGCGCACGTCCACGCCATGTTGGCGATGGCTGATGCCCAGAACGACATCACGCGCCTGCTGAGCATGACCACCAGGGAGCTCAACGCCTCCAACATGTTCAAACTCGCCGAGACGCTGGAGGATGACCATCCCCTGCGCACCGTTATCCATAACGGCCTGCTCCAGCACATGACCCGCAACGGTGGCTTGCGCACAGATGTGATGCTTGCCGTGAGGATCAAAGACCTTGGCCTGGAGGTCAAAGCAGGCGACGACATCCTGCTCAGCACCAGCGACGGCTCCCTGAGCCACTCTGTGCTGGTCATCGACCCCGAGAATGACGAATGGCTGTTACTTACCCGGGACGAAGAGGGTGCAGACAACACCCATGTCGACAGTCCCCGCATTCATGCGCTGTTCGAGGAAGACATCAACACCTTGTCAGTGACAATCAAAGAAAACCCGGTGATCTAGACACAATTCCTTGGGTGATATGTGCACCTACCGATAAATTAGCAGTAGAACCAGCACATTTCCTTTCTCAGGAGTACGTCTATGTTTCGCCGAAAAACCCAAGAACATGAAGATGAACGCTACGCCCGCTATCAAAGAGGTCTCGACTTCCGCCGTCTGATCGGTGTGACCATCATCCTGGCCGTGATCTGGGGCATTATCTGGCTATGTTTCCTCTCGGGCTTCGCCGACCCTCTCATCACCGCAGTTGAGCCGATCCTGGGCAGCGCTAATGATCAATGACCCCCTCGGCATCGACTGGGGCGGGTGGCTGGTCGGCATCGCAGTGATCGCCATCCCCCACATTGGGCTTCTCATGTTCATTCTCGATGAGAATATGCGCTGACTTCCCGGTCTTACTTCGGGCCGGACAAGCACGATCCAGGCCGGAAACGGCCCAGCAGTGACCACAATCTGCGCTTCATAGGCCACCACAGCACTCAAGGTGCGGCTGGATACCCATCCGGTCGCACCTTTTGTCGTATGCGGACATTTTTCGGCCCGTGACTGGCTGTCCGAGCACGAAGAGATTTTCCCTGATTCCTGAGAGAACAGCCTCCAAGACCACACCATCCATTTCCGGGCAGCCTGCTACGCCATCAACGCCTCGGTCCAGGCGTACCTGTCCATCCCCGATACCACGAAAGAAGGTCAGCAATGAGACCACCACGAATCTCCAACGCAGCCGCGCTTGACCAAGCAAGCAGCTCTGTTGAGCACGTCACCACGATCATCGGACGCGTACTTGCAAAGTTCCCCTCGAACACGGTCGCGCTTTCCCTGCGACCGTTTATCTACCGAGGAACCGACCCTGACCGCGCCGATCAAGCCCGGTCGCAGCTTCGGATCAGCCGTCCTCGTCGATTACTCCGGCACTCCAGTGGACGCAGTGCGTGCCCTGCGGAAAGTCTGCGAGTCCCCCACGATTCCTGTGCGCTTCGTGGGTATGCCAGCCCCTGTGGTGAAGAACTACGGCTGCAAGGCCCTGTCCCGTTTGCCAGGCGGTGGTGCTGATCGCTTCGTCGAATTCACCGCAACCCCCTCCACCCCGAATCAAGAGAAGGAACTGTCCCATGTCTGAGACAACTGTCGAATCCAGCACCCGCACCAGCCATTGGTCTGAAGGAGACGCCCTGGAGGTCCTGCCAAATGGCTGGTGCATGCTTCCACCCAAACAAGTGTGCAACCGTGGCAACGCGTGCCTCTCATGCGACAAGTTCGTCACCGACGCCAGCCACGAACCGGAACTGCGCCGCCAGCTCACCGACACCGAGCAGCTGGTCGAACAGCGCAAAGCAGCTTTCCTTGCCAAGTACGGAACTCTCATGAGCGCCGACAACGTCTGGTTCCAAGGCTGAGAAGCGGAAAGCGCCTCACTGCGACGAATCCTGCTCTCCGTCAAGGACGTCAGTGGCACCTCCGACGCTGTACGCGGCGCAGGCGCCAACGACGCACCCACACGGCAACCCAAAGGCGGGAACGAGGAAGACCCAACATAAACGAACACCTCAGCCGCGCGGCGAAGGCCCGACATGAAGACACCCTGAAGCGTGCCACCGATGCCTGAGCGACTTATCGCGGGCCGGCGAGCCCATCACGTTCGTTGCCGTCGCCAGACGAGCCGGCATTTCAACCGATTTTCTCTACAAAACCCCGGCTCTCCGGTCACGGATCGCCGAACTGCGCAAACCGCATGCTTCATCTGCCTCCAAGCCCTCGGAGCCCGATGCATCGACCAATACCGCAGCCATCCGCGCGCTTTCGTCCCAGCTAAAAGAACAGCGGCGCAGCCACCGCTCCGAACTCGGCACCCTCCAGGACGCTCTGGCGGCCGCACACGGCGAGAACCTCGAACTTCGACGCCGATTGGGCACAAATCGAAGATTAACCTTCACAGCAGCGAAACAAAGACCGTGTCGAGGCTGGGCCATTATCAGCGTCAGGAGTGCGTTAGGCTGTCCCTGATGTTCATCGTCTCCTTCGTATAGCGGTCCTGCGACCCGCCCCTCGCAGTTCTCGGCACCGGCCTGGGCGGGTTTGTGCGCGCCATTTTCGGCGCGCAGACCCTGACGGTAAGAACTCTCCGCACACGCCGACCTGCGTCGAGGGGTTCATCGCATCGGAGACCGTGATGTCCACTGAACAACCATCCTATCGAGCCGTGCTGAGCACGCGACACGCTGCTCGTTCTTTCCTGCCAAGCGTCCTCGGGCGTCTGTCGCTGGCGACTTCTGGCCTTGCGTTGGTGCTGTTGCTCGAAGAGGCCACCGGCTCGTTCGCGATCGCCGGAGCGGTGACCGCGGCTCTCGGAATCGCTAACGTCGTGGCCACGCCGTGGCGTGCGCGACTAATCGACCGGCTCGGACAGATCGTGCCGCTAACGGCGCTGGGCATTGGACACGCCGTCTCCCTCATCGTTCTCGGACTGACAGCAGAGGCGGGACTGCCAATTTTGCTGTGCTTGGGTGTTCTCGCCGGGGTGTCCGCCCCGCCCTTTGGTGCAACCATGCGGGTACTGTGGTCGACTGCGTTGCCGGTCGGTGGGATGCGCACTCGTGGATTCAGCCTCGACGCGGTGGCAGAGGAAGTAACGTTTGCGGTCGGTCCGCTGCTGGCGGCGCTTCTGGCAGTGATCGTCGATCCTTTCGCGTCACTTCTGCTCGCAGCGAGCTGCGTGGCGGTGGGCGCGGCACTGTTTGTGACTAGCCCGCTTTCCCGTCAGCAGCGCGGTTCGCACAAGGCCGGGCACGCCGAGTCCCGTCCGATTACTTCCCCTCTGCGTTCCCGAGGTTTTCCGCCCATTGTGATAGCAATGATCGCTCCTGGAGTGATTCTCGGGTGCATCGAAATCGCCGCACCAGCTGTGGCTGAATCGGCGTCCAACACGCTATTGTCGGGCGTGTTGCTCGCGCTCTTTGCGGGCGCGAGTGCTCTCGGTGGTCTGCTCTACGGTCGAGTGCAGTTGCGGCCGGTTCTGGAACGGCAATTGCTTGTCCTGAGCCTCGCGCCGCTTTTCATCTTCGCCGCGACAGGACTCATAGGCGGGACCATGGCAGCACTCATCGGTTTCGCCCTGAGCGGGCTCTGCCTCGCACCTCAGCTCATCGTCGGATACCTCGCGGCCGACGCACGCACCGACCCCCGGGCTGGCACCGAAGCAAGCAGTTGGATCAACACCGCGGTCAACCTCGGGGCAGCACTCGGTGCAGTAATCTTTGGAGCTGTCACAGACACCACCGGCCCAGGGCTAGGACTCGTAATCAGCGCCATGATCGCCGGGGCCATCATGGCGATCTGCGCACCGTTCTTGCTCCGTTCACGACCCGCGGAAGAGTCAGAATGACATCAGCTAGAGGGCGTCGTAGGACTTCATCCGCAAGCCGATCTGCATCGGCACTCCCGATAGCGTCATCGGCATACCGTTGACATTTTGGACTTAAGCGCCTTGGCGCGTAGCCGCTACTGATACGAGATGACCGCAGGTTCATTCCCTTCTCCGACGATGCAGGTCATGCTGAGCGTGCTGAGAACGCCCGTCAAACTGCGTTGAACTGATGAAAGGAACTGATAAGTCCATCGCCTATGCCAACATCGGTACGCGAACACAGCTACGACGTCAGCGGATTGAACATGCTGCCCCGCTTCGGCGAGGACGCCACGATCACAGACGCCGTGCAGCACCCTCAGCTGATGCTGAGGGAATCAGCCATGCTCGCGGTTTCCCCACATTGGGAAGACCGCATTCGGCCCGAGACACTGCGTCAGGCTGCGTATCACTCGATCACGTTTCCGGATGGCTTTTCCTGCATCTATGAACCCAAGGGCTCCCCCAGGGCGACAGGCTCCAAGAATTCACGATGTTCCATTGGGTCGTCTCACCAGATGAAGAGATGCTGCGTGAGCTGTTGCCGCTCTACCGCGAGCTGTGGGCTTCCTACGAGGCCCAGTGGCCACATTCACCTGACCGGGTCTTCGAGCTCGACAGGCTCGACGGTGTGCCGCCTCATCAGGTGTATCGGTCCGAGACCACCGTCGAGCAGGTGATCGGAGCAACCATGCTCACGCATTCAGAGATGTACCGCACTGCACCGCAGCACCTGCGCAGGATGCACCCCTCGCATACCCATTGGACCCAGTGAAAGGATTAGCATGAGCAACCACGCAGCAGTTCACCGCCCCGAAAAACCGTCCGAAGAATCAGTACCTGAAACCACACATCTCGTGGTGTCCGTCGTCCTGGATCTCAAGCCGGGAACCAGCCAGACCCAGGCGGAAGCCAGCATGGAATTCCTCACTTTGTTCCGTGAATATCTCACGGCAAAGGACGGTTCTTTTCAAACAGACTACGGTCCCGCTCCCTGGGGAGGTTACGAAGGGCCAACGGTCACTTCTGTGACTGTCCTTGGTTCCGAAGAATCAAGATAAACGGAAATATCCGTGTCTGCATACTGCTGGCAACCCCCGGCAATGCAATGATGTAGCCACCAAGTAGGTGAACATTGATAATGGCTGGGATCATGGGATATATCGGTGGGTCTCGGTGCAGCAGCTTCCGTCCAGGAAACCTGTTGCTTGCGCCGTTCTCCAGTGCTGAACAGACACAGTTCCGTTCAGCACTGGAGGTTCACCTCATAACCCAATAACCAGGGAGGCATCACGACATGGGTAAAAGACTTCATATGGCGGCTTCAGGGGAATACATTCTCTGGGCCACCATTCCAGAATCAGCCAACAGCACCTTCAACCGTGCGTACGGACCTTTTGTATCGCGCAGTGCTGCTTATTCGGTCAGACTCGCACTGATCAATAACAAGCGGTCTCAGATGCTCGAAGAAGGGTACACGCCCGACGAAATCGAAGAGACCATCAAAGGCATTCAATGGACCACCACCGGACTCTGGCGGAAGGTCGAAGACGACCGGCTCATCGACCCGGTTATCGTCGCGGTCGATACCCCTGAAGAACGTGCAGCTGAAGCTATCTGGAACAGGTCATCACCTGTCCGGAAAGGCGCGCGTCCGAAGTGGGACGAAGTCCGCAACAGCGCTGAATGGCGTCGCGGAGTCAAAGCTGCCAGGGAAGACGCCAAGGTGGCTCTTGCTGTTTTGCAGGAGACATCCCCGACCAAAGAATCACCGGAAGATCCCAGCGTCTAGTGTCCCCACCCCGCTGGCCTCTTCCGTTTGTCCACACATACACGCACCAATGACAAAGAGGGAAGAGGCCAGCTATGGCTCGCAGGACCAAAGCAGAGAAAAACCAGGAAGCCCTGGAAACAGAGACTGCACTCAACACCAACCGCGATGGAGTTCTGATTCGTCCAGGCCAGATGTGGAAGGACATGAACCCACGCAGCGGCAACCGAATAATCTCGGTGTCCTCGGTCAGCGCAGGGATCGCCACCGTTTTTGACGGCAACCGAACACCCACTCTCGCTGTCTCACGGATGTACCCGCACTCACGCGGTTACAAACTCTGGGGCGCCAAATAGAGAATCGTCCACAGTCCAGCAGATACAAAGAAGCCCCATCCGGGTCATCCGGGTGGGGCTTCTTTTTTGTCGAAACTAGATAGCTCGATTTGAACGGTTCGCCCGAGCACTCTTGGTAGCTGCGGCAGCCGCAGATACGGTTGACTTCGACCCAGCCGGCTTTTTCGGTGCAGCCGTCTTGCGAATCTTCGGCGCTTTCTCTTCCTCGAACTCCGATTCGTCGTAATCCTCGACGTCGCTGAAGAGGTTCGGATCTGACTCGTCAAGAGGACCAGGTCGTTCACCCGAGGGCTTATTACCCAAAGACCTGTTCACGCCACGCGTGGCAGAGAATTTCAGCACCCGGTAATCGTCGATCTCCTCGGTACCGCTGTCAGCGAATTGAACCCGGTGACCCTTGTGTGCCTGGGGGTAGAACTTGCCGAACCCGGTGAGCATCAATTGATCGCCCCGCGTCATGGTTTCCATGAGCTCTTCCATAGCTGTGTCGTAGACGCGGGTTACCGTCCGAAGCGGAATACGCGACCGCGCGGAGACCCTCGCCAAGTATTCACGTTTACTGACACGTTGCTGTTCTTGCTGCTCTTGCTGCTCTTGCTGCTCTTGCTGCTCTTCTTGAGTCACTTATATCCTCCATATATTCTCGGATATGAGTATATCCGGCATGTTCACACGCCGTCAAAGCTTATATTCGAGAGAAAATTGCGGGTTAGAATTCCGGTCCATACCCGGTGTCGGAGGCGTCGATGTTATGGCTTTGTTCAGTCACGGTTTCCCGGACCGCCCGCGTCTTCTGCTTCGGCTGGGCACCACGCTGAGCTTCAAACTGTGCACCGTGCATCTGCGCCTGCACACCCTGCTTAGCCATGTCCATCGCCGGAGCAACTGACTTACTTGCCATGTCCGCAGCAGTGCCGGGCTGCTTCTCTTTGTTCGCCTCCCGTTGCTGATCCCACTTCGCGCGATCCTCATCGGTGACATACCCGAACATCTCCGACATATCCTTGCCGCTGGGGAAACCCAAAACTCCCATAACTGCCTCCTCGTTTGAATGAAGTTTTAACACCTCATTTGTACTGATGTATGTGTCGATTCTAATGCAGAAACACACGCCGGTCTGTAGCTCAACCGACGTGTGTTTATTCCTGTGCGCTCTTATCTAGCCGCCGAGCTCGAAGTCCTGGTCACGAAAATCCGAAGCATCCGAGCCCAGGCCATGAACGCCGGTCTTGGCG
This sequence comes from Arthrobacter sp. H14, assembly GCF_000520495.1. Classification (GTDB taxonomy): domain Bacteria; phylum Actinomycetota; class Actinomycetes; order Actinomycetales; family Micrococcaceae; genus Arthrobacter_C. The sequence goes on from NZ_KI914643.1 coordinate 58,852, forward strand.
GTCTCGTTGTAGTTCTGGTTGATCCGCGCATTGCGGTGCTTCCGTGCAGCTTCAGCGGCAGGATTACCAGGCTGCTGCGGCTGAGCTTGTGACTGGCCTGTTGTGCTGTTCTCCTTGCCGTCACCGGCGGGTCCAGCTTCCCAGGCAGAACCGGCCTCCCAGGTGTCCTCGCCCTCTGCTGCGCTCTCTCCACCAGGCCCGCCCATAAAGTGCTGGGGGTTGCTGACGAAGTCGCGCATGTTCTCGCGCCAGTTGGCACCGAACTTCACCGCCCATTCCTGTTCGATCTCCGGATAAAGCAAGCTGATGTTATCCAGGGCATCAACGTAGGCGTTGGAGTAGATTCTCTGCTGTTCGGAGGACGAAATGTTGTCCGAGTTCATCGTGTTCAGCATGATCCGTGAGGTGCGCAGGCGCTCCCCCAGCGGGTTGTCCATCGCCAACATACCGTCGTAGTCCGGGCGCTCCTTCAGACCCCAGGCGGAGGCGTAGCCGACCACGCCCATATTCAACCCGTCCACACCATGGTCGCTGGTCAGGGCAATCATGTCCCCGGTGATCGTTTCGGAGATTGCTTTCTGGTGCTGGCCTCCATCCATCGGCTGACGAACGCCGAACGACCCTGCCTCGATCGGCTGGCCGAGGCGTGACTCGAATTCTCCGGTCCACACCTGAACAGTCTCATCGGTGCCGCTGAGTCTGACTTCGCGAGGGTCACTTTTAGTGAACTGTCCGTGGGACAGCTCGTCGAAGACCGACGCCAGCTCCGGCTCTTCGCCCAGACGCTGTCCGACCACCATGCGGGCCGACGTGGCTACCTCGTGAGCCTCCACTCCATCGTCGTACGCGTGAGCGTAGAGATCCTTGAGCATTGAGAAGTGGTTATCAGCGATCGCACTGACATCGGCCCCTTCTACTCGCATCGCTGCGTAAGCGTTCTCGGTCAGGGCTACTTCGGTCATCCCTGCGGACTGAGCGGTGTAAGCATCACGGTCGCCACGTTCTGCCCGCTCGGCACGTTCGAGCTTGTTCTTCCACTTCTGTGAGAGTCGCTGGCCTGCCTCACCCTTGGCGCCGACGGTGATCATGACCTTGTCGATCTGACTCTGCCTGCGCTCGTCAATCTTGGAAGTGATGGTTTCCTTCATCGACTCGGCAAAATCGCCGACCTGGTTTCGGAAGTTCGGCGACATCATCCACATCGCTGAACCCATACCCACCACGGACATCACCGACTGAGGGTTCACGCCCTGGCTCAGGGGCTGGATGCAGGAAAGCACCATCATCGACACGTACCCCTTGTGGATGCCGGTGAGCTGCAAATTACGCTCCTTCGACGTCTTCTTCGCCGCAAGGATATCCGCTTTACGCACCTCCTCCATGAACCTCTTACCGGCATCATCGACCTCATGGCGCAACTTCGATGTCGGAGTATCAGCAGTTTTCCGGGTACTGGTCGAACCCAGCGGATCAGCGGTCTGACTGCGCTGTTGCTTCCTCTGCTGATCAGACTGTTTGCGCTGCTGACGACGTCGATCACCTGGTGACGCTGTACGCTCCCCCGACTTCTTCGATCCCGCTGGTTTCTGTTTACCAGGCCCAGGCTCAGCTCGGGAAGACTGCACAGGATCACCATCTTCGAGGATCTCGCCGTCGATCACTTCCCCGTCGAACTGCTCGTCCTGGGGAATTTCATAGGTCTGGAGCGGAAGAGTTTTCTTCTTGCGATCCTGATCCGTGATGGTAGCCATAGTGCTCTCCTGTACGTCGGATGATCGGTGCGTATGCGTGTATTTAGTCTAATCCGTTTATGCTCTTATACCAGCATGGGCGGAGACTTATAACAGAACCCGGCCACACCTTGAGTAAGCACACTCTTTGTTTTTCCCACCTAACCCAGCTCAGGATCTGAGGTCTCGGCTTTGGTCATCTCGTGAGCGATCCGAGCAGTAGTCAACTTGTCCCGGTTGGCCTGTGACCAGGCGTCGGTGAGGCCCAGTGCGTCATAGATTGCACCCAGCCGCATCGGCGAGCTGCGCTTCTCGCGCTCCTTGGTTACCGTGGCATCAGCCTGGGTGTCGAGCGTCGAGCTTCTTCGTCTTAGCGCTTGCGTCCACCTGGGCTGACTCAGCGACCAGATCAATTTCTGCCGGAGATGTCGTTTTTCGAAGACGACTGCACGGAATGTTCGAAGTCGTCTGCACAGGTATCAGAGCTGGACAGCACTGCTCGTTTTTCGCTGTGCCCGTTCGATCGCCCGGTAGACGGTGGAGCGGCTGACGGAGAACAATTCGGCCAGCTCATACATGGTGTGCCCGTCGGCGGCGTGTAGTGCAAAGAGGTGGGCTTCCTGCTTAACCGAGAGTTTTGGCTGTTTGCCGCGCAGCCGGCCCTTGGCTTTGGCGACTTTCATACCTTCGCGGGTACGGGACCGGATCAGGTCGGCTTCAAACTCGGCGACCATGGCCAGGACGTTGAACAGCAGTTTTCCGATGGGGTCGGTGGGGTCGTGGACCGAGCCACCGTTGTTGAGTTTTACTTCGCGGTCTGCGAGATTGGCGGCGATCTCGTGGGCGTCGCGGGCGGAGCGGGCCAACCGGTCCAGTTTCGTGACGGCCAGGGTGTCGCCTGCCCGGCAGGCGGCGAGTGCTTCGCGCAGCCCGGCCCGGTTTTTGTTGGTGCCGGTGAGGCCGTGATCGACGTAGATACGTTTGGGTTGATACCGAGCTTGGTTAGGGCGTCGCGCTGGGCGGTGAGGTCTTGCTGGTCGGTGGAGCATCTTGCGTAGCCGATAAGTAATTGGGACATGCCAAGCAGTGTCCCAGATATGGCCCGCGTCACCGGACAAGTCACCGAACCGGGTATCTGACACACTGCCCGGCCCTACATTTCAACGGTGCAGGTCAGCGCAGGGTGTGTTCGGTGGGGGTTCCCCATACGGACACGCGGCCGCCGTGCGGAGGATTCCGAGAACCGGCAACCGGTTTGGCGAACTTATCGTAACCAACGAGCGCCGTTGCCCTCGGCCGCCGCTGCGTCTTCTGGGTTGAGGATGGAGCAGGTCTTCATTGATAGGCATCCGCATCCGATGCAGTCATCGAGGGATCTACGCAGGTTCTGCAGGCCGGCGATGGCAGCGTCGACCCGCTCCTTCCATGGCGCGCTCAATCGATTCCAGTCCGACGGCGTCGGCGCATGGTCTAGGGGCATGGGCGCCAGTGCCTCGCTGATTTCCGGCAGGGAGAGGCCAACCCGTTGTGCCGCAGCGATGAAGGCCAGACGACGCAATATATGGCGGTGATAAACCCGCTTGCCACCAACGCGTCCAGCAGCCTCGATGAGTCCTTGTTCCTCATAGAACCGCAGGGTTGCCGTCGTCAACCCCGACCTGCGCGAGACCTGGGTGATGTGCAGCCTGTCAGTGGTGTGCGAGGTCATGAACCGAACCTATGGGCATTCCGACTGGTTCTCAAGTGCACTTGAGGATATAGGTTTCGACCATGAGCTCATCAAGAACCGGATTCCACACCCAGGATGACCATCTAATCGTCCCCGAAGTGCCCTTCGTGAGCCGCTCCCGGCACCAAAATCCATGACGGGCCGATGGGAAGGCTCCAAACGACTGGCCCGGCCCTTCACGGACAAGCGAAGCCGCCGCCTCCTGGCGGCCTTTCTTGTTTCGGAACTCGGCGATGGGATCACCGCAGTCGTTGTCCCCTTGGGTGTCTATGCCCTCAGCGACAGCGTCATTGCCCTGGCCTCGACGTTCCTCGGGCGAATGCTCGCCGGGACCTTATTCGCGGCCGCCGGCGGAGCCATCGCGGACTTCACGGATCGGCGACGTCTGCTTCTGGCCAGCTACGCAGTACGGGCCGTGCTCGTGGCAGTACTCATCCCCCTACCGGGGACAAACCCGGCCGCCTTCGCGGTGATCGGCGTGATCGTCGGCGCTGCGGGCTCCTTTGACAACCCGGCGGCCGAGTCCGCCCTGAGGACCTCATATAAGCACGACCTCCAATCGCTGGCAGCAGCACGCAAGAGCGGCAAAACTGTTTCGCAAATGGTCGGCCCAGCAGTCGGAGGGCTCCTGTTCGGACTCGGAGGTCTGACACTCGCGCTGGGCATCAACGTGCTCACGTTCGTACTCGCCCTGACGCTGCTGGCCCCCAGACAATCCATGCCAGCAGCAGGGCGGAAAGCAGCGGGGGGCCGGAAGGCCAAGGTGAAGAGCAGCTCTGGAACCCCGGCTCCGAAGGGGCGGTTCTCGCCGGTCGTCACGATGTCGTTTTTCTCTGCCGCCAGCGCATCGTTCCTGGTTGCTGTCGGCACCGTACTTGCGGTGCCCTACCTGGCCGGGTTGCCCAACGCCCCCGATGGCGCCTACGGTTTCGCGCTGTCGGCCTACGGCATCGGGGCACTGGTCGGTTTGTGGGCCGCCGGGGTGACCTCCTGGTCGACTATCCGGCTGAAGAGCGTCCTAGTTTTCTCGGCCGTGGCATTCGGGATAATCACTGCCCTGAGCGTTTCGGTACCGCGGTGGGAAGTCTTCGCAGCAGCCTGGTTCATCTGGGGCATCGCCTTCGGCCCCGAAGACGTTCTCAGCGATGCCAGGGTCGCTTCGATTGTTTCCGATGGGTGGCTTGCCAGGGTCTACGCCCTGTGGTCGATCATGGGAAAACTCGGTGCGGCAGGCGGGTATGTTCTGGTCATCGCCATCAGCGGGCTGGCTGCGCAGTCCGCCCTTCAGGCCATCGGTCTGCTGTATGCGCTGTTCATTCCCATCGTTTTGATGTGCCTACGCCGGGAACCAAGGAACCCTGCAGGGTAAGGGCACTGGCCAATAGCTGTTTCCGCCAGGGGAGAGCACTACGCGCAGAGCACCGCCCGTCCTATCGCTCTATCGCGCGAAACAGTATGGGCCGCGCGCAGCAAGTAGTTGCCGACCACCGCAGGCAGGCCTCAGCACGAGATCACCTTGAGGCCCTTGGCAGGTCGTACAGGCGGACACCGTCCCGCAGAGGGATCGGCGAATTTAGGCGGTCGTTGCAACGATAGGTTTTTTTGGTTCAAATAGTAGCCGTTCCATGGCTTCAGCGGGGGTGATGCCGCCCAAAGTCGGGCGTTGAGTTCGGCGGCCTGCACCAGGTGCCGTGAGGTGTTCGGCGTCGGATGCCAGCATGTTCTCAGTAATCCAGGTGTTCGATGGTGAAGGAGTTTGAGTTCTTCTTTCGCTTCGACTTCCCCTGGGGGGCGCTTACTGGTAGCGGCCGTTATTCAAGTGGTCTGTATTCGTGCGGTGTCTGGGTCCCGGCTGCGGTTGGTTGGTCGTGGGCCCCTGGTGCGTGCCGGGCCGCTCGGCCCTGTCGTCGGCGCGCTGCTGCTGGCGCTCGACGCGTCGGCTATCGGCTGGGTCGTGGTTCGACGCCTGCGCCGGGCGGGTTGTGCCGCTCGCGGTGCCAGCTCGCCGCGGCCTTATCCGATGCGTCCAGCGGGGCCCGATCCTCGTGGTCCTTCCCGTTCTCGTTTGCCAACGCGCGTGGTACGAGCGCCGCGGATCTCGCTGCCCGCGATTTGCCGGGTTTGACAGAAGTTTGTCTCTGAAGGGCGACAGCGTGCAACGGCGAGCGGGGACACCGTCGTCGTGCGCTTATGGGTCGGCCGTAGCGGGCATCTTGGAGCACCGCTCTGATCCGTGCGGGAGCCATCTGTGCGGGCGCGGACATCTCCGCGCCATAACCACTTGACCTGACACTTGGGTGTCAGGTCTATATTGGGTTTATGGAACGAACGGTCAAGCAGGTCGCCGACGCTGTGGGGCTGCCCAGCCGTACCGTCCGCTACTACGACCGCATCGGTCTCGTCTCGCCGTCGGAGCGCACGGGGGCTGGTTACCGTCTTTACGACGCCGAGGACGAAGGCAAGCTGCGCTTTGTCCGGCAGGCCAAGGGTTTGGGCTTCAGCCTCCACGAGATCCGCCAGCTGATCGCCGCGGCCGAGAGCGGCTGCGGCGAGGTTGTGCCGGAGCTGCACCGTCTCCTCGAGGAGAAGGTGACCGAGATCGATCACCGCATCGGTGAGCTGCAGTCGTTTCGTCAGCGGCTCGTCGACTACGCCGACGGCAAGGGCGGCGGCTGCGGTTGTCAGGGCCACGGCGCCTTCTGTGGCTGTCTGCACGACGTACCGCTCGTGCAGATCAACAAAGAAAAGAAAGGAACCAACATGTGTGAGTACTGCGACCCCAAGAATATCGCCACCCATGAGGCGGAGGACAGCGTCCCGGCCGTCGCCGAGCAGAGCGGCTGCGGCTGTGGCTGCGACGGCGCCTGCGG
>NZ_KI914644.1:0-27621 GCF_000520495.1 Arthrobacter sp. H14
GGCCGCCGCAGTCGTCGTTATTGGGCTTGGTGTCCTCGGCTGGAGCCGCGCGCCGGCGGAATCAGGGCCAGTACGACGGCGGTCCGGCCGCCAAAGTGCCGCACCCGCTCCGCCGAAGGCGAAGCATGGACGGCTGCCTGCCGTTGTCTGGGCGTATGCCGCAGCGGCGTTCGCGACCGGTGCCGGAATCCAGGCCACCAATGTCTATCTGCCGCTCTTTTCGCAGCGCGAACTGGGCTTCTCACTCGTCCTGGCCGGTCTCACCGCGGCGCTCGCGGGGGTGGTGGGCATCGCCTCGCGCGTGTTCTGGGGCCGGGCGATGGCCGGGAACCGGAACGGATTCTCACTGTTGTTGATCCTGGCCTCGGGAGCGACGGCCGGTGCGCTGCTGTTGCTGCTGTCCGCGCCGGCTCAGCAACAGTGGATGTTGTGGGCCGGAACTTTCCTGCACGGTGCCACAGCTTTGGCGGTCAACGTCGTCGTGATGGCCGGGGTTATGGCGGAGGTTCCGCGGGAACGGGCGGGCGCCGCCTCAGGTGCCGTATCGCTGGGGATGTATGTGGGATTCGGGCTGGGGCCGTTGATTATGGGGCTGCTCCTTGAAGCGTTCGGCGGTTTCCAAGCCGGTTGGACTTTCGTGCTCGTCGCCTACCTGGTCTGCGGCGTGCTCTCGCTCGCTGCCCGAAAAAGGCGGGCGGCCTGACCACATAGAGCAACCGCGAGCGCGCTCGCGCAGGCCGTCACGGGCCTGGGTGCCCGGACGGAACCAGATCCTCTCAGCTGCAGGATTAGAGTCAGGATTTGGCCCGAAACACCGTGTCCTGCCATTCCTTGTGCGCCGTCTTGTCCCGGCTCATCATGACGTGCTTGACGTTGGTGTATTCCTCCAGCGAGTAGGCAGACATGTCTTTGCCGAACCCCGACGCCTTGTAGCCACCGTGCGGCATTTCCGAGACGACCGGAATGTGGTCGTTGATCCACACGCAGCCGGCCTGGATCTCCTCGCTGGCGCGCAACGATTTGGCCAGATCGTTGGTCCAGGCCGAGGCGGCGAGACCGTATTGGGTGTCATTGGCCAACCGCAGGCCGTCGTCGTCGGAATCAAACGGTAAGGCGGTGAGTACGGGGCCGAAAACCTCTTCCTGGACGATCTCCGAATCCTGCGCCACGTCCACCACCAAGGTCGGTTCGTAGAAGGCGCCGGCGGCCAGCTCGCCGCTCGGTGCCTTGCCGCCGGCCAGGATCCGTGCCCCGGAGGCCCGCGCTCGTTCGACGAATCCGGCAACCTTGTCGCGGTGCTGATGGCTGATCAGGGAGCCCAGATCGGTCGAATCCAACGCCGGATCGCCGACCGTCACCCCGGCCATGAGTTCCGCGACCCGTTGGGTGAAGGCCTCGAACAGCGGCCGCTGGACATACGCCCGTGTCGCCGCAGTACAGTCCTGTCCACCGTTGATGATGGAACCGGCCACCGCACCGTGAGCCGCGGCCTCCACATCGGCGTCGTCGAACACCACGAAGGGAGCCTTGCCGCCGAGCTCAAGGTGGACCCGCTTGGCGGTTGCGCTGGCCATTTCCATGATCCGCCGGCCGACCGCGGTGGAGCCGGTGAAAGAGGTCATGACGACGTCGGGGTGCCGCACCAGATGCTCACCTGCGGCCCGGCCGGTGCCTGTGACAATGTTGATGACACCGTCCGGTATTCCTGCCGCCGCTGCCGCTTCGGCGAACATCAGCGACGTTCCTGGCGTGAGTTCGGAGGGCTTGAGCACGATGGTGTTGCCGGCCGCGATGGCGGGCAGGATCTTCCAACCGGCCATTTGGAACGGATAGTTCCACGGAGAGATGGAGCCTATGACGCCGATGGGTTCGCGGCGGATCATCGACGTCTGCCCCGCAAGGTACTCACCGGCCGCGAGCCCCTGGAGCTGACGCGCCGCACCGGCGAAGAAGGACGTGTTGTCGATGGTTCCGGGAATGTCGAATTCGGTCGACATCCGGATGGATTTTCCGGTTTGCGCGGTTTCGACGGCAGCAAGGTCGGCGGCGCGGCGGTCCAGCTCGGCCGCCAGCTTGAGCAGCGCATCGGAGCGTTCGCCCGGTGTCATCCGGGACCACGGAGTGAAGGCGCGCTTGGCGGCGGCAACGGCCATGTCGACGTCGTCCGTATTGGCATAGCGCAGCGTTTCGGCAACTTCGCCGGTGGCTGGATTGACCCGTTTGGCTTCCTCGCCGCGGCCTTCGCGGTATTGGCCGTCAATGAACTGGTGCATGTCGGACTCCGTCACTTCCGTCGTCGTAATAAGGGTTGAGGTGGAGCAAGCGTCAGGAATCGAAGCCCATCCCGAGGCGGTCCAGCAGCTTCAGCCAGGGACCCCGCCGGCCCTGGTTCCGGTCGGCCCGGATCAGCGCCGCAGTGGTGATTTTGATGCCCAGCCATGCCAGCGGCTCGGGAGGGAAGGGCAGCGGGCGTTTCCGTACCATCCGCAGATTCGTGCGTTCGGTGGGCGTGCCGGCCAGCAGATCCAGCATTACATTGGCGCCGAACCGGGTCGCGCCGACGCCGAGGCCGGTATAGCCGGCGCAATACGCGACACGGCCGCCGTGTGCGGTGCTGAAGAAGGCGAAGAACCGGCTGCAGGTGTCGATCGCGCCGCCCCAGGTATGCGTGAACTGCACGCCCTCCAGTTGGGGAAAGGTGGCGAAAAAGTGCGCCGCCAGCTTGGCGAATGTCTCCGCGCGCTGCTCATAGCCGCGCCGCATCTTCCGTCCGAAGTGGTAGACAGCGTCGTAGCCGCCGAACAGGATGCGGTTGTCGTCGGTCAGCCGGTAGTAGTGGAACCGGTTGTTCAGGTCGGACAGGCCCTGCCGGTTGTGCCAGCCGATCGACTGCAGTTGTTCGACGCTGAGCGGCTCCGTCATCAGCACGTAGTCGTAGACCGGCACTGTGTGCAGCCGGGTGCGCTTGAGCAGGGACGGAAACGCGTTGGTGGCCAAGGCGACGCGCGAGGCGTTGACCGTGCCGCCGTCGGTATCCAGGAGCATCGAGTGCGCGGTTGAAGTGATCTTCCGGACCGGCGTGTGTTCATGGATTACGACGCCGGCTTCCAGGCACGCGCGCTGCAGTCCCCAGGCGAGCGCAGCCGGGTTGAGCATGGCCGTGCCCTTCTTATCCCACAATCCGGCCAGATAGAGCGGGGACTGGACTTCCTTCCGGACCGCCTCACGGTCGAGGAAGACGATATCCGGGTCCTTGCCGTCTTCCTCCCGCAGCCAGCCGATCTGGTGCTCCTCAGTGGCGACGTCGAGCGAGCCGGTCCACTCAAAACTGCAGTCGATACCGTACTTGTCGATGGTGTCGGCGATCTCCTGCAGGTTCTCCAGCCCGAGCCGGCGCAGCAGGGCCGCCTCGTCCGGCAAGTGCGCCTCGCCGTTGGCGTCGCCGTGGGTCAGGCTGGCGGAGCAGAAGCCGCCATTGCGTCCGGAGGCAGCCCAGCCGATCCGCGCCCCTTCCAACAGCACCACCCGCCGGTCCGGATCGCGTTCCTTCGCGAGCAGTGCCGTCCACAGCCCGGTGTAACCACCACCGACGACGGCGAGGTCAGTATGCGTGTCCGTGGTGAGCGGGGGCAGCGCCTCCGGCCGGGCATGATCGTCGAGCCAGGCCGGTTCCGTCGAGGCGTCTGCCAAGGCGGTGGCGACGGCGGACCGCGGAACTGACTTCTCGGCGTCGTCGTAACTGGTCATACAGTAATCCTTTGTCCAAGCCGGTCATGGACAACCTGGCCGCCCACCATAGTCAGGTCGGCGCCGACGATGTGCAGGTCGGCCGGGTCCAGTTCGAACGGGTCCGTATTCATCACGGCGATGTCGGCGAGCAGGCCCGGCTCAATCCGGCCTGCCTCTTCCTGCCGGTTCAGCCAGGCGGAGCCGGAAGTGTAGGCGGCCAGGGCGGTCTGCAGCGACAGCGATTCCGCAGGAACCAGCGGCTCGACGGATGGCGCATCCGGCTCGCGGCGGCTAACGGCGACGTGGATGGCCTGCCAGGGATCCGGCGTCGAAACCGGCCAGTCGGAACCCATTGCCAGGGCCGCCCCGGAGGAGACCAGAGAGCGGAACGGATACTGCCAGCCCGACCTCTCCCGGCCCAGGACCGGAACGGTCAACTCCGTCATCTGCTGGTCGTTGCAGGCCCACAATGCCTGCGCGTTCGCGGTTACTTCCAAGGCTGCAAAGCGCGGGATATCGGTGGGATGGACGATTTGGATGTGCGCCATGTGGTGGCGTCTGTCGCTGCGGCTTCCGCCGTGGCCATTGTGGCGGCGGGCATGTTCGACGGCGTCAAGGCCGTCGCGGACGGCGCGGTCGCCAATCACGTGCATGTGCAGATCGAAACCGGCAGCATCGAGGGCCGCCGACGCCTGCAACAGAACGTCCTTCGGCAGGTAGGTCAGGCCACGGTCCGGCTCCGGACCGCCAGCTATCCCGGCACAGGAGCAGGGGCGAAGATAGGGCTCGAGCATCGCCGCTGTCTGGTTCTCCGGGACGCCGTCGACCATGATCTTGGCGCTGACCGTCGGGAAACCGGCCGCCGCATTGATCCGGCGCCGTTCGCCGAATTCCTCCACCAGTTCGGCAATGTTCTCTGTGGTGGTGGTCCGCGGAACCCACATGGATCCGGTGGCCCGGCCGGTCAGTTGGCCGCTTTCGAGCAGCCTGCGGTAGCTCGCGCTGGCATCGCCATACCCGGCGTAGTCGCCCAGGATTGCTTCCTGCCACCCCGTCACGCCCAGGCCATGCAGATACTGCTGACCCTCCAGCAGGCCTTGGTCCATCTCCGACTGGGTCAGGGCAGGAATCAGCCGGTTGACCAGATCCATCGCGCCTTCGTGCAACGTGCCGGTCGGGTTGCCCTTTTCGTCGCGCTCCACCCGCCCGTCGGCCGGATCCGGGGTGCCGGCGTCGATCCCTGCCATCCGCAATGCCACGGAATTGACCCACGCCCCGTGATGGTCGCGGTTGATCAGGTAGACCGGCCGGTCCGGCGCGACGGCGTCGAGCAGCTCTTTCGTAGGCGTGCCGCCGGGGAAGTCGTGCATGTACCAGCCGCCCCCGGCAATCCACGCCTTGTGGGTGCCTGCCGCGTATTCACTTACCTTGGCGACCAGGGCGGAAGCGCCGCTGGTCTGGGACAAATCGCAGCCCAGGCGCTCGATGCCGGCCGTGACGGTGTGCACGTGTGCGTCGGTAAAACCGGGGGACAGCAGCCGGCCGTGGAGGTTGACCGCTTCGGCGGCTGTCCCGGCCGCGGCACGGACTTCGTCATCAGTTCCGACGGCGATGATCCTGCCCGCGCGCACGGCAACAGCCGTGGCTGAAGGATGCAGGCGCCACCCGTCGAAGACCCGTCCGGAGTGGAAGACCCAGTCAGCCGTCATGGTTGCCTTCCACATGGGCATCGGCCGCCGCAAGCGCCTCATCCAGAATGTCCAGCCCCGCGTTGGCGTCTTCGACGGTGATGTTCAGTGGCGGGACCACATGGATGCGGTTGAAGTTGGCGAACGGAAGCAGACCGCGGGACTTGCAGACAGCCACCAGTTCGTTCATTTCCGGGCTCGAACCGCCATAGGGGGCCAACGGTTCCCGGGTCTGACGATTCTTGACCAGCTCGACAGCCCAGAACGCTCCGGTGCCGCGCACTTCCCCGACAGCCGGATGCCGGGCGGCGATGGCTTCCAGCCGCGGACCGAGTACCTCCCTGCCCAGCATGGCGGCGTGGCCGATCATGTCCTCGTCGCGCATGGCGTTGATCGTGGCCACGGCTGCCGCCGTCGCCAGCGGATGGCCGGAGTAGGTGAGGCCGCCGGGATATGGCCGGTTGTCAAAGGTTGCCGCAATTTCGGCGGAGATGGCCACACCCCCGAGCGGGACATAGCCGGAGTTCACGCCCTTGGCAAAGGTCAGCAGGTCCGGAACGACGTCGAAATGTTCGATGGCGAACCACTTGCCGGAGCGGCCGAACCCGGCCATCACCTCGTCGGCGATCAAGATAATGCCATACTTCGTGGCCAGTTCGCGGACGCCTTTAACATAACCCGGAGGCGGAATCATGATGCCGGCGGTGCCGGGGATGGACTCCAGGATCAGCGCCGCGAAGCTGGAGCTCCCTTCGTACTGAATCAGCTGCTCGAGGTGCTCCAGTGCCCGCTGGCATTCCTCCTCTTCCGTGCTGGCGTGGAAAGCGGTGCGGTACAGGTACGGCGGGAAGAAGTGGACGGTGCCGGCGTTGCCGTAGTCATTGGGTATCCGCCGTGGGTCACCGGTGATGTTGATCGCCAGGGAGGTGCCGCCATGGTAGGAGCGGTAGGCGGACAGGACCTTGTACTTTCCGGTGTGCAGCCGGGCCATCCGGATGGCGTGCTCGACGGCTTCGGCACCGGCATTGGTGAAGAGAATCCGGTCCAGATCCCCTGGCGTCAGCTCCGCGATCAGCCGCGCAGCCTCGGAGCGCGCGTCATTCACATGCTGCGGAGCAACGGTGCAGAGTTTCAGCGCCTGGTCCCGGATGGCTTCAACCACCTTCGGGTGCTGATGGCCGATATTGGTATTGACCAGCTGCGAGGAGAAGTCGAGCAGCCGGTCTCCCTCCCCGTCCCAGACGTAGGAACCTTCGGCCCGGGTGATGGTCATCGGCTTGATCTGAGCCTGCGCGGACCACGAGTGGAAGACATGCTTCCGGTCCAGCTCGTAGGCGCGCCGTCCGGCGGCGAGTTCGTCGTCGGATATCCGGATGCTGGAGGCAACGGTCATGAATCTCTCCTCTGTGACGGGACTTTCCTGTGCTGCATCAGCGCCGGCCCGAAACCAGATCTGCCGCTGTGGCGATGGGGGACGTGGTCTTCCGACCGTTGCTTTCGGCCTTGTCTGCGGCGGCATATGCCCGGTAGAGGGCCTTGACGGCGATCCAGCGCAACGGTTCGGGCTCCCACTGACGCACCCGGCGGTTCACCCAGGGCATCGCGGTCAGCTCGCTCCCGGGATGCAGAATCAGGTCGCGCAAGGTCCTGCCGGCCAGATTCGACGCCGCCACCCCGGTTCCGACGTAGCCGCCGGCCCAACCAATGCCGGACTTCAAGTCCAGCCCGACTGTGGCCTTCCAATCCCGTGGAACACCCAGCACGCCCGACCACGCATGATCGATATGGGCACCCGCCGCGGCGGGAAACATTCCGCGCAGGATTCCGGCCAGCTGGGCGATCGTTTCCGGCTGCGTGGCGCCGTCGGTATCTGTCCTGGACCCGTACCGGTACGGCACGCCGCGGCCGCCCAGGGCAATCCTGTTATCGGACGTCCGCTGGGCATACATGTAGGCATGGGCCATATCCGACACCGTATCGAACTGCTCCCAGCCGATCTCCGACCAGACACCGTCGCTGAGCGGTTCGGTGACGATCATTGAGGAATTCATTGGCAGCCACTCGCGGTGTGAGCCCTTTAGATTGGCGGTGAACCCCTCCGTCGCCCGCACGATGTAGGCGGCGTCGACGTTGCCGCGATCCGTTATTGCCCGTCCGGTGGTGATTTCGGTGACCGTGGTGTCCTCATAAATCCGCACACCGCTCCGCTCGACGGCTGCCGCCAGTCCCCGGGCGAGTCTGGCCGGGTGGATCCGCGCGCAATGCGGGTGGTGAATGGCGCCCAGCGTTCCAGCAATGTTCACCCGGGCCCGGCTTTCGCTCGCGGACAACAACGTGGTGCCGGCCTCCGGCCAGTGCGCTTCCCCCGCAGCCCAACTCTGCAGCCGCCGCAGTTGTGCAGGATTGCGTGCCACGTTCAGCTCGCCGCCCTTGACGATGGCGGCGTCGATCCTTTCGGCTTCCGCCACCGCGATGACTTCGTCCACCGTCTCGTTCAGCAGCGTCTGGAACCGGCCCACGAGGGCCCTGCCATGGTCCTTTACATACTGTCCACGGCCGCCGGTGATGCTGTTGGTGAGCCAACCGCCGTTGCGGCCGGAAGCTCCGAACCCCGCGAACCGGCTCTCCAGCACCACGATCCGCAACCGCGGCTGTGCCTTTTTGAGGTAATAAGCGGTCCACAACCCCGTATATCCCGCACCAACGATTACGACGTCGGCGCTGATGTCTCCGTCGAGGGCCGGGCGGGGTTCGGGAAGCCCCTGCCCGGCATACCAAAAGGAGACCTGGCCATTCGTGGTTTGCTGTGTTCCGGCGTCCATCTGCATCAGAGGTGGTTCAGGCCCTCCACCAACACCGAGCGGAGGATCTGCTCAATCTGATCGAATTCGGGCTGTCCGATCGTCAGCGGCGGCGCCAACTGTACGACAGGGTCGCCACGGTCATCGGCGCGGCAGTACAGGCCAGCCTCGAAGAGCGCATTGGAAAGGTAACCGCGGAGCAGGTGCTCGGACTCGTCGTCGTTGAAGGTTTCCTTGGTCGCCTTGTCCTTGACCAGTTCGATGCCGTAGAAGTAGCCCTCGCCCCGCACATCGCCGACGATCGGCAGGTCGAGCAGCTTTTCCAAGGTGGCACGGAATGCCGGAGCGTTCTGCTTGACGTTATTGTTCAGGCCCTCGCGTTCGAAAATATCCAGGTTGGCCATGGCGACGGCGGCAGAAACCGGATGCCCGCCGAAGGTGTAGCCGTGGTAGAAGGTCGTGTCTCCGGTCTTGAACGGCTCGAACAGCCGGTCGGAGGCGATCATCGCGCCGATGGGAGAGTACCCGCTGGTCATGCCCTTGGCGCAGGTGATCATGTCCGGCACGTAGTCGAAGTCGGTGCTGGCGAACATTGATCCGATCCGGCCGAAGGCGCAGATGACTTCGTCGGAGACCAGCAGGACATCGTATTCGTCGCAGATCTCGCGTACCCGCTTGAAGTATCCCGGTGGTGGTGGGAAGCAGCCGCCGGAGTTCTGTACAGGTTCCAGGAACACCGCTGCCACGGTGTCCGGGCCTTCAAATTCGATGGCCTCGCCGATCCGGTCCGCGGCCCAGCGGCCGAAGGCTTCCGGATCCTCCAGCCCCGCCGGAGCGCGGTACTGATTAGTGTTCGGCACCCGGAAGGCGCCCGGCACCAGTGGCTCGAACGGAGCTTTCATGTCGGGGATGCCGGTGATGGATAGGGCGCCCTGGGGTGTGCCGTGGTAGGCAACGGCCCGGGAGATTACCTTGGTTTTATCCGGCTTTCCCGTGAGCTTGAAGTACTGCTTGGCCAGCTTCCACGCGGACTCGACCGCCTCGCCGCCGCCAGTGGTGAAAAAGACGCGGTTCAGGTCGCCGGGAGCATAATGCGCCAGCCGCTCGGAGAGGTCGATGGCGGCCGGGTGGGCGTAGGACCATAGCGGCATGAACGCCAGTTCCCTGGCCTGTCGGGCTGCGGCCTGCGCCAGTTCTTCGCGGCCATGGCCGACCTGGACGACGAAGAGACCGGACAATCCGTCAATGTAGCCGTTGCCCTGATCGTCGTAGATCATGTGGCCCTCGCCGCGGCTGATCACCGGCACCGTGCCACCGTTGGCCAGATTGGAGTGCCGGGCCATGTGCATCCACAGGTGGTCGCGTGCCGCCTGTTGCCGGTCGGTTCCGCGCGGTGTGGTTGGGGTCTTCAAGGATTGGGCAGTGCTGGTGATTGTCATCTGGTCCCCCAGTTGTATTCCTGCTTGCGCAGCGATAGGTACATGAACGTTTCGGTGCTGTGCACACCGGGAATGTCGCGGATTTCGCTGACCAGGCGGACGAGATCCTGGTCGTTTTCGCAGACGATTTCGGCAAGGATGTCGAATGAACCTGCACTCACCAGGCAATAGTCGACCTGCCGCAAGGCCGCTACCCGGTCTGAAACGGCCAAGACATCGTTGCCGGCTTTGATTCCGAGCATCGCCTGCCGGGAGAAGCCAAGCTGCATCGGATCGGTGACGGCAACTATCTGCATCACTCCGTGATCGATGAGTTTTTGGACCCGCTGGCGGACGGCTGCCTCTGACAGACCGACCGCTTTGCCGATCGACGCATAGGAGCGCCGGCCATCTTCCTGCAGTTGTTCGATGATGGCTTTGGCCACGTCATCCACGGAACCATTACTGGCCGCTTCAGAATTCATACCCGTCCACCTCCTCAGTGTGACTCGTTGGATTTGATGCCGTCCTGCTATTGAATCCGTTGTAAATCAGAAGCGCAATAGGCAGATTTCGTTGCATAACAAAAATTTATCTACGGAACCTATTGTTTGCAGGGCCAACGTCTGGAAATATCTACGGCACAACTTGTCGGCTTAATAAGGGGAGAATGCGATGACGCCACGACGCTTACCGGAAGATCCACAGTTGCGGCGGCTGGTCGTGGCACAGATGTCCCGCCGGAACGTGCTGACCGGAGCAGGTGGACTCACACTGGCTGGACTGCTGGCCGCCTGCGGAACCGGCGGTACGCCAACCAGCCAGGGGTCCGCTGAGGGCGGGGCCGTTGTTGATCGGTCCGCCGAGGAGAAAATCGTCAACTGGGCCAACTGGACCTTGTATCTGGACTACGACAGTGAAGCCCAGACGTACCCTTCGCTCGACGCCTTCACCAAGCAGACCGGCATCCAGGCGAACTATTCCGAGGATATCGACGGCAACGACTCATACTTCGGGAAGGTCCAGGGCCAACTGGCCGCCGGCCAGGACATTGGACAGGACATCGTCACGCTGACGGACTGGATGACCGCCCGGATGATCCGGCTTGGATACACCCAGGAACTTGACCGGTCCAATATCCCGAACGCGAAGAACCTCCTTCGGAACCTGCAGGACGTGGACTTCGATCCCGGCCGCAAGCACTCGCTGACCTGGCAGTCCGGCTTTGCCGGCATCGCCTGGAACAAGAAGGCCATCCCCGGGGGCTTGAAGAGTGTCTCGGACCTCTGGAATCCTGAGCTCAGGGGCAGGGTCGAAGTCCTCGATGAAATGCGCGACACCCTGGGGCTGATGATGCTGGAGAACGGCGTCGACATCGGCGGAAACTGGGGCGACGACGAATTCGACAACGCCCTGGACGACCTGCGCAGGGAGATCGCCAACGGACAGATCCGGCAGGTCAAGGGCAACTCCTACAAACAGGACCTGATCTCCGAAGACGCGCTCGCCGTCGTCGCCTGGTCCGGCGACATTACCCAGCTCAACTTCGAGCAGGGCGATAAGTGGGAGTTCATCCTGCCTGAAGCCGGCGGCACGCTATGGTCCGACAACCTGATGGTCCCTGTCGCCTCGCCGCACAAGACCAACGCGGAGAAGTTGATGAACTTCTACTACGATCCGGAAAATGCAGCCACGGTCGCGGCGTGGGTGAACTACATTTCACCGGTTGCGGGAGCCAGGGAAGCCATGGAGAAAGTTGACCCCTCGCTGGTGGACAATCCGTTGATTTTCCCCACGGACGAGTATCTGGCCGACGCCCACGTGATCCGGACCCTCAGTGCGGACGAAGAGACCAAATACAACGACCGTTTCCAGAAGGCAATCGGCAACTAATGGTATTGACGGACGCAGCAAGAGACAGCCGCATGGAAACCTCTGAAGACCGCGGAGCCGACCTCCGCTTGAGCTCCATCACCAAACGCTTCGATGACTTCGTCGCCGTCGACAACCTGGACCTGACGGTTCCGGCGGGTTCCTTTTTCGCGCTGCTCGGCCCGTCCGGTTGCGGGAAGACCACCACTTTGCGGATGGTGGCGGGGCTGGAGCGGCCGACGTCGGGCAGCATCAGTATTGGCGGTCAGGATGTCACCAAAACCAGCGCGTATGAGCGGCCGGTCAATACTGTCTTCCAAAGCTATGCCTTGTTCCCGCACATGAGTGTGTTCGACAATGTGGTTTTCGGGCTTAAACGCCGGAAGGTCAAGGATGCAGCGGCGCAGGCGAAAGCCGTACTCGAACTGGTCGAGCTCAGCCATCTTGGTGCCCGGCGGCCTGCGCAGCTGTCCGGCGGGCAGCAGCAGCGGGTCGCTCTGGCACGGGCCATCGTCAATCACCCAGCTGTCCTGCTCCTTGACGAACCGCTCGGCGCCCTGGATATGAAGCTTCGGCGGCAGATGCAGGGCGAGCTGAAGAAGATCCAGATGGACGTCGGCCTAACCTTTATTCATGTGACCCACGACCAAGAGGAAGCCATGACGATGGCGGACACGGTCGCGGTGATGAACGCCGGCCGGGTCGAACAGATGGGCGCGCCGCGGGATCTGTACGACCTGCCGAAAACGCCCTTCGTCGCAAACTTCCTGGGCAAATCCAATCTTGTGGCCGGCACGATCACTGAAGACCTCGGTGATACAGTGGCCCTCAACGCTGGTGGGAACCGGATCATGGTGCATAAATCCCGCACCACCAGTACCGTCGGATCGGTGCTGGTCGGAATCCGTCCGGAGAAGCTGCAAATCCTGCACGCCTCCGACGCGCCTGCCGGGCCCAATCAGCTGCGCGGCCGTGTGAGCGACGTATCCTTCACCGGCGTGAGCACAGAGTATCTCGTTGATATTCCGGGAATCGGGGCGCTGGGCGTCTTCAGCCAGAACCGGGGACAGGACTCGGCAGAGCGCGGCGATGAAGTTGTCCTGGTCTGGGATACCGCGCATACCTTTGGGCTCGCCGGCACGGAGGATGCGCTCAGCGGGATCGAAGAGGCGGCCGTGCTATGAGCCTGCTGGCCACCCGGCGCCAGCAGCAAACCGGCGCCGGCAAGGGCAAAAACGGCAGAAAGCGCAACAAACCGGAGGACTTCCGCAGTCCCGGGGAAGTCGCGGCCGACAAGCGCAAGAGCCACATGGGTTATTGGCTGATCCTGCCCGGGTTTATTTTCATGCTGCTGTTCTTTGTGCTGCCGGTCTTCTCACTGCTGGCGACTTCGCTCTACACCAAGCCGCCCGGAGCCGACATCGGGCAGTTCGCTCCTGCACTTCAGTTCAGCAACTATGCGGTGGTACTGCAGGATTACTGGGCGGAATTGATCCGTTCGTTCGGTTTTGCGCTGATCGCCACCGTAGCAGCGCTACTGATTGGCTATCCGATGGCGTACCTGGTCGCGGTCCGGCTGCGTCATCGCAATCTGCTGCGCGGGATCCTGCTGGTGCTGATCATCGCGCCGTTCTTCACCAGTTTTATCCTGCGCACGCAGGCCTGGAAGCAGATCCTGGCGGATGAGAGTCTGGTCGTCTCCGCCTTACAGGCGGTGGCCTTATTGCCTGAGGATGGCCGGCTGACCGCCACCGCCTTTGCCGTGGTCTGCGGCCTGACGTATAACTTCCTTCCGTTCATGACGCTCCCGATCTACGCGAGTTTGGAAAGGTTGGACACCCGGCTCCTTGAAGCGAGTTCCGACCTCTACTCCAATGCATTTACGACCTTCCGGAGAGTGACCCTGCCGCTGTCCATGCCCGGTGTTATGGCGGGGACGCTGCTGACCTTTATCCCGGCGTCGGGCGACTACATTAATGCGGCGCTGCTGGGAAACAACCAGGACACGACCATGATCGGCCAGGTTATCGATTCCAGGTTCTTCCGCGTCGTCGACTATCCCGGCGCCTCGGCACTGTCCTTCATACTGATGCTCGCGATTCTGGCGCTGGTCACCTTGTACGTGCGCCGTTTCGGCACCAAAGAACTGATCTAGGGGAGCTGCACGTGAAACAAGCGATCGGCCGCTGGGTGATACCGGTACTGGGCGGGCTCGCCTTCGTGTTCCTGCTGGTTCCCGTTGCCTACGTGTTTGCGTACTCCTTTAACGACGGCGGCCGGGCGAACCTGACCTGGCAGGGCTTTACCCTGGACAACTGGGGAAACCCCTGCGGCGCTCCCGCCGTCTGCGAATCGCTGGCCAACAGCCTGCAGATCAGCGCCGTCGCCACGGTTTTTGCCACTATTCTCGGCACCGCGATCGCCATTGGCCTGGTGCGTTACAGGTTTAAATTCAACGCCACGGCCAATATGCTGATTTTCCTGCCGCTGGCGACGCCGGAAGTTGTATTGGGAGCTTCGCTGCTCGCACAGTTCCTGAATGTGGGCGCAGACCTCGGCATCGGGACCATCATTCTCGCGCATACGATGTTCTGCATTTCGTTCGTGGTCGTGACGGTCAAAGCCCGCGTGGCCAGCCTCGACTCCAGAATGGAGGAGGCCGCGGCGGATCTGTATGCGTCTCCAGTCCAGGCATTCTGGCGGATCACCTTCCCATTGCTGCTGCCCGGTATCGTCGCTGCGGCGCTGCTGTCTTTCGCCATCAGTTTCGACGACTTCATCATCACGAATTTCAACTCAGGCAATGTGGAAACGTTCCCGAAGTTTATCTACGTGGCGGCCACCCGGGGCATTCCCGCCCAGGCCAACGTGATCGGCTCGGCCGTGTTCCTCATTGCGCTGGTGATCGTCATAGCCGTGCAGATTCTCTCCGCCCGACGCGCGAAGATGCTCGCCGCCCGCTAAGTTCCTGCCGCCGTCGGACAGTAGAGTAGTAACGGTCCAAAGGAGGTGGCAATGGCAGGCAATACCTCCCAGCCGGGTGCCACCGTGCTTTCCCGCACTATGCAGATCCTGGCCTGCTTCTCGGAGGAAAAGCCGCGGCTGGGCCTGCGCGAAATTTCCGCCCTGTCCGGTCTGCCGGTCTCCACCGCGCACAGGATGCTCAAGGAACTCCGGGTGCAGGGGCTGCTGGACTGCGACGACGGCGACAAGCGGTATTCGATTGGTACCAGGTTGTGGGAGATAGGCGAACTGTCCGACGTCAGCCTCCGGCTGCGCGAAACCGCCCTGCCCTACATGCTCGAACTCTACGAAGCGGCCGGTGAAAACGTCCATCTGGCGGTCCTCTCCGGCGTCGAAGCGCTGTACGTCGCCCGATTGATCGGACACCGCTCAGTGCCGACCGTCAGCAGGATGGGCGGACGGCTCCCGCTGCACACCACCGGCGTCGGAAAGGTTCTGCTGGCATTCCAGCCGGATGATTTTGTCGACGTTTATCTTGGGGATGCGCTGGCGAGACCGACCGCCTATTCCGTTATTTTCGCACCGAAGCTGCGGGCCGAAATAGAGCAGACCCGCCGGAGCGGCTTTGCGCTCACCAGCCAGGAGATGACGCTCGGCAATGTGTCGATTGCCGTGCCGATTACCGATTCCGGGGACCGGGTGTTCGCCGCCATCAGCTTGGTCCTGCATACCGCCCGCGCCGATGTGCGCCGTTTCGTGCCGCTGCTGCGCAGGGCGGCGGCGGGTATTTCCGAAAGTCTGGCCGGGCATGCCACTGAGTGGGATTAGTTTCTTGCCCGGCCGGTGTCCTGCTGACAAGGTGAACTGAAACGTGCACCAAGGGAGAAACCATGACCACTGAAACAACGAACCTCTCAGACAGAGGAGAGGGGTCGCAGGCGGAGATTTCGGACGAGATCGAAACCCTGCACGCCGGGTACCAGCAGCGGCGCCAGCAAGGGGAACCGCCGGCGCAGCAGCCGAGCCTCGACTTCCCGCCATACCGCAGCAGCATCCTGCGCCATCCTACGAAGAATCCGCGGCATGTGGACCCCGAAACCATTGAGCTCGCTTCGCCGGCCTTCGGGCATACTGACGTCTCCGTGTTGGAGAGCAACCTGACGATCGTCCATAACGGCGAACCGCTCGGCGAACGCATGGTCGTCTCCGGCCGGCTGCTCGACGGCGAAGGGCGCCCGGTCCGAAATCAGCTCATCGAACTCTGGCAGGCCAACTCTGCAGGGCGCTACATCCATAAGCGGGATCAGCATCCGGCGCCGATCGACCCCAACTTCACCGGCGCGGGCCGCTGCATTACCGACGACGACGGCGGCTACAGTTTCCTGACCATCAAGCCCGGCGCCTACCCCTGGAAGAATCACCGCAACGCCTGGCGGCCCGCGCACATTCACTTCTCGGTTTTCGGCACCGCCTTCACCCAGCGGATCGTGACCCAGATGTACTTCCCCGGAGATCCGCTGTTCCCGCTGGATCCGATTTACAATTCCATCGTCGATCCCGATGCCAGGGAACGCCTGGTGGCGAAATTCGACCACAGCCTCACCTCCCCGGAATGGGCTCTGGGATACCGTTGGGACATTGTCCTCACCGGGTCCAAAGCCACCTGGGTTGAGCCCGAAGGAGACGACGAATGAGTAACCCCTCAACCAGCCCAGCTCCAACGCCGGGGCAGACTGTCGGCCCGTTCTTCGGCTACGCCCTGCCTTTCGAAGGCGGACCGGATCTGGTGCCGCCACACAATCCGAAGGCAGTGCGGCTGCACGGCTATGTCTTCGACGGCAATGGCGATCCGATTCCTGATGCCATTCTCGAGATCTGGCAGGCAGACCAGGACGGCAGGATCCCCCGGGAGCCGGGTTCGCTGCACCGTGACGGGCACACCTTTACGGGGTTCGGCCGTTCGGAAACCGATGCAGCGGGGCATTACCAATTCTCCACCGTGATTCCGGGTCCCATCTCAAGTACCGGCGCCTCCTCAAGCAGCGGCGGGAACGACGCCGGTGCGGACAGTAAAGCGCCGTTCATCGCCGTCGCAGTATTCAGCCGGGGACTGATCAACAAGCTGCATACCCGGATCTACCTGCCCGGCCATGAAGAACTCCACGTCACGGATCCGTTCCTCACCAGCCTGGATGAGGAAGATCGCGCCACGGTAACCGCCACCCGCGGCGGGGACGGATCCATCCGGCATGACATCCACTTGCAGGGTCCGCAGGAGACGGTGTTCCTTGCCTTCGACTGACCCAGCCGTGCATGATTATTCGTTGACGGCGCCGATGTGGTCCGGCACGCCCGCCGCGGCAGCCACTTCGGATGAGTCCATCCTGGCCTGCATGCTCGAAGTGGAGGTGGCACTGGCCACGGCCCTGGCCCGGCACGACGCGATTCCGCAGGCCCATGTGGGCACCATCCGTGCGGCCGCCGATCCGGACAATTTCGACGTCCGCTCCATTGCGCTGCGTGCCCGGGGCGGCGGAAATCCGGTGATCCCGCTGCTGTCCGACCTGCGCGAACAGGTGCGGCAGCTCGATCCGGAGGCGGTGGCGTCGGTGCACAAGAGCGCCACCAGCCAGGACATTGTCGACTCCGCCCTGATGCTTGTCGCAGTACGGGCGGTCCGGATCATCCTGGCCGACCTCCGCACGGCGGCAGCCGGACTGGCCTCGTTGGCCGACCGCCACCGCTCCACGGTGATGGCCGCCCGCACGCTGACCCAGCAATCGGTGCCCACCACCTTCGGTCTCAAGGCAGCCGGATGGTTGTATGGATTAACGACGGCGGCACGGCGGCTTGAACGTCTGGCGCCGGAGTTGCCGGCGCAGCTTGGCGGAGCATCCGGGACGCTGGCCGCCACTGCCCAGCTGTTGAATCCGGCTGACGCGCTCGCCGTCGTCGACACCTTTGCCGCCGAACTGGGGCTGCTTGCGCCGGCTATGCCGTGGCACACCAGGCGGGCTCCGGTGACGGAACTCGGCGATGCCCTGGCGGGCGTTAACGACGCGCTCGGGAAGATCGCCGTCGACATTGCTTTGCTGTCCCGGACGGAAATTGCCGAAGTAGCCGAGCCTGCGGCAGCCGGCAGGGGCGGATCGTCCGCGATGCCGCAAAAGCAGAACCCCGTGCTCAGCGTCCTGATGAACGCCGCGGCACGGAAAGCACCGGCGCTGGCAGCGGAACTGCACCGCAGCGCCCTCGCCGTGGATGAACGGCCCGACGGAGCCTGGCATACCGAATGGTCGAGTCTGCAGGAACTGCTGCGGCTCGTCGGCGGTTCGGCCGCACTCGCCGCGGAACTGACCCCCGGGCTGCAGATCGACGATGCGAAAATGAAGGCCAACCTGAATTTGAGCGGTGGTCTGGTGCTGAGTGAACGGCTGATGCTGGAACTCGCCCCGGTGCTCGGCAAAGACCAGGTGCAGCAGCTGATTATCCGGGCCGGAGCCGGGGAGGATCTGCAGACACTCCTGGCCGCTGCCCTCAACGGCGCCGACCGCGCGGACGACGGGGAAAAACCCTCCGTGGAGCAACTCCTCGACCCTTCCGGGTACGTTGGCTGTTCGGACGCCTTCATCGGCCGCGCATTGTCCGCGTACCAACAACATTTCGTTAGACAGGAGCCATAATGGCCGGAACCAACCTCATCCTCGGTCCTTCGCTGGGAACATCCTCGTTTGTCTGGTCGAAGGCCGCGGCTCTGTTTCCGCAGGACTGGAACATCGCAAACTACGAGCTCCCCGGGCACGGGCCGCAGGTCGCCGCCGCGGGTCCGCTGACGATCTCCGCCGTCGCAGACCAGGTCGTGGAGCTGGCCGACACCCTGAAGATGGACACGTTCCACTACGCGGGGATATCGCTGTGCGGCAGCGTCGGCCTCGATCTCGCGCTGCGCTATCCGGACCGGCTGGGGAGCCTCGCAGTCATCTGTTCCGGGGCCAAAATCGGCGAGGCGGAGGCCTGGGAGGAGCGTGCTGGGCAGGTCCGCAAGCAGGGAACACCGGTACTCGTGGATGGCTCCGCAAAGCGCTGGTTCGCGCCCGGCTACATTGAGCGGGACCCGGACTCGGCGGCACGCCTGCTGCACGACGTTTCGGATGCGGATAACGGCTCCTACGCCTACCTGTGCGAGGCGCTCGCCGGCTTTGATGTGCGGGACCAGCTTGGCGAGGTTTCCGTGCCAACCCTCGTACTTTCGGGCGAGCACGACGGCGTCACACCGCCTGAGCTGGGACGGTCAGTTGCCGATGGAATCCCCGGGGCGAAGTACGCGACCATTACGGATGCCGCCCACCTGGCCCCCATCGAGCAGCCGGATCAGGTGGCGCAGGCGATGATGAATCTTGTGAAAGAGTCTGAATGAGCACGCACGACGACGGTGGCGCGGAAGGTTCAAAGCGGTTCGACGCCGGCATGGCAGTACGGCGGGAAGTTCTGGGCGACGAGCACGTCGACCGGGCCAACGCCGGAATCGACGACTTCACCGCCGACTTTCAGAACATGATCACCCGCACAGCCTGGGGCGAGATCTGGACCCGCCCGGGGCTGGACCGGAAAACGCGGAGCGTCATCACTATCACGGCGCTGATCGCCGGCGGACATATGGACGAGCTCGGTATGCACATCCGTGCGGCACTGCGCAACGGACTGACGCCGGACGAAATCAAGGAGGTCCTGCTTCAGTCCGCGGTCTATTGCAGCGTCCCGTCGGCCAACTCCGCCTTTAAGATCGCCCAGCCGATCATCGCCGAAGCCGCAGCCCGCTAACCACCAAGGTTTACCCAAGACTTGCGGAGCATAATCATCTTCTCGCAACACCGTCAACTGGGTTGGGGCTTGGAAGATGACCTCGGAAACAGAAGCAGAAGAAACGGGGCTCCCGGGCGTTTCACGCCGGCAGTTCATCGTGGTATTTGGCGCCGGAGCCGCGACGATTGCGGCGGCCGGAACCTATGGCGTCGCCACATCGGGCGTGGATCCCGGCGCGGGGCCGATGGTCGGTGCCGCTGACAAACTGCAGGTCACCCGCGCAGTCCGCGGAGCCCGCCTGGGCGCGGATGGAACACCTGCGTCCAGTGCCGCGCCCGGACCGGAGGAATTCCTCCGCCTGGTCAGTGCAGCGCAGAACGGACCGCCACGCCAGGTCGCAGCGGAGGCGGACACACTGGAGCGGACCTCCGCGGTCTCGGCCAGCGGCATGGTCAACAGCCACTCAAATGGACACGGCGGACAGAGTGGTTCAGCGCCGGCCACCGGCTATCCGCAACCCGGGAACCAGACGTGGGGCGACGTCGTCGTGCTGGAAGTAAAAGTCTTTAACGAAGAAAAGCTGCCGGTGCCCTTTTCCCCCGGGCAGCTCAGGCTCCGGCGTCATGGTGGAGAGACCATCACTCCCAGGGACTTCAGCCGTCGGGCCGGATCGATCCCGCCCGGATCCATGGAGCTGATGTGGGTCAGTTATCTTGCCCCGTCGGACGCGGCCGGTTTCACTCTTGAATTTACCGATGCGCTGCACGGTGAGCGGTTGTCGCTCGGCATTCCGTCATTCGTTTCGGGGCAGTCATGAAAACGCTGAACGTTTACATCAACGACGGTTTCGTCCCCATGGTGGACGGTGCGCTCGTCTACCACCGTGGATTTGGTGACCGGCCGACGGCGGTTGACGACGCCGCGCCAAGCCTCACCCTCCCTCCACACGTGTTTACGGCCGATGGCCGGCTGGTGAAGAGCCGAAAGTATCCACTGAACGCCACGTCCCCGCATCTGGGACGGCCGGAACCACTCTACTCAGATCCGATCAATCCCGGTCAATATCTGGTCCGCCGGGCCTACTGGGCCAGCTACTTCCCGGAACGTACCATCATTGCCGAGGCCGGCAGCACCATCAGCCTGCGCGTGCACAATACCCTCGCCGACGAGCATGAACTGTCCTTCCTCAATACAGCTCCCGGCGATTCGCCCACCGCCATCCGCAGGCACACCACCACCGGAAGGATCGCTCCCGGGTCCTCGAAACTGCTGGAATTCGAGGCGCCGCCGGCCGGAACTTACATCTACTGCGACCCGGGCACGAGTCCTGATGATGCACTGCTGGACCCGGTGCAGCGCACCCTTGGCCTGGCCGGAGCCCTGTTCGTGGCCAATACCGAGGAGCCGTGGCGGATCACTCCTGGCGGGGAGGAGTTCGAACGGCAGTGGCTCTGGTTCTGCCATGACATCGAGCCGGAGTGGGCCAGGCTGGCTTCCCAGGGTCAAACCGTTGACCCTGCCGTGACTCCGGCGTACCCGCGGTATTTCACACTTAATGACCGCAGCGGCTTTGAATCCCTGGGCGTCAGCATCGACGAAGCTCTCAACCATCTCCGCGAGGAGGACACCTTGATGTCCGGGGCTGCCCGGCAGGTGGACGTTAGGGACTTCAGCCAGGGCGTCACACCGGACACCGTGCGGACCGGGCACATGATGCGGTTCATTAACGCCGGCATCGTGCATCACCAATTGCATTTCCACGGCAACCACATCTGGACTGTTGGCCGGAACGGTACGCCGTTTCCGCGGACAGGCGGCTTTATCGATGCGGAAGGACATGTAGTACTGCAGCAGTGGGAGGACGTGGTCGAGGTTCATCCGCTCGACCGGAGGGACTGCGTCCTGCCGGTAAAGCGTCCGCCGGAGGCTACTGCAACAGTCTGGAATGCGCGGACGGGCGACTGGATCTACCCGATGCACTGCCATGCCGAACCGTCCCAGGTCGCTATGGGCGGAATGTACCCGGCCGGACTCGTAGGGCACTGGGCGATTTCCGCCCCGGTCGACATTCCGCCGCCACCCATACCCGTTGAGGTACCGCCGGACGGCGCCACACAGGGCAATTCCGGCACGGTTTCGGAAGGACAGTCACCATGAGTGAATCACCGCACCACCTCTACCGCAGCCAGGTGGAGTTCAGCTCCGACCAGATCCAGGAGGGCAGTCCGGAAACGGAGTTCCTGGAGGACGCTGACCAGTCCTATGAGTTGGATTTCCGCAGCGATGATATGGAATTCGACGACGGCGCCGAGCATGAGATGTGGTTTTTTGAGACCGATGAAATCGAGAAGACATTTCCATCACCGCTGTTGCGGCTCACGGAGGGGGAAATATTCCACGGAACCGTGAGCCCCAGCAAGGGGGCGCACACCATCCATTGGCACGGGATCGAACCGGATCCGCGCAATGACGGAGTGGGACACACCTCTTTCGTAGTGTCGGGACACTACACCTACCAGTGGGTGCCGGAGATCGGTCATTCGGGAGATGCGAATTCCGGAGCTGCAGGAACCTACTTCTATCACTGCCATGTCAATACTCCACTGCACGTCCAGATGGGGATGTTTGGTCCAGTGGTGATCGATCCGGTGGTCGACCCGAAGTACCCGGTGCGGCCCAATACCCGGAGAGCGTTCGTCGACGGGCCGGAATACGACATCGATACCGAGGCCATTCTCATCCCGTACTCCCTGGATCCCCGCTGGCATGAGATGAACCATGCGGCCGGCCTTTCGGGGGAGGACGTGGGACTGGACCGCTTCGAACCGGAGCATTTCTATCTGCTCGGCGGAGAGCTGGCAAAGGGTCCGGAGGACGAGGGTCCATGGCAGTTGCGCGGCGCACTGCGCGCCAAGGCAGCAGGCACAGGCGGCGCGCCGACCCTTGTGCGGTTGCTGAATGCGAATTATTTCCCGGTCGACATGCACTTCACCGATGCGGCAGGCACCACGCCTGTCCCCATGGCGGAGCTCATATCCCACGATGGCCGGCCGTTCCGCGATACCTCGGACCCGTTGGGAGAGTCCCCGCCAATCCGCGATGCCGGCAGCCCGTTAATTACGAGCATCATCAACTTCGGTGCGGCCGAACGCTACGACATCCTGTTGCACCCACCCGCAGCCGGCAAATACACCCTGAAGGTCGACCTCCTGCACTGGATCACCGAGGCCATCCTGTTCACCCGCGTCGTCACCATCACAGCGGAATAATCTAATGAACCTCAATTCGGGCGCTGTGACCACTGGATCTGGATAATCGTGCATCGCGTGTAAGCAGGGGACAACCGAGCGCCTCGGCCAACACAACATACGCGGCATCGTAGGCGGAAACGTTGTCCCGCAGCTGAAATGACCGCCTGCGCAGCGAATGGCTGGATGACCAACGTGTGATCGGTAAATCGTCAAAGTCGGTTAGGAAATCTTCGGCTCTGGCTACGCTCAGTCGACCAGCCATAGTGAGACCGCGCACCGCGGAAATCACCTCATAATCGAGCAATGTGGGCGCATTCAATTCATGCTGTGCCATGAAACCGCGAAGCTCATGGGCCCCGCCAGTCAGAACCAGGGCGTCAACTACGGCGGCGGCATCCACCACGATCATGCTTTCGACCTGGACTCAACCTCTTCATCACGTTCGCTGCGGGCAGCGGCTATAAAATCCACCGAGGATCCGCCGGCGCGTTCGGCTCTTGAGGCGGCACGTTCAAGGACCTGGCTGACTGTAGGGCGTTCCACTTCGCGGGCAATTAGACCAAGCAGATACGTGTTCAGCGATTCTCCGCGTTCAGCAGCGCGGGATTTCAGGACCCGTCGAGCTTCCTCTGGAACGTTTCTGATCTGCAACAATGAACTCATACATACATATTACTATCCAATACATACAGTCTGTATGTAGCTGCCCGATCTGGCTTCTGTTGCCTGCTGCCTGCGTTCACATGCTTCCTTCGCGCCTTCGCGACATTGCCTTGTGACGCTCCTCATGCTATGTTCACTAGTAGAACATAAGTTTGTAATGCGTACGGAAGGACACCATGGTCAACAAGAGAGTCGGCAGCGCCGGCGAGGCGGTTGCCGATATCCCGGACGGCGCCACCGTCATGATCGGTGGATTTGGAAAGGCCGGACAGCCGGTCGAGCTTATTGATGCGCTGCTCGAGCATGGCGCCAAGGACCTCGTCGTCGTCAATAACAACGCGGGAAACGGCACCACCGGTCTGGCTGCGCTCATCGGAGCAGGACAGGTCCGCAAGATGATCTGCTCCTTCCCGCGGCAGAAGGACTCACAGATTTTCGATGAGCGGTACCGGGCCGGGGAGATCGAGTTGGAAATTGTCCCGCAGGGCAACCTGGCCGAGCGCATCCGCGCGGCCGGGGCCGGCGTCGGCGCCTTCTTCACGCCCACCGGGTTTGGAACCATGCTGGCCGAGGGTAAGGAGACCCGCGAAATCGACGGGCGGAACTACGTTCTTGAGTACCCGATCAAGGCAGACTTCGCGCTGATCAAGGCGTTGAAATCCGACCGCCGGGGCAACCTGGTGTACCGCAAGACCGCCCGCAACTTCGGCCCCATTATGGCTGCAGCGGCGACGACGACGATTGCCCAGGTGGACAGCGTTGTCGAACTTGGGGAGCTGGACCCGGAAGCGATGGTCACCCCCGGCATTTATGTTGACCGGGTGCTGGAGCTGCCACAAGACTCCGTCCGGATGGAAGGAAAGGCATCATGAAACTCAGCCGCACGGAAATAGCCGAGCGTCTGGCCGGTGACTTCCCCGACGGCGCCGTCGTCAACCTGGGCATTGGATTGCCGACCCTGGTCGCCGACTACCTTCCGGAGGACCGGGAGATCATCCTGCACACTGAAAACGGCATGCTCGGCATGGGCCGCGCCGCCGCGGAGGATGAGATCGACGGCGACCTGATCAACGCCGGCAAGATCCCGGTCACGGAGCCACCGGGAGCCAGCTACTTCCACCATGCCGACTCGTTCGCAATGATGCGCGGCGGGCACATCGACTACTGCGTCCTGGGTGCCTACCAGGTGGCCATCAACGGGGACCTGGCGAACTGGCATACCGGCGCGCCTGACGCGATTCCCGCCGTCGGGGGCGCCATGGATCTGGCCATTGGGGCGAAGCATGTCTACGTGATGATGGATCTCTTCACCAAGACGGGCCAATGCAAGATCGTCGAGCAGTGCACCTACCCGCTGACCGGCCTTGGCTGCGTGGAACGGATTTACACTGACATGGCGATTTTTGAACTGTCCGAGGGGCAAATCCGTGTCCTGGAGATCTTCGCGGACCTGGATCTTGCCGGGTTGGAAGAGGCGATGGGGCTGCGGCTGCAGGACGGGTTGGTGGCGGCATGAGTGGAAGCTTTATTTACGACGCCGTCCGCACCCCATTTGGCCGCTACGGCAAGGCGTTGGCCGGCATCCGACCGGACGATCTGGCCGCGGGCGTGCTGTCGTCGCTGCTGGCGCGGCATCCGGATCTGGATCCTGCCGCGATCGACGAGGTGCTGCTGGGAGACGCGAACCAGGCCGGCGAAGACAACCGGAATGTCGCCCGGATGGCTTCGCTGCTGGCCGGGCTGCCGACGTCGGTTCCGGGCGCGACGGTTAACCGGCTCTGCGGTTCAAGCCTCGAGGCGGTCATCCAGGGCAGCCGCGCAATCGAAACCGGTGACGCGGATGTCATCGTGGCCGGCGGCGTCGAATCCATGAGCCGTGCGCCGTGGGTTCTGCAGAAGTCCGCCAAGGGCTTCCCGGCCGGCAATGAAACGCTGCATTCGACCACGCTGGGATGGCGGATGGTCAATCCCGAGATGCCGGATAAATGGACCGTGCCGCTGGGGGAGACCGCCGAAATCCTCGCCGACATGTACGGGATCAGCCGCGAAGAGCAGGACGAATTCGCGGTCCGCAGCCACCGGCTGGCGGCTCAGGCCTGGGATGAGGGCATCTACGCCAACGAAGTGCTTCCGGTCGACGGTGTGCTCGAGCGGGATGAAGCCATCCGGGCCGACTCGACCCTCGAGACACTCGCCGGACTGAGGCCGGTATTCCGGGAGAACGGCACGGTCACCGCAGGCAACTCCTCACCGCTGAACGACGGCGCCGGTGCCATCCTGCTTGGTGGTGAAGCCGCTGGCTTAGGAACGGAACCGCTGGCCCGGGTCGTGTCCCGCGGCGTCGCCGGCAATGACCCCAACGTTTTCGGAATTGCCCCGGTCGAAGCGGCCAACCGTGCCCTCGCCCGTGCCGGGTTGGGCTGGGACGATGTCGACGCCGTCGAACTTAATGAGGCCTTCGCGGCACAAAGCCTGGCCTGCCTGAAACTGTGGCCTGAGCTGGATCCGGAGAAAGTCAACATCCACGGGGGAGCGATCGCCCTGGGGCATCCGCTCGGCGCTTCTGGCTCGAGGATCGTCGGCCATCTGGCGCACGAGCTCAAGCGGCGTGGCGGCGGAATCGGCGTGGCGGCAATCTGCATCGGCGTCGGCCAAGGCCTTGCTGTGGTGCTCGAAAACAAATAGACGACGGTGGCCAACTAGGATATTGGGATGACCGAGACGAGTGAAGCGCCATTTCCGAGCGGACAATACGTACAGTCGCTGGCGCGGGGCCTCTCGGTCATCCGCGCCTTCGACAGCGACAGTCCGGAGATGACGCTCAGCGAGGTCGCCCGGAAAACCGGCCTGACGCGGGCCACGGCCCGCCGGTTCCTGCTGACCCTGGTCGAGCTGGGCTATGTGCGCACCGACGGGCGACTGTTTGTGCTGACCGCGCGGGTGCTTGAGCTCGGTTACAGCTACCTATCCGGACTGTCCCTGCCCGAAATCGCACAGCCGCATCTGGAGCAACTCTCCATCGACCTGCATGAGTCGACGTCGGCATCGGTATTGGACGGGCACGAGATTGTATATGTCGCGCGGGTGCCCACCCGTCGAATCATGACGGTTGGCATCAATCTTGGCACACGGTTTCCGGCCTATGCGACGTCGATGGGCCGGGTGCACCTGGCGGCCCTGTCTCCGGGGCAGCTTGATGACTACCTGGCGACGGCGGAACTGAAGCCGCTGACTTCCAACACGGTTCATGAACCGGTACGGCTGCGTGAAGTGCTGGGCCAGGTCCGGCGCCAGGGCTACGCCCTGGTGGACGAGGAACTGGAAGCGGGCCTGAGGTCTATTGCGGCGCCGGTCCGGGACCGCAACGGCCGCGTGACGGCCGCCATCAACGTCTCCGCCCAGACATCCGGCGTCACGGTCGAATCGATCGTCTCCGACTACCTCCCGCGGTTGCTCAAAACTGTCTCCGCCATCGAAGCGGACCTGCTCGCCGGAACACCTTCCGGCACCGGAACACTGACCCGCCGATAAAGACGCTCGACCGGATTGTCAAGAGCTCGTACGACCCTGCCTGCGCTTCCCCAAAGCCATCACTTCCGCGCCGCGAGCGCGATCCGGCGCTCCCGAAAAAGTCATCACATGTCGTAATGTGACCTAATCGTGACATTCCAGTTGACGCATGTACTGCATTGCCTGTCAGCTCATGGATAGATCGGGAATGGGCCGTCCGCCGCAACCGGTTAAAACCGGCGTTTTAGGCCCCGGAAGCGGCTTCTGCGGTTGATTTTAGCTATCAGTTCGCTAGCTTTGGACAAATGGTTGTTCAACACGCAGACCCGCAAACACGTCCAAGTTCGGTTGCACAGTTCCATCGCCCGGCCCTCGATGACGGCCAGTACCTCTGGCGGATCGCCAAAGATTCCCAGACCCTGGATCTTAATTCCTCCTACACTTATCTGCTCTGGTGCCGCGACTTCGCCGACACCACGATCATGGCCACAATCGATGGCGAACCCGTAGGCTTTATCTCGGCCTACTTCCGCCCGGAAGACCCCGAGACCCTGCTGGTTTGGCAGGTGGCCGTCGACGCCGATTACCGCGGCCGCAGGCTTGCCGCATCCATGCTCGACGCCCTGGCCGAACGGGTGGACGGTGCCAGATGGCTCGAAACCACCATCACGGCAGACAACGTAGCGTCCAACCGGCTTTTCCGGAGTTTCGCGCAGGAACGCGGCGCATCGCTGGAGCGGGATCCGCTCTTTGAAGGCGAGCATTTCCCCGATGATCACGACACGGAATTCCTCATCCGAATCGGCCCGCTCAACTAATTTCCCGCACCGCTTCAGCAGGGCGCTGAAACGTAGGTATTCCTGCGTCCTGAACCAATTCCCCATCAGGAGGAACGATTTCCATGACTGACATTTTCAACACT